>JADKIY010000001.1:0-600000 GCA_016722575.1 Elusimicrobiota bacterium | reverse complement strand
GACCCTGCGCCCCCTTCAATTCCACCACGGAGAATTTCACCCGCTGGAGCGCCGGACCCAGGACGGGTTGCCGTTTCGCCAACGTTTCCAATTGCCGAACGATGTTGGTTTCCACATTGCCCGCCAAATGGGCTCCGGCCGCCCCCCAGAACGCTTCGGCGGCGGCGGGAACCGCGGAATCCATGGCCCCCCGGCCCCGAAGGGCGCCCGCGACTTCGGCGTCCAAGGACCGGTTCATTTCGTCGAGCATCTCCCGGAGCGCTTTTCGAATGTTTTCAACGCTCGTTAAAAACCGGTGATCGGGCGACGTCAATTTGCGGAAGGCAATGTCCACCAATCCGTTGTCCAGGTGGGCCACCCCCAAACGAGTCAGGCCTTCCCCCCGGGAAACGTCCAACCGGCCAACCACGGTCAATATTTTCTGAACGAATTGGCGCGGGTCCTGGCCCGGATCCTCCAGGGGCCGCAACGTCTCTTCCATGTCCCGGGCCGAAAGGATCGGCAATCCCCCGGCCGCACGAAGCGCGTTGAGGCGGGCCGCCATCTCCAAACCGAAAGCGTGGCGAACCCCGGCGGCCAATCCGTCCAACGTGTGGGATTCGGTCAAATGCACGAAGGCCGATTTTTCAAGGTCCCGCGTGGCCGAGGTTCCGAATTGCGCCTGGCCGGTTCCGACCGCGTGGGCCCATCCCACCCGGGCGCCCAAAAACGTGACAAAGGAGAAAACGGGAACCGCCAACGCCCGAAGGAGGCGGAACCGCCCGGGCCGGTGGAGACCGAACACCACCTTGTAGGATTCGATGATCGTCTTGTAAAAAGCGAGGAAACCGACCAAGGTCAGAACGCGGGCTCCCACCGGGACCGCCGTCGCCCACGAGGCGGATTGTTGAAACGCCGCCCAGGCCGCGGGGCTCCAAAACATTTCCGGGACCCCCAGCAGCGCCACGGCGACCACGGTGATCGCCGTGGACAACAACACGGAGGCCGCGATGGTCCAGCGGAGCCCGGGGCCGTAGGCGCTCAGAAACGCCTGGCCCCGCGGGAGCGTTGACGTCGGGGAAAATTGAAGAAACAGGGGCGCGCCCGGCTGCGCTTTGAGCGATACCCACCGTTGACCGTCGCCGCGATGCTCCTCGTCCCGAACGTAAAGATACCCTTTGACTTTCCCGTCCTGGGGCGTCCCGTGGGCGAGGACCACCACGCGGTCGCCGGCGTCCAAGTGTTGCCGAAGCTTTTCCACTTTGACGTCCCATCCGATGACGTCGACCGTGGTGCCGTCGGCGAGGACGATTTCCGGCACGCCGTTGGCCCGCCCGACCACCGCGGGAAGAACCTCAAAGCCTTTCCCGCTCAATTCCGCCGGGGTGTCCAACCGCTCCGCCACCTCGCCCAACTGGTGAACGGACGGATGGACGAGCAGGCCGAGCGATTGCACAAACATTCGGCCCAGGAGGATCGGGTAAAGGACGCCGTAGTGGACGAAGAAGAAAAATCGGCTGTTGCGCTGGAAAAAGAGCGTTAAAGCGCCAAATCGGATGGGCGCCAGCAGGCGATCCTCCCACGCCAATTGGGATTCCATTTGAACGAAAAGCATCAGGCGGAGCCGGGCCCAGGGCCGCGCCAGCCATTCGGCGGCGCGCGCCGCCCGGGCTTGCGAGATCAACCGGGCCGATAGGACGCGAATCGTCAGGAAGGCGACGCGGTAAAACCGGTGGAAAAACACCCCGTGGGCGATGCGAAGGGCCCGGTGATTGATTTGGAGGCGGCCGTCGGTTCCCAGACCCACGACGTCGTCGGCCCAAACGCTCGGGACGACGTCCCGGTCCATGGTTTTTTCCGCAAACAGGGCGTATTGCGCGAGCGCTTCGCTGTTCACCGCTTCGGACAATTCAGCGGCCAGGACCTTGTCCGTTTTTTTCCATTGGGAGAAGACCGCGCGTTTGTCCCGGGCGTGGAAAAGTCGAAAATGCAGGTAGGACAGGGCCATCGACGGCATCACCGCGGTCAAAACCGGGACGAGGAGGGGAATCCCCTTGAGGAAATAGATCACCGACATTCCCGTCGCAATCAACGTGCCGAAATGGCCTTGCAACGCGATGAGCACGAAGGGGGAAGAAAGCCCCGCATACATCGCGAGGCCGACCGCCGCGGTCGTCGCAAGGACGGCGGCTCCCGCCCAAACAAGTCCCACGGGCAATTGGGCGGACGCGGCCGGCGATTCCACCGCGGCGGCCGCGGGCGACTCGGGCGGGGCGCGGGCGGCTTCCGGGGACACAAACGCTTCGACCGCCCGGTCGGGGGCTTCCCGAAACGCTTCCGTGGCCTCCAGCGAAAGAAGGCGGTTGAGCCGATCGATCGCCATCGGGGTGCGCGCCAACGGCGCGCCCGCTCCGGTCGTCGCCGTCAAGCCGTCCTCGTTCAGGCGCAAATGAAGGACGGGCCCCTCCCCGTGGGATCCCGATTCTTCGAGAGTCCAAAGAGGCTGGCCGGTGCTTCGGGTGTGGGCGGAAAGAACTTCCAAGGCCGCGCGCGCCAACGGCCGGGCGCCGGGAGACACGCTGAACACCAACGGGGTCCGAACGACGCCTTCCCCCCGCAGATACAGGAGGATTCCCTGAACCGCGCGGAAAACATCGTTCTCCGTTGACACCTCGATTCGCCCGGTGGTGGGATTGGCGGACATCCAAGCGCTTCCCAGCGGCTCCACCCGGCGGCCTTCGCGGGCCGCTTCGACGTCCCCGCGCCACTCGTCGGGCGTGCCCGCCTCGTCCAATCGGGCCCGGCCGTTCCGTCCCCCCCGGCGGGACGGCTCGTACGCCTGGGCCACCAATTGGTCTTTGAACACATTCAGAAGCGCCCGGCGACGCGCCTCGGGAAGTTCCATGACCCGGGGGTCCAGCACCAGGCGATATTCCGGCGTCCCGTTGGGGGCGAGGCGGGGGCCGTACAGTTCGGCGTTCCCGATCTCCGGGAGCGCGGCCCAAAGAACCCGAACCTGCAATTTTCCGAATCCGTTGGGAAGGGTGAAGAACCCCGGGCCGTGATGAATGAATTCGGGGAAGAGGTCCATCAAACGGCGGGAGGCGCGGTCCGTTTTTTCCGGGGCCACCGGGCGCCGGTCGGTGTCGCCGGAGGTCACGGCCAAACGGCCCAGCCACGGCGGAAGGTCCCCGGCGGCTTTTCCCGCGGCCGGCTCGACGGATCGTTGAAAGGTCAACGACCCGCCCTCCAGCGCCTTCAACCGATCGGGCGACGTCCCGGCTTCGGGGGCGATCACCACATCCAACGTGTGGGAAAAATCCCGCCCGTGCGTGAATTGGTCCAGGGCCACCCACCGCGCGTTCTCGCGGATAAAGATCAGGGGCTCCTCGCCCAGGGCGCGGTCTCCCGGCAAAACGATCACCGGGCGGTCCATGACCCGGGGGGCCACTTCGGACGGTCCATAGACCGCGGCGATTGTTCCCCGGACGGCATCGGCCCGGCGGGCGGCTTCGGCGTCGGACAGGGTGCTGGTCGGGCCGGGCCGGACGTACCCCCGTTGGGCCAACACGCGGTGAGCATACCGCCCGAATTCGTAAATCCCTCCCCACAGCATGGCCGCCGGCCTAAAAACCGAATAGAGAATCAGGGTGTGGAGGAAATAACTCCAGGGGGGACGATCGGAGGAATTGCGGCTGGCGTGAAGCCGGGCCTGGCTGGCGTCGCGGAGAAAGAAAAATACCTGAAGGAATCCGGGCAATGTTTTCAGGCCCTTAAAAATTTCAATCGTTCGGCCCACCGCGGCGACCATGTGCGTGCGACTGTGCCGGGGCCCGGCCCGGTCCGCCATGACGCGCCGGGAATCCCCCCAAATCAAGGGATGGATGTCCCAGCGGGGGCCTTCGCCGCGCGCGAATCGTCGCGCCAAACGGGACCGAACGATGGAAAACAAGGCTTCGTCGGCGAAGACAAAAAGGTTGGCGGTGATGATCAGGGCCGCCACGAGGGAAAAAACGGCCCCCAGAGCGGCGCCGGGGCCGAGAAAACCGTCGAGCAAGAGGGTCACGTTGTCCATGACGGAGAAAGCAAACCCCGATTGGACGAAGACCAGATAGGCCACCGCCCCCAACGACCCCAGCAAATAACCGCCGTACAGGGAGAACCCCACCAGCGCTTGAAACCCCTGGGTTCGCGTCGTCTGGGCGGCCGCCCATTTTCGACCGGACCGCAACAGAGCGCGCGCGCCGTGGCCGGAGGCTCTCATCTGGATTTCTTGGCCCTCCACCCAAACCCACAGGCGACCGGCCCCGGTGTCCACGATCATAAGCGGTTGATTGGACCCGTTGATGGGAACCACCCGAGCCGAAAGAAATTTTTGGCCGGCGCTCCGCGCCCATTGCGCGCCCGTCGCTTCGGCCCGGTCGGATTTCAGGTTCTGGTTGATCCGCCGGGCGGTCTCCGGGTAAACCTCCACGGCGGTTTTTTCAACCGGCGCCGCGGCGTCCCCCAGACGGTCCGCCAACGACCGGTGCGCCGGGTCGATCAGCCCGGAAACCGCCAAAGCCGTTTCGAGGACGTCCCCACCGAAAACCGGGGGGGTGTGCCGCTTGGACGGGCGTGGGGCCCCCTGCTCCTCAACGCGCATTCCCGCGCGCCCGGCCGCGGACCGCAGGATTTCCGGGTCCCAGGGAGTGACCGCGACGGCGTCCCCCGCCCGGCCGCCATAAATCAAAGCGAGCGCCAGCTGCCAATCGTCCACCGATTCGCCCGTGGTGTCCAAGACCCTCAGTTTTTGCCCGTATTTGTGGATTTGGATCCCCAGCCGACCTTCGGAACCCTCCGCCCGCAACGCCCGCGCCAAGGCGTCCGAATCGCCGACGGTCACGAACCGCGACGCCACGTTCAGCCCCGCCGGCCCGAGCAACCGCTGATAAGCCTCTTGTTGCGACGCGGTGAGGCGGCGGATGTCCACGACGAAGCGCCCCGGCCCCGGGGCCCATTTCTTTCGAAGGGTCGCCAGATACGGCGCGTCCAAATCCTCTTCGACGGGGGTCAACAGGTTTTGCGCCCGGGCGATATCGAGGTTCTCCATCCATTGAATTTCCGAAAGAGGCAAAACACGGTCCCAGATTTTCGATTGGATTTCCGGCGGCACCGTCCGCCCGTGCCGGTCGTAAATCGTGGTTCCGGAAATCCCCAGGGCGTGCCCGCCTTCGGCCAAATGGCGGGCGATGCCCGCCAAGCTCGATTTCGCCGTGAGCCAGCGGACCGCGACGCCGTGGGCCGCAAAAACCCGCGCGTAAAGCTCCGCGAAGTCCTCGGCGGCGTCGATCAACACGATTCGGTGTTCGGGGTCGAATTTTTCCCGCACCATTTCGGCCAACCCCGTGGCGAAGCGAAGGTGCCGTTCTTCCTCGGTCATGACGCCGACGCGGGCGACGGCTTCGGTGACGACGGCTTTGGTTTTCGTTACGCGCCGTCGCGGGGTGTTGTCCGCGTATTCGGGGGTGAGGGTGCGAATCTGGGGCACTTCGCCGCCTTCAAAATATTGTTCTTCGTCCCGCAAACCCAGCGACGGACCGTTATAAACTTCGCCCACTTCGGAATCGCTGACTTCGCGACGGGCCTCGAAAGCCGCCGTTTCCAGGGACCGGGTGGCCACCCCCATTCGGCGCAGGGCCAGGGCTTGGGCCAAAAAAGTCCGTTGATCGGCCGACAACGCGTCGGCCGTTTGCGCGGCGGCCGCCGGCGAAGCTCCCGAGGAACGGGCCGCCAATTGCGCGACGACGTGTTCGATGATTTTTTTTTGGGCCAGACGGGGAAGGTCCAACAAGGCGGCGGACAAGAGAACTTCCGGGGCGTCGCCTTCCGCCCACTCGACGGCGCGCGCGGCGCGAGGATCCCCCGGGCGCGTCATTCGCACCCGCAGGGTTTCGCCGTTGGCCCGGGAAACGGCTATGGCGCCGTCGTCCTGAAGGGAGTGATCGCGGCCGAACCGGTCCAGGGACCGGCTCAAGGCGGCAACAAATTCCCCGACGTCCGGGTCCCCTCCGGGGACGGGCCGACTCCCCTGGAGGGCTAAACCGCTGGAGAGGAGCTCGTTCACGGATTCGATGGATGTCCCGACGGCCGGGACGGCCGCCGGGGGGGCGATTCCCGGTTCGGCGACGGGATTCGACGGGGCGGGGGCGGTCGCGCGACCGGCCGGACGGCCGCCCGGAACCCGAACCCACCGCCCGTTTTCACGTCGGTAATGGGGTTTGGCGGAGGGGGCGCTTTCGCTCCCGTCCGGGCTCTCCACCGTCGCGTCGGAGGCCGGAGCGGTCTCCCCCGCGACGAATTCTTTTTCCTCGACATCAAGCGCGGGAGCCGCCGATGTCCCGGGAGCCCCTTCGCCGTTCCCGACCCCGGGGAGCAAGGCGGGGGCGGCGGGTTCGGCGGATTTCATTCGGGCGGCGCGGATTCGGCCGAGGGCGGAGCGCCACGACCGCCCCGCGCCGGACCATCGGGCCCGAAGAGCCGCGGCCACGCCGGAACGGGCCCCCCATTGCGCCGCCCGGATCGACACCGCGATCAATCCGAGACCCACGAAATACGGCAGCGCGTTTCCGAGGAAAGCGGCGAGCGCCCCTCCCCCGAAGGAGAGGGCGAGGTTCGAACCCGTCGCGACGGCCGCGACGATGGCCGGCGAGGAGGGAAGAGCGGCCGCGGGAGCCGCCGCGTTGGCCGCCAGTTCCATCGCGGAGGCGGCCGCCGGGGCCACGGCCGTCAACGCCTCCACCCCGGGCCCCGCCACCGCGGAAATCGATGCGTCGGCCGCCGCCGAGGCGGCGGGCAGGAGGTCCGAAGGAACGGTGTAGGCGTGACCGGCCACGATCTGAGCCGGGTTGGCGATGTCCGGGTTGGCTTCAACGATTCGATGAATCACGTCCCAAACCTGGGCGCCGGTCGCGTGGTCCGTGCCGGACAAACGCAATATTTCCTTCGCCGCCCCCCAAAGATGCTCCCCGTGTTCCGGAGAAAAGAGGACTTTCCCCCCCTCCTTCACGAACTCGTAGGCGAGGGCGTCGGCCGGAAACAAAACGGCGGACGCCCCGTAGAGGAGCATCGTCACGGAGACGAAAATCAGGGCCTGGCCCCCCCACCGGGACAGGGCCGGCGTCCACCGTCCCATCCGGTCGCGCGCCGGACGGGACCACGTTTTGGCTTTTTCCCAAGCGCTCAAACCCCGGCGGTAAACCGAAACCTGGGTGTCGGGTCCGGCCGGAACGTTTTCCAATAGCGCCCGGGCCCTCGCCAAGGCCTTTCGAAGAAACGGCCCTCGCTCCTCGTTGGCTTCCATGGCGAGGAGAAGCTTTCCCCCCGGCGATCCCAAGACGGCCACGCCCGACCGTCCGTCCGGGGCGAGCTCAATTTCTTCAACGTTCGAAGGGAGGTCCGCGGAAGCGCTCCCGGGATTTGAAAGTCGTTCCGCCAGCGCTCCCGCCGCGGGGCCCAAAACGCGCACGGCGTCGGCCCGGACGCTTCGCCCGATGGTTCCCCCGATGGACAGCGTTTCCGCCAGGGTGATCCGCGGGGATTCGAACATCCCCTCCAGGGAAGATTTTTCCCCCACGAAAAGCTCGAAGGGATCCGGTGCCTTGTTTTCGGCGAAATCCGTCGTTTTGGGTGTCACGGTCAAGACCAACGCGCCTTTTTCTTTCAACAACCCCGCCACCCCGTCGGAGTGAAAACCGCCCGCCACAAAGAGAACCACCGGAAGTTCGCCGCCGGCCGCCGCTCCGCCGCGCCACAGGCCGTCCACGAGGGCGCGGTTCCTCTCCTCCGCCGTCGCGTAAAACGCTTCAAAGGAATCGAGGCCCTCGACCCAGTCCGTCCGGGGAGACGGCGGTTCGCCCAACAGACCCGCCAATCGGTCCGGGAAACGCGCGACCGCCTCCCGCCGGTCCTTGTATTGGCGCCACGCTTCGGTCGTGAGGGACAATTGGACCAGCCCGGCCAACAACCCGAGGTCCCGATCCGCTTCGTAGAGGTCCCACTGGCGGGATTCGACGCAAAGGGCCCGGGCCGTGGAGGCTTCCAAGCCGGCCATGTCCTTCCAAAGAACTTCCGGTTTAATGGCATCGGCGGCCAACACGTATCGAATATAGGTGGCGAAATGTGGGAATCGATCCAGGGAGAGTCCGGCCTTGGCCACCGCGCTTTTCACGTAGGCGTAATAGGGACCCGTGGCAAAGGTTCCGGCCCGGAAAGCCAACGACGCCTGCAAAAGGGAATCCAAATCCGCGGACCCCAACCGGTAGACCAGCTTTTCCATGAGGGAGGCCCGATCCCTCCGAACGGCTTCCATGTCCAGGGATTTCTCCAGACGGTAGGTGTCCAAGAAACGGGCGACGGTGGGAAGGGCGGCCAGGGAAGGCGTCCCGTTTTGCTTAAGAAGGAATTCAACGTACGCTCCCAGGTTCAAGGCCCCCGTTTCGTGCGCGGCCCGTTGCCGGTCGAATTCCAGAAGGGACGGCGGGTAAAGGCGGGTTTTGGCGTCTCGAAGGCCGGCCTGCCATTTCCCCAGGGACGCCCCCAATTCGGCGCGACGCGGGGCGGCCTCCTTGATCGCCCGAACATTCGTCCTATAGAGCTCCGGGTCTTCGGCGCCGAAAGCCCGCGGAGGGTGTTCCGCGCGGAGGAGCGCTTCTTCGGCCCCGCCGATGAGCCCGGCGTTCGCTAAAAAGGACGCCGCGGCGGCGTTGGAGGAGGCCGCGAAACGGCGAAAGGGGGAGGGATCCACGGGGCCCGCCGCCCCCTCCAGGGCCACCACCGCGCCGGGAACGGCTTCAAACAGGCCTTGCAAAAGGGAGGCGATGCGGCTTTGAATCGCCCGGTGGCCATGCACGTCCTGAATGCACACCACGATGGCCGATGGTTTTTCGTTGGGATCGAGGGGCCCGCGCACGTCACGAAGGGTGCCGTGCCGGGAGAGAATGGGAAGAATTTTTGACAGGGCATCCGCGTTCCCCGCCGACGCCGGGAAGGGGGTCGGAAGGGGGGTTCCCGCCGGGTAAGCGCTAAACGCGATTTCCGGCGTGGCGCCGGGTTGAAGAGGAGTTCCGGCCAGAGAGGCCAAAAACGTTTCCTGCCGCCGCGCGTCTCCGGCAAAGGCGGCCACGTCGAACCCCGGCCCCTGCCGCATTTTCCTCGCCGCCTGGGATCGATCCGCCCAAAAGTTGCTTTCAACGGCGTGGGCGCAAAGGACCTGGGTGAACAGAAAGGCGACGCTGAGAACGCCGCCCACCGCCCGCCGCCAGGGAAACCGAATCACGCGTTTTGCCTCCTGAAAATAAAGAAAGGGGATGGTCGCATCGAAGGCAAAAGCCCCCTGGACGCTTGGACGTTCTCCGTCGATTCGAAAGTCCGTTTTCCATCATCGACCATCGAATCCCCGAAGCGAGTGCGGCGGAGCGGGGTTTTGGCCGTTGGGACCCCATCGGCCTCTTCGGCCGGGAGGGGGGCGTAGGACAAAGGAACCAAAAACAGCGGGGCGGCCAGGGTTTGGGACCACCCGCAAGCAACGGCCATGACAAGCGAGGAACGAGGGGGAGCCATAAATTCTCCTTTTCCCTCATTCATTTAAATCCATCATAACGAAAGCGTGTTGCGCCCTTGTGGCGGGCGTGTAAACTCTGTGTGACGGAGATCGTCTTCCTCTGATGGACGGAAATTGATAATCTGAGCCGACGGTCGCCGCGCGCGGCCTCCCTTCCATACGCCAATCACAGGAGTTTAAAAATGAGGAAACAATTCCTGGGGATGGCGGCGTCCGTTCTATTCGCCGCTTCCCCCCTGACCGCCGTCCAAAACATCACCGTCAAAGGGTCCGACACCATGGTCATCTTGAACCAGCGGTGGGCGGAGACCTACATGGGCGCCCACAAAGAGGCCGTCGTGCAGGTGACGGGCGGGGGCTCGGGCACGGGAATTTCGGCGCTTCTGTCGGGATCGACGGACATCTGCGCCTCCTCCCGGCCCATGAGCGACAAGGAAAAGACGGATTTGACCGCCAAGGGCGGAACGGCCATCGAAATTCCGGTGGCCAAGGACGGCGTGGCGATCTACGTCAATTCGAAAAACCCCGTCAAGGAATTGACCATGGCCCAGATCAAAGACATCTACACGGGCAAGATCACCAATTGGAAAGACGTGGGCGGCGCCGACGGGCGCATCATCCTTTACTCCCGGGAAAATAATTCCGGGACCTACGTGTTCTTCAAGGAACACATGCTGAACAAGCAGGACTTCAGCCCCATGGCCCAAAGCCTGCCGGGGACCTCGGCGGTGGTGAACGCCGTCTCCCGGGACCCCAAAAGCATCGGTTACGGCGGCGCGGCCTACGCCAAGGGCATTCGATTTGTGGCGGTCAAAGCCGACAACCAAAGCCCGGCCTACCTGCCCGATGAGAGCCACATCCTCTCGGGGAAATACGCCGCCAGCCGCAACCTCTTCTTCTACCTTCGCGCCCCCGCCGCGGGCGACCTCAAGAAATTCATCGACTGGGTCCTGTCGCCGGAAGGCCAGGGCGTCGTGAGCTCCGTGGGCTATTTCCCCCTCAAGAAGGCCGCCTCGAAAAAATGAAGCGCCGCTGGTCCGAACGACTGATCGAAGGCGCCATCCGCCTGAGCGCCGGGCTCGCGATTGTGAGCCTGGTGCTCATCTTTGTCTTCATCGGCAAAGAAGCCCTGCCGCTGTTCACCTCGCCCGAAGCCCGGGCCGAGGCGGGCCTGGGGCGGCTCTTCGGCACCGGATCGGCCTCCACCGGCGACATCGCCACGACCTACGTGTGGCAGCCCGTTTCGGAAGAACCCAAATACTCCTTTTGGCCCTTGATCGCGGGGACGCTCAAGGCCACGGCGGTGGCGCTGCTCTTCGCCCTGCCCTTGGCCCTGGGCGCGGCGCTTTTCACCTCGGAGTTCGCGCCGCCGGCCCTGCGGGAGGTGGTCAAACCCGTGATTGAGCTTTTGGCCGGCATTCCCTCGGTGGTGCTGGGGTTCTTTGCCCTGATTGTCATGGCGACCTTCCTTCAAAACGCCTTCGGTCTGGATTACCGGCTTAACACCTGGAACGCGGGCTTCGCCCTGGGGCTGGCCGTGATCCCCATCGTCTACACGGTGGCCGAAGACGCCTTGAGCGCCGTCCCCCAGAGCTTTCGCGCCGGGTCCATCGCCCTGGGCGCCACGCCCTGGCAAACCGCCCGGCGGGTGGTCTTGCCCGCGGCTTTTCCGGGCCTCTTTGCCGCCGCGGTGCTGGGCTTCGGGCGGGCCATCGGGGAGACCATGATCGTTCTGATGGCCTCGGGCAACGCCGCCATCCTCTCTTGGAATCCCGGCCTGCCCTTCCGCAGTCTCTCCGCCACGGTGGCGGCGGAATTGGGCGAGGTGGTCAACGGGAGCCCCCATTACCACGTGCTTTTTTTCATCGGCGTCCTGCTGTTCGTCTTCACCTTCCTGATCAACCTCGCGGGACAGGTGTGGGTGAACCGACTTCAAAAACGGCTGGTGGGAAAATGAAGCGGGGCTGGATCAACTTCACGAGCGTCGCCTTCACCGTGATGACCGGGATCGCCTGCTTCGGCGTGATCCTCTTGGTGGCGCTCATTTTGGGGAATATCGTGTGGCACGGCGTCGGCCACATTTCCTGGGCCTTCCTGACGACGGCCCCCTCGGCCGGCATGACGGAAGGCGGCATTTTCCCGGCCATTTTCGGCACGGCGTTCCTGGTGATCCTCATGACGATCGCGGTCGTGCCCCTGGGGGTCTCCACCGCCATTTACCTCCGGGAATACGCCCCCGACCATTCCCGATGGGTGCCCCTGGTGCGCATGGCCATTCAAAACCTGGCCGGCGTGCCGGCCATCGTCTTCGGGCTCTTCGGCCTGGGATTTTTCATCCAGTTCGTCGGCCGGGGCCTCGACAAACTTTTTTTCAACAGCGCGCTCTATTTCGGCCAGCCCGCGATCCTCTGGGCCGCCCTCACCCTGGCGCTCTTGACGCTTCCCACCGTCGTGGTCGCCACCGAGGAGGCCCTGCGCGTCGTGCCCCGGGCCCACCGGGAAGTGGCCTATTCCCTGGGCGCCACTCGTTGGCAGATGGTGCGCCACGTTCTTTTGCCCCAGGCCACGGGCGGAATCCTGACCGGGACGATTTTGGCCGTGAGCCGCGGCGCCGGCGAAGTGGCGCCGATTCTGTTTACGGGCGCGGCCTATTACCTGCCTTACCTGCCCAAGCGACTGAACCAACAATTTATGGAATTGGGTTACCACGTCTACGTCATGGCCACCCAATCCCCGGACGTGGACGCCACCATGCCGATCCTCTACGCGACGGTGCTGGTCCTTTTGGTCCTGACCTTCGGTTTGAACTTCACGGCCATCCTGATCCGTTCCCGCATCCGCCGGAGGCTTAAACGATGAACACGGTCGCCGCCCCCAGCCGGGAAAAAATGGCCGCCCGGGACCTGACGGTTCGGACCGGGAAGACCGTCCTTTTGAATAAGGTCTCCCTGGCGGTTTTGGAACATGAGATCCTGGCGGTCATCGGCCCCGCTGGAAGCGGCAAAACGACCTTCTTGCGTTGCCTCAATCGACTGACGGATTTGGAAGGCCTGGCTGTGGAGGGCGAGATTCTTTTCAACGGGAAAAACATTTTGGACGCGGCCGCCGACACCACGGACCTCCGACGCCGGGTCAGCATGGTTTTCGCCGTGCCCACGCCGCTCCCCATGAGCATCGCCGACAACCTGCGCCTGGGCCTTCGGTTCACCCACCGGGCGGGCGCCTGGGGAGACCGCATCGAGTCCAGCCTCCGGGCCGCCTTCCTGTGGGACGAGGTGAAAGACCGCCTGGGCTCCTCGGCCCTGGATCTGTCCGGCGGCCAGCAACAACGCCTCTGCCTGGCCCGTAGCCTGATGCTTCAACCCGAGGTATTGCTGCTGGACGAGCCCTGCTCCGGGCTGGACCCCATTTCCACCGCCAAAATCGAGGAAGCGCTCCAGGGCCTGAAAAAATCCATGTCCGTGGTGCTTGTGACCAACAACGTCAAGCAAGCCTCCCGCACCTCGGACCGCACCGCCTTTTTGCTGATGGGCGACTTGATCGAAGTGGGCGACACGGGCCAAGTGTTCACGAGCCCCGCCCAGGAAAGGACCGCCGACTATGTCTCCGGACGTTTTGGATAGGCCCCGGGAACAAACCCCCGCCGCCCCGACGGCGCCGTTGGAACCCGCCCCGATTTTGGAGGCGCGGGATCTCAATCTTTATTACGGCGCCTTTCACGCCCTCAAAAACGTCTCCGTCGCCATACCGGACAAGGCCATCACCGCCTTCATCGGCCCCTCCGGCTGCGGCAAGTCGACGCTCCTGCGCACCTTCAACCGCCTGAACGACCTGATCCGCGGCGTGCGGGTGACGGGACAGGTCCTGTTGCACGGTCGGGACGTCTACGCCCCCAAGGCCGACTTGATTGGCCTTCGAAAACGCGTGGGCATGGTGTTTCAACGCCCCAACCCCTTTCCCATTTCGGCCTACGAAAACGTGGCCTACGGCCCCCGGGTCCACCATTTGTTCCGGGGGAAGGAGCTGGACGCGGTGGTGGAAAAGTCCCTCCGGGCCACGGGGCTCTGGGACGAAATCAAAGACCGCCTGGACACCCCCGCCCTCGCCCTTTCGCCCGAGCAGCAACAACGCCTTTGCATTTCCCGCCTTTTGGCGGTGGAGCCGGAAGTCCTTTTGATGGACGAACCCTGCTCGGCCCTGGACCCCATCGCCACCGGGCGCATCGAGGAAATGATCCAGGAATTGAAAAAGGCCTATTCCATCGTCATCGTGACGCACAACATGCAACAGGCGGCCCGGGTGTCGTCCCAGACGGCGTATTTTTTGTTGGGGGAGTTGGTGGAGTTCGGTCCGACGGCGCGCATCTTCACATCGCCCCGGGATCCGCGGACGGAACAATACATCACGGGGCGCTTCGGATAAGGAGATTTCCATGGAACGACATTTCGACGAAGAATTAAACCAGCTGAAAGAGCGGCTCCTCCGCATGGGGGCCATCGCCGAGGAAATGATTCAAAAGGCGGTCAAGGCCCTTCGGGAGCGGAGCGAGAAGCTCACGCAGGAAGTTTTTGAATCCGAAAAGCTCGTCAACCAAATGCACGTGGAAATCGACGACCGGTGCCTGAAGCTCATCGCCCTCCACCAACCCATGGCGGCGGACCTGCGGTTGATCACGGCGGCCATGAAGATCAATTCCGACCTCGAGCGGATCGCGGACCAAGCGGTCAACGCCGGGCAGACCTGCTATTACCATTTGTTCAAGGAGTCGCCGGTCCCCCAAATCAGCATGATCACCCAAATGGCGGAAATCAGCCAGAAGATGCTCCGGGACAGCCTGGACGCTTTTTCCCGACGGGACGTGGTCCTGGCCGACAAAGTGTTGAAGCAGGACGAGGAAGAAGACCGCCTCAAGGCCCAGGCCCTCACGAGCCTGATCGATCTCCTCAAGAAAGACCCCAGCCACTCCTCCCAATACGTGGACCTGATTCTCCTGTCCCGGAACATGGAACGCATCGGCGACCACGCCACCAACGTGGCCGAAGACGTGATCTTCATGGTCCAGGGGAAGGACATCCGCCACCACCTGGATCACCGGGACGAATAACCTGGGCCATCCCGACCACCGATTCGGCCGCCGTGTTCTGGCGGCTTTCCTCGCTTTTGGGTCTTTCCGCTCCCCCCTTCGGGCGGACTCCCTTGAACCGCGCTCCCTGCCCGTTTTTCCCGGCGCCGTCGGTTTCGGCACCATCACGCCGGCCGGACGCGGAGGGGTCGTCCTGGAAGTGACGACCCTGGAGGACGGCGGTCCCGGATCCCTTCGGGAAGCCCTGCTGGATTCCCGCCCCCGGGTCATCGTCTTTCGCGTCGGCGGAACGATCCGTCTGCGGGAAGATCTCTACATCAAACATCCCTACATCACGGTCGCGGGTCAAACGGCCCCCGGTGACGGAATCCTCATCCGGGATTTCGGCGTGACCGTTCTCACCCACGATGTATTGATCCAACACCTGCGAATTCGTCCAGGAACCGAGCGTCAAAAAAACCCCGAAAACAACGACGGGCTCGGGCTTTTGGGAGAAGCCTACGGCGGGGACGTTCACGACGTCGTTTTGGACCACCTGTCCGTGAGCTGGGCCGAGGATGAGAACGTGAGCGCCCTGGGCGGGCTTCGGGACGTCACGTTTTCCCATTGCCTCATCGCCGAAGGTTTGAACCGCGGCCGCCACGCCAAAGGCTCCCACAGCGCGGGGCTCCTGATCGACGACGTGGCCACGGCGACGGTTTATCGCTGTCTGCTGGCCCACAACGGGTTTCGAAACCCGGTATTCTTAAACAACTATCGGAAATGGAACGTCCTGGGCGAAATGGTCGAAACGGCCATTTACGACTGGGGCGATGTCGGAACGGAAATCACGAATTACGCCGCGGACCAAACCGAAGGTCTGCGGCTGAACCTTCTTGGGAACGTCTTTCGAGCGGGACCGTCCTTGAACCCCGGGTTTCCCTTTCCCATCGGCATCGGGCGGGAGGGCAATCCCCGGATCTATCTTCAAGGGAACGTGGATGGCACGGGGGCCCGGGACGACGCCTTGATGTCGGGAATCGGCTTTCGGTTGAATCGGAAGGGACTCCGGGTGGATCGCCCCTTTGACACCCCCGCCGTGGGAGCGGCGTCGGCCTCCGCCGACGTTTGGGAGGAGGTTCTGGCCTTGGCCGGCGCCATCCAACCCCGCCGGGACGCCGTGGACGCGCGAATCGTTGAAGAGGCTCGGAAGGGCACGGGGCGGATCATCGACTCCCCGGACCAGGTCGGGGGCTATCCGGATTTTCGGGGGGGCACACCGCCGCCCGATCTTGATCACGACGGGATGCCGGACGACTGGGAAAGGCGCCACGGTCTGGACCCGCGCCGCCCCGAGGACCGGAACGACGATGGGGACGGGGACGGCTACACAAAACTTGAGGAATACCTCTTTTCCCTTCTCCGCTGAGGAACGCCCCGGGGGCGTCCCGACGGTTTAGAGCCGCTCCTTCTCCTCACAGAATTTAACGCCGTGTTTTTCAAGAATTGCCGCCAGGGACGATCGGACCGATTTTGTTGCCCCTCCCTCCAGAATCAGGAAAGTCACGCGCCGACCGTTTAAACAACGGGAAGGTTCCATGGGTTGGGTGTGGATTTGGGCCGTTGAGGCCGGGTCGTGGAGATCGATGTAGAACCACAGACCGTCGTCGTCGGGGGAGGGGACCGCGGCCGTCCATCCGCCGGAATGACGCGGCGTGTGCGTGCGGAAGGCGTATTCAATCGACAGGCGGTCCACATTCCAATGCTTTTGCGGGGAAAAGTCGGACAACTGCGGAAAATCCCCTTTAAGCGCTGCAATGTCTTCGGCGATCCCTGCCATTGATCTTGCATGAGCCTTTAAATTCTTCGCGTCCACGCTCCCTCCTCCGACCCCCACGAGAAGCAGGCAGGCTCCCGCCAATACCGTCTTATGTCCCATGGGTGGTTCCTTTCGAGACGCCGATTTTTTCTTCGTGGATTTTACCCTTTTAAATCCGGATTTCTACCCCTCCGGATAGGGACCGGGCCGCCGACCCCTTCCGGGAAACGCGCGGCCCCCGTTTTTCAACGGGGGCCGCGCGCGTTGCCTCGTGGTGTCCGATTAGAAGGTGAACCCGAATTTAGACGCCTGGGACCGGACCGCGTTCAGGACCGCCTGGTCCAGGCTGTCCTTGTTCCCCGCGGATTTTTTCGACAGGAAGGATTGCCGCTTGGATCCCAGGGCGTTCAATTGCTTTTGAATCTGTTCCCGCTCCGCGCCCTTGGCCCGCAGGGCTTCCTCCAACTCTTTATCGCCTTTTTCCCTTAATTCGGCGGGGAGGTCGTCCTTCTTAAGTTCCCCCGCCTTGAGGGTGCCGCCGGCCACGCCGCTCACAGCGTCCACGCTGTTCATGGATTCGGCGTATTGGCCTTTGGATTTGTAAAGCGACCGTTCGACCGCCGCCCCGGCGGGCGCCGCGGCCACGGCGCCTTCGTCCGCCAAGGCGCGGCGCTGGGCGGCTTCCCGGCCCCGGGACCCGTAGTAGACGTAGGTGTCGTTCAACGCCCGGCCCAGGCGCTCGATTTCATCGTCGTAGGGGCTGCGCATCACCGCGATTTGCTGGTCCTGGTTGATGGTCAGGTAGGCGCCCCGGCCGCGTTCCGCGCCGTTGGCCCAGGACGTTTCAATCCCTTCCCGGCGGTCGCCGCAGAAGATGGTGTTGACCAGGATGTCCCGGCCCACGGCCCGCTGAATGGCGTCCCGGTAGCTCACCTCCCCTTGGGTGAAGGGTTCGTTGCCGGCGATGAAGAGAGTTTTATAGGTGGAAGACCGGGTGTCCCAGGGAAGGTTTTTGACGGCGTCGTTGATGACCGCGCCGCAGTATTCCTCGCCGCCGTTGGTGCGAAGCCCGAAGAGTTTTTCCGAAATGCGGTCCAAATCGCCGGTGAAAGACACCACTTGCCGGAGGTAACGTTCCCCGGCCGGCAGGCCGGCGTTGCCGTATTCGTAGAGGGCCACTTCGATCCGGGGAGCGTAGCCCCGGCAACGGGCCCCGGCCAGGTCGTTGACGATGCGCCAGAGCTGGGATTTGGCTTGGTCGATCAACCCGTCCATGCTGTTGGAAGTGTCCAGCAGGAGCGCCAATTGGACCAACGGCTTATCGGGACGCGGATCGACGGGATGGGCGTAAAGGGGGAGCGAGAAGACGCTTAAAACGAGGGCGAGAATCTTTTTCATGACAGCCTCCTGGGGTGGTTCCTACCCCAGATGACACCAAACATATCAGAAAGTTCCGTGGTGGTGGCTTGTGCTAATTTCTAGCCGTCGTTCTATTGTTGTAGTCGATTAACTAAATTATGTCCAACGGTGTAGCAATACAATGCCGTTGGAATAAATTTAATGCGGAGCTGATCCACATGCTTGAAAACTGTTGCCGTCCTTGTTGTAACCGCAATTTCACTGAGTTTGTTCCATTTGCAGAAGTTCAATACATTCTTGAGATCACTGAGGTTATCGACACACCGGTCACTCCATTTCACTTCAACAGCCCATCTTGGTTTTTGCTTGTGGTCTAAACTCACGATATCGACTTCCCCGTCTTTCCAGCGCGCGTAATATAGGACATCCGATGTATTATGAAACCATTGAGAAAATATCCCGGTTTCCGCAAGATAGCCCATGGCAGGATCATCGATTTCAATAGCAGAGAAAAGAGCGCTTCGAATGGATGGGTTGGTTAAATAAACTTTAAATGACGTTGCACGTTGGAATCGACGTGCATTATGTGAAATTTTGTGGACCACTTTAATTAGAAAGGCCGCTTCCAAATAGTCGATATATCGTTTGATGGTATTTTTCGCCACTCCCGACTTTTCTGCCAACCCCTCAAGGGATACTTCGTTGGCGGTGTTGAACGCCAGCGTTGTGAACAAATAATTCAATTCTTGAATATCTTGTATGCCATACAATCCGGGGAGATCCCGGAGAAGAACTTTATCAACGATGTCACTCTTAATAAATCTCGCTGGGTCTGCGCGGATCGCCTCAGAGAATATTGCTTCGGGGTACCCTCCGAAATTAAGGTAACTCATGAATTCAGAATTTAAGTTATTAATGTCATTTGTTTCGAACCAATCTGTTTCCTCATTGTGCTTGACCAATACATTTTTTTCCAAGAGGTCCAAATATTCGTGAAATGTCAGCGGCGGCAATAGGAATTCCGTGAATCTGCCGGCTCCCGATTCAAGACTTTTTAAGCGCAGCGCCGCGGCGGCGGAACCTGAGGCAACAAACCGAATATTGGGTTTTGTGTCCACCAAGTTCTTTAATTGAGTTTCCCAATTACGGAGATACTGAATTTCGTCTAGGAAAAGAAAAGCTTGCTTTGATTTTAAATCTGCACCACTGGCACTTTCAAAAAGTTCTATAAAATCATCCAGTCCACACTCATTAAACAATGGCGCATCAACGGAGATGTAGCAAATCTGCCTCGGATCAATTCCCGTTTCAATTAGCTGTTGTACCGCCTGATGGATCATGACGGTTTTTCCTACACGTCTCGGACCCATTAGGACAACTGCTCTTTTTACATTCAATTTTTCAACGAGCGGCATAAATAGTTTGAAATACGCTCTTCGTCGCATGCCATAAAATGTATCGTTGATTTGGTGTTTTAAACCCCACCAAATATTTTCTGCCTGGATTCGGCGAATTATTTGTTCTTTCGGAATTTCCCTCATAAGATCATTTAACTAATCTTATTATACAATGCAAACAAAATAAGATCAACCGATTGATTCTAATTAAAAATTTCCTGAAAACATTTGTTAGTAAACGGAATACAATTCAAAAAATTTCTACTGCTCGGCATTGAACGGGACCCCCTGTAATTACCGGCTTGATTCCATCAATAAAAACATTGATCTCACTTCGAACACCAAAATTCTCTAAATAAATCCCTGGCTCAATAGAGAATAGGGTGCCTGGCAAAATGTGGCGGAGCTCCCGGGTCTCCAGGCCGTCCATGTTGGCGCCGTTGGCGTGGTCCTCGGTGCCGATGGAGTGGCCGGTGCGGTGAATGAACTCTTTGCCGTAACCGGCCCGTTCAATGACCGACCGGGCGGCGCGGTCCACTTCCCAACCATAAACCGCTTTCCCCGCCTTGAGCCGCTTCGAGACGAACTCCACGGCCGCGTCCCGGGCCCGGCGGACGATTTGAAAAATCCGCTCGTATTTCTCCGGCGTCTTCTTCCCGACGAAACCGCACCAGGTGATATCGGCGTAGACCGCGTCGGGGCCCTTGGGCTTTGCCCAGATGTCCAACAGGACCCAATCGCCTTTTTTGATGGGCGAGTGCCGAACCGAGGTCGGTGCGTAGTGGGGTTGGGCGCTGTTCTTATTGATCGCCACGATGGGGTCGGCGTTGGTCACCAAACCTCGGCGGACGTACTCCCGAAGGATGAAACGCTGAACGTCGAACTCCGTGGTTCTCACCTTCGCTCGAACGGAACGGGCGATGAAATCAAAAGCCTTGAGAATTATTTGATGAAGATGCCGGGCCGTGGTCCGGTGTTGTTCCCATTGGCGGGGCGCTAAAACCGACTCGAACCGCTGAACCAAATCGCCGGAGGATACGACCCGGGGGCCCAGGGAGCGCACGAGTTCCACCGTGCCGGCGTCGACCCGGGAAAGGGTGGGTACCGCGTTTTTTGGGGAATATTGCATGGCGACTCGACGTGCGCCCCGAACGGCCCGGCCCAGGCCCGCTTCCAGCTCCCGCCAGGAAGCGTAGGAAAGAGTTTGCCCCGGCAAGTGATCGAGGGCGTCGGGCTCGATGCGGTGAACCAATTTAACGGGCGCGCCCCGGCCCGGCACGAAGTAGTACCAGCGGCGGGTGAAAAACTTTTTTGGGGGCACCCGAAGAAGTCGAAGGGCCAGCGGGTCGTTGCCTTGGAAAAAATAAAGCAGCCAACCGTCGATGCCCTCCTCCCGGAGGGCTTTTTGAACGGGCCCGAGGAGGAATTTGGATTTCGAGGGACGGTCAGACATGGAATCGGACCTGTTGCCACACGCGGCGGGTTAAACTGGAAATGGCCAGGCGATTGATGTCCTTGGCGGGGAACCATCGGTTTCCCCCAGCCGTTTTTTCCAGCGTGCAACGCCAGGGATGCACGACGATCTCCCGGTGGGACAGGGTGTGCCGCAGGGCGGCCAGGGGTCGGGGCGAAGAGGGGGCGGCGTTGAATCGGTCCCGAAGAAAACGAGCCACCTGGGCCGTCGGCGGAGGATCTTTAAATTCCAACCCCGGGAACTCCCAGAGCCCCGCGTAAAGGCCCGTGGCCGGGCGGCGGCGCAGGAGCCATCGGCCGCCTTTCTCGACGATGGCCGCGTGGATGTGCAGTAGTTTTTTCGGACCATCGGCCCCGACCACGGGGAGGTCCGATGGACGACCTTTCCGGTTCGCCCAACACCGGGCGGCCAGGGGGCAAACCGCGCAATCGGGACTCGCGGGTTTGCACACCGTGGCCCCCAGGTCCATGAGGGCCGAATTAAAATGTCGCGCGCCATCGGGCGGCACCAACGTCCGGGCCAAATCCCAAATTTTCTTAAGGACCGGGGGCTCTTTCGTGTTCCGGCGTATTCCATAGACCCGGGACAGAACCCGGATGACGTTTCCGTCCACCAGGGCCTCGGGCTGATCGTAGGCAAAAGATAAGAGGGCGCCGGCGGTGTAAGGCCCCACTCCGGGGAGGTCCTCCACCTCCGCCCGGGTGCGGGGCAAGCGCCCGGCGTGTTCCGCGACGATTTTTTGGGCGGCCTTTTGCAGATTCCGCGCCCGGGCGTAGTAGCCCAGTCCGGACCAACGCTCCAGGACTTTTTCCTGGGGGGCCCGGGCCAGAATCTTAAAAGTTGGAAACCTTTTTAAGAATCGGTGAAAATAGGGAATGACCGTTTGGACCCCGGTTTGCTGGAGCATGAGCTCCGATACCAGGATTCGGTACGGATCCGGGCCCGACCGCCCTTTCCCAGAGCTCAAGGACGGCGGGCGGTCGCGAAGCGACCGAAACCCCCGCCGCCAGGGGAGGTCGTGGCGGCCGTGCTTTTTGTACCAGGCCAGTAGCCGCGTACGAAAAAATTCGGCTTTAAGGGCAGCCATGTTCTGAAAACCGTTTCAGCGAATGGGCCGGGAATTCCCATTGGGGCGAGTTCATGGACCCGTCGGCCGGGGCCGGAAACCAGGGGGCCCCCGTGTCGGGATTTCTCAGCACGTGAATTTCCTGGGCGGGCATGTAGCTTTGAAGAAGGATCACCCACGTCGACCCGTCCCGTCCCCGGGCGGCGTCCGCGACGATCACCGCGTGGCCGGGGGAGCCGCCCTGAATATAAACATCGCCGATTTCCGGCGGCCGTCCGCTGGGGACCGCCGCGAGTTCCCGGCTGAGGGACAAGGTTCCCGCCCAGCGAAAAAGGGTGAACAGGTAATTTTCAAAGGAAGCCCGGGAGGTGTCCGTGGAAGCCCGGTGGAACCAGGCCACCCGGGAACCCAGGGCCGAGGGCCGATCGCCCCCGGACCATCGCGACCAGGGGCAGGGATCGCCGTTGGTGAATCGAAAACAAACGTCCGCGTCCCGGCCCGCCGCGTGGAGGTATTCGGCCCGAAGGCGAATGACGGCGTCGGCGCACTGTTGCAAATCCTTGTTCCCGACGGAGATGTCCACCACGGCCGCGTGGAGGTCCTGCCGATTTTTGAGGGACCCGTCATACAGGTGAACCGGAGGGCGACCGGGTTTTAACGGCAAGCCTTGGAGCCAGGCCCCGAAAGAATTCACCGGCGGTGAAAGTCGAGCCGTTCCCCGGGGGGGTTGAAACCGGGACTGGATCGTCCCGCCCTCAACGGCGTGGGACCAGGGGTACGATTCCGCCCGGAGGGAAGCGGTGATTGGAAGGAATCCAAAAAGAAAAAGCGGCAAGCGAAGGGACCGGCCCATGGGGTCATTCTACCAAAGGGACGGAAGGGGATCGGTTTTATCGACGGGCGGGGGCCCGGGCGAGCAACGGGTCGAACCGGTCCCGTTCCCGGTGAAAGGTGCCGGAAACAAAAGCGTTCCCGTCTTTGTCCGCGGCCACGCCCCAGCCGAAGGTGCGATCGCCCTCGGTGCGCACGTAATCCATGGAGAGAGGGGCGCCCTCCTCCAGGGGGATTTGGGCCAGGAAGGCGCTTTGGGGTTCGTCGTCCCGGTTCCGGTCCATCTCCGTTAAAAACCCCGCCAGCCAGAGGCCGCCGGGAGCCAAGGCGAGTCCCAAGGGGCGAACCACCGGGGCCGCCCGCAGGGGTTTGGGTTCAAAATACCGATGGGACAAGACCTTGAGGTCCCCCGACAAATGGGCGACAAAACCGTGTTGCCCCTCGTGACCCGTCAACCAAAGACTCCCGTCTTCGGCCAGCACCACGCCCCGGGCTTCGAAATCCCCCCCCGCCGGACTGGCGTATTCGCCGAGGAGAACAAGGTTTCGGTCGTAGTGGGCCACCCACCAGCGCCGTTCCCCCGACGTTGAGCGGCTGGATATGGCGCCCGCCGCGTAGACGCCCCCCGCCGGGTCCGGGGCCAGGGCGCAAACCCGCTGGGGCCCGCTCCCGGCGTCGTCCCGAAAAACCTCGTTGAGCGGCGTCAACTCCGACGTGAATTTCGCCAGCCAGGGGATTTGGCCCCGGCCGTAATGGGCCACGTTTTCGCCCAGAGCCTCGTTGGCCTCCGATGGCCGGTAGCCCACCCAGCCGCCCACAAAGACGTTTCCCTCCGATCCCACGACGATGGTTTGGCCGTATTTCCGTTGACCCTCGACGCCCCTCTGGCCCGTGAAGGATTGGAGGGGGTTGAGGCTTCGATCGAACTTCCCGACCCAGAGGGCTTCGCCCCCGCTCAAGACGGCGACGAATCCCACGACATAGACGTTCCCCGCCGGATCGGTCGCCACGCCATAGGCGGCGTCCTGGCCCGGGAACAATCCGTCGATGGATCGGGCGTTGAGCAAACGAAGGTCCGGGGACCAATGCCCGATCCAAAGAGAACCGTTGATTGGGCCGCCCGGAATATACCGCCCCGTCACAGAGCTACCGGCCTGGTACACGTCCCCGGCGGGACCGACCGCGATCCCGTAGGCGCGCCCGTTCTCGGCGATGTTGTGGGTTTTGAAATTAAATTTCGTCGGATCGGGTTTCGAACAGGCGAAGAGAAACAACGGAGCGGCGAGGGCGAGTAAATATCTCATGGTCCCATCCTAATAAAATTCACCGCGCCTTTCATCGGGTCGCCGGGCGCCCGGCGCTCAACACTTCGAACCGGCGGCGAAGACGGTGGCCTTCCCGATCGACCAGGGTCAGTTCGTGAACCCCCGCCGTCAAATCCAGCGCCTGCTGGTGAAATTGCCGGGTCGTACCCAAAAACCGCCCATCCAAATGCCAATAGAGCACCTCCGCCGCCCTTCGGTGGACCGCCTCGAAGAGCGCCCGGCCCCGTTGGCCGCCCAAATCCGTCGGGACGTAGACCCGGGCGCCCTCGTCGGGATAGAGCAAGTCGATGGGCGAAGAGTCTTCGGCTTCGGGCGCGTCGTCCCGGCAGTCCGATCGGTAGGGCGGGGGCAGGCGGTATTCCGGGTGGCGTGTCCGGTAGAAGAATTCCTGGCCCGGCGGAAGGACGAACCAGGACCGCGCCGTCATCTTCGACACGGCCTCGCAGCCGTCGTGCACCCGCCAGCGGCCGGTCGCGTCCAAATGCAATAGCCGGTGATGGGGGCTTTGACGGTCGAAGGGGCTGTCGGCCGGAATCCATTGCTTCTCGGTCGCGCACTCCGCCGCGGGAAGAAACCCGTCGTCCCGGCAGACCGCCGTTTCCTCCAGGTCGAAATCCGGGCGGGCGAACCAGCCCCCGGCGCCCAGCCGATTGAACAGGTCGAAAAGCAGGGGCGCCGCGGCCAGGGTGCCGGTCAGACCGGCCCGAGGTTCCCCGTCGGCGTTTCCCGCCCAGACGCCCACGGTGTGGCTTCCGTCGGAGCCCAGGGCCCAGGCGTCCTTGTAGCCCTGGCTGGTGCCCGTTTTCCAGGCGATGCGGCGGGCGCTGGCGAAGGCCTGCCAGTGGGATTCGTCCTCGGGGCGCACCACCTCCGTCAGCGCCGCCTCGGTCAGCCAGGCCGCGCCCGGGCCAAAATCCATCTTTCGGTCCGTGTCCGCCCTATCGCTTTCCAAAATTCGAAGCGACCGGTAGGTGGATTGAAAGGTCCGCCCCCGTCCCCCGGCCAAGGAAGCCAAATTGGCGTAGGCCGCGGACAAGTCCCAGAGCGTCGCCTCGGCCCCGCCCAAAATAAGGCTCAGCCCGTATTGATCCGCCGGACGGAAGAGCGTCGTAAATCCCATTTTTTTCAGAAAGGCGTAAAACTTGGACGCCCCGTAGAGCTTAAGAAGGCGAACCGCCGGCACGTTCAGGGATTGGGCCAGGGCCTCCCGGGCGGGCACCGCGCCCCGATAACGATTGTCGTTGTTTTCCGGGTGAAAACCCGGAAATTGGGTCGGCAAATCCGGCAAAAGGGTGGTCGGACCGATGTCCCCGGCCTGCAAGGCCGCCGCGAAGAGAAAGGGTTTCAGCGTGCTGCCGGTGCTTCGGGGGCTTTGAACGATGTCGACGCTCCGGCCTTCCCGCCCGTCGTCAATTCCGCCGTTCCCCACGTAGGCCCGCACGGAAAAATCCCGGTGATCGATGACGATGGCCGCGACGTTTTGAATGTCCCGGGCGCGGAGATTCTCCGCCCGCCGAGCCACGAGGTCCTCGACGGCCAATTGAACCGACGAATCGAGGGTTGAATGAATCCGGTGTCCCGCCAGGCCCCGGTCTTTGATCAACGTGTCCAGCAAGCGGGTGGCGTGGGCCGGAAGGGGCAGGGGAGCGTCGGGCAGGGGCTCGGCGAGGGCCAGGGGAAGGTCCGAGGCGGAAATATATCCCGCGACGTGCAGGCGGTTCAGCAGACGGTCCCGCTTGGCCCGAAGGCGGTCGCGGTTTCGGCCGGGGTGGATGAGGGCCGGGCTGTTGGGCAGCACCGCCAGGACGCCCGCTTCGGCCCAGGAGAGGCTTTCCGGCGCCCGGCCGAAATAACGCCAGGAGGCGGCCTCGAGCCCCACGATGTTCCCCCCCATGGGCGCGTGGGCCGCGTAGAGAGCCAAAATTCGTTCCTTGGAATGGGTGAGTTCAAGGCCCAGAGCGAGGAACGTTTCCCAGATTTTTTCGAGGAGGGTCCGGGGCGGGTTGCCCCGGGCCAGTCGGATGACCTGCATGGAAAGGGTGCTGGCGCCGCTGGTGACGCGACGCCGACGGACCGCCTCCCGCAGGGCCCGGGCCACCGCGAAAGGATCCACGCCCCAGTGGCGTTCGAAGCGTCGATCCTCGAATTGAATGGCGGCGGTTTTGAATTTCGCGGGAACGCGGTCCAAGGGCGGAAAACGCCACTGCTGGTCGGCGGCGATTTTGGCCGACAGCAGTCGACCGTCGCGGCCCAGAAGGACCGTCGACGCGGGTTCGCGAAACAACGGCCGGGGAAGGGCCGCGATCGAAAGAAGGGCGAATCCGGCGAGCGCCGCGGCCGCGGCCGTCAGGCCGCGCCGCCCCCGGGCCGCTATTTTTCGGAACGCGTCACGTCGACCCATTGCCCCGTCGTCCGGGCGTGCTTGGCGGCGTCGTACATGGCCTCCACGGCGACGGCGGGCAGGTAGAAATGCCCGGCGTAGGTCGCGTGAAATTGCTCTTCCCAGGTCAGCGCGGCGCCCGGGGCCAGGGAGAAGTAACTGTTCACCCGGTCGTCCCGCACGTCCCGGAATTCCACCCCTTTGTAGAGCGTGCTGCCGCCTTCAAAGGCGGGACTTTGGATTTCCCATCCCGAGGGTACGATGTGGGTCAAGGCCAAATTGTCCAACTTGGCGCCGGAGCGGTTGCGGACGGTCACTTGCGCCGTCAGGTCCGTGCCTTGTTTGACGGAGGCCACGTCCACCGGATCCCCGTTCTTCAAATACACGACGCTGAGCTCGAGGCCCGAGGACGCGGCGGTTTCTTCGCCGGCCTTGGGCACGCCCCGCACCGTCACGTAGGTAAAGAGGCGGCGGGACCCCGTGTTTTTTACCGTCACGGGCGCTCCCCCGGCGGGAAAGTCCGGGAGGGACTTGGAGAAGATGCGCCCTTCGCCCGTGACCGACGACGCCGCGCCGGTTCCCACCGACCAGTTGAAGGACGGCGGCTCGGCCGAGGCGTCGGCGCCGAAATAGCGGGCCATGGCCAAAAGCGCGTAGGCGGTCTCGTGGGTTCCCAACCAGCGCTCCGCCACCAGGTCGGCGGAAATGGACTGGGCCAGGGAGCGGCCCCGGTCCAAATCCTTGAGATGGGCCAGGGCGTTCAGGATCATCGCCCGGTCCCGGAGGGCCGACCCGTAGGTGGGACCGGCGGAATCGTATTTTTCCGGTTCAAGCGTGGCTTGTCCCAGTTCCCGGGCGGCTTTGTCCTGGCCGGCCAGGGCGTAGGCCGCGGCCAAATTCCATTGGGCCAGGGACGCCAAACCGGTCGATTCTTTCAACCGGTTCATGGCGCCCAGGGGCGCGTCGCCCGCCAGGGCCAGGGTGTAGAGGCGGAAGGACTGTTCAATGGCCCCCCAGCGGTCCCCGGGCGTCCAGGCCTGGGCCTGGCCCTTCTGGTATTTGATCCATTCGGCCCGCATGTCCGCCGGCACGGCGTAGCCTTTCTTCTCGGCCTCCATCAGGAAATGACCGACGTAGTTGGTGGCCCAATCGTCGGGACCGCCCGACAGGGCGCCCGGCCAGTAGACGAACCCGCCGTTGGGCGCCTGAAAGGCCCGAAGGCGATCGATGCCGGTCTTGATGTTTTTTTCCACCTCGGACTTTTGGGCGTCGGTGAGTTTCACCAGGTCCGGCAAATAAAGTTGCGGGAAGACCGAGGAGGTGACCTGCTCCACGCACCCGTGGGGGTAGCGGATCAATTCGCCCAGTCGCCGCTCCAGATTGAGCGGCGGCAGGGCCGACACTTCCAGATGGACGTCGTTGGTGCCGGGCAGTCCGTGGGGGACCACGGTTTCCGTCCAGGTTTGCCCCGCCTCCACGGCGCCGCCCCGGGTTTCCACGGTGGGCGGGTTGGCCGCCCGGACCGTGAGGTGCGTTTCCGACCGGGTCGACGAACCGCCGCCCGCGGCCGACACGGTCACGCGACCCGACCCGTCCGAAGCCCCGCGCGCAGGGTAAAGAAGGTCAGGGCGTCGCCGGGTTGCGCGAAGGCCATTTGGGCCGTCTTGGACCCGATGATCTCAAAGCGATCGTCCGTGTCGATGGACAGCGACACGTCCTTGACCTCGGGTTTCATCACGAAGACGTTGACGGGCACCGTCACCCGCTCCTCGGGGCCGACCACCCGGGGGAGCGTGGTCAGGACCGACAGGGGTTCCCGGACGAAAACGGATTTTTCCGCCCGCCCGTAGGCCCCGTCCCGCCCGGCCACCACCATGGCGCGCACCTGGCCGATGTACTGGGGCAGGTCCACCTTGTGGGTTTGGGAATCGCCTTTGCCCAAGGCGAAGGGGCCCAGGAAGCGGACCACCGGCGGAAAGCGCCGGGTTTCCTGGTTGTTGTCCTTGCCTTCCAGGGCGTCGCTTCCGCCCAGGGCGAGCAGCCGTTCCAAATTGGCGCTGTAGGCGCCGACCACCAGATCAAAGAGGTCCCAGGTTTTGACCCCCAGGGCCTCCTTCCGGTAGAAATAATCGTGGGGGTCGGGGGTGGAATACCCCGTGAGGCCCAGGAGCCCCTCGTCGACGATGGCCAGGGTGTAGGTCATGGGACGGCCTTTGGTTTCCGAGACGGTGACCGTGGCCTCCGAAAGCGGCCGCCACTCTTCGGGGGCCTTCACGACGGGCTGAAGCACCGTGTCCGGGTCCGTCACGCGGAGGGGGATCACCCCGTAGAGGCGGAGGGGCCGGTCGTTGTCTTTGCCGGCGTGGGGCTGGAGGAGCGCCACCGACACGTACACGTTCGGGGTCATCTCGTCGGTGATGGGCAATTCGAATTTGGTTTTGCCCTTGGTGAATTCGATCCAGCGTTTTTCCAACACCCGGCTGCCGTTTTCGACCGTCATCAGACCCCGGCCCTGGGAGGCGTCCGGCAATTGAAGCACCGCGGTGTCGCCCACGGCGTAGCTGGACTTGTCCGAAAAGAAATAGAGCACGCTGGCCCCGGGGCCCGACTGCTCCTGGGCGCGCCCCGCCCAGCCCGGCCAGTCGATGTAAAGGTATTGGCCCGTGCAATGGCCGCCCTCTTCGTCGCAGGCGCGGACCAGGTAACGGCCCCAGTCCGGGTATTTGACTTCAAACTCCCAGGACCCCCGGCCGTCCGCCTTCGTGGACGTTGTCCCTTCCTTGATCACGTGATTTTCTTCGCCGGTGTTGAACTGGGCCGAGGATTCGCCGGTTTGATCCCACCACCAGCGCCACTGAACTTTATAGAGCGCCACTTTGAGCTTCGGCACTTTGACCGGCTCGCCTTTGGCGTTGACCGTCACCAAGGACACCGCGTGGGTTTTATCCGTCAACAGCATGTTGCGCACCTGATCGCCCTTGGGCAGTTTCAAACCGACGAACCGCTTGAAGGGGGCGAAGTCGAAGGCCTTCTGGCTGACGCTGAAAGCGCCGCCCTCTTCGAAGACTTGGATCTTGAATTGCGCCGAGACCATGCCCGGGGCCGGGGCGTCCGTCGCCAGATCGGAATTGAAAGCGAGGTGCCCCGTGGGATCCAGGCGGCCTTCGAAGAGGGTTTCCTCGTTCCCTTTGATTTCCCGGGTGGGATCGTCGAAGAGATGGTCTTCAAAGCGCGCGAAACGCGTTCCCTGGGACTTGTAGCGGACGGCCACCTCGGCTTTGAGACCCGACGCCGTGGCGCCGTGGAGCCATTGGGAAAAAACGGTGCCGTTCAAATCCCCCGCCGGGATCGGCTCCTCCCCGACGGAAAATTCAATTTTCAGGCGGTTCGGAACGACGGTTTCGATTTTGAGGGCCTTGGAGAAGGAGCTGCCGCCCAACTGGACTTCGGCGTTCCAGGTGCCCGTGGGGGCGCTTTCCGCCGTTTTGAGATCGAAGCGGTAAAAACCGTTCACCGGCCGGGCGTTGGTCACCGTGTCCACCAGTTGGCCCTGGGGATTGGAAAGCCGCAGGGTGGCCGGGTGGTCGTCCGGGACGACGTGGTTTTTGTTCTCCAGGACGAAGACCAAATGAATGTCGTCGCCGGGACGCCAAACCCCGCGTTCGCCGTAGATAAATCCTTTCAGGCCTTCCTGGACTTTTTCGCCGCTCACATCGAAGTGGCTGGTGGGCAGGGCCGTCCCGTCGCTCATCTTTAAATAGCCTTTGCCGCCGTCCTTCTCGGCCTCAACGTAAAAGGGTTTTTCCGTCACGGCCACGCTCGCGAACCCGTCGCCGTCGGTGCGTCCGGACCCGATTTCCCGATTCTGGAAATTGCGGATCGACAAGGCGGCGCCGGACAGGGGAGCCGCCGTTCGCAGATCGGTGGCCACGAGGGTCACCCGTCCGGTTGCGTCGGTTTTCGCCAACAGTCCGATGTTCGAGGCCAGAAAGTTCCGGGCGTCCTTCACGCCGCTGCCGAATATGAAATAGGCGTCTTTGCAGGGGTCTTCCCGGTCGGTCCACTGGGGATTGCCGTCCTGATACCAGTTCTCAATGCCGTCCCAGCCGGACCCTTCGTTCCAATAAATGTCGTCCTGGTTTTTGGGGGTGGACTCGGTCTTGACCGGCACGGCGCTGTCTTGTTCGGAACAGGCGAAATCGGAATTGCTTCGGTTGAGGGAGAGGGTCAGACGGAAGAGCGCGCCCGGATTCTTTTTAAGCAGATCCGTGGCGTCCAGTTCATAGCGCTGCCATTGGTCGGGGTTGGCCGCCGACAAATGCAGGGTTTTCCGCCACAGGTGGCGGCCCACCCGGCCCAACTCGGTGTCGGAGTCCAGGCGGTTGCCCTGGAGGAACTGGCCGATGTTGTCCTCGTACACCTGGAACGCCGTCACCTGCACGGAGTGAACGTTCATCACCTCGAAGGGAATGGACAGGACGTCGTTGTCGGGCAGGATCGCCCCTTGGCCCGAAAAGCGCACCTGGGGCTTTTCGCTCACGAAGGAGAGGGTTTCGGCCCGTCCTTCCTTCAAGGCGAAACCGGCGGCGTTGCGCACGCCGGCTTCGACGTTCACCGTCACCTTGCCGGAGGTCCGCCGGTCCGGATAAATTTTCACCACGTTGCCTTCCACGCGGAGGGTGAAGGGCGACACGCTGGCGCGAATCAATCCTTTTAGATTTTGACGCGGATCCAATTTGTCCGAAAAATAAACCGCAAAATAACGCTCCTCGGCCTGGACAATTTGGAAGTTGGTGATTTTAAAATCGTTCAAGCCGGGGATTTCGATGGTGCGCTCCCCGCGGTTTTCCACGCCCAAAGGGCCGCCGTACCAGTTGACGTGGAGGGACTGGGCGTCGGCTTCGCGTTTAAGGCCGCGAACCGTGAATTCGTGCCGCCGCCCTTCGGCGTCGTGGGTCCAGGTCACCTTCAACGGCGCGCCGGACCATTGGGGGAACACCACTTTTTCCACCGGCTCGGCTTCTTCGGCGTCGGCGGTTGTTAACACCCCGCTCAAGGCCATAAAGCCGTCGGTGTCCTCCGCCGTCAAACCGCCGATTTCCACCTCGAAGGTCCGGGGAAGCGTTTGGAAAACGAATTCGTAGTCGTCAAGTTTTTCGGGAAGGTTGCCCAGGGCTTTTCGGTGCACCGCGACTTTGTAAAAGGCCCCGGGGGTCAAATCTTCCGCCGGGATGAACACCACCTCGCGGGGGTCCGACACGGTGGCCGTTCCGCGGATCGACGGATCGAAATCCAGTACGCCGGGAGCTTCCTGGCCGACGCGTTCCTTGTCGAAAACATCCACCGCGAAACGCACCGCGATTTTTGTTTTCCGGGAAACGATGCCCACGGTGTGGCCGGCGATGTATTGGCCCCAGAGGGGATCGGGCGGTTTCACCGCGGGCGGGCGCCGCAAACGATCGCAGCCCGCCGCCGCCAACACCGCCAACGCCAACGCCGCGCCGCTTCGCCACGATCGTGTCATCGAACGCTCCTTAAAAGGGTTCCCCGAGGTCTCGAGGGGCCCCGGTCCGGGGCACGGGAACAAGTATAGATTGTCGTTGCCCCGGTGGCCACCGAAAAGCGCGAATCGCCCGGGAGCCGGGGGCTCGGCGGGGAAGTGATAAAATAACGTCCCATGACGGATCCCATCGTCCGGCCTTTCGCGCCCGAAGATCGGACGGCGTTGCGACGCCTGGCCGTCTCCACCGCCGATCGAGGAAACCCTTCGCCGGGGTTGGCCGGCGACCCCGCGTTGCTGGCCGACCTGCTGACGGATTATTACGCGGAGCGGGAACCCGAGGCCCTTTTCGTCGCCGAGCGGGCCGGGGACATCGCGGGGTATCTCACCGGGTGCCTGGACACTCGGCGCTACCTGCGGGACATGTCCGGCCGCGTGGTCCCCCGGGCCTTTGGACGGGCCGCGCTCCGGGGGTTCTTCGTTCGACCGACCGCCTGGGCCTTGATCGCCCGTTTGATCCGCCCCGGGACCCCCGGGAACTATCGGACTCCCGGGCTTTTAAACCGTTGGCCGTCCCATCTGCACCTCAACCTCGATCCGTCGGCCAGGGGACGCGGACTTGGAAAAGCCCTGATCGAACGATTCTTCCAACACGCCCGGCAAAAGGGATCGTCGGGCGTCCACCTGGCCGCCCGCGCCGACAACCCGGAGGCTCTCCGCTTTTTCTCCTCCGCCGGTTTTCGGGAGGAGGGACGCCGCCGGCTCCCGGGGTTCCTGCCCGGCGAACCGCCCGTCCACGAGGTCGCTTTGTTCGTTCGGGACCTCCCTTGAAGAAAATGATCCTTTTGGCCCTGATGCTCCTGGCGCCCGGGATCTTCGGAGAAGAGATCGCGGCCGGGGGCCCCGGCGACCCGTCTTCTCCCGCGGCCCCCGCCGTCCGGACCGCTCGAAAAAAATCCCCCCGCCCCCGGCGGCCCCGGGCGGCGCCGACGGAGGTGCGTTTGGCCACCACGACCGTCGCCCTGCGGGACGACGACCGGCTGTTGGTTCTGGCGCCCCATCCGGACGACGACATCCTCTGTTGCGGCGGTTTGATTCAGGAAGCGGTGGACCGGGGCCTCCCCCTCCGCGTCGTGTACTTCACCTACGGCGACAATTACGAGTGGGCCTTCATGGCGTACAAAAAACACCCGGTCCTTCGGCGAAAAGCCATGCAGAACATGGGCCTCCTTCGTCACCACGAGGCCGTCGCGGGGATGGGCGTCCTGGGCGTCAGCAGCGCGTCCCTCACTTTCCTGGGATACCCGGACTACGGGACGTTGAAAATTTGGAACTCCCGCTGGGACGGCCGACCGCCTTACCGGAGCATGCTCACCCGCGTGTCCAAAGTTCCTTACGCCAATGCCTACCGGCCCGGCGCTCCCTACAAAGGGGAGGAAGTCGTCAACGACCTGAAATCCCTTCTCCGGGAATTTCGCCCGACCAAAATCTTCGTTTCGCACCCGGGGGACCAGCACCCCGATCATCGATCCCTGCCCCTTTTTTTGAACGTCGCCCTCTGGGACCTGGGACCGGACTTCGCCCCGACCGTGTACCCGTATTTGGTGCACTTGCGCCATTGGCCGTCGCCCCCCGGCCATCGCCCGGATCAACCTCTCGCCCCTCCCGGGGCCTTTCGCGCCCTGGCCCAATGGGAAACGTTTCCGGTTTCCGCGGAGCGACGGGAAGGCAAGCGGCGGGCCCTCGAACGCCATCGCACCCAAATCGCCTACGATCGAAATTACCTTCTTTCTTTCATCCGGACCAACGAGCTGTTCGGGGATTTTCCCCTTTTGGATTTGGACAAAAAGGGCTTGCCGCCCCCGGAAGATTCCGACCGGGAGCGCGCCAAATTCGTGGGGGTCGAAACGAAAACGGTCAGCGTTCAAAACGGCAAATTGGTGGTGACGGTGGCCTACCAGCGCCCCCTGGGCAATCGCACGGGGGTTCAAGTGTTCGCCTTCGGCTACCGGGCGGGGGTTCCCTTCGAACACATGCCCAAGCTGCGAATCGATTTTGGCGCCCTTCGGCATCGGGTCTTCGACCAGGGCCGGGAATTGCCTTGGAAATCCATCGAGGTGGACCGGGAACCCCGGCGAATCACCCTCTGGATCCCCCTGGAATTGATAGGGGACCCCGACCGAATCCTATTGAGTTCTCGATCTCTTTTTGTGTCCTTGCCCTTGAATTGGGCCACCTGGCACATTGTGGAGCTGGGGCGCCGAACTTCCGATCCATCCGAACGTATGGAAAGCGACGGCCACGACCGTTGAAGCAACGCGGGGGACTCCCCCGCCCGCAAAAGAGAATCAAATGAAAAAGACATTGCTTGTTTCGATCCTGTTCGTCGGCGCGCTTTCCGGTTTGACGCTTTTGGCCGAAGGAACGACCACGACCCCGGTGACGGAATCAACCGCCGCCGCGCCCGCCGCGGCCCCGGTGTCGAAATAACTTGAACAACGGCCGATCGTGATTCGACCGGCGCTTCGGACCTCGAGCTCCACGGGAACGACCCGGGCGACTCCCGCGCCGGGTCGTTCCCCGAACGGGGTCTGTCCGAGAAAGGTGAAAACGCCATGGCCACCCACGCTCTCCCGCAACGGCGGATCGGCACGATGACCCCCGACGCCTTCGCGGCGGCCTCCGCCGCCGGGGCCGCGCTCGACGCGGACCGCTTTCGGGATTTGATGGAACGGCACGGGGACAAGGTTTTTAATTTCGCCTGGCGCCTGGCCGGCAACGAAGCCGACGCCCGGGACCTTACCCAAGAGGCCTTCGCCCGCGCCTTCCAACACCGAGACCGGTTCGATTTCGCCCGCCCCTTCGACGCCTGGGTGTGCCGCATTCTCCACAACCATTTCCTGGACAACGTCCGGCGCTACGAGCACCGGCACTCGATTTCCTACGACGCGGCGACGGAGGGGATCCCCCTCACGGAGACCCTGGTCGGCCGGGACCCGAACCCGCTCGACACTCTGATGAGCGCCGAACGGGACCGCGCGGTGCAACGGGCGTTGAACGACCTGCCCCCGTTGTACCGATCCGCCGTCGTCCTCTGCGATTTGGAAAATTACTCCTACGACGACATCGCGGAAATTCTCGATTGCCCCTTGGGCACCGTGCGTTCCCGTCTTCACGAGGGACGGCGCCGGCTGCGGCAATTCTTCGCCGCCCAAACGACCGGAGGCCGCCCCGGGGCGAGGGAACTTGAGACCTCCGAGGATCCCCTGTGAGCGCCCACCCCCACTCCTTGCTGTCCGCCCTGACCGACGGCGTTTTGGAAGTCGAGGAAATCGCCCTTTTGGAAGAGCACCTGGCGCTCTGCGGGGACTGCCGCGCCGAATTGTCGGATTTGAAACGGATCAAGTCGACCCTGGCGGCGGCCCCCCGGCGCGCGATGCCGGTCGCCTTCAAAACCGAACTGATCCGCAAAACTCTTCGAATCGGCTGGCGCGAACGATGGACCGCTCTGTGGTTTCGGGGGCCCCGTTGGATTCCCTTGGGCGCCGTGGCCGCGGCCGCCCTGGCGGTCGGTCTGGCGTGGTGGGGGTTTGGGGGCGGCCGGGCGGAGGAGGAAACGCTCCGTCTGGAGCCGTTTTTGGCCGCCCACGCCCGAACGGCGTCGGACAGTCCCGTTCCGACTTCGGATTTTTACGCGTCGGATTTTTCCGCGCAGTTGGCCTCCTACAATGGGACGAACGACTAACAATCTCGCCGGAGCGGGCGTCGTGCTGGTCGCCGCCGTTTTTCGTTGCGCGGCGGCCCCCTCTTCCGAGGAATTGATGCGCCGGGCCCTGAACGACGAATCCCGGGCGTACGCCGGCGAGTTGGCGTACACCCAGTGGGGCGACGGCCGCGTGCGCGCCGAAGAAGCCCGGATTTACGTGGCCGCGCCGGGCCTTTACCGCTTCGAATACCTCTCCCCCGCCGGAAGCGTCCAACGGGTCATTTTGGGCCGCGGCACGGACGAAATCGTTTTTTTCCCCCGCCAAGGAAAAGCCTGGCGAGGGCCCGCCCACCGCCAACCCGCGGCGGATAAATCGACTCGGGCCTTCGCGCGCCTTTCCAAAAATTACCGCGTGTCGGCCCCCGCCCAGGCCGACGTCGCCGGCCGGCCCGCCTGGGCCCTCACGTTGACCCCCGTGGACGCCGGCAAACCCCACCAAACCCTGTGGTTCGACCAGGCCACGGGCGTCCTCCTGGCCAGCCGCCGTTTTCTACCGGGCACCCCCTACGCCGCCGCCGTGCGCTTCGTCCGGTTTAAGCCCGACGTGGACTTTGAAGAGGGGTTTTTCAACTTGAAATCCGACGACGCCCAACGAACCGACGATTGCGGTTGGGCGGGGCGTTCCGAACCGGCCGGCGCAGCGTCCACGGAGCGGACCGAACTTCCCTTCGGATTCTCCCTCGAAAACCGGGGCCAATTCGACGTTCAAGGGGAAACCGTCACCCACTTGTCCTATTCCGACGGATTGGCCGTCGTTTCGATTTTCGAAACCCGCCGCCCGGTGCGCGTTCCCGCGGGGGCGGTCACGTCCACCGGCGCGGGACCCCGGCTCCTGGACGTTTCCATTCCCGCCCGCGTGGTCTACGGCCGTCGGGACGGGGTGTATCGGACGGTGATCGGGGACGACACCGCGGAACTTCTGAACGAACTGTGGCGCCGCTTTCCGTAAGGATCCATGCCGTTTTTTTGTAAAATTTTCCATCGGTTTTTGATGCCACCCCCATGATCGACGTTCAAAACCTCATCAAAGATTACGGCCCCACCCGCGCGGTGGCGGGCATTTCCTTTCGAGTCGAACCCGGGGAAGTCGTGGGCCTCCTGGGTCCCAACGGCGCCGGGAAAAGCACGACCTTGCGGATTTTGACCGGCTACCTTCCCCCCACCGCCGGCCGCGTCGTCCTGGACGGCGTCGACGTCCTCGAAAATCCCCTGGAAGCCCGCCGGCGCATCGGCTACCTGTCGGAAATCAACCCCCTCTACGAATCCCTGGGCGTCTGGGAATGCCTTGACCTGTTCGGCCGCCTGCGGGGCATGGACGCCGCGCTCCTCGCCAAACGGCGGGGACCGGTGGTCGAGGAGTGCGCGCTGACCGACGTCATGCACAAGGACGTGGGGGAGCTTTCCAAAGGCTTTCGTCAGCGTCTGGGGTTGGCCCTGGCCATCCTCCACGACCCCCAAATCCTGATTCTCGACGAGCCGACCTCGGCCTTGGACCCCAACCAGCAAAAAGACGTCCGGGACTTGATCCTTCGCTTGAAAGAGAAAAAAACGGTCCTGCTCTCGACCCACATTTTGCCGGAAGCCCAGCGAATGTGCGACCGCCTTTTGATCATCCACCAAGGAAAGATCGCCGCCCAGGGAACCGTGGCGGATCTTCAGGCCCACCGGACCGGGACCGAAACCGTCTACGTTCGACTCCGGGGCCCCGCCGGGGAGGTGGCCGACGCCTTGGAAAAACTGCCCGGCGTCACCGCCGTCCAAACCGCGGACGCAACGGAACCGGGGGCGACGGGCTATCACGTGACCGCCGCGGAAGACCCCCGCGATCCCCTGGTGCGCCTCGCCGTCGACCGCCGATGGGCCCTCCTGGAACTGCGCCGACGATCGGAGTCCTTGGACGATATTTTTGAGCGACTGACGGGGGAGGGCGCATGAACCTGCGGCGCGCGGGTCTTTTGGCGCGAAAGGAATGGAAGGAATCCTTCAATTCCCCGACGCCCTACATCGCCTTGGGGCTGTTTTTTATCCTGGTCGGCTGGTTCTGGACCTCCTCCCTGTTCCTCTCGAATCAGGCGACGATGGAGGAATTCTTCGGCCCCCTGCCGCTCCTCCTGGGCATCTTCCTGCCCGCTTTCACCATGCGGCTGTTCGCCGAGGAATACAAGACCGGGACCATCGAAAACCTCGCCACCTTGCCCCTGGAAGACGTCGACATCGTCCTGGGCAAATACGCCGCGGCCCTGGCCGTGTGGATCGTGATGCTCGGGCTCTCGCTGGTTTATCCGGTCCTGTTGCTGTTCCTCGGTCCGCCCGACGTCGGCCAAGTCCTGGCGGGCTACGTCGGCGCCCTCTTGTTGGGCGTCTTTTTCTCGGCGTTGGGCCTGTTGGCCTCGGCGCTGACCCGCAGCCAGGTCGTGGCTTTTCTCCTGGGCTTCCTCTTTTGTTTCGCGTTTTACCTGGTGGGAAAAAGCGCTCAGTTTGTCCCGGGCGCCCCCGGGGTTCTTCTGGCCTTTTTGGGCGTGGACCGCCACCTGGACGGCTTTTTGAAAGGCGTCGTGGACTCCCGGGACATCCTTTATTTTCTGTCGGGAACAGCGCTGGCCCTGGCGGGCACCTTGGCCGGCTACAACAGCCGGCGATGGCGATGACGACCCCCGCCGCCGAACGTCGTCGACGTCTGGGCCTCCTGTCGGGGACGGGCTTGGCCCTGTCCCTGGGCCTTTTGACTTTCGTGAACTTGCTGGCGGATCGGTTTTTCGTTCGGTTGGATTGGACGAGCCACCGCCGTTATTCCCTTTCGCCCGCCACCCGGTCGTTGTTGAATTCCCTGGAAGACCCCGTGATCCTTCGGCTTTACCTTTCGCCGGGTTTGCCCCAGCCCTACGAAAGCCAGGGCCGGTACCTCCGGGAACTTCTTCACGAATACCGCTCGGCCGGTCGCGGGAAAGTCACGGTCGACATCAAATCCCCGGACGAATCCGACGCCTGGGTCCTGGAAACGCGCCGGCTCAACATCCAACCGGGCCGATTCACCCAGGTGGCCTCCGATCAATTCCAAGTCCGCGAGGGGTACATGGGCCTCGCGCTCTTTTATCAGGACAAGCAGGACGTCATCCCCTTCGTCAAGGAAACGGACAACCTGGAATACGAAATTTCCAGCCGCGTCCGCTCGATGACGCAGAAATCCAAAAAGACCCTCTACTTCATCTCGAACCACCAGGAAGTGTCCCCCGAATTCATCCGCCAGGGACCGGCGGGCCGACTCTTCGACGAATTCATCGTGGACACCCCCGCCCTGAGCACGGCCTCCCTCGTCCATCGCCCCGACGGCATTTTCCTCCTGGGTCCCCAACGTTCCCTGACCCCGGCGGAACTTGACGCCCTGGACCAAGCCCTGGTGGACGGAATCCCGGTGGTGGTGGCCTTGAATCGCCGGGTCATCATGCCCCAGAATTTCCGGTCCATGGCTCAAGTGACCGGGCTGGAACCCTGGCTGGAGCACTACGGCGTGAACGTCAGCCGGGAATTCCTGATGGACGAACAGTGCCAGAACATCGCCATGCGAAGCGCCCAAACGACGTTCTACGTCAAATACTGGCCTTTCGTCCTTTCCAACGATTTAAACAAGGAGCACCTGGCCACCCGGGACCTGGACGTCCTGGGCTTCCCCTACGCCAACCCGCTGTCGTTTAATTTCAACGGACCGTCGACCCTGCGGGGCACGGTCCTGGCCCGCTCTTCGGCGAAAAGCTGGATTTGGCCTGGGCTCTACAACGTCGACCCGCCAAGTCTGTTCACGCAGTTAAAATCCGAATCTCCGGCGACTTTTGCCAAATCCGGCAAAAGCGACCAACTCGGTCCGTTCCCTCTGGCCGTGGTGGTGGAAGGATCCACCACCACCCATCGGACCCCCGCCCGGCCCATCGCAAACCTTCGCCTCGTCGTCCTGGGCACTTCCTTTTTCGCCAACCCCCAGGTGCCGAACCCGGAAGGCAACGCGCTCTCCATTCTGGCCCTCGCCCATTGGATGACCCAGGAGAGCAACTATCTGGCGATTCCGCCCAAGGACTCCCCTTTCCGGCCGCTCCGGCCCGTGTCGAACGGAATCCGGCGGGCGGCCAAGGCGGCGGGGTATTTTCTGATCCCGACGTTGATCGTGCTGGCCGGTTTCTTCCATTGGCGCCACCGACGAATTCTCCGAGCGCACGTTCAGCGGGTTTACGCCCGACCGGAGGCGCCCCGTGCCTAAATGGTTGCGTGGATTGACCGTCCTGGTGAGCGTCTTGGCGCTCGTCTACGCCTTAACGCAAATTCCCCGACCGGAAGAGAAGCCCCCCCTTCCGGTCGTTCCCGAGCGTCTGGAAAAGCTCGTCATCGCCCGGCCGCCATTCTCCGCCACTTTTGAATACGCCAACGACCATTGGCGCCTGCGCCAACCGATGGATTTCCCCGCCGACGAAGGAGCGGTGGCGTCTTTCCTGGCCGGCCTCCGGGGGATCACCGGCGGGGATGTCCTGACGCGGCGCGCGGAAAGCCACGGACTCTACGACGTGACCGACGCGGCGGGGGTGCGGGTGAGCCTTTGGGGGCCGGGGGCCAAAGAGCCCCTCGAATGGGTTTTGGGCAAAACGAGCTCCGATGGGAACCACGCCTATGTTCGGTTGCCGACAACCGACGCGGTTTATCGGGTGGGGGGGTGGACGCGGGACGGCATCGATTTGAATTTAAACGCCTGGCGGGAGAAACGACTCTTGACGGCGTCGTCGGAAGATATCGTCGAGGTCAAGGCGGAGCCCCGGGGCGGCGCCTTCGCGTTGATTAAAGATTCCGACGCCTGGACGGTCAACGGGCGTCCGGCTTCGACGGAGAAGGTCGCTCCTTTTCTGGCAGCCCTGCGGGAACTGATGGCGGACGACTTCATCGATCCGCCCCTCGCTGCCGGCCAGGCCCCACGCCCCCCGACCCTCCGCCTCACGGTGCGCTACGCCTCGGGCCGGTCGGAAACCCTTCGGGTCGGCCCGGAAAACCCCAAGACCCAGCGGGTGCTCGTCCAGCGCGACGGTTGCGACTCCCTTTTTTCCCTACCGGCGTTCCATTTTTCCCCGGAACGCTTCCAAGCCAAAACCTACCTCAAAAATTAACGGTCCGTCATCGGAGGGAAAATCGGCCCGGGGAATCGTTCTCCGGGCGATGGACGCCGAAGGGACGTCCGAGGTTTTTTAGAGGGGGGTTTTGACGCCGCAGGCTCGGAGGGCGCACCAGGATCGGCGCGCCTCAAAGAGCATAAACAGCCCGGCCACGGCCAAACCAATCGGAAGGGCGCCGGTGCTCCAGGTCCAGGGGCGGGGGAGAAACGCCGCCGTTCCCAGGGCCAAAATCAGAAAAATCCATCCGCCCCGGGCGCGAGCCCGGCGGCCGTTCTCATCGATGTTGGGGGTGAACATGGGTGTATTGTACCACGGCGGCGACCGACCGGTCAGCCGATTTTGTGGGATTTCGAAACGGTTTGCCCCGCCATCTGCGCCAAGATTTCCCGAAATCCTTCCACCGCCTCTTCGAATTCCTCGGGTTGGATTTTAGGGGGCGGCGGCGTTTTGGCCGCCGGGACCGGAGCGGGCGCGATGGGAAGATCGAGGGCCGGCGGGGCTTTTGCCGGCGCTTCCGAAGGCGGCATCGCGCCTCGGGCGGGCGCGGCGGCCGGCGCCGGGGCGGGGGGCGGCGCGGCCTTGGGCCGGGTCAACTGAATCGCCATTTCGCCCAAACTGGTCGCCAAATCGGTCAGTTCGTTTTTCCCCGGGAAGCGCCAGGGAACGTTTCGTTCTCCCTGAGCCACCCGGTCCGCCCAGGACTTCATGAGTTGAATGGGGTGAATGACGGAACGGTAAAACGAAACCAAGAACACCAACCCGAAGAACACCACCAGGCCCACGCCCGCCAAAAGGGACCAATGATTTCGTCGCAGTTCGGCCGTCATGTCCTGCTCGGCCTGAATGGCCGAGGCCTCGGACCGATTTTTGGCGTCGGCGATGGCTTTGAGGGCGCTGACGCTGGCCGGCACAAAATCCGATTCCACCAGCGCCATGGCTTCCGTTCGCCGCCCCTTCTCCATCAGCGCATCGATTTTTTCCGATGGACCGGACAAGGAGTCGAAGGCCGCGGCGACCGCGGGGAGGTCGGGGTCGTTGGCCTCCCGACGAACCGCGGATTTACGCCAAACGGCGAGGCGCTGGAGCACTTGGGTCCCCGCCTGTTGAAATTGAAGTTTTTCCGCCTCGTCGTTGAGCAGCACGTAGTTTTGAAGGGCCCGCACCCGCCGGGTGACGAAGTAATCGATATCGGCCACCGCCGCCCGGGTTCGGGCCGCCCGACGGCTGTCGTCAAAGGCCCGCTCTTCTTTTTGGATGTTCAAATAACACCAGGCGCCCACGCCGGAAGACACGGCCAGGAAGAAAAGGGACGAGAACGCGATCTTGGTGCGGATTTTCATGGGACGGGGACTATTTTCCGCCTTTTAATTTCGCCAGTTCCTTCTGGGCTTCCGACAGGTCGATGCCGGCGCGGGCGTATTTCTTGATCATCCGTTCCAACAGGGAGATTTGCTCCTGGGCGTCCGCGCCCTGGGCGGCGTTCTTGCGGTAAAAATCCAGGGTCAAACGATAATCCGTGGACACCTGAGCCAATTCGGTTTTGACCTTTTCAACCTCCTTGAAGGCCCGCGACAAATCAATCCCTTTGTCCCGATAGGTCGCGGTCAAGGCGTTCAGTTTCTCAAGCCGGGCGGTCAACGTCGCGCCCCGCTCCACTTGAACCTGATACCCCCGGTAGGCGGCGTCAAAAGCGGCGGCGTATTCGCGGAGGGCTTTTTCCCGGGCCAGGCGCGCCCGTTCCTCGGGGGTCAGCACCCGGTTGGCCGGGGCGGCCGCGGGTTTTTTCAATTCGGCTTCTCTTTTCAACCGGTCGATTTCCGCCGTGTATTCCTGGAGCAATCGATTGCGTTCGTCCTTCACGAAAGCGGATTCGGCCTCGGCCAACCGCAGAGCTTCCTCCGCCCGCGCCGTGGCGTCCCGTTCCTCGACGATCAACGCCAACAGTTCGTCCTCGGCCGGCGCCCGGCCGAACTTGTAGGACAATCCGATGTTGTGGGTGTTGCCGGTCTGGTCCAAGGCCCCCAGGGGAACGGTGAAAACGTAATCCAAAACGACGCCGTTGACTTCGTAGCCCGCGCCCAAGGTCACCTGGCGGTAATCGCGGCCCCCGAAACCGGCGCCACCGCGAAGGCTCAAGGTGCCGTAGCGGCGGAAGAGCCACCCGCGCTCGACCCCCAGGTGAATCCGATTGTCGGGCCGGCTGTTCAAAAACGTCCGCCGGGTCAGGTCGGCGCTGACCGTCATGAACTTGGGCTGATACGCCACGCCCATCCGGGCGATGAGCGGCAATTTTTCGTCGTTCGCGAGGCCCAGGTCGGGCCGGTTGAGGTTGGCCAACGCCAGGCCCAATCGCCACTGGGGAAAAAGCTGGTACAGGGCGCCCACGTCCAAGCCAATGGCGGTGGCGCCGTGGCCGCCCTGAAACACCGGGTCGATGGCCCCGGTCCGGTTGCCGGGGTTGTTGCCGGAAAAAGCGTTTAAAGTGTCGGCGGTGTCGCCGAACACCCGCTGGAGCGATTTGAGTCCGACCCCCAGGGACAATCGGTCGGCCAAGAGGGAGCGGCCGTAGCCCAAAACGAGTTGCCGTTCCTTGTAAAGGGAATCCACGCGAAATTCGGTGTATCCGACGCCGGCGCCCCCCCAACGGCCGTCGAAGGGCAGGGGGCAGGCTCCGCCCAGGAACGTCAGCGCCGTTCGGGTTTGATCGGAAAGGTTGGGGAAAAGCCGGGCGTAATAGGCGGTCAACTCGGGGCGCGGCAGCAACGCCAAACCCGCCGGGTTGTAGTAAAGGCCGTGAACATCGTCGGCCACGGCGGTGAAGGCGCCCGACAGAGCCGCGGGCCGCGCCCCGACGGAAAATTCGTCGAAGGCCCGCAGGGGCCCGGCGGTCAGCGCCGCGGCCAAGAAGAGGCGCCCGGCCCGGGTGGCGCGAAGAACGCTGGCTTGAGTCATAACACCACCACCACGACGCCGCGGATCCATTGGCCGTCTCCTTGGATTTCAAACAGGTAAGGGCCGGAGGGGACGACCCGCCCGGACCGGTCCCGTCCGTCCCACATCAAACTTTCGGGCGTGGGGCCGAAAGCCCCGGCGGGGGCCAGGTCCGACACTTCGCCGCCCGACACGTCCAACACCCGGCCGGTTACGTCCGACAGGGCGGGGTTGCTGAGGGAAAAATAAACGACGTCGTTGATGCCGTCGCCGTTCGGGGAGAAAAGCCGGGGGAGGACGCCGTTGGTGTTCAAGGTCAGCGCGCGCAAGGGCATCCCGGCCAGGGCCATCGCCCCCGCCAACGCCGCGCGGCGTCCCCATCGTCGGTGAATCCTCATCGTTGTCTCTCCGGGTGCGGGCTCATTGCGCCACCACAACGGTGCCCGTGAAGGTTCGTCCTTCGCCTTCGATCTTATAAATGTATACCCCCGCGGGAACGATATGTCCAGTCTTATCCCGGCCGTCCCAGGCCAGGGCGTCGGGGCTGGGCGCGCCGGCTCCGGCGGCTTGCAGGTCCGCCACCCAGCCGCCGGAGAGATCCAAAATCTTACCGGTGAAGGAAGACCCCTTGGGGTTGTCCAGGGCGAAGAAGACCCGATCGTTCACATCGTCCCCGTTGGGCGAGAAAACCCGGGGGAACACGGCGGCCCGGTCCAGGGACAAGCCATCCGCCTTTTGATAGAAGCGAACTTGATAGATGCCGGGCAGGCCCGTGTCGAAACGGACGGTGCGCAGGGTTTCGTCCACGTTCGAAGGATCGATTCCCAACTTGACCCAGGCCGAGCCGTTCCACCAGAGGACGCCGATGTTGGAGGCGTTGGCCCCGGCGTTGGCGGCGTATTGCAAGGTCACGTTCATGTTGGGCCGGGACATCGCGAAGTCCGCGTTGGCGGCGGCCCCCGGCCCGCTGAAGGTCAAATTGTAAGTGCCCAAAGTACGGGCCGCGTCCCGGTTGTAGGCCGGCTGGCTGTTGACGCTCATCCCGATTAGGAGGTCGCCGCCCGCCTTCACCTCCGGGATCAGCCCTTCCGGCACGTAGGCCCGGGTCATGGAACCGTCGGTGGATTTGCCCACCAGGCCCAAGATGGCCGTCGGCGTCACGTGGAGGAAATTGGAGTCGATCAGGGGAGACCGATTCCCCGAATTGTCGACCGCGCGAATCACGTAAAACACATCGTTGATCGGATCCGGCGTGAAGGAGAATCCGCCCCCGATGCCGGGAGTGGAGACGACCAAACCGAAGGACCCGAAGAGGTCCGTGGAACTGTGGATTTCGTAGCCGACGATGTCGGTGGCCGGAGTGCCATCGGTGTTGACCGTGGTGGAGGACCACGTCATCGTGTAGAGGCCCGCGTTGTTCGCGAGCGCCACGCCGGACACCGGGGCGGGAATTTCGAAGTCCGTGGGCCCGGTGAGCACGGTGGCCTGCGGGGCGGTGGTGTCGATGGGCGAGAGATTGCCGGTGGGATCCAGCGAGCGGACCCCGAAGTAGTAGCGGGTGGTGGGCGCGAGATTGACCACCATGATTTCGCCGTTCCCCGGGGTTTGCGGGACGGGCGGGAAGGGCGCGGTGGAGGCCAGGGTCCACCAGAGGGCGGAATTGCCGCCCAGGCTCGCGATGGAGAAGGTGGCGTATTTGACCACGTAGGATTGAACGGCCTCGCCGTTCAGGCCCACAGCGTCCTCGTCGGGCGCGGTCCAGGTGAGCACCGCTTGACCCGGGGTCACGGTCGACGAGGCACTGACGTCGGCGATGGCCGCGGGCGGGTCGGCGTCCACGATGGAGACGGTGAACGACAGCGAGTCCGTGGGGGCCGCTCCCAGGGGGAGGCCTCCAAAGACCAAGAGCCCCTGCAACAGGGTTCCCCACAGGAACCCCGGCAGAAGCCGCCGGAAGATCGTTCGACCGTTTGTCGCGCTCAAGAGTCGCTCAACTCCTTATCCTTAGGTACCTCTATTAAGGCGTTTCCCCGGGGGGTCGCCGATCGCCCCGCCGGTTGGAACCCTTTCGGAAATGGGGAATCAACGGGATCCCCTCATTCCGTGGTCACGTAGACCCGGGAGTAATACTGAAGCGGGATTCCCAGGTCGGCCAATTCCGCCGTGATCAGGAATTGGAATTTTTGCCCGTGGTTTTCCGGCGCGTCCGGAATGTTCAGGAAAAGCTTCACCGGTTTGACTTGGTTCGGCTTGACCTTGACGACCGCGGGTTTCATGGACAGCCATTCGGGATGGGGTGGATCGGTCCATCCCGGTTCGCGCAAACTGGCGATAACGCGGTTGCTGGCGAATTTCAGCTTGACCGGATCGTCGCCGCGGTTGGTGATTTTCAGCGTCCCCCCCAAGACCTCCAGGGCGATGGGTTTGCCCAAGGGCACTTTGTCCAGACGCAACGTCGGCGTCATGTCCAAGTCCAGCTTGCCCACCGCCACGCGGTTTTTCTCCTTGGCCAAGGCGCCCGGTCCCATGGACCCGACCGAGAACCGGATGTAATGGTTCACCGCCAGGGCCAATTGCCCGGTGCCGAGACTGCGCGCGTGCAGGTTGATTTGGTAGTGCTTGCCGATCAGGGCCGGGTCCTTGGGCACGGACAGGATGACTTCCGCCGTTCCGATGTCGCCGGCCCCCAACCGGAACCGATTGGGCACCACCTGAACCCACTCCTTGGTCGGAGCGGGCTCGTAGCCTTCTTTGGGGTCGATGTGTTGCGGGCCCGGGAGCTCCACGTCCACCACCACGTCCACGGGAAAGTCGGACTGGTTGATGACGACGTAAGGCATTCCCTTGGCCTGCCGGAGGTTCAAGACCATCCCCGGGTTGACGTTTTCCAGGACGATGTCCGGGAAACGGACCCCCAAAGACAGCTTCGCCCAAAGAGGGACGGCGATGACCGCCAACCCCGCCAGGGCGCCCCACCGCGTTCGACGCTTCAAACCGCTTGCCATGTCGTTCTCCATTTTTTGTCGATGTTGTTCGTGCTGTCGTTCATCGGGCGTAAACGAACGAAACGACGTCCGCCCCGCCCGGGATTGTTATTGAGCCTCGACTTCGACCGTGAAGGACCGCTGGGTGGCGACGCTCGAAGACGTCGGCATGTCCAGCCGGAACCACAGGCCCCGCGTCGCGCCCGCCAAGACGCCCACGCCGCTCTGCGTGCCCGTGTAGTTCGTCCCCGTGGACACCCGGCCCAAGCCCGCGCCCGCCGACACCACCACGTCGTCCTGGCCGCCGCTGGAGTTGAAGTCCGCCGACACCGGCGCCGCCGCGTTCAGCAGGGCGTACAGGGCGTAACGGTCCGCGCCCACCGTGTCGCTGGCGACCCACACCCCGTCGTCCACGCTCACCCGCGCCGCCCAAGTCGCCGCCAGCGTTCCGTCGTTCGTCACCGTGGACGACGACGAAATGTTGCCCGTCGTGGCCAGGTTCAGAGCGCCGAAGTCGTAGCTCACCCGGTCGATCGACAGGCTCTTCGTCCCCGTCGGCGTCACGGTCAAAATCACCGTGTCCGTCGTCGCCGCCATCGCCGCGCCCGCCATCACCACCACCGCCCCCGCCATCAAGAGCCCTTTCATCCGTTTCATCATGTGCGTCCTCCCTCGTTGTCCGCTTGACGCCTCTCCGCCGCCGCGGGTCGGCGGGAAAATACCCCGCCGACCCGGCGATCAAACCTAGGAAAGGCTCATCCAAACCGTGCCGCTGGTGTTATTGGGCCTCCACTTCGACCGTGAAGGACCGCTGGGTGGCGACGCTCGAAGACGTCGGCATGTCCAGCCGGAACCACAGGCCCCGCGTCGTGCCCGCCAAGACGCCCACGCCGCTCTGCGTGCCCGTGTAGTTCGTCCCCGTGGACACCCGGCCCAAGCCCGCGCCCGCCGACACCACCACGTCGTCGAAACCGCCGCCCGAGTTGAAGTCCGCCGACACCGGCGCCGCCGCGTTCAGCAGGGAATACAGGGCGTATCGGTCCGCGCCCACCGATGTGCTGGCCACCCACACCCCGTCGTCCACGCTCACCCGCATCGCCCAGGTCGCCGCCAGCGTTCCGTCGTTCGTCACCGTGGACGAAGACGAGATGTTCCCCGTCGTGCCCAGGTTCAGAGCGCCGAAGTCGTAGCTCACCCGGTCGATCGACAGGCTCTTCGTTCCCGTCGGCGTCACGGTCAACACCACCGTGTCCGTCGTCGCCGCCATCGCCGCGCCCGCCATCACCACCGCGCCCATCATCAGAAGCGCTTTTGCCATTTTCTTCATGTGTTCCCTCCTAGGGTTTGATGCGACTCGAATTTGTTTCGTTGTGTCATCGTGTTGAACAAATCGGGGATGGGGGCCTGGATTGGAGAAAATCGCGCTTCGGACACGGGAAATCGATCGGACGATCGAGGGGAAGGTGCGCGTAAAGCTCATCAGGGCCTCCAGGGTTTCGGTCTTGGTGTATAGCTATTAGCCTGATCTGAATCATGTATAGCCCCTGCATAGCTTATTTGCAAGGGATCTTGGCATGGAATTTGCTTTAGCGCGAAAGGCAATAAAGGCAAAAAAAGGCACTTTCGAACTTCCCTTGCGCCGGACCGGCTGCGAACTGGTAAAATGGGCCCATGCGGGCCTCCACGCGCCTTGGGCTATTGGCCCTGATTGTCCTTCCGGCCTTCGCGGAAATTCGAGGGGAAGACGCCGCCCCGCGGCCCGTCCTCGTCATGGACGTGAACGGTCCGATCGATCCGGCGGTCAAAAACCATCTTTTGAGCGGCTTCCAACGGGCCGAGGCCCTGGGCGTCGGTGCCGTGATCCTTCGCCTGGATACGCCCGGGGGGCTTTTGGACGCCACCCGGGACATCGTCCAGGCCATGATCAACGCCCCCTACCCGGTCATCGTTCACGTGGCGCCCCGGGGCGCCCGGGCCGCTTCGGCCGGCGTTTTTTTGACGATGGCCGCGGACGTGGCCGCTCTGGCCCCCGAAACCCATCTGGGCGCCGCCCACCCCGTGAATTTGGGCGGGGGCCCGACGGGAGGATCCGCCCCGGCGCCCTCCACGGGCACCGCCGACGTCCTGGGCGAGAAAGTCCTTTCCGACGCCGCCGCTTACATCCGCGGATTGGCGACGGCCCACGGCCGCAATGCCGTCTGGGCGGAAGACGCGGTGCGCCGAAGCGTTTCCCTGACGGCGGAGGAAGCCCTGGCGAACCACGTGGTGGATTTGCTCGCGGCGGACGAAACGGAATTGATGGATCGGCTCGAGGGGCGGGTCGTCCGCAAAAACGGCCGGACGTTCACTCTGCGATTTCGCGGCGCGACCCGGGTCGATCACCCCATGAGCGCCGCCCAACGGGGCCTTCATGTGCTGGGCCACCCGAACATCGCCTACCTGTTGCTCGTTCTGGGATTTTACGCCCTCGTGTACGAGTTCGCAACGCCGGGGGTGGGCCTGGGCGCCATCGCCGGAATCACCTGCCTGGTCCTCGCTTTCTTTTCCCTTCAAATCCTCCCGATCAACACCGCCGGGCTGGTGCTTTTGGTCGCCGGATTGATCATGATGGCCGTCGACCTCATCGTCTCCTCCCACGGGCTTTTAATTTTCGGCGGCCTGCTGGCTTTCGGCCTGGGCTCGTTCCTCTTGTTCGACGGCGATTCGCCCGCGGGGCGGGTGTCCTGGCCTCTCATCGTCGGGACCTTGGCCGGATCGGCGGCCTATTTCGGCTTGGCCCTCCGGAAGGTGTTCCAGGCCCGGCGGGCGCCGCCGCGCACCGGCGCGGAAAGTCTTCGGGGCCAAACGGCCGAAGTGCGGCCGGACGGTTTGGTGTTCGTCCAAGGGGCCCTCTGGACCGCGGACGGGGTGGAGGCGTTTAAACCCGGCGACCGGGTGAAAGTTTTGGAAGTGCTGGGGACCCGCCTTCGGGTGGGGCCGCCGTCTTAAGACGTTCGTTCATCGAGAGGAGAACAACACATGTTTGGATTCGGCATCGGGTTTCTGCCCATCGCGATCATCGCCTTCATCGTCATCGTGAACGCGGTGCGCGTGGTTCCGGAGTACGAGCGCGGGGTGATTTTCCGTCTGGGGCGGGTGATCGGCGCCAAAGGGCCCGGACTGTTTTTCCTGTGGCCGCTGATCGACCGGATGGTCAAGGTGGGCTTGCGGACGGTGACGTTGGATGTGCCCGTTCAGGAGGTCATCACCAAAGACAACGTCCCCTGCCAGGTCAACGCCGTGTGCTATTTCAAAGTGATCGACCCCGTGCGCGCGGTGATTGAAATTCAGGACTTCATGCTGGCGACCTCGCAGATCGCCCAAACCACCCTGCGGAGCGTCCTCGGCCAGGTGGAATTCGACGAGCTGCTGTCGCACCGGGAGAAAATCAACACCACGCTTCAGAAAATCATCGACCAGCAGACGGACCCCTGGGGCATCAAGGTTTCCATCGTCGAAGTGAAAGACGTCCAGGTGCCCGAACAGATGCAGCGGGCCATGGCGCACCAAGCCGAGGCGGAACGGGATCGCCGGGCCAAGATCATCGCGGCGGAGGGCGAATTCCAGGCCTCCCAAAAATTGGCCGAGGCGGCCAAAATCATCGCCGCCGAGCCGGTCACGCTTCAGTTGCGTTACTTGCAAACGGCGGTGGAGATCGGACGGGACAAAAACACCACGATCCTTTTCCCCCTGCCCATGGAATTCATCAGCATCCTGACGAACATGGTGACCAAAAACAAGAATTGATCGGCGGGAGAGATCGAATCCGCCGGCCAGCGGGCGGAATTTAAGTCGGAAAAACCGGCGGGGTCTTCCCGCCGGTTTTTTCTTTGTACGCCCCCCGGGTCCAGGGGCGAAGCGCGGCGCCGTCCCAGATTTCGGCCTGGGCCAGGGATTCCTCGATCAATTGGGGCATGTCCAACTGCTCTTCCAGCCGCCGAACGACGGGGGTGGCCACGTTGGTTTTGGGTTTTTTGGCCATGAGCGAACAGCAGTCTTTGTAAGCGCGGATGGACGGTTCGTAGGTGCCGATTTGCTGTGCCAGCCGGACGATGGATTCTTTGTCGTAGGCGATGACCGGCTGAAAGACCGGCAAGGTCAGTTCCGTTTGCACGGCTTTTAAATTTTCGAGGGTTTGGCTCGCCACCTGGCCCAGGCTGTCCCCGGTGATCAAGGCTTTGTAGCCCTCCCGACGGGCCAGGGACTCGGCGGCGCGGAACATGAAGCGGCGGAAAAAGACGGTCTCGTATTCGACCGGCACCGCCAGGGAAGCGGCCACTTGATAGCGGTCGTGGGGAACCAGGTAAAGCTTGGACGACGGGCTGGTGGCGCGCAGCACCCGGTCCAATTCGAAAATTTTCGAATCCCGAACTTCCGCCGCCGACCGGAATGGATGAAAGTGCAGGTAGTGGACCCGGGCGCCCCGGCGCATCATGAGCCAGGCCGCCACGGGCGAATCGATCCCCCCGGAAAACAGGCACAGGGTTTCCCCGGAGGATCCTTTGGGCAACCCCCGCAATCCCTGGGTTCGCTCCGCAAAAAAACAAATTTCCTTGGTGAGGATTTCCACGTGAACCGCCACGTCGTGGTGGTCCAAATCGACGGACAACCCGGTGTCTTCGCCGATCCTCTTTCCCAGCCGCACGCAGATGTCCTGGGAAGACAGCGGGTAATGCTTGACGGCCCGGCGGGCAAACACCTTGAACGTTTTGGCCTGGGGAAAGGAACGCACGAGCGCCACCGCGGCGTCCGCCAAGGCGTCCCATCCCGGGTTCCCCGGCCCCCAGGGCAACAACCGGCCGAAGGCGAACCAGGCCACTCCGAAGACTTTTCCCAACTCGGCCCGGACGGCGTCGGGCGAATGGTTTTCGGTCAACTCCACGAGCACCCGCGCGGACTCCAGCCGCACCCGCCCGGCGTGAACGGGCGACAGGCGCGCCCGAATGTCTTCCATGAGCTTGCGCTCGAACATTCGGCGATTTCCGCCTTTGAGGCCCAGTTCCGCGTAGTGCACGACGACGACGTTCATGGACGGCATGTTATCAAAATCGCCGGATCACGTACGGGACGGCAAGCTCTTGCAAAATCCGTGCCAGGGGGTATGCTTTAGAGATGAATCTCTGTACTTCTTATGGCGAATAAATCGGCGAAAAACAGCGTGCCGCTTCTTGGGCCCCGCTCTTTCCTTTCGGCCGGGGGCCTCCTCGTCTTTCTTTTGCGGGGGAACTTGCCCGTGGCCCTGGCCCTTCCCTACAACCCGGCCCAAATCGAAATCGAGCCGGTCACCGCGGCGGATCGCTTGACCCAGGGGGGCGTCGCCTGGGGCGACATGGACGGCGACGGCGACTTGGACTTGGTGATGAGCGGACAGACCTCCGGTGGAACCCGGCAACTGCGCGTCTACACCAACGGCGGGGCTCCCGGGTTCGCCATCAACGCCGCCCAAACCGAGGTCTTCGGATTGAACAACGGCTTGGCCGCGGGCGAAATCGCCCTGGGGGATTTGAACGGCGACGGGCGGCTGGACATCGTGGTCACCGGCAACCGTGGCGCGGCGGCCACCCGCCAAATCCTCGTGGCGATCAACAACGGGGCTTTGTCGTTCACCCAAAGCACTGTGGACGCCGGATCGGGATTGGACGGCGGCGAGCCGGCCCTGGGAGACTTCGACAACGACGGGGACTTGGACTTGGCCGTGAGCGGATTGGACCCTGCGGGGGCGCGGCAGTTTCGGGTTTACCGCAACAACGGCAATGGGACTTTCGACGCCAATCAAATTGAAGTGCCGGGCGCGGCGGGCAACGGCTACGCCACCCGAAGCGCGGTGGCCTGGGGCGACTACAACAACGACGGATTTTTGGACCTCCTGGTGTCGGGCCAGGCCGCCGCCGGACGCCGGCTCCATCTCTTTACGAACAACGGCAACGGGGGGTTCACCGGCCCCGTGGACCCCACGACCGGCGTGGGCGGTTTTTCCGACGCCGACACCGTGTTCGTCGACCTCAACAACGATGGGTTTTTGGACATCGTGGCCATGGGCCTGAGCGCCGGGACGAACGCCCAGTTGCGCGCCTACCGGAACAACGGCGGTCCCGGTTTCACCTTCACCGCCTTCGACATTCCCGGGGCGGTGAACTTGGGTTTCCGTAACGGCGCCCTGGCGGTGGGCGATTCCAACAACGACGGCCAACCGGACATCGGCGCCATCGGGCTCCGGCCCGCCACCGGCAACGTGGAAATCTGGGTGTACCGAAACAACGGAGGGTTCGGTTTTACCCAATTCAACGTCGAAAGCGCGGCCAATCTGGGCCTTCAGAACGGCGGTTTGGCCTGGGCCGATTACAACGCCACCAACAGCGTCGACCTCCTGGCGTCGGGCTCCGACAACGCCGCGGCCCGGCAAACGCGGATTTACCAGAATCAAGTGTCCACGGCCGTTGCGCCGACGGCGCCCCCCACGCTCGCCGGTTCTTTCGCCTTTTCCACCGTTGGGTTTTCCACCGCGATCTTCAAATGGGACCCCGGAAGCGATGCCGGGGCCGGCGCCACGGGGGCCAACACCCTGGCCTACGACCTGGAAGTTTCCACCCTTTCCAGTTTCGCCAGAACCACCATATCCATGGCCAGCACCGCCACGCCCCGAATGGGCAATTATTTTCGACCGCCCAAAATCTACGACGGAAACGCCCGCCACGGGGTGGTTTTACGCTCCACCCAGCCCTGGGCCGGGAACAACGCCCACCCGGGCCTGCGGACGGACACCACGTATTATTTCAGAGTTCGTACCGTGGACGCGGGACTGCTCCAAAGCGGACCAAGCGCCTCCCAAACCCTGTGGACGGGCGTTCCCCCCACCACCTCGACCCTGGTGGCGGCGGCCGGAACGGGGCCGGGAGACATCGTCCTCACCTGGACCGCGCCGGGGGACGACATGATTTACAACAACCTCACCGGTAATTACCGCATTCAATATTCCAGCAATATCGCCACGGCTTGGAGCACCTCCACCACGCCCTCCGGGGCTTACACGACGACAATCGCCACCGGCGCGGTTGTGGGCGCTGCCCAGCGAACAACGGTAACGGTGACGACCAACGACACGTATTACATCGTGATTTGGTCCCAGGACGATGTGGGGGAATGGTCGGCCATTTCCAACGTCGCCAACACCACGCCCGGCGTGATTCTCCGTTCGGTGACGGTGACCGGTTCGCCTTACAATTTCGGCTCCTTGGCCGTCGGAGCCAGTTCGGTCACGGCCTCGGGGATCACCGTGACCAACAGTGGCAATGTGTCCACCACGTATTTTCTTTCAGCGGCCACCACGACCGCCGGAAGTCCGTGGATCCTTGGGCCCGCCCTTCCGGCGGGGCCGGATTCACCGGTGGTCGCGGGGGGTTTTCACGCCACCCGGCCCGGCGCGGGGCTTTTTGGGCCGGAGGACGTGCTCACCAACGCCTCCCAGACGGCTTCGGGAACGGCCTATTCCATCGACGGGACCCAGACCGGCGTCGCCGCCGGGGTCGGCCAAGTCCGAACGCTTTGGTTCAAATTGGACATGCCCACGACGTCCGCCACTTCGACGTCCCAAGACATCACGGTTACCCTCACGGCCAGTCCTTAAATATAACCTCTTGAAACAATCTCTAAATTCATTATCCTAATAGGATCAATGAATGACACCGCGCCACGCCATCGCGATCGGCTCATCAATTTCGTTTCATTCCGGGTCCTTCCCGCCAGCCTTTTTTCCTTCCTGGCTCTCTCCGCGGGTGCCCTGCCGTACAACGCCGTCCAACTCAACTTTGAAACGACCGCCAATCAACGATTGACCCTCGGCGGCACGGCCTGGGGCGACATGGACGGGGACGGCGACTTGGATTTGGTGGTGAGCGGCCAGGACGTGGGCGGCAACTACCAACTGCGCGTTTACGCCAACGGCGGTCCCGCGGCGTACGCCATCAACGCCACCCAGACGGAAGTGTTGGGCCTCAACAACGGATGGGCTTTCGGCGGAATCGCCTTGGGCGATTTGGACGGCGACGGCGACCTGGACGTCGTCGTTACCGGCAGTCGAAACACCGCCGCCTCCCGCATCATCGCCGTGGCGCGCAACAACGGGGCCCTGGCCTTCACCCAACTGACGGTCGACGCGGGATCGGGCCTTCAAGACGGGTCGCCGGCCTTGGGGGACTTCGACAACGACGGCGATTTGGACTTGGCCGCGGCGGGGCTGGATCCCGCCGGCCAACGTCAATTGCGCGTTTATCGAAATAACGGCGACGCGACTTTCAACGCCAATCAAATTGAAGTGAATGGCGCCGCCAACAACGGCTACGCCGCCAACGCCCGGGTCGCCTGGGCCGACTACAACAACGATGGCGATTTGGATCTGGTGGTCGAGGGCCAAAACGGCGCCGGCCGCCAAGTCCATCTTTATCGCAACCTGGGGTCGGGGGCTTTTAACGCCACCGCCGTCGACGTGACCGCCGGAGGCGGCGGTTTGTCCGATGGGGATGTGGCATGGGGGGATTTAAACGGCGACGCGTTGCTGGACGTGGTCGCCATGGGGTTTGACGGCACCAACAGCCAGCTGCGGGTCTACCGCAACAACGGCAACGACACCTTCACCACGTTCAACGTTCCCGGGGCCGCCAACCTGGGTATTCGAAACGGGGGTTTGGCGGTCGGTGATTCCAACAACGACGGTGTTTTGGACATTGCCGTCGTCGGCCTCCGGCCGGCCACGGGACTCGTCGAAGTTTGGCTTTACCGCAACAACGGGGGCTTCGGTTTCACCCAATTCAACGTGGAGAGCGCTGGGAACCTGGGGCTTCAAAACGGCGACTTGGCCTGGGCCGACTACAACGGGAACAACGGCATCGACCTGCTGGTTTCCGGCATCGACAACGCCGCGTTGCGACAGATGAGCGTCTATCAAAACAACGTGACGACGGCCGTCGCCCCCGGGGCCACGGCCGTTTTGGCCTCCACCTTTGTTTTTAGCGCCACCGGTGTTTCCACCGCGACTTTCAAATGGAATCCGGCCGCGGACGCCGGCGCCGGGGCCACGGCGGCCGCTCTTTTGGATTACGATTTGGAAGTTTCGACGCTCGCCACGTTCGCTCGAAAAGTCATCCCCCACGTCAGCACCGCGACGCCGCGACGGGGGAATTACAGCCGACCCCCGCTGATTTACGACGGCAACAGCCGCCACGGGGTTTATTTGGTGTCCACGGCCCCCTGGAACGCGGCCTTGGCGCACCCGGGCCTGCGCACCGACACCACGTATTATTACCGCGTCTACACCGTCGACGCCGGGCTGTTGAACAGCGCTCCCAGCGCCGCGGCCACCCTTTGGACCGGCGTCGCCCCCAACGCCGTCACGTTGACGGCGGGCGCGGGGGCCAGCGACGGCATCGTCAACTTGACCTGGACGTCCCCGGGGGACGATCAAAACCGGGGGAACCTGGTCGGCAACTACATCCTTCAATACTCCAGCAATGCCGCCACCGTTTGGAACCCCACTTCGACCCCCGCGGGGGCCTACACGTTGAATTTCGCTACGTCCATCGCGCCCGGGGTCGCCCAGAGCACTTCCGTCACGGTATTTGACAATGGGACCTGGTATTTCGTCCTCTGGAGCCGGGACGATGTGGGTCTGTATTCCGCCATTTCCAACACCGCCAGCGCCACCCCGCCGGCCCTGCATTTCAGTCCGCTTCAAATCGAGGTGGACGGCGTGGGCGGCGGCCTCCAAAACGGCGGCGTTTCCTTCGGCGATTTTGACAACGACGGGGACATGGACATTCTGGCCAGCGGCGTTTCGGCGGGGACGAACTATCAGCTCCGCGTTTACATTAACAACGGGGACAGCACGTTCAACTCCGCCCAAATCGAGGTCGACGCCCTCAATGGCGGTTTGTACACCGGCGGCGTCGATTGGGGCGATTTTGACGGGGACGGCGATTTGGATATTTTGGCCTCGGGCATCACCACCGGGGGCGCGGCCGCGAACAGCCAACTTCGGGTGTATCGCAACAACGGCGGCGGGACCTTTGACGCCAATCAGATCGAAGTGGACGGGCTGAACGGGGGGCTGAACGCGGGCGACGTCAAATGGGGCGACGCCGACAACGACGGCGACTTGGACATACTCTGCGCGGGCCTCGACGCCGCCAACGCCCGCCAGCTTCGGGTCTATTTGAACAACGGCAACGGGACTTTCAATGCGAACCAAATTGAAATCGACGGGGCCGCCGGCGGCCTCCAGGACGGCATCGTCGATTGGGGCGACATCGACGGGGACGGCGACCAGGATATTCTGGCCCAAGGATGGAACGGCGGGGGCACCAGCAGCGAGATTCGGGTCTACCGCAACAACGGGAACGGAACCTTCGACCCCAATCAGATCGACGTGGATCCGGCCGCGGGGATTGACGGGTACAACGGCAAGCACAGCGCCCACTTCGGAGATTTCGACGCCGACGGCGATCTCGACATTCTGGTGGAGGGGGTTTTGGGAGGATTGACCGCCAACCGGGAATTGCGGGTCTATCGGAACAACGGCAACGGGACCTTCGACCCCGCCCAAATCGAGGTCAACGGGGTGGACGGCGGCAACTCCCGGGGCGGCGCCCAATGGGGCGACATCGACAACGACGGCGATTTGGACATTCTGGTGCACGGGTTGACCGGGACGACGGCCGGGGGCGTTCCGGAAACCCGGGCGTACATCAACGCCGGGGGCGGGGCCTTTACCCGGGTCGAAGTGGAACCCACCGCCGCGGACGACCTTTCCCTGGGGGGCCTGGCCGTTGGGGATTACGACGCCGACGGCGACATCGATTTTGTCGTGTCCGGCGTTGACAGCGGCGGCGGCAACCAACTGCGCGTCTACCGAAACCTTTCGACCGTGGCGAACGTGGCCCCCAACCCGCCCACGATCCTGAAAACCTCCTTCGTCTTCCAGCGCGTGGGGACCTCCACCGGGACCTTTATGTGGAACGAAGGGGTCGACAACGCCCCCGGCGCCACGCCGGAGGCTGGATTAAGTTATTACGTTGAAATCGCGACAAAAACGTCCTTTGTGCCCTTGGTCCAAAGCGGCCCCTTCGACCCGCCCAAGACCTACGACGGCGGCACGAAATACGGCATGGTTCTGAATTCGACGGAACCCTGGAATTCGCTGTCGACCAATTACGGGCTTCGCACGGACACCACCTATTATTTTCACGTCAAAACCATCGACGCGGGACTGATGGAAAGCGCCTACACCGCCTTGGCCGTCGCGACCAGCACCCTTTGGACGGGCGTGGGGCCGGCGACCTCGACCCTCGGCGCGGTCACGGGGGCTTCGCCGGGGTTGGTCACGTTGTCCTGGTCGGCGGCGGGGGACGATGCGATTTATAACAATTTGGTCGGGAATTTTCGAATCCAATACTCGACGATCGCCGCCACGGTGTGGAGCACGGCCACGACCCCGTCGGGGGCGATCACGCTGACGATCGCCACCACGGCGGTGGCGGGCACGTCCCAGGTTTACCCCCTGTCGCTCCCCACCAACGACCTCTATTATTTGGTTCTCTGGAGCCAAGACGACGTGGGCGAGTGGTCCAACATTTCAAACACCACGAGCGCCACCCCGGCCCTCATCAACCGGTCGGTGACGGTCACGGCGGGCGATCCGTACTTGTTCGGGTCGCTGGCCGTGGGCAGCAGTTCCCACACCGCCACGGCCGTCACGATTCAAAACGACGGCAACATCGCCAGCACCTACTCCCTTTCCGCGGCGACAACGACCGCGGGGAGCCCCTGGTCCATCGGAAACGCTTTGCCGACGTCGGGGGACGTGGTCGTGGTGTCGGGGGGGTTCCACGGGTCGCGTCCGGCCCTGGGGGCTTTCGGGCCGGAAGACGTCATCACCGGGACCAGCGCCCCGTCCAGCGCGACCCAGTTCTCGATCAACGGATCGGTGACGGGGGTCTCGGTGCCGGTGGCCGCCGCCCGCGACATTTGGTTCCGGCTGGACATGCCGACGACCTCGGCCACCGAGTCGCCGCAGGACATCACCGTCACCATCACCGCCGGGCCGTAACGTTAAACCCGAATTTTGCAATGGGCGTGAGGACCGAGACAGTTTCGACGAAGAAAGCGAAGGCCATGGGGGTTCCATGGACGAGCTTTCTGAGGAAGAAAAAGTCCGGTATCCTTTGTCGAATCCCGCGTCCTTTTGCAAAAGGCGGGTTAAAAACGGTTTTCGATTTTTAGGTAAAGGCCGCCCAGACGGGTGTCTTGGCGGTTGTAGGAGATGACGGCCCCGGGGGTGCCCGGCACCGACAGGCGCCGATTCCCTTGGCCGAGGATGAACCAGGCCTGCCACAAGGCCCCGGTTTCGACGCTGAACCGCCCCCGCCGCCAACCCAGGCCGGCTTCGGATTGGAAAATCTGCCCCGCGGAAGCGTCCGTCTTCGCGTCAAAAAGCTGAACGTAATAATGGGCGGCGGCCCGCCATCGAACATACACCGGCCCGCCGTGAATACCCGAAAGCCCGACGCCGAACCCTTCCGCTGAAATCTCGTTCACGTCGTCCAACCCGTTGGGCGCGGCGATCCCCTGCACGACGAATTCTTTCCGTTTAAATATTTCCCGGGCGATGGAAAAACCGACCTCGGCCTCCACCGGCCAACTTTCCAGCGGACGATGGTACGTCACGAATAAATTGGTGAATCCGACGTTTAAAAGGTCGGTTTGGTAATCTCCCCCCGCCACGTCCGGCACGCTCTCGGGGCGGAAGGCGCCTCCCCCAAAAACGCCCGTGTGCCAAAGGGCGAACCCCCAATACCCCGACGGATCGGCCTTTTGCCTCCACTCCAAGCGGTAAAGCGGGGCCCGCTGTTTTTCCGTTCGGTTCACGTAGCCCTGGGGCAGTATTTTTCCTTCCCCGCGGTAACGCAGGGTCGCGCCGGGAACCAGGGTCATGGACCAGGTTCCGCCGTCGGGTTCCACCGAATGGGCGACGGAGAGGGAGGCGACGGCCAGAATTCCGAGCGTCAGGGATCGAAGATTCATCGGTAGGCCCACCCCACGGAAAGATAGGGCCCGAAGAAATCGGTTTTGTTGATGGGGAGGGAACCCGCGGCGCCCGACGGAAGGGCCCGGCCGCCGGGGACCAGGATTTCATACATCTGACGGGCGTAGCCCAAACTCAAACGCAGGGGCCCCACCGCTCGGCCGGCCTCGAGTCGGAAAGAATAGGTGTACCCTCCCGAATGAATGCCGCCGCCCTCGGTGCGCCGGTTGTTCCGGGTCCAGAGCAATCGGCCCAGGAGAAGTTCGCCGTCCCAAAAATACCCGCGACGCTCCTCCGGCGGCAATAGGCGGCCGAAATGGACACCCAGGTGCGCGCCCAGGCCGGATTGGGTGTCCAAGGTGGACGACGGGTCGGCCGCGCCGTTGAACACGATGTCTTTTCGACGGAAACTCTGATACACACCGTGAACGCCCCCCACCGCCTCCACCGCGGAACCCGCCAGGGGTCGACGGACATCCACCCACAACGATTGAATCGATTGGCGGGTCAAACCGGTTTGGCGCAGGGGTCCCAGCTGGGTGTTTCCGTCTTCCTTAAAATAGGCCGAGCGGTTCACCCAGTATTGGGCTTGGAGGGAGAGTTTCGGGGCCAGGGGTTGCTGCCAGCGCAAACCGCCGGCGGGGGTCCAGGGTTTGACCTTGAGCTCCCACCCGTTGGGCACCTGGCGAAAACCGGTGCCTTCGTATTCCGTCCGAACCTGGGGAAGGTATTGAACGGACCATTCGCCGGCCCGGGCGCCCGCGGCAACCCAAAAAACGGCCGCGGCCAAAAAAGACTTCACGCAAACACCAAGCGTTCGTAGAGCCGGATCGTTTTGGCGACCATGTTGTCGATGGAATAATTCTCCACCACGTTGGTCCGGGCCTCCCGGGACATGCGCTGGGCGAGTTCGGGTTCCGTGAGCAGACGCCGGACCGCGGCCGCCAGGGCGTCGGCGTCGGCGGGCGGAACCAGAAGGCCCGTTTTCTCGTTTTTCACCAATTCCCCGTTCCCCCCCACGGCCGTGGCGGCCACCGGGATCCCCATGCACATGGATTCCCGAAGAACTCCCGAAAAACCCTCCCCCGCCAGGGACGACACCACGCTCGCGGACAAGGTCGAAAGAATTTCCGGCATATCGGTGCGAAACCCCGCCAGGGTCACTTGATCGTCGATGCCCAGGGCGTGGACGCGGTTCAAGGCGTCGCCCCCGTCGGTGTCTTTGCCCACCAGGAGGAAATGGGCCCGGACCCCCGCGTCCAATACTTTGCGGGCGGCTTCCAGGAAAAAGGACTGCCCCTTCCACCAGGAATAGTGGGTCAGGTTGCCCACCACCGGCACACCGGCGGGCAGGCCCAGGGAGCGGCGAACCGTTTCGTCCGGGGGACGGGGCGCAAATTTTTTAACGTCGACGCCGGAATAGATCACCTGAACCTTCTCCGGCGCCACGCCGCCGGCCACCAGCACCCGGCGAATATCGTCCGACACCGCGACGTACATCTTAATACGGCCGGAACGGTATTTCAGTTGGCTGAAGACGTTCCATTTTTTGAGTTTGAAAGAGACCCGGCGGGAAACCACGAGGCGCCGAACCGGCGCAAAGAGGGACGCCAAAAGCGCGATGGCGTGGGCCCGGGGATGGTGGGCGTGGACGATGTCGGGTTGAAATTCCCGGACCAGGCGCGCCAGCCGCCAAGCGGCGGGGACATCGTAATCCTCCCGCATGGGGCAGGTTTCCAAACGCACCGAGCCGTCGGCGGCGTGCTTGACGAGTTCCCCGTCGGGGGGGCAGAAAAGAGCCGCCCGATGGCCCGCCGCGGTGAGGCCCCGGCAAAGGTTCCACAATTGCACCGTTCCACCGGACCAGCTCCGGCTTTCGGTGACGTGAAGGACGCGCACGTTAGCGCCTGCCCGAAAACCGCGGGGCGAGGGGGAGGGACACTTATTCCGTGGCTTGGGCGGCGGCCGCCGCGGTGGCTTGTTCCCGGGCGATGGCCTCGTTGGCTTTGACCTGGGCTTCCTTGGCCTTCTGAACGTCGTACTTCAGGCTCTCGGTGTAACGGACCACGGTGTTGTCCACCTTGGGCGCGGGCGCCGCGGCTTCTTTGGGTTTGGACGTGCAGGCGGCGAGAAAAGGCAAAAGAAGAATTAGTCGTTTCATAGGGCCTCCGTTATTTTCGGGGAACTTTCAAAACCAAAACGGTCGAGGCGCCGGTATACTCCCACGCGTCCTGGGCCACGGCCCGCACCTGCAGGGGTCCCTTCGGCAAGGCGTCCCGGGAGAGGGTAAAGGCGTAGGGCGCGCCCCATTGGCGGCGTCCCGCCCGATGCCAGGAACGGCTGTCGGTTGAGAATTCCACCCAGGCGCATTCAATATCGGAGCCCGAGACCTCCGCCTCCAAAACAAGGCGCGGGTTGATTTCGGCGTCTTTGGCGGGGGGGCGCCGCCAGGCCACCCGGGGGCGCTCTTCCCGGGCGGGCACCAATTTAAGCGCCACGGCCGGTTCGTAGGAAACCACCGGGGTTTTCAAGGCTTCGGCGGGCGTCAGGGGCGGTTGACCGCGCACGGAATTGTTGAGCCAGGTGTCGACGACGCCGTTGGTGGGGCCCGCCGCCAGAATCGGAGCGTGGCGGGCGTCCCGGAATTCGTCGTCGGGGGAATAAACGGCCACGTAGTTGTCGCCGGTCGTTGAAATCGATTTGACGGGCACCTCGACCCAGAACCAGCGGGCTTCGCCCACGCCCTCCAGCGCGTTGTCCGCGTCGCCTTCCAACGGAATGTCCTCGGACATGGCGAGAAGATAACGTTTGCTTTGCGACCACGCCGGTTCGGGGCCCAGGGCGATGGCCACTTCGCCGGGGATCACCCGTCGCTCCCAGGTGGGCCGCCCGGGGATCGGCTCGGTTTTCATGGCCCCCAGCTTGGCGCCGACGAAAGCCCGGACGTAGGGACCCGACGAAGCGGCGGGCAGTTTATGAACCCAGCAGGTGTTGTGGCCGACATACCAATTGGCGTTCCAGCCGCCGTTGGCCAGGAGCGTGTAATCGTTGAGGTTGGGCAGGGACGACAACAGCTGGGGGACCGCCGCCGCGGACGGCTCGGCGTCGGCCGGCAACGGGGCCGGGAGCGTCAACACGGGGGGGGGCGGCGGGGGCGCCGGCTTCTCCGCGACGGTCGTCGTTCGGTTTTTGGAAATCCCGGGGGAGGTCGGAAACGGTGGGGCGCGCCGGGCGGGCTTGACCGGCGCGGTCGCGCACCCGACGGCCCACAAAGCGGCGAACAACCAAAGCGTGGAACGTCTCATTTGTGGTGGCCGCGGCCCCGCAATTGCTGGGTGAGGACCTCCAGGTCGTTGACGGAATAAAATTCCAGGCGGACCCATCCCTTGTCCTTGCCCCGGGAGTCCACCACCACCCGGCGTCCCAGGTGGCGCTGAAGCTCTTCTTCCAGCACGCGCACGTCGGGGTTTTTCCGTTTGGCCGGGCGAACGCGCTCCGGGGCGGCGGACCATTCGGCCACGAGGCGCTCGACGTCCCGCACGTTCAATTTTTCCTGGACGACGCGCTTGGCCAGGTCTTCCTGAAGCTGTTTTCCCTCGAGACCCAGCAACGCCCGGGCGTGGCCTTCGGTCAACAGGCCTTCCATGAGGGCGTTCCGGATCATTTGGGACAGTTCCAACAGGCGCAGTTTGTTCGCGATGCCGGACCGGCTTTTGCCCAGCCGTTTCGCCATGTCTTCCTGGGTGAGGCCCGCCTCGTCCATCAATTTTCGCATGGACTCCGCTTCTTCGATGGCGTTCAGGTTTTCCCGTTGAATGTTTTCGATCAGGGACAGCTCGTGGCGTTCCCGGTCGGTGACGGAGCGGATGACGCAGGGAACGTCCACCATGCCGGCCATGCGGGCCGCCCGGAGACGGCGCTCCCCGGCCACCAATTCAAACTCGCCGGGCACCGCCGAGGGCGAGACCAGGAGCGGCTGGGCCAAGCCGTGGATTTTGATGGAATCGGCCAACTCTTGAAGGGAATCCGGGGTGAAGCGAACCCGCGGCTGATGGCGGTTCGGGCGGATTTTCTCCACGGCGATCTTGCTGATGGAGGTGCGGTCGTCGCCGCCGCCCCCGCCCATCACGGGCTTCAACAGGGCTTCCAAGCCCCGACCCAACGCTTTGTGCGCCATCGCGATTCTCCCTTGACCCAGCTTACGAAGCCTTCACGGGTTCCGCCGCCGCGGGCACGGGAACGGGCGTGCCGCGCCGCTCCAGGAATTCCCGGGCGAAGGTCAAATAGGCCGACGCGCCGGTGGATTGCCGGTCGTACACGATCGCCGGCTGGCCGTGGCTCGGGGCCTCGGCCAGACGAACGTTGCGGGGAATCACCGTCTGATACACTTTGCTGCCGAAAAACTTTTTGATTTCGGAGAGGACCTGCTGGGCCAGGTTGGCCCGCCCGTCGAACATGGTCACCAGCACGCCTTCCAGCTCCAACCGGGGGTTCAAGCCCGCCCGGATTTTTTCGATGGTCTTGACCAGCATGGACAGGCCTTCCAGGGCGTAATACTCGCAGGGCATGGGGATGAGGACCGAATCGGCGGCCGTCAGGGCGTTCAAGGTCAGAAGGTTCAAGGCCGGGGGGCAATCGATGATCACGTATTTGTAGGCCCGCTGAAAACGCGACAGGGCGGCCGACAGCCGCGTTTCCCGGCTTTCGGCGTTGACCAGCTCGACTTCGGCGCCGTAGAGGTCCATGTGCGAAGGGATCACGTCCAGCCATTCCCACCCGCTTTCCCGGAGCACTTCCTCCAAGCCCGCGTTGTCCAGGAGCACGTGGTAAACGTGTTTTTCCAACCCGTCCTGGGCGATGCCGAGGCCCGAGGTGAGGTTGGCCTGGGGATCCATGTCGATCAAAAGAGTTTCCTGGCCCAGGTGCGCCAGGGAGGCGGCCAAGTTCACGGCGGTGGTGGTTTTCCCCACCCCGCCCTTCTGGTTGGCGACGGCGATGACGCGGGCCATCAGTCGAGGTCCATGTCGCGGGTCGGCCGTTCCAGGGGCTCCTCGGCCGCGCGCTTAAAGAGATCGTTGAAGGATTTTTTCAATTTGTCGCCTTTGGTTTTTTCGGTTTCCAGCGATTGCTTGAACAGTTCTTCCCGGCGCTCCGGATCTTTTTGAAGGGCCCGGGCCGCTTCGGTCAAGTCCGACACCGCCTTGGGTTTCGGGGCCTCTTTGAATTTGAGGACGGTCTGGGCGTCGCCGCTCACGGTCAAGGTCGCGCGGCAACAGGGGCAGGTGACGTCGAAGGCCGGCATGGGCGGAATTATACCAAAGTCCGACGGAAATCGATCAGTCCTCCAGGCGAAAAGCCACCGCCTGCCGGATTTTGACCGCCACCGCCCGGTCCCCCGCCTTGGCCGGGGAAAATTGGGCCAGGGCCAGGACTTTCTGGGCGGCCGCGTCAAACGCCGTCCCGGCCGACCGCTCCACGTCCAGGGAGCTCACCCGGCCGTCGCGGTTCAAGTGAAGCCGCGCCACCACCTGGCCTTCGTGGCCGGCCCGACGTTCCTCCTCGGGGTAGAAGCGACGGATGTTCCGAGCCATTTCTTCCCGGTTAAGAAGTTTTGGAAGTTCGGTCAAATAGACCCAGTCCACTTCCCCCTCGCCGCCCGTGCCCAGCCCTCCCAGTCCTTGGGAAGGCCCCTCCACCAACCCGGTGCCCGTGGAGGGACCCGTGGAAGTGGACAAAAGATTTCCCTCGATTTCCGGCGTCGTTAAAGCGGTGGTTTTGGGGCCGGGGGCGGTCCATTCGACGCCCTTGGCCGCCACGCCGCCCCCGGGCAGGCTCGGTCCGGGGGTGGGTTTGTCGACAACGGGAGCGCCGGTTCCGGGGTTGGCGGACAGGCGGGCCAGGCGGGGGTCGGCCGTCAAGCGGAAGGGGCGGGTGAGGTCGACTTCGATGGCGTCGGCCGTGGCCCAGAGGGGCGCGCCGTCGCCGTCCCCGGCCCGGTGGTTCAAAAATAAAAACACCCCCCCGTGCAGGGCCAGGGAAGCGGCCAACCCTTTTTGGAAAGGCGTCCAGGTCCGAAGATCCATCGACCCTCCCCTATTTCTTGGGCGCGGGGCGAACGTCCAGCGCCACCTTTTTGACACCGGCGGAGCGGATTGTATCCAACAGTTCCACCACGTCGCCGTAGGGCAGGCGCTCCTCGGCCGCCACGGAAACGTGGAGGTCCGGCTCGAGTTTAAGCCGCGTTTGCAATTCCTGCGTCAAGGTGGCCAGGGTTTGGGGGGTTTTTTCGAGGAAGATCTGCCCGTCGGCGGCGCGGGTCACTCGCAGGGCGGCGGTGGACCGTTCACCGGTCGCGGCCTTGGGCACCGCCACGGCCAGGGCCCGTCGGGAGATGAGCGGGGCGGTGGCCATGAAAATAATGAGGAGGACCAGGACGACGTCCACCAACGGCGTGACGTTGATGCCGGTGATCAGCCCTTCCCGCTCCTCGCCCCCCGCCGCCATAAATTATCGGTGGTCTTTTAACGCCGCCAAAAGACGGCGGGACAGGGCGTCGGTTTCGGCGAGGTATTCCCCGGCCCGTTTCATGAAATAGTTGTAGGCGATGACCGCCGGAATGGCCACCAGAAGGCCCACCGCCGTCGCGATCAGCGCCTCGGAAAGACCGGCCATGACGACCTCGGGACCGGCGGTGGTGGCCGCGGCCAGATCGCCGAAGGCTTTGATCACGCCCAGCACCGTCCCGAAAAGTCCGATGAAGGGGGCGTTGTTGCCCAGGGTGCCCAGCACCCAAAGGCGCCGCTCCAATTGGTATTTGCCTTCGATGCGCGAGGCGGCCAACCGTTCTTCGACGGCGGCGGGCGTGGTGCCGGCTTTGACCAGGCCCCCGCGCAGGATGGCGGCGCCGACCCCGGCCGCCTTGGCGGTCAACTCCGTGACCCGGGCCAAATCCCCTTCGGCCAGTGGACCTTTGATTTTGGCCTTCCAGGCCGAAAGTTCCTTCCGCTCCCGGACCAGCACCTGGGCGCGCTCAACGATGACCGCCACGGTCAGGACCGAGGCCAGAAGCAGTCCGTAGATGACCCAGGACCCGCCCGTTCCCACCAGGACGTGGAGAGCGGCGTTCACGAGGCCCTCGCCAGGCGTAAAATCGCCAAACAGTTTTCCGCGGTCACGCGGTCGTTGGATTCTCGGTTCATGTTGATCATTATCCTCTCGAAGTCCGTGTCGTCGCCCAACAATCCCACCAGATAGGTTGAAAGCGCCCGCACCACCCAATCGGGGTCGGAGAGCGCCCGTCGAAGAATTTCCGTGCCCTGGGCGTCCCCCGCCCGGGAAAGGGCCTGGGCCGCGAACAACCGGACCGGGGCCGAGGCGTCCGTCTGGGCCGCTCCGGCCAGGATCGGCCGCGCCATGGGGTTCGTTTGGAACGACAGGGCCTCCACGGCGCCGAAGCGGACGATGAGGCTCGTCTCCTTGAGGGCGTCTTGAAATATTTGAAGGTCGTTGCGGGTGGCGTCGTGCCCCAGGGCCACCAGGGCCGAGGCCCGGGCCCGGGTGTTGGGGCTTTGCCGGGCGATGGCTTCCAACCGGTTGATCAAGGTCAAGTTGGTCGTCCCCGCGAGGCCTTCGGTGATCAGGAAGGCGATGTCCGAATACCGGATTTTAAGCCCGAACCCCGCGGGCGTCACCAGTTGGTTGACGTCGGCCAAAGCGGGATCCACGATGACTTGCTCGGGCGGCGGCTCGGTGGCGATTTTTTCCAACAAATTGACGAGCTCGTTGTCGATCCGGGCGTCGATGAACTGCTCGCCGGAAATCTTGACCCGGGGCGCGGTGACGACCAGCGGTTCCAATTCGAACAAATCGTCCACGACCGGGGGCCGCGGGGCCGGGGTTCGGGGCCTCGGCGGGGGGGACCGGCGAGGGGCCGCGGGGGAGCGCTTGCCCAAAAGCTTCAACCCGGCAATGCAAAGCTCGGCCACCACGAAATGATTGCCGTGTTCCTGGCCCAGTCGGGAGATCAACCGATCCGCGTCCGCCGCCTCGCCGAGGTCGCCCAGATAACGGGCCGCCAGGGCCCGGCCGAACCAGTCCGGGTCCGTCAGAAAGGTCAAAAGTTTTTGCCGGCCCTCGGGCGCTCCCCGACGGTAGGCGGCCTGGGCGGCGTACACCCGAATCAAGGGCGACCAGCCCCGTTCGGCGACGCTCAGCAAAAAGGGCACCGCGCCCGGCACGTCCCACTGGGCCATGGCCTCCAGGGCGGCGAACTGCAGGGCGGGGTTTTTGTCCAACAAGGCTTCCCGGAACACTTTGAAGTGGTCGGGATTTTTCTTGGCGGCCAGGACGAGAAGGCCTTCCGCCCGGGATCGACTGCCGCCGACCCACCGCGCCGCCTCCATGAGCCGCGCCTGGACCTGCACGTCCCGGGACAGGGAAAAAGCCTGGGCCACGGGCACGCCGATTTCCAAAAGACGGTATTTAAGACGGTAGCCTTCCGGGGTGGTGAGGGACACGACGTCCCGCAGGGAGGTTTCCTGAAAGTCCTGCAGTTGCAGGGTCTTCAGGCGTTCCTCGTCCAACAGCTTGATCAAGAAGGGCGCAGCCGCCGCGTCCGCCCGGGCGATTTTCTGGACCACGGCCGCCGCCTTTTCCTCCGGCGTCAACGGCACCACCGGCGCCCCCGCGCACCCGGCGATGGACAAGGCCACACACAAAGAAAGAATTTTTCGATGGGTCACGATGTTCCTTCCGCGGGCCAACCCGCGCAAACAAAAAATAAGCCGACGGTCGGGATCGAACCGACAACCTACGGTTTACAAAACCGTTGCTCTACCAATTGAGCTACGTCGGCAGGGAATTCGGGGCCTCTGGCCCCGCCTGCCGTCCTTTGCCCCTGGCAAAGGGCGGCATCCTATTTCTTCGGCGGCTCTGCCGCCGCCTGCCGTCTTTTGCCTCTGGCAAAGGGCGGCCTCCTTGCATTTTCGACTTATGCCACCGTCCCTTCCGGTGCAGGCAAGGGCGGCACCAAAGGGTTTTTCTTTCCTCAACGGTTTAAGGTTTCCGTTCGGGAATTCGCAAATAACGACCCTCAAATATTACACCACTTTTCGACGGATTCAACCGCCCTTTTCGGAAGGGACCTCGGAAGGGATTTTTGGGGGGAGGAAAGGACTTACGCCGCGTGCCGCGCCGGCGGGTTCAAATGGCGGGCGAACCACTCGGAAGCCGAATTCGCCGCCGATTCCAGGGTTTCGCCTTCCAAAAACAGGTGGGACGCCCCCGGCACCACGCACAGCTCCCGGGGGCCATGGAATTGATCCAAGCAATGGCGGCACCGATGGAGGACGCCGGTGTCTTTTTCCCCCACCAGGAGCAAGGAGGGGGCCGACACCCGGCGGAGAATTTCCCGGGAAACCTCCGGGCGGCCTCCCAAGAGAACGACGGCCGAAATGTCCCGGGCCCGCTCGGAGGCGACCCGGAGAGCCGCCCCGGCGTCGGACGCCGCCCCCAGGAGACCGATTTTCAAATGGCGGGAAACCGGCGAGTGGCGCGCCCAGTCCAAGGCCGAGGTCAATCGCCGGGCCAACAGGGGGGTATCGAAACGGAAACGGTAGGTCCAACGGTCCTGGGCGTCTTCGGAACGGGTGAGCAGGTCAAACACCAGGGTGCCGAATCCCTCGGCGGCCAACCGTTGGATCACGCGGCGGTCCCGGGCGTTGTGGCGGGAAGATCCCGAGCCATGAGCGAAGACAATCAGCCCCCGGGGATCGTCGGGAAGGTACAAATCGCCTTCCAGGAGGGCGTCGGCCGTGGCCGTGCGGACGGGGCGTTCCGCGAGAAGGGCGGTCATCGTTCGGCCTCGGGAACCGTTAAATAACGGGCGGGTTCCCGCTCGAAGGACTCCAGGCAGGCTCGGGAACAAAAGAACCGTACGTCCCCGCCGAACTCCGCGAGGTACGCTTCAAGCCGATCCACCGACTGACCGCACACGGGACAGATGTCCATGGCCGCCTCCACCTGGGACTCTAGCTCTCCCCCGTCGAATCCGCCATGACGGCGGTCAGGTATTACGCCGGGCCGGTGAGGGAGGTCTCCCGTCGAGGACCGCGAACCACCTCCACGGTGCAGGCCGCCCTGGCCGCCACCGCGGTGGACACGCTCCCCAGCATAAACCGTTCCCAGCGGGTCAACCCCCGGGCCCCCAGGTAAAGGGCGTGGGCCCGCCATTTGGCGGCCTTTTCCACCAAGACCGTTTTGGGGTTTCCCTTTTCCACCCGGCCGGACACCAACAACCCCTGGCCTTGAAGGCGGGCGCAAGATTCCTCCACCATGCGGCCCACCCAGGCCGCCGGATCGGTGTCGCCCGGTTTCATCCAGCGGGCCAGGGGCGCCACGCGAAGGGCCGCGGCCGACAGGAGCCGATCGTCCACCACGGCCATGACCCGGACCCGGGTTTCCGCGGGCCAACGGCGGCGGGCCACCGCGTTCACGGCCCGGTCCGAATCGGGGGAACCGTCCACCGCCACCAGGAGCCGCAGGCCCCCGTCCTCCGGCGGGCCCGCTCGGCCGACGCGCACGGAGCCCCGGGCTTCGGCGAGCACTTTCTGGGAAACGCTGCCCAAGGTCAATCGGGCCAGGGCTTTTTTCCCCGTGGCGCCCACGACCAAAAGATCCGGGGACCAGGCCCGGGCTTTCTTGAGCAAAGCCCACGCCGGGGAATCGGCGGCGGCGTCCTCCCCCACCGTCCATCCGGGGAAAAGTCGGCGAAGCCGATCGGCGCTCCGCCGGGCCTCCGCCCGGGCGTCGGCCAAAAGCCCTTCGGCCCGGCTGTGGGCGCGTCCCACGGCGGGAATGGCCCGGGCCACCCGGGGGTCCGGGTCCCCCGGCGCGAGCCACACGTCCGCCACCGTCATCACCACGGCCTCGGCATCGGGCGGCAGGCCCGCCCGGGTCAAATCCTCCAGGGCCGCCCGGCCCGCGGGCGTTCCGTCGCAACCAACCAAGATTTTCATGGGCGTTCTCCTTTTTCCTCGGCCGCCACGCGGCGCAACACCGCGGCGACGCTGTCGGGATTGAGCGAAATGGAATCGATCCCGCATCGTACCAAAAAGGCCGCGAAGTCCGGGTGGTCCGAGGGGGCTTGGCCGCAGATTCCCACGTTGCGCCCCTTGGCGTGGGCCCGGCGGATGACGTCGGCGATCAGGCGTTTGACCGCCTCGTTGCGCTCGTCGAAGAGCGCGGCCAAAACGCCCGAATCGCGGTCGACGCCCAGGGTCAGCTGGGTGAGGTCGTTGGAGCCGATGGAAAAACCGTCGAACCGATCCGCGAACTCTTCCGCCAAAATCACGTTGGAGGGAATCTCGCACATGACATACACCTTCAAGCCCCCCCGCCCCCGGGCCAGGCCGTTCTTCGCCATTTCCGCCAAGACCCGGTCGGCTTCTTCGGGCGTCCGGCAGAAAGGCACCATGACGACGATGTTGGTCAACCCCAGGATTTCCCGCGCTTTTTTGAGGGCGCGGCATTCCAGGGCGAAGCCTTCCCGGTAGGCGTCGGAATAATACCGGGACGCCCCGCGGAACCCCAGCATGGGGTTTTCCTCCTTGGGCTCGAAGGCGGCGCCGCCCAGCAGGTGGGCGTACTCGTTGGTTTTGAAATCCGACAGCCGGACGATGACGGGATTCGGGTGGTGCACGGCCGCGATTTGTCCGATGCCCTCCGCCAGAAGATCCACGAAATAATCCGCGGGGGATTTCCATCCCCGCGTCAACCGGGCGATGGTCCGGCGTTCCCGGTCCGACGCCACGCGCTCCGGGTGGAGAAGCGCCATGGGGTGGACGCGGATGACGTCGTTGATGATGAATTCCATGCGGGCCAAACCCACCCCGTGCACGGGAAGACGCCACCATTGGAGGGCGGCCGACGGGCTCGCGACGTTGACCAGGAGGCGCGTCCGGGGGGAGGGCAATTGATCCAGCCGGGTCTCGGTTGTCTCGTGGGCCACTTCCCCGGCGTAAACAACCCCGGTTTCCCCTTCGGCGCAGGAGAGCGTCACCCGGCGGCCGTCTTTGAGGGCCGCCGTCGCCCGGCCCGTGCCCACCACCGCCGGCAGGCCCAGTTCCCGGCTCACGATGGCGGCGTGGGAGGTGCGTCCGCCCAAGTCGGTCACGATGCCGGCGGCGCGCTTCATGACCGGCACCCAATCGGGATCGGTGGCGCCGGTCACCAAAATGGACCCGGCGCGGAAACGGTCCCGGTCCTGGGGGCGCCGTATGACCTGGACGGGCCCCGCGACGATGCCTTCCCCCACCGCCGTCCCCCGGAGGAGGACGGTTCCTTTTTCCGTCAGGCGGTAAGTTTTCAGAACCCCGGCCCCCCGGCGGGACTGGACGGTTTCGGGCCGGGCCTGCACCATGAAAAGCTCGCCCGTCCGGCCGTCCTTGGCCCATTCCATGTCCATGGGTTGGCCGTAATGTTTTTCCACGGCCACCGCCCACCGGGCCAAGTCCAGAACCTCCGCGTCCGTCAGCACGTACCGCTCCCGCTCCCGAACGGTCGTCGGAACGTTGACCGTGCGCCCGCCGGGCGCGTAAATCATTTTTTTTGTTTTCTTCCCGAGGCGGCGGCTCACGATGGGGGTCAAGGCGGGGTCGCCCAGGAAGGGCTTGAACACCAGATATTCGTCGGGAGTGACAACGCCTTGAACGATGTTTTCCCCCAGCCCCCAAACGGCGTTCACGACGGCAAAGCGGGGGAATCCGGTTTCCGTGTGGAGGGAAAAAAGCACCCCGGCCCCGGCGCGATCGGCCCGGACCATGCGCTGAACGCCCAGGGAAAGGGCCACCTTTTCGTGGTCGAAGCCTTTTTCCCGGCGGTAGGCGATGGCGCGGTCCGTGTAAAGGCTGGCGTAACAGCGCCGACCCGCGTCCAGGACGCCGGCGGCGCTCCGCACGTTCAGAAAACTTTCGTGCTGGCCCGCGAAACTGGCCTCGGGCAAATCCTCCGCCGTGGCGCTGGACCGCACCGCCACGTCCACGGCGTTGCCCAGGCCCGCGTAGGCTTCCCGGATTTCCGCGGCCAAGGCCTCCGGCCAACGGGCGGCCAGGACCAGGGCGCGCAGGCGCCGCGCCGCCTCCGCCAGGGACAAGCGTCCTTTTTCCAAGCCGAGGAAGAGCGCCGACACGGGGTCCTCCAGCCGGTTGAACCGGAGGAAGGCCCGGTGGCCGTCGGCCGTCACCGCGAACCCCGGCGGCACCCGAACCCCCGCCGACCCGAGGGAACGACGGAGCTCTCCCAAGGACGCGTTCTTCCCGCCGACCCGGGCCACGTCGGCCCTTCCCACCTCGTCAAAGGACAAAATGAATTTATACGCCACGGGAATACCCTCCTTCGGCGCGCGCGTCGCGCCACCGGGCCGCGGGCACAAACGCCACGCGAACGCCGCTTCCGGCTTCCACGGTCAAGGGGCACGTCGATTCCGCCGACAACACTCCCTCGCCCACGACGGCCGGGGCGACAATATCCCCCGCGCGCCGTCGTCGTCCACCGCCCTCCCGCACCAACCGAAGCCGCCCCGCCAACAGAACGAACACCCCCGGGGGCCGGTGGCCCGCGTAGGACAACACCTGGCCTTCCCGCGGATCGTAGATCGTGCCCCGATCCGCCCAATACCGGGCTTCGGGTTCGGAAACGGGCCGGGCCGGAATCGACCGTTTCATTTTTGCGCCTTCCACGCACGGACCCTTTTTTCCAATTCGACCGCGAAAAACACGACGGCGGAGGCCGCCAGAGCGACGCTCAAAACGCCGGGGCTCAGGGGCGTCGTTTTAAGAACCCGCTGCAAAGGCCCCCAATACACCGCGAGGATTTGCATCCCCACCGTCAGCCCCACGGCCGCCAGGAGAAGCCGGTTGGCCAACCCCCGTCGGCTGAAAAACGATTCCCGCTCGGACCGGAGGGCCAGCACGTGGCCCATTTGGGAGAAACACATCACGCAAAAAACGGCGGTCCGCCATTCCGGCGTCCCGGAATGGATAAAGTAAGCCTCGGCGGCCAGGGTCATGCCCGCCATTAAGACGCTGACCCATGAAATATGGACGGCCAATCCGCGTGTCACGAGCGGCTCCGCGGGGGGGCGCGGCGGGCGGGTCATGACGTCCGCGTCCGCCGATTCCGTCACCAACGCCAACCCGGGCAGTCCATCGGTGAGAAGGTTGAGCCAGAGGAGTTGGATGGGCCACAAGGGGAGCGGCAACCCCAGGAACGGCGCCAGAAGGAGCGTCAGTATTTCGGCGCCGTTGGTGGTGACCACGTACTTGACGAAGAGACGGATGTTGTCGAATATCCGGCGCCCTTCGCGAATGGCGCGGACGATGGTGGAGAAATCGTCGTCCAGCAAAAGCAGGGCGGCGGCTTCCTTGGCGGCGTCGGTCCCCGACCGGCCCATGGCGATGCCGATGTCGGCCCGTTGAAGGGCGGGGGCGTCGTTCACGCCGTCGCCCGTGACCGCGACCACCTGGCCGGCCGCCTGGAGGGCGGTCACGATGTCCAATTTCTGTTCGGGCGAAACCCGGGCGAACACGCTCGTCCGGGAAAACCGGGCCGCCCGTTCGGCCGGCGTCCAAGCGGCCAGCTGGGCGCCCGTCACCGCGTCGCCTTCCGGGAACCCCAGCCGTCGCGCGATGGCGCCGGCGGTCAACGGGTGGTCGCCGGTGATCATGACGGTCCGCACGCCCGCGGCGGCGGCCGCGGCCACCGCGTGGGCGGCGCTGGGACGGGGCGGGTCCACCAAACCGACGAATCCCAAGAACAGCAAATCCCGTTCGACGGTCTCGGCGGGGTCCGTTGGCGACCGGGACCAGTCGCGCCGGGCAAAGGCCATGACGCGCTGACCGCCCTGAGCCATGGCTTCGGCGGCCCGCGCCAGGGATTCCCGGGGGAAGGGGACCGGGCCCGTGTCGCCCCAAAGGCGACCGCAGCGCTCCAAAACACTCTCGGGGGCGCCTTTGGTGTAGCCGACGGTTCCGCCGTTCCCGTCGGAGTGAAAAGTCGTCATCCGCTTGCGCGCGGCGTCAAAGGGCCGTTCGCCGGCGCGGGCCGCTTCCCGCGCGGGGTCCACCCCGGCCGTCACGGCCGCGTCCAGGAGAGCCACTTCCGTCGGGTCGCCCACGGGGCGCCCGCCGCGCTCCGGACGCGCGTCGTTGCAGAGCGCCATGGCCCGGGCCAATTGCCCCCCGGCGCCCTCCAGGCTCAATTCCGTTCGGGGGGCGCCGTCCCAATAGTACGCCTCCGCCCGCATTTTGTTTTGAGTGAGAGTCCCGGTTTTGTCCGTGGCGATCACGGTGACGGACCCCAGCGTTTCGATGGCCGGGAGACGACGGACGAGGGCTTTGGCCCGGACCATTTTCTGAGCTCCGACGGCCAACGCCAAGGTGACCACCGCGGGCAGGGCTTCGGGAATGGCCGCGACCGCCAGGCTCACCGCCGTTAAAAACATCAAGAGGGGCGGCTCCCCTCGAAAAATCCCCGCCGCAAAGACCCCCGCGCACACCGCCAGCGCTCCCGCGGCCAAGCGCCGGCCAAAGACCGCCAAACGCTTTTGAAGCGGCGTGGACACGCCTTGGGTGGTGGACAAAAGGGACGCGATCCGACCCAGGGCGGTGGCCGAGCCCGTGGCCGTCACCGCGCCAACGCCCCGCCCGTGGACGACCAGCGTTCCGCGATAGGCCATGTTGGTCCGGTCGGAGGGCCCCCGGTCGGCCGGCAGGGGGGCGGTCGTTTTCTCGACGGGCACGGACTCCCCGGTGAGAGCGGACTCGTCGATTCGAAGGGCGGCCGCCTCGAGCAATCGCAGATCGGCCGGAACCCGGGCCCCGGCTTCCAACGCTACCCGGTCGCCGCGCACCACCCCCTCGGCGTTGATGGACCGCCGATGGCCGTCCCGTTCCACGAGGGCCAAGGGAGCGTCGATGCTTCGAAGGGCCTCGAGAGCCCGCTCGGCCCGGTATTCCTGAACGAATCCCACCGCCGCGTTAAGGAAAACGATCGAGAGGATGGCGGCGGCGTCCGCCCCGTCGCCCAGGAGGCCCGCCACGGTCGCCGCGACGAGGAGGACGAGGATCATGAAATCTTGGAATTGAGCGGCGAAAACGCGGGCGGGAGATCGTCGGGCGGGCGGGGGAAGCCGGTTGGGGCCTCCCGCCGCCAAACGGTGGGCGGCTTCGGCTTCGGTCAGCCCGGTCCGTCCCAGGCCCAAATCGGCAAGGGTTTTTTCAACGGACCGCGCGTGCCAGTCTTCGACGGCGGGCGGGGAAATTGCGGCGGACACGGTATTTGGAACGCTCACGGCCCCTCCCTTTACGGCTTTGGGAGCACCTTAGCCTAAACCGAAGGAAAATCAAATGACAAGGGACAGGAGCGACCCTGACGGGGGTCAGAGCCGCTACAAGGACAAACGGGCGATTTTCAACAGGGCGGGAATGTCCACCAAGACGATGGACCGTTTATCGAGGCGAAGAAAGCCTTTCTGCTTGAACTGGCTGAGAAGCCGGATGGTCGTTTCCTGGGTGGTGCCGATCATTTCGGCGATTTCCTCCCGGGTCAACCCCAAGGTGAGGACCACGCCTTTGGGACCGGGCCGGCCATGGACTTCTTTCAGCATCAGGAGCAGTCGCGCCAATCGAACCGGAACCGGTTTTTCCACCATGTCCAAAAGACGGTCTTCCACGGCGTCCAAATCCTGGGAAAGCTTCTTGAGGACTTCGAACGACACCGACGGTTCGTGATTCAACAGGTCCAGAAAAAATTTCTTCTCAAAAAAGCACACCCGGGAATCCACCAGGGCCTCGGCGGTCATGCCGTGGGGCTTGTTGGTCAACAAGGACCGATGCCCCATGAGCGTCCCGGGGCCCACGATGCCCAAAATTTGCGGACGCCCGCCGGCCCCCATTTTGGACAGCTTCATTTCGCCGGAGGAAACGCAATAAACGCCGATGGCCGGGTTTCCCTCGTAAAACAAAACCTGGCCTTTCTTGAACAGATTTTCGGTTTGAGCGCCGTCCAATTTTTTGACGGACGACGCGTCCAGGGCGCAAAAGACCCCGGCGCCGCGGTGGGTGCAATTGCTGCAGCGAACGGGCAGTCCCGGACGGGGCGCGACGGGAGAAGACATGGGGAGAATTATAACGAATCCGGGCGGGATTAGGGCAAACTCCGCCCCGGGCGGCCGGGCGCCCGCCCCGAAGAACAATTTTCTACAATGACGGCGTGATTCGACCGTTGGTGGCCGTCATCATGGGCAGCACGTCCGACTGGGAAACCATGCGCCACGCCGCGCAGGTCCTGGCGGACTTCGGCGTGCCCCACGAGAAAAAAGTGGTGAGCGCCCACCGCACCCCCAAACTCCTGGCCTCCTTCGCCGATCGGGCCGAAGCTCGGGGCGTTGAAGTGATCATCGCCGGGGCCGGCGGCGCCGCCCACCTGCCCGGCATGGTGGCCGCCCAAACCGTTTTGCCCGTCCTGGGCGTCCCCGTCGAAAGCCGGGCCCTCAAAGGCCTGGACTCCCTCCTCTCCATCGCCCAGATGCCGGCCGGAATTCCCGTGGGAAGCCTGGCCATCGGCAAGCCGGGCGCCACCAACGCCGGGCTTCTGGCCGTGGCCATCCTGGCCGGTTCGCGGCCGGACCTTCGCCGCAAGCTCCACCAATTCCGGCGGAAGCAAACCGCCACGGTCCTCCAGACCCCGCTTCCCCGATGACAGGGGTTCCTCCCATGCCCCGGGCTTTGGCCCGGGGAAAAAGCCCCCAGGGCTTGCGCGGGGTCCATGCCCCGGGCAAGCGGTGGCCCTTTGCCGATAGGCAGGGTCCCAGCTTGTCGGATGGGAGACCGGAACGGGAGACCATCCCTTGACGGGCGTCGTTCCGCCGGGTTCCGCCGTCGGCGTCCTGGGGTCCGGCCAGTTGGGCCGCATGTTCGCCCTGGCGGCCCGGCGACTGGGTTACCGCGTCCACACCTTCTCCCCCGAATCGGACACCCCCACCGGCCAAGTGGCCGATGTGGAAATCACCGCGTCCTACGACGATCTGGACGCCGTTCGAACCTTCGCCAAAGGCGTCGGCGTCGTCACCTTCGAATTCGAAAACGTTCCCGCCGCCTGCGTCGCGGCCGCCCAGGAATTCGCCCCGGTGCGGCCCAACGCCGAAGCCCTGCGGGTGTCCCAGCACCGCCTGAGGGAAAAAACCTATCTCCAAGAAAAGGGCTTCCCCGTGGCCGCTTTCCGCCACGTTCGATCCGTCGAGGAGCTCCAAGCGGCCCTCCAGGCCCTGGGCGCCCCGGCCGTCCTCAAAACCGTGGGCTTCGGGTATGACGGCAAAGGCCAGCGGGTGATCCGCTCGGCCGAGGACGCCCCCGCCGCCTTCGCCGCGCTGGGCGGTCGGGAAGCGGTTTTGGAATCCTTTGTGGATTTCGCCTGCGAGCTCTCGGTGGTCGCCGCCCGAAGCGCCAACGGCGCCACGGCCCACTGGGGCGTCGTTGAGAATCTCCACGCGAACCATATTTTGGATTTGTCCGTGTCCCCGGCCCTCACCCCCGGCCCGGGACAGGCGCAACAGGCGGTCGAAATCGCCCTGGAAGTCTTAAAGGCCCTGGACATCGTGGGCGTGCTGTGCGTCGAGTTCTTTCTGACCAAAAAAGGCCGGCTCCTGATCAACGAATTGGCGCCCCGACCCCACAATTCCGGGCATCTCACTCTGGACGCGTCGGTCACCAATCAATTTGAACAGCAATTGCGGGCGGTCTGCGGCCTGCCCCTGGGGGCGACGGACTTTTTCGCCCCCGCCGCCATGGCCAATCTGCTGGGCGACGCCTGGGCCGGCGGGGAACCCGTTTGGGCCCGGGCCCTGGCTTTCCCCGACGTTAAGCTTCACCTGTACGGCAAAGCGGAAGCCCGTCCGGGCCGAAAAATGGGGCACCTGACGGCCCTGGCCCGCACGCCGGTGGAGGCCCGGGACCTGGTCCTCAAGGCCCGGAGGGCCCTGTCCACCGCCTCTTGACAATTCGGGGCGCGGTGGTATACTTATTCAAGTAAGTTGAGTATGACTGATGTCGAACTACGAAACACACGCTGAAGGGACCGCACGGGATTAATTCCCGCGCGGTTTTTTTTGTATCGGCCGACGGCGAACGGGTCCGGCTCTAATTTAGACTTACGTAAGGGCGGTGAGCACCACAATGAAAGGCACAGTGAAATGGTTCAACGCTTCCAAGGGTTACGGCTTCATCACGCCGGAGAGCGGAGAGGACGTTTTCGTCCACTTCTCCGCCATCCAGTCGGAGGGCTATAAGACGTTGGAAGAGGGACAGGCTGTCGAGTTCGAGGTGACGAAAGGCCCCAAAGGTCTTCAGGCCTCCAACGTTCGCACGGCGTAACCCGACCCGTTCGATAGAACCCCCCGTCCCGCGATCAGCGCGGGGCGGGGGGTTCGCTTTTTCTCCCGCCGAACGAGAAATCGGATCTTTTCTCCATCGATTACTTACGACTCTACTTCCAGACATGAAAATACGTCCCCCCCTCGCATTGAGATTCGACTTGCCCGGCCATATACTTACAGGGCCATGAAACCGACGCTTTATTCCAAGGGCTTTACTCTCATAGAACTTATGTTGGTGGTGGCTATCATCGGCCTGTTGGCGGCCATCGCCATTCCCAAATTCGCCAACTTGGTCGTCAAGGCCAAGGAAGCGGCAGCCCGGGGAAAATTGGGAACTTTCCGAAGCGCGTTAAGCCTCTATTACGCCGACAATGAGGGTAATTACCCCTCTATCGCCGGGTTGCAAGGCGTCGGTGCTCCCCCCCCCTACTACATGCAATATGCGCTGGTTCCCAAATACATGAACCAGCAGATTTCAATCGACGTCCCGTCGGCGGTTATTCATAAGGGCGGAGTGTATACAAAACCCATCACACTTTTTGATGATTCAAATTTCGATATTGCTTTCGGCGACGGTTCCGTAGGATGGGTCATTGATACGACCTCGGGGAAATGTGCCGTTAATTGTTCTCACACGGACACCAAGGGCACCACCTGGAGCCTCTGGTGAAACGGCCCGGTCGTCTTGGATTCACCCTCATCGAACTGATGCTCGTGGTGGCCATCATCGCGCTTTTGGCCGCCATCGCCATGCCCAAATTCGCTAATCTCGTGACAAAAGCAAAAGAGGCGGCGGCAAAGGGGAAGTTGGGTTCTTTGAGGAGTGCGTTGAGCCTTTATTACGTGGACAAGGAGGGGTATTATCCGGAATGCATCGGCGTGGCGGCCGGCACTTTCTGCCTGCCCTTGGCTCTTGTCCCGAAGTATATCGATAAAATACCTCCGATCGCCCTCCCCCTCCCGGATCATGAGGAAAACTCCGGCGTGCGGTTTATTCATCCGACGGGCCCCGGTTACGGCTTGATCCCTGAGTGGAAGGCGTTTAATGGCCCCGGCGGCGAGGGCGGGTGGTACTACCAAATGATCCCGTGGTTCGGGTCTTTCGACAAAGAGCGAATTCAGGTCAATTGCACCCATACCGACTCCAACGGAATCACCTGGAGCCAGTGGTGAAAAGGCAACGGGGGTTCACGTTGATTGAGCTGATGCTCGTCGTCGCCATCATCGGACTCTTGGCCGCCATCGCCATTCCCAAATTCGCCAACTTAGTTATTAAGGCCAAAGAGGCGGCGATAAGAGGCAAGCTCGGCTCCCTTCGAAGCGCTCTCAGCATCTACTACGCGGACAACGAGGGGACTTACCCCCACCCGGGAAATATCTCGCAAGTATTTACAATCGGTGGAAAATACCTGGATGCCGTTCCGTCCATTTCAATACCGACGGTGCCAAGTCACGCCGATTTCAATTTTATCGCGGGCATTCAGGGATTGGATTGGGTCGATGGAGGAGGCATTTCCCCCCCCTGGGGGTATGACAGCTCGAACGGAACGATCACGATCAACTGCACTCACACGGACACCAAGGGCACGACCTGGAGCCTCTGGTGACACGGTCCGGCCGTTCCGGATTCACGTTGATCGAACTCATGCTGGTCGTGGCCATCATCGGTCTCCTGGCGGCCATCGCCATTCCCAAATTCGCCAATTTGGTCGTCAAGGCCAAGGAAGCGTCGGTCAAAGGGAAGCTGGGCTCCCTTCGAAGCGCCCTCACCATTTACTATTCCGACAACGAGGGGAATTTTCCCGGGGCAGATTTTCTGGCTTCGTTGACGATCGGATCGAAATACCTGGACGCGATACCGACCATCGGCATTCCAACGGCCCCCGATCACCCTCCGTCGAACGGGGTTCATCAGAACACTCCAGGGGAATGGGTTGGCAACCGCGCTTGGCTGTATTTGGGTTTTAACGGGACGGGAAGCATCAACGTGTTTTGCACCCACACCGACAGCAACGGCACGACCTGGAGCCTCTGGTGAGGCTTAGAGAGAACCCTTCAGGGCGTGGCTGAGCAGTCCCGAGGGGATTTTGGGGTAGAAGTAGGTGCTCTTGGGCGGCATGACCATCCCGGCGGTGGACACGTCCAGCACTTCCTGGACGGTGTTGGGGGCCAGAAAGAAGGACCACCCCTCGGTTTTCTTGGAGTGGGCCACGGCCTCGGCGGGGTTGCGGGTGAAAAAGAAATCCTCTTTCCCCAACCCCTTGAGCGCGCCCCCGTGCAGGACGGCCACCGCCAGTTTGGCGTGGGGCGTGTTTTTCAAGGACGGCGGAATCTTTTTCAGCTCGTAGCGGTAATATTTCCCTCCGCGATAGACCCCCACCTCAAGCGTCCCCGCCGGTTTTCGTCCGTCGATTAAACTCTTAAGCGCCTGGAGCCCCGACACGGGGACGAGCTTGCCCCAGGCCGCCAGGTTTACGAATTTCCGCTTTTCCCAGGGCACGGAGCGATGGGTGGGCAAAACTTCGAGCCCCGCGTCGGTGGAGGGGTTGAAATAGGCCATGACGTGGTGGGACGCGGCGGAGCCGGCGCCCCATTGCCGCTTGGCCCAGGCGCTGTAGGTCAACGCCGTCTCGTAGCGGTGGTGCCCGTCCGCGATGGCGCAAGGCGAGGCCTTGAACAATTCCGCGAGACGGCGAGCCGAGGCGTCCCCCGACCATTTCCACAACCGGTGGGCCACTTTCGCTTCGTCGGTAAATTGGACCCAGGGCGCGCCTTTGGTTTGGGCCGCGATCAAACGGTCGATGTCGCTGGTGGAATCCCGGACCAAAAGCTGGATGGGGCTCGTCTGGGCCTTGAGGGCTTTGAAAAGGGACAGGCGGTCGGCCTTGTGGGTGGGCAGCGTTTTCTCGTGGGGATAAACGCCCTGGCCCCAGGGAACCACCCGAAGGGCCGCGAAAACCCCTCGACGTTTTAAGGGACGGCCGTCCACCGGAGATCGGAACCGGGATTCATACACGTAAAAAACCGGTATGGTTTCCCGCTTCAACACGCCGTGATCGATCCAGCGGTCCCAGAGGGCTTGGGCCGTTTGGTAGCGGGTGTCGGCGTCTCCGGCGGGGAGTTCCACCCGGACAAAATTGAGCGGGTCCCGGGCCACCAGGGCTTCCCGCCCCTCGGGGGAAATCACGTCGTAGGGCGGACAAACCAGCGACCGGATGTTTTTGCGATGGGCCGCGCCGTAAACGATGGCGCGGAAGGGTTTAATGTCGGGCATGGAAGAAGGAAACCTTTCTAGAGGGTGAGGGATTGTCCCCGGGAGCGTTCCCGGGCCCGTCGGTAGACGAAGGCGGCGACCGCCACGTCCTGCACCGCGAGCCCGGTTGAATCAAAAACGGTGATGTCGGCGTCGGACCGGCGGCCGGGCGTCCGACCGGCCACCACGTCGCCCAAACCGCCGGCGATATCGGCGGGGGTCAGGGCCCCGGAGCTCAAGCCCACGTTGACTTCGCCCGAGTGGAAAGCCTGTTCCGGCGAGTCCACGAACACCCGGGCGCGTTTCAACAGGGCGACGTCGAGTTCCTGCTTGCCGGGGGCGTCGGCCCCGATGGCGTTTACGTGGGTCCCCGGCCGAACCCAAGCCGAAGACACGACGACCGCCCGGCCGGGGGTGGTGGTGACCACGAGGTCGGCCCCGGCGGCTTCCGGCACCGACGTCGCCCGCCAGGCGGGGCCGCCCGGCGCTTCGTACTTGGCGATGAAGGCCCGGGCCTCTTCGAGCGTCTGCCCAGCCACCCGGATTTCTTTTAGCGGGAACCGCCCGGCGAGCGCCTGCCATTGGGTGACGGCCTGGCGGCCACAACCCACCAGACCCAAAATTTCCGAGTTTTTGCGCGCCAGGTGTTTGGCCGCCACGCCCCCGGCCGCTCCGGTTCGAATGTCCGTGAGACGCCCGGCGGCCATGATCGCCAAGGGGAGGCCCGTTTCGGGGTCGTTCAACACGAGCACCGCCGACACCGTGGGGAGACCCCGGGCGGGATTCCCCGGATGGGAATTGACGACCTTGACCCCGGCGAACCCCTTGCCGTCCGCGCCCGTGCGCGGGAGATAGGCCGGCATGGCCCGCAGATCGCCGCCGAATTCCTTAAAATCCAAATACATTTTGGGGGGCATCTGGGCGCGGCCCTCGGCCAAAGCGCGGAACGCTTCCTCCACCAGGGGCAAGGCTTCGCCGACCGTGACCAAATCGGCCACGTCCTCGTCGGACAACCACAAAAACTTCACAGGTCGCGGAAGGCGGCGTCGGCCGCGGCCACGGTTTTCTCGATGTCCGCGGGGGTGTGAGCGGCCGAGAGGAACGCGGCTTCGAATTGGGACGGCGGGAAATACACACCGCGGCGGAGCAACCCGTGGAAAAACCGGGCGTAAAGCTTCGCGTTGGCGCGCTGGGCGCTCTTGAGATCCGTCACGGGCCCCTTCGTGAAAAAAACGGTGAACATCGACTCCACCGCGTTCACCGTTACCTCCCGCCGGTGGCGGCGCGCGACGGCCCGAAGGCCGTGAACCAAATGATCGGTGGTGTCCCGAAGAAACTTGTAAGGCGGGTCTTTTTTGAGGAGCCCGAGGGTGGCGGCGCCGGCGGCCATGGCCACGGGATTTCCGGAGAGCGTCCCCGCCTGGTAGACGGGCCCCAGAGGCGCCAACAGGTCCATCAGACGCCGGGAACCGCCCAAACCGCCCACCGGGAATCCGCCGCCGATGATTTTACCGAACGTCGTAAGATCGGCGCGAAGGGCCAGGAGGCGCTGGGCGCCGCCCCAGGACAGGCGAAAACCCGTCATGACTTCGTCCAAAATGAGCAGGGCGCCGTGGCGGCGCGGGAGACGCTCCAACGCGTCCAAAAAGTCGGGCCGGGGTCCCACCACCCCCATATTGCCCACCACGGGCTCAACGATGACCGCCGCGATTTTTTTGCCGTGCTTGGCGAAGGCCGCCGCCAGCGCGTCGGGGTCGTTGTAGGGAAGGACCAGCGTGAGCCGGGCCAACTCCGCCGGCACGCCCGCGGAGTTGGGTCGTCCGGTCGTCAACGCGCCGCTGCCCGCCGAGACCAACAAACTGTCCCCGTGGCCGTGGTAACACCCGGCGAATTTGACAATCAGGGGACGCCCCGTGGCGCCCCGGGCCAATCGAAGAGCCGTCAGACAGGCTTCGGTGCCGGAACTGGTGAAGCGCACCCGCTCCGCCGTGGGGAAGGCTTCCCGCACCAACTGAGCCAGCGTGATTTCCGCCGCCGTGGGGGCGCCGAAGGAACTGCCGAGCTCCACCGCCCGCTGAGCGGCTTTGACCACCGCCGGATGGGCGTGGCCCAGGATCATGGGCCCCCAGGACCCGACGTAATCGAGATAAACGTTTCCGTCCACGTCCCACAAACGGGAGCCCCGGGCGCGCTCCATGAACACCGGCGTGCCGCCCACGGCGCCGAAGGCGCGCACGGGGGAATTGACGCCGCCGACCAGCCGTTGCTTGGCCTCGGCGAAGAGGGCTTCCGATCGGGGGCGCGCGCCGTTCACGTTATTGGGCGGGGGCCGGGCTTTCCGCGGGAGCCGCCGTCAGGAGGGAGCGCGTTTGCTCGACGTCGCCCTTCAGGACGGTGGTCGGGTATTTGGCGAGGAAAGCGTCCAAGGCCGCCCGGGCGTCGTCGGCCTTTCCCGACTGGGCCAAATCCACGGCGGCTTTGAAATCGGCGATTTCAGCGTCGGTGACTTCGGCTTTTTCGCCTTTCCAATAGAGCTTGGTGGTCGGCTTCGCTTTGTCCCCGCGGACGGCCGCCACGGCGACCTTTTGATTTTTGTGCTTGTCCTGAACGCGGCGAATTTTGGAATCCAAATCCTTGAGCCAGTCCGACAACGTCCACTTTTTTTCCGCCGCGCCGGCGCCCACGGCCACCGCCAACGCCATCGCCAACACGCCCCACACCGAACGACGAGTTTTCATGGTTCCTCCTTGATTCCCGAAGACGTTCACCACTCCGAGGCTTCTTCCCAGGTGGTGTAGGTTTTTTTGAGTTCCGGCGCGATTTCCAGCGCCTTGCCGAACGCCGCCTTGGCGGCCGTCTTGTCGCCGGCGGTTTTGGCCGCGCGGACGATGTTCAACTGAATGCCCGAATCTTTCGCGTCGGCGGCCGCGGCCTTATCGTAGAGTTCCCGGGCCTTGGCCGCGTCCTTGGCGATCAAATACAGATTGGCGCGGTCGTTCAGAGCCGCGGCGTTCTCGGGTTCCAGGGCGAGCAGGCGGTCGAAGGCCTCCGCGCTTTTATCCCACCGTTCGTTTTCGGCGTAGAGGAGGCCCAAATCCAAGAGAAGGCCGGTGTCCTTGGGATTCTCGGCCAGGGCGGCGTTGAGAGGCGCCGCCGCGCTTTCCAAATAGACGTCGAGGGCCTTGGCCAACTCCTCCTTGACCCGGGCGGGGAGCCCACCGTCGGGCGGAAGCACCGGGGTTTCCCCTTCCGGAAGGGTCGCGGGCGCGTAGACCCCCCAGGCCTCGCGGACGTCCAGCGTGTGAAGGACGCCGTCGACCCGCCGGAGCGCGCGCGCGCCCTCGCGCCAGGCCTCCTCGAAACTTTTACCGACGACGGTTGTTTCGAGGGGGATCCAAACGCCGTCGTCCAGGATCAGGGCGCGGTCTTCGGTAAAGGTGTCGGCCCGGGGGGTGTCCAGACGCATCAGGACCAACACGTGGCCCGGCAAATCGGCCACCCGGGTCTGAATGGAAAGGCTTTCCAACAGCGACGCGTAGAGGACCGTTAAATCGTCGCAGTCCCCGGCTTTTCGCTTCAGGGTTTCCCGGGGGAATTGCACGTAGTCGATGGCCTTGGCGTTTCGGGCTTTGTCGAAGGGATTGCTGGGGTCTTTGATGTAGGTGAGGCCCAGAGCGCCCAACGTGGCGTGAACGGCCGCGGCCCGGGCCAATTCCGGCGGCAGGCGCGTGCCCTCCAACTCCGTTTTAAGCGCGCCGATCAACGCCCGACCGAACTCGAGCACCGGCGGGTCCTTGGGGGTGATGAAGGTCGCCAACCGCGCCGGGTCCTGCCAATCCATGGCGTTCCGCGAATACAAGCGGAACGGCTGGGTGCGCTTGACGGTCTTCTCTTCCCCGTTCTCAAAATAGGTGAGGGTCAATTGGGCTTGGATCGGCGTGTCCTCGCTGACCGAAAGAATCTTGTTGTTGAACACCGCCTTGAGGTTCAATTCCCGCCGGTCCCCCGGAAGAAGGCGCTCCACGGTCTGCTCCGTCTGGAAATCCATGAAGTCGAGGAGGGTGAACCCGATTTTGACGTTGCGGAAAATTTGTTCCGTGTTGTTTTTGACGTCGGTCACGCCGATGGGCGTGTCGGCGTAGCGTTTGTAATTGGCGGAAAAGACGTTGTCCAATTGCACGGTCGCGAACTCCACGGGCGGCAGGTTGGCGGCCCGGGAGGTCCAGGCCCAAGCCCGCGTGGAAGGCCCCTCCAGGAACGATCCATCGGCCCCCGGCGCGATGGGGGTGAGCGTGTAATAATAGGTGAGGCCGGGCACGATGTCTTCATCGATAAACGCCGTCACGGTCGAGGGAACCACGCCGGCCGGGGCGCCCGCCCCGACGGCGTTCGTCGACCGTTCCAGACGATAGGACGCGGCGCGACCTTCGGCGTCGGGATTCCAGGACAATTGGATGGCGCCGTCGCCGCCCTTGGCCGACAGTCCTTCGACCTCGGCCGGGCGGAGGGACACGCGGAACCCTTTGACGCTCTTCTCATCGGCGACCCACACCCGTCCGGCGCCGTCCACGGTCAACGCCCGGGGGCGCGTTAAAATTTCCGAAGAACCGAACTGCCCCAAAAGGCGGTTGCCGCCCCACAGGGACACCCGGTGAACGCCCTCGTCCAGCACGTAGACGAGCGGCTGGGGGCCCGACAAATCCGTGGCCACCGAAACCGGGTTCACAAAGGCGGCCGTGGATTCCCACACGGTTTTTCCGCGTTCGTCCAGAAGGACGAGGGTTTTCCGTTCGCCGCTGACCACCGCCACGCCTTTGGGCAAACCCGCCACGTCGACCGGATCGCCCACCCCGGCGGAGAAAAGCGGGATGCCGTCGGGGCCGAACCCCGTGACTTTGCCCGCGCTGGGATCGGCGACGTAAACGCGTCCGTCGCCGTCTTGGGCGGCGGCGCCGACGCTTTTCAAGCGTCCCTTGCCCTTGGCGTCGACGCCGTAGGCCGTTGACACTTTTCCATCCAATCCGACGGCGACCACGCGCCCCCGCCCGTCCTCGGCAAGCAGCGCACCGTCCTCCCGGGCCGCCACGCCACGGACGCTGGACCAAGCGGTTTCCCCTTTGATTTCAACGGGGGCGGCCGGGCGATCCCCCAAGCCCGAAACCCGCAACACTTTCTTGGCCGACAGAGCGACCAATTCGGCACCGTGGGCCGCCACGTCTTCGGCCGCCAAAGCGATATCTCCGGCTCGGCCCGGGGCCAATCGCCCCACGGGCGCGGGGAACCCCTCGCTCTTCCCGTTGGAGCGAAGGCGGAAAACTTGGACCCGCCCCATTTTTTCATCCAGAACAGCGAGCTTGCCGCCCTGGGCGGCCAAAGCCGAAATCGTCCGGAACTGCCCCGGCCCCGTGCCGGCGGACCCGAACCCGTTGCGTTCCTCGCCCGCGGGCCCCCATTCCACGATCCGTCCGGAGGCTTCGTCGGCGACGTAAAGACCGGCCGCCGGAGCCGCGGCCAAGGCCGTTAAGCGGGTCGGGGTGGCCGTCCAGGCCCATTCGCCGGCCTTTTGACCCGCTCCGTCCAGAAGGCGCACCCGCGACTCCCCCCGGCAAAGGATCGCCAGCCGGCGTCCGGGAAGAATCGCCACGCCCAAAGGATCTCCGGGTTTTTCGTCCGGAACGCTCCAGACGTCCAACAAGAGGCCGTCCGCCGAAAAAATCTGAACGCGCTTGTTGCCCGCGTCCGCCACCGCCACGGAGCCGTCCGCGGCCACGGCCAGGCCGGCGGGGGCGTTCAAGTTGCCCGGCAAATCCCCCCGGGCGCCGAAGGCCCAACGACATTTTCCTTCCGGGGAATAAACGACGATGCGGTTTCCGTCCGTGTCCGCGGCGTACAAATCGCCGTTGGGGCCCAGGGCCAAAGCCCCGGGGCCTTTGAGCTTTCCGGCGCCTTTTTCGGCGCCCCAATCGGCCTTCCAGGCGCCGTCGGGGCCGAAGACGGCCACTTTGCCGGACCCGTCGGCGACGAACACGCGTCCGTCCTCGGCCAAGGCCAGGCCGGTGGGCGACGACGCTTTTTTTCCAAGAGCCACCGTGGCCACCAGGGCCACGTCGTCGTAGGCCGCGGCCGGTAAACCGGCGGCGATCAACGCAAACGTCCAAATCAGTTTTTTCATCGAAGCACCTCGAAGGAAATGGGTCGGGCGAAGAGGGCGGGCCGGGTGGACGTCACGACGGCACCGCCGGAACATACACCGTCGTCTCCGCCGGCAGATCGGCGGCCCTCAAATGGAAAACGGCGTCGGGCAATTCGACGATATTCTTAAATAGTTTGAGGAAAGGCTCAAGGGGATCGAATTCGAAAAAACGCACCCGGGCGTTGCCGTAGTGCATGGGGACCACGACCCGGGGACGGAGGAGGTCGATCAATCGACGGGCGCCCGCGGCGTCCACGGTGGTCCGACCGCCGACCGGAACGAAGAGCACGTCGATGCCTTGGAGGGCCTCCCGCTGGTCTGGGCGCAAATCCGCCTGGCCGATGTCCCCCAGGTGCGCCAGGCGCAGGCCGCCCATGGACCACACGTAGATCCGGGTGGGGCCGTTTTTCCGGCCGCCCTCGCCGTCGTGGTCGGCGAGAATCCCCGTCACTTCGATGCCGGCCACCGTGTTCACACCCGTGGCGCGCAACACCGCGTACGCATCGGCGTGTCGAAGATGATTGTGGTCAAAATGGTCGTGGGTGATCAACACGGCGTCCGGGCGGACCCAGTGGAAATCGTAGCCGATGCTTTCGTCGAACGGATCGATCAGGAACAAACGGTGGGCGCTGTCCTGAAAAGAAAAGCACGCGTGGCCGAGCCACGACACGGTGAGCCCGGCGTCCGGATCGCCGGGACCCTTGACCTCGGCCCGGGGCACGCAGGCGGCCGTCAACCCGACGAAAAGGACGGCCCACCCCCCCCGCCACCCGCGGGCGCCCGACCGGGGCGGCCGTGGGGTCATCGGTCCGCCAGGGCGCGGGCCGCGTCCCGGGCGTGGTAGGTGATCAACAAGTCGGCGCCGGCGCGTTTTAACGACGTTAAAATTTCCAGAACCGTGCGTTTCTCGTCGATCCAGCCCTTGGCCGCGGCGGCTTTGACCATGGCGTATTCGCCGGAAACGTTGTAGGCCGCCAGGGGCGCGTCGAAACGTTCGCGCAACCGTCGGAGAATGTCCAGGTAGGCCAGGGCGGGCTTGACCATCAGGACGTCGGCGCCTTCGTCCAAATCCAGGGCGGCCTCCCGAAGGGCTTCCCGGGCGTTGGCCGGGTCCATCTGGTGGGTGCGGCGGTCGCCGAAAGCGGGAGCGGATTGGGCGGCGTCCCGGAAGGGACCGTAAAACGCCGAAGCGTATTTCACCGCGTAGGCCAGAACGCCGACGTTCGTCCGGCCGGCGGCGTCCAAGGCGCGGCGAATGGCGGCCACCCCTCCGTCCATCATGCCGGAGGGGGCCACCCAGTCGGCCCCGGCTTCGGCCTGGGCCCGGGCCGTTTCGCCCAACAGATCGAGCGTCGCGTCGTTGTCGATCACGGCGTCGGCCCCTTTATTGCGAACGACGCCGCAGTGGCCGTGGTCGGTGTATTCGCAGAGGCACAGGTCCGTCGCCACCAACAGATCGGGCAGGGCGTCTTTGAGGGCCCGCACGGCCCGTTGCACGATGCCGTCGGGCGAATAGGCGTCTTTGCCCAGGGGGTCTTTCCGGTCGGGCAATCCGAAGAGCAGAACCGCGGGCACGCCGAGGCGCGCCGCCTCCCGGGCGTCCTTCACCGCCTGATCCACGGAAAGCTGGAAAACGCCGGGCATGGACGACACCGGCCGACGAACGCCCCGGCCGGAACGGACAAACAGAGGCCAAACGAGGTCGTCCGGCGACAGCCGGGTTTCGCGGACCAAACGCCGGGCGGCGGCGCTGTTTCGAAGGCGGCGGGGGCGGGTGGTCGGAAACGCCATCGTTTTATTTCGAAAGAACCAGAATCTGCCCTTTGACGTGGGCCGGGTGCAGGTGGCAGCTGGTTTCAAAGAGGCCGGATTCGGAGGCGACGAACTCGACGGTTTGGGGCTCGCCCCGGGGAATTTCCACCTTCACGTTGAACGCCGGGATGGTGAAACCGTGGACGGCCGGATCATCGGGGACGTTGTTGATGAGGGTCAATTTGACGTGGTCGCCTTTTTTGACGATCAAGGGGTTGGGAAGCCAAATCACGTTGCCCTGGTATTTCACGTTGACCAGGGTCAAGGCCCGGTCCTCGGCGCGCAACAGGGCGCCGGCGGCGGCAAAACCCGACAGGATCAGCACGAATCGAACGAATCGTTTCATGGACGTTTCTCCTTGGACCCACCGAACCATCGGAAGGAACGCGCGGAAGGCGCCCGACCATTATATCCCTTTCCCGGGACGGAAAAGGGACCGGGGGGTCTCAGCTTTTCGAGGTCCGAAGAAGGCGGAGCATGGCCGGATGGAGGTGCCCGTTGGACGCCAGTGTTTGGCGGGTGTCCGACAATCGATAGGGCCGCCCCCGAAAATCCGTCACCCGCCCCCCCGCTTCCTCCACCAGCAAAAGCCCCGCGGCGGCGTCCCAGGGCTTGAGGTTAAATTCCCAATACCCGTCAAAGCGGCCGCAGGCCACCTGGGCCATGTCCAAAGCCGCCGCGCCCAGCCGGCGCAGTCCCTGGGTTCGCTTCATAAATTTCTCCACGAAGGAAAGATAAAACCGGGCTTTTTTGTAGCGATCGTAGGGAAACCCCGTGACCAACAGCGCGTCCAAGAGCCGCCCGGTGGCGGACACCCGGATGCGCCGCCCGTTCAAATGAGACCCCCGGCCCCGGGCCGCGGTGAAAAGCTCCCGGCGGTAAGGATCCAGGACGCCGCCCAACACCACCCGCCCGTCTTTCTCGAGCCCGATGGACACGCAGGAAAGGGGAAGCCCATGGGCGAAATTCACCGTGCCGTCCAAGGGATCGATGACCCAACGGTATCGCGACGCGGCGATCCGCTCGCCGGATTCCTCCATCAGAAACCCGTGATCGGGGAACGCTCCCCGGAGCACCCGAAGAATGGCCCGTTCGGCCGCGCCGTCCACGGACGTCACAATGTCCACGAGGCCCTTGTGGGACACGGTGAAGCGTCGGCCGAAGCCCCGGCGAATCACGCTCCCCGCCGCGGCCAGGGCCCGGCGGAGGGCGGTTTCCAGACGGGCGGCGGAAGGCGCGCTCACGGCCGCTCCCGACTTCGAACCAAAGCGTCCACCAGGGATTCCACCGTGGCCCCCAAAGCGGTCACGGCCGGGCGCACGCCCAGGGACCGCAGCGCGGCGGTCGTGATGGGCCCGATGGAAGCGGCCCGGGTCCGTTTGAAAATCTTGGCGCGTTCCGCGGCCGACAGTTTCCCCAGGAGGCCGTGGGCGGTGGAAGACGACGTAAAGGTCACGGCGTCGAACGCGCCCCGACGCAACCGGGCGCGGACGTCCGGCGAGGGCGGGAGGAGGCGGGTGCGGTACACGGGCCAGAGGACGACCCGGGCGCCGGCTTTTTCGAGGAAATCGATCAACACGTCCCGACCTTCCGCGGCCCGGGGAAACAAAAAGGATTTTCCCCGGAGATTTTTCCCCAGAATCCGGGCCAACCCCTCCGCCCGAAATTCCTCCGCCGCGCGGGTCACGGGCCAGCCGGCGGCCCGCAGGGCTTCCGCCGTTTTGGGCCCCACGGCGTACACCGGGACGCCCCGGGGCCAGGGGCCGCGAAGGCGCGTCGCGGCGGCGCGCACCGCGTTGGCACTCGTAAAAAGGGCTCCGTCAAAATTGGACAAGGAACGCAGGGCCCGCCGAACCGCCGCCGACGGCGTCAACGGCTCGATTCGGATCGCGGGGGCTTCGGCGACCCGGGCCCCTTTTTCCTCCAGCAGGGCCGTCAGCCCGCTCGCCTGGTCGGCGGCGCGGGTCACGAGGACCGTCCATCCGAAGAGGGGCCGCCGCTCGAACCAATTGAGCCGGGGCGACAGGGAAACGACCCGGCCGAACACCATCGTCGCCGGCGGCTGAAGCCCGGCGGCCCGAACCCGGGCGACGATGTCGCCCAAGGTCCCGCGCACCGACCGCTGGCCGGGCAAGGTGCCCGAAGCGATCCCGGCGGCCGGCGTGGCGGCCGGCCACCCGGCGCGGCGCAATTCTCCGACGATTTCCTTCAAGCGGCCCAGGCCCATCAACACCACCAAGGTTCCGTCCCGGGGAATTTTTTCCCAGGCCACCCGGGGCGGCCGACGACCGTTTCGCTCTTTTCCCGATTCCCGCAAGTACGGATTCGGCTCGCCGCCGTGACCCGTCACGATGGTGACGGTGGAAGCCAACCCCCGGTGGGTGAGGGGAATCCCGGCCGCCGCGGGAACGGCGCCGACGGAAGAAACGCCGGGAACCACCTCAAAGGGAATCCGGGCCCGGGCCAAAAACGCGGCCTCCTCGCCCCCCCGACCGAAAAGATACGGGTCGCCGCCTTTGAGGCGCACGACACGCTTCCCGGCCCGACCCAGCCGCGCCAACAATCGATTGATCGCCGTTTGGCGCATGAGCACCCGGCCGTGGCCGCGCTTGCCCGCGTCGATCACCGCCGCGCCCTTTCGGCAATGGGCCAGCAACCGGCGGTCCACCAGGGCGTCCAAAACGACGACGTCGGCCTCGCGCAAAAGCGCCGCGCCCCGCAGGGTCAGAAGATGGGGATCCCCGGGTCCCGCGCCCACCAAAAAAACGCGTCCCGTTCTCACGGCGCCTTTTCCCGTCGGCGCTTGAGCCACGCTCGCCAGGCGGCGTCGGCTTTGGCGCCGAAGTAGTTGCCGCCCCGGCGCGCCCAGGCTCGAAGGTCCTCCGGGTCGTCGATTTTTCCGTCAAGGATTTTGGTGAGGATTTGCTCCAACGTGGTCGCGAACCCGATTTCGGGGTCCTGCACGGACCCGCTCATGGGCACCACAAAAGACAGGCGATCGACGACCAAAACGTCTTTCAGCCGTTTGACCGACAGGCCGAAAAGTTTTTTCTTGGCCCCGGGATCCACGCGCAGGTCTTTGATTTCCACCAAATGGCTGGCCGTCAGTTGATCGCCGCGGATCGTGAATTGGGTTTTGACGTCGAGCCGCCCCGAGAGAATTTGCAGTTCGGGGTCCCGGCCCCAGATCCGGTAAAGGGCCGGCAGGGAAAGATCGCGCATTTGGATTTCCCCTTCGAGGGCGGCGGGGGAAAAGGGCTCCTGCAGCGTCGCGTGGGCGGTCACGGCGCCCGGGTCCTCGGGGAGGACGCGCCCCCGCCCGTCCAGCGTCAGGACCGATCGTCCGTCCGTTCCGGGATCGGACCGAACCAGACGGAGGTCCCAGCGATCAAAGGTAAATCCCCCGTCCGCGAGCGTCCAGGTCGCCGAACCGTCGGTCACGTTCCATTCCCGGACGGCCCAGGGCAAGGTCGGCGGGTGAAAACCGGCGCCGCCTCCCGCGGGCCCGCCCCAACGGAGCGCGGGGCGTTCGAGACTCAAAACGGCCACGGGCCCGGCTCCCGAAAACAATTCCGCCACGGGGGCCGAAAGAGTCACCGCGTCCACCGTGCCTTGAAGGCCGCCGGAACCCCGAAAGCGCAATTGACGCAGGGCCGCCCGCCCGCGCCACAAATCCAACGTCGCTCCCTCAAAACCGGCGACGCGATCGTCGGTGAAGACAAAACGCCGAAGGCCCCGCTCGAACCCCAAGGACAGTCGGCCGTTGACATAATAAAGCCCGGCCAGAACCCCGGCCAGGGCCAGTAAAAAGCCGACGAAGAGGCCGGTCGAAAAAGCTTTCGCGCGGGCCGGGGGTTGGAGAGGAGTCGGGGCGGGGGCGTTCACGGGGAGGACCGAGGCCGGGAGGTCCGCGAACCCGTTATTCGTGACCGCAAATGTTTTTGGAATCGACGGACAGTCGGCCGTCGGCGGCGGGGAAGAATTTACCCCGGACGCTCAAAAAATCGATCAATTCTCCGGCCGTGAGGTTTGACGCGGAGCAGGTGTGAAATCGCGCCCCGGGGCCGAAACGTTCGGCGATGGCCCGCTCCCATTGGGCCCGGGGGAATCCGGCGGGCGCGGCCGCCATCAGGCGCATGACTTCGTGTCCGTGGATCGATTCCGGCATGGGCGCTTCTTTCAGGCCACCGTTTCCTTCAAAATGTCGCCGGCGCCTTTTTCCAGAGCCCGGGCGGCCAACAGATTCCCGAGCCCCAAGGGGTCCGCCAGAGGGCCCTGGTCCTTCACCCGGACGAGCCGTTGCCCATCCACGCTGATGACCAGGCCGTCCATCACCAGCCGGTTGCCGTCGCTCCGGGCGTGGGCCGCGATGGGGACGCGGCAACCGCCGCCCAGTCCGGCCAAAAAGGCCCGTTCCGCCGTGGCGGCGCGAAAACTCATGTCGTGGCTCAGGCGTTTCACCCAGCCCGCGGTGGCGTTGTCCCCCTCGCGGATTTCAATGGCTATGAACCCCTGGCCGGGGGCCGGGAGCATGATTTCCAGGGGGATCACTTCGGACACTTCCTCGGCCCGGCCCAACCGGCGAACCCCGGCGTAGGCCACGACCACGGCGGTGAATTCGCCCTCGGCCACTTTTTTAAGGCGCGTGTCCAGGTTCCCCCGGGTGTCTTGAACCCGGATATTTTTTTTGACCGCCCGGATTTGGGCCTGTCGGCGCAGGGAGCTGGTGCCGACCACGGAACCGGAAGGCAGTTCCAATAGCTGTTCGCCGAATCGGGACACCAGGCAGTCCCGGGGATCTTCGCGCTCCAGCACGGCGCCCACCGTGAGCCCCGGCGGAAATTGCGTGGGCAAATCTTTCAGGGAATGGACCGCCAAATCCACCCGTTTGTCCAGAAGCGCTTCTTCAATTTCCTTGGTGAAAACGCCCTTCCCGAGGTTCGCCAGGGACGACTCCGCCATTTTGTCCCCGGTGGTCTTGATGATTTGAAGCTCGACGCGCAGATCGGAGGACAGGGCCTCCAGCCGGGCTTTGACCATTTTCGATTGGGCCAGAGCCAGCGCGCTGCCGCGGGTGCCGAGGATCAATTGGGCCACGAGACGATCCCGCCTTTCGCTTCGGCCGCCGCCGGGGGCGCCGCCGCCCCGACCGGGGCGTGGCGCAGGGTCGCCGTGTCGCCCGAGAGCCAGGCCCGGTACCAGGCCGCGAACTCGCTCGTCTTGCCGTCCACCAGACCGTCGGCTTTTTGAATTTCGTCCCGCCGCTTGACCAGGCTTTCGGCCACCAGCGATTCCAAATCGTCGACGTTGTAGAGGTAGGTGTTTTCCAAATCGTTGACCGAGGCGTCCACGTCCCGGGGGACGGCGATGTCAATTAAAAAGAGGGATTTCCCCCGGCGTTGCTCCAAAGCCCGGGCCACGTCGCTTCGGGTGAGGACGACGTCGGGGGCGCCGGTGGAACAGAGAACGATGTCGGCTTCCACCAACCCTTCCGCCCGCCGATCGAAGGGGATGGCCCGGCCGCCGAATTGGCGGGCCATGGTTTCGGCTTTTTCGCCGGTGCGGTTGGCCACCAGGAGGTCGGCCACTTTTTGGGATTTGAACGCCCGCACCGCCATTTCGGCCATGGGGCCGGCGCCCAACACAAACACGCGGCTGGTCGACAGATCGCCGAAAATCCGCTCGGCCAGGGCCACGGCCAGGCTGGGGACCGACGTCGGCCCCTCGGAGATTTTCGTGGCGGTCCGCACTTTTTTCCCGATATAGATGGCCCGTTGAAACAGCACGTTGGTCAATTTTCCGGTGGACCCGGCCCGCTGGGCCAAATCGTAGGCGCGCTTGACCTGCCCCAGAATTTCCGACTCGCCGATCACCAGGGAATCCAGGCCCGCGGCCACCCGAAACAGGTGCCGCACGGCCGCTTCGTCCTCCAAGCTGTAGAGGCTCTCGTCCAGGGTTTTATCGAGGTGAAGGCCCGACAGTTCTTTTCGCAACAGGCATTCCGTCTCGCCGTCATCGGGGGCGACGGCGTAGACTTCCACCCGGTTGCAGGTGGAAAGCACCACGGTTTCCACGGCGCCCGCCTGGTTTTTGATCGACTCCACCAACACCGGGAGGCGCCCTTCGGGCACCGCCAAGCGCTCCCGCCATTCGACGGGCGCGGTGCGGTGGGAGAGACCGACCAATCGAAGCTTCACGGGGGCGTTCCCCCGCTCTGCAGAAATCCGTGCAGCCGGGAAAAGAAACTCACGCCCACGTAGGTGAACAGGACGACGCCGAAACCGGCCAAGGACAAATAGGCCGTCCGCCGGCCGCGCCAACCCACGACGTAGCGGAGAACGATGTAAGCCAAATAGACGCCCCACATGATCAGGGACCAAAGCACCTTGGGGTCTCCGGCCCAGCCCGGCCCCCCAGCGGCGCGGGCGCCCCCCGCGCCCAGGGCGAGCCCCACGGTCAAGGCGGGAAACCCGATCAAAACGATGTGGGCGATCAACCGGTCCATGACTTCCAGGCCCGGAAGGCGGTATCCCAATTCGGTGGGACGGTGGGATTTGATTTGGCGTTCGCCGATCAGGTAGGCGAGACCGATGCCGAAGGCGTTGGCGAAGGCCGCGTAGGCCAGGAAAATAAGGGGCACGTGGACGGCGGTCCAGAAGGTCGGTGCGATGTCGGGTTGGCGCCGGGTGGCGTCGGCGATTTTTAGAAAATCCTCAACGGAGGCGAAGGGACAGCGGGGACTGGCCAGAAAAGCCTGGGTGAGGGCCAGGGTAAGCAGGAAGACGGCCAGCGGGAGAACAAACACCCCCAAAATGGAGACCGGGGCGCGGTATTGGGCGAAGAGGTAGATCAGCACGATCAAAAGCGCGAAGAGCGACAGGCTGGCGAACCACTGGCTCCAAAACGCGTATCCCACGTGGCCCGGCCGGTGCGTTTCCGCCCAGAGGCCCACGCCCAGGCTCGTCGTGTGCAGGACAGCCGCCCCCGCGAGCACCCGGTGGCCGAGGGCCATCAGAGGGTCCCGTCGGGTCAACGCGTAGACCACGGCCAACACCAGGGCGGCCGCGTAGCCCAAATAGCCAAAATCGAACAGCAAAGCTTCCCAACGTTGCACGCGTTACTCCCGAGGCACGGATTTCAAAATCATTTTCTTGTACCGCCGGACGGCGGCGGCGCCGGATCGCCGAATTTCCGACAAGGCCCCTTCCGACACGAAACACGAAAGCAGTTCCCGCCGCTCGGCCATGGGCAGGCGCCGGAGGGCGGGCCGAAGACCCGCCAGGAGGCGCCCCAGTCGGCCGATTTCCGGACCCAGCATGGCGCGGACTTTCCCGCCGACAAACTTGGCCAAGGCGGGGCTTTGACCGCCGGTGGACACCGCCACCGTCACCGGTCCGCGCCGGACCACGGAGGGAACGATGAAATCGCAAAAAGCGGGCCGATCCACCACGTTGACCCAGACCCGCCGCCGACGGCAAAGAGAGGCGATGCGGGCGTGAAGGGCTTCGTCGTCCGTCGCGGCCACCACCAGCCAGGGCCGCCGGAGGCCGGCCGGAATGTCCCCGGGCCGAAAAGCGCGTTCGAGCCGCCGAAGACCGGCCATTCGACGGAATTCGCCCCGAAATCGCGTGGCGACCACCGTCACCCGCGCGCGGGCGGCCGTCAAATCCCGGGTTTTTTGAAGGGCGACCGCGCCGCCCCCCACCACGAGGCACTCTTTGCCGGACAAATCGAGAAAAGCGGGAAAAAAGCCCATGGCTTTAACGATCGCACGGCCCCTGGACGGGAAGGGCCGCGGCCCCCCCGGGGCGAGCGCCGTCCTTGGAGCTCCGCGAGCGACCGGTTTCCATGAAAAACCATAATACCAAAAAACCCCCGGGGGGAAACCCCAATACCCGACGGAAATATATAGAATTGGGCTTCCATGGCCAAACAAACCCTGAACGATCTTTTGCGCTTGATGGCCCGGCTCCGGGCCCCGGGCGGTTGCCCCTGGGACCGGCGCCAAACCCACAAAAGCCTGGTGCGTCACTTAAAAGAAGAATCCGCCGAAGTGGCCCAGGCCATCCGGAAAAACGACACCGAAAACCTCTGCGAGGAACTGGGCGACCTGCTTCACCAAATCGTCTTCCACGCCCAACTCGCCCGGGAAAAAAAGCGATTCACCATGGCCGACGTGGTCGACGGCCTTTGCCGAAAAATCGTCCGTCGGCACCCCCACGTCTTTGGAAAAAAGAGAATCAAAAGCGTCAAAGAAGTGATGGTCCAATGGGAAGAAATCAAGCGTCGCGAAAAAGCCCGAAAAAAGCGTTGAAGGGCGGCCCGGTCCGGGCGGTCTTCTTCGATGCGGGGAACACCCTTCTGCGCGCCCACCCCTCCGTGGGGCACATCTACACCCGCGCCGCCCACCGGCACGGTCTTCGCCTCCCCGTGGCCTGGGTGGAGGAACGCTTTCAAGCCGCCTGGCGGGACCGCCACCGCCACACCCTGCCCAAAAACGACAACGCCGAGAAACTCTGGTGGCGGAAGATGGTCCGTCGAGTCTTCGGCGGCCGCTTCGCGCCCCGGGCCTTCGACAACTTTTTCAACGACCTCTACGGCCGCTTCGCGCACCCCCGCCACTGGCGTCTTTTCGACGACGCCCTCCCGACCTTGCGCGCCCTTCGACGCCGGGGGTTTCGGCTGGGCATCGTGTCCAATTGGGATTCACGGCTGGTGACTTTGTCTGAAAAAATCGGCCTGACGCGGGAAGTGGAGTTTTTGATGGTGTCGTCCGTGGAGGGCGTGGCCAAGCCGGACCCCGCCATTTTCGAGCGGGCCCTCGCCCGGGCCGGGGTCGCCCCCCACGAAGCCCTGCACGTCGGGGATTCCCTGCGGGAAGACTACCACGGCGCCCGCGCCGCGGGGCTGTCGGCGCTGCTGCTGGAACGCCACGGGACGGGTCCCGCGGGAATTTCCACGATTCAATCGTTGGAGGGTGTTCTTCGCCACGCCGGGCCAAAGCCCGCTCCCTTCCGTTGAATCGATTTTTCCCGCTTCGACCGATCGCGTCCGCCTTGCCGATCGCTTTCGGCCTGGCGGCAAGCCTGGGATCGCTCCCCCTGGAGGCTCGAATGAAAAGCGTTGAAATCTCCTTTTCGGCGTCCCCCCGATTCGAACTGGTGGGAATCGTCCAATACACCGGCGCGGTATATTTGAACGACCTCCCTTTGGTCCGTTTTGATTCCCGAAAATCGGCCAGCCTTCAGGTTCCCCTTTCGCCCCTTTATTTCAAAAAAGGCCTCCAAGCCCTCCGAATTCAATTGGATTCGCCGAGCCTCGGCCTCCCCCTGGACGAAAAAAAATTCAATCTTCGATGGGCCGGGTTTCAGCCCGGCGTTTTTCCCGCGCTGACGGAGGAAGAGACGACACGGCCGAACCCCTTCGGCGAAACCCCGGTCTGGGGGAAGGAAATCCTAAAAATCACCGCCAAGGATTTCAACGCCCACGGCGAAGCCCGGGCGGAGGGCGGGGTCTGGAACGGAACCTCGGCCCTGGACGGCCTGGACGTTCTCGTTTTAAACGAGGAAACCGCGGCCGACGCCGGCGCGTTCATTGCCCGGGTCCGACAAGCCCTGCAAACGGGGGACGCCGATTTCCTTTGGGAGGTTTTGAGTTTCAAAATCCATTCGGGGATAACCCCGACCGTTCCCGACGCCGGGCCGGCGGTGGAGGAGGAGCGGCAGGACCTGGTGGCGCGAACGCGGGCGCGTCCGACCCAACCCGGATTTGAAATGCTCCCCTGGCCGACCCCGACGTTGCGGTTTCGCTTGGCGGCCGATCAAAAAATCCTCGTGGTGGAGGAAAACAATCCCGTGATTCGTTGGAAAACGGGAAAGGGTCCTGAGGCGCGGTTCCCTTTTTTCTTGGCGAAGAAGGAGAAAAAGTGGATTTTGTTTTAGGGCCCGGCGTCCCGGGGAAAGAGATGCCGTCGCGGTCAACCCGGGCGCCTCAATGATTCCGGCGGTCGTCGGCGCGTGCGCGTCCCGCCGTCTCGCGCGCTTTGTTCTCCCGCTCCTCTGTTGGGCGGCGGGGCTCGGAACGGTCAACGCCTTAACGCCATTGCCGGACGTTTCGTCCGACTTCTTTGCGGGCGAATGGTATGGAAACGGAGAGCACGGCGCCGCTTGCTATCTTTCGCTGAACGCCGACGGTTCGGGGGCGGTGTTGATCGACGGCGGGTCCGGGGATTGGCTCGGCGCCGGCCTCCAATGGCGAAACGAGCGGCAAACGCTGCGGGTCCTTAAAACCCTCCCGGTATCCGCCGCGCCCCGGGAACGTCTCGGGCCCTTGGAGACTTTCGTCTTGACCACGGGATTGAACCAATCCCTTCGGCTGACGTGGAGCGGCCAATCCAACGGCTGCCAACTGCAAAAAATCGAAACGGCGGCCCGCCAACTGGCCCGGGCCCGGGAGGCCCTCCGGTCCCTCGGGCCCCGGGAGAAACGGCGGTGACAGACGGCGATCGGCTCCGGTCCGCCGTCCGGCTTTCTTGGCTCTTGGTCGGAGGCCTCTGGGGTGGCTGGGTGGGCGGCGGGGCTTATCGAACGCCCGACAACGCCGACAGCTTTGGGACTTTTTTCGCCTATGGGTTTGTCTTTTTCGCGGCGGGCGTCGGACTTCTTCTCGGCCTGGGGCTGGGCGCTCTGATCGGCGGAGGGGCCGAAAAACTCCTTCGCCGCCTTGGAGCGTCGGTCGCCACGGCTTTGCTGTTGGCGACCCTGGCGAACGGTTTGGCCCTGTGGGGGATCGCGGGATTTGTTCCCCGGGCGGTTCCGGGAATTCGCGCCGACCGAGAAACAAAAGAGTCCGGCGATTCGCGCCCGCGAATGGGGCCGCCCCGGGAAGACCCCTGCCGCCAACCGCCCCCCGAGAACCCCCGGGAACGGAAACGGTGGGACGAGGAATGCCGATAAGGGGACGAGGGCGGCGGGACGGACGGAAAACGGCCGTCGGATTTCCAGCGCCCCCCCCGAAACGGAACCTCCCGGACTATTTTTTCAGCAGCTTGAAGGCGTGGGCGCCGGACGTCGTCCGGAGGTAATGCAAAATCCAGATCATGGCCAAGGGTTCCAGGTAGCGCGCGGTTTCGATTCCGCCCAAGTCAACGCCCTCCCAGCCGAAATCGCTCAATAACCCCAAAACCGTTTTCTTGGCGCTTTCGTCGTTTCCGCCGATGAACATGGTGGGAGGGCCCCCGGGGAAAGTCGGATCCACCATGTGCGGGTTTCCAACGGCGTTAAACGCTTTGACGACCTTGGCGCCGGGCAACAGGGCTTGGACTTTTTCCCCCGCCGATGTCGTGTGGCCCAGGGAAAGACGGGGGGGCTGAACGGTAAAATCCAGGGGGTTGGTGGCGTCGATCACGATTTTCCCCTCCAGATTTTTCGGATTCGCCAGGCCCAAAGCGCTTTCGGTGCCGGACCAGAGGGTGGCCAATACCACGAGTTCGCCGAAAGCGGCGGCGTCCGCGAAAGAGCCCAGGGAAGCCCCCGCCGTTGCGGCCCAGCGTTTGACCTTTTCGGCCCCCGGCTCCCGGGTGCCCAATTTCACCGCGTGGCCTTTTTTCACAAACCCCGCGCCCAACACGCGCCCGACGTCGCCCGACCCCAAAATTCCGATTTTCATTTCAAGCCTCCCGTTTTTCCGCCGAAGGCGGACCCAGCGTCGATTCCCAGGCGCCGACAATCAAGGCGGCGGCGTCCATGGATAGAACACCGGGGTTCAACTTTAAGTTCCCTTGGTAGAGGCGGCCCCACGGCGTCACCCGAAGGGCGCCGCCGATGATTTTGGTTTCCCCGAGCAGGACGTCGTCGGCGACGGGTTCCGCGTAACAGAGGCCCGGCGGGGCCGCGGGGCCGCCTCCCGGATGGAGGATGGCCTTCACCCCCGCCTCCCGGAGCGCCCGTTGAAGAACGGCGTGCACGGCCGCGTAAACGTGCCGGACGCAGGGGGGAAAAGCCGGGTGATCCCGGCGCCAGGCCAGGGAAAAACTGACGTCCGTCGTGTGGTGCACCGTGCCGCCGCCCGTGGGCCGGCGCACCACGGAACGAACCCCCAACGACCGCGCCAGGGCCGCCGCCCCCGCCGGATCCTGCAGCCGGCCGTGGGACACCGTCGGCTCCGCCCAACGGTAGACGCGAAGACGCGGGAGTTCCCCCGCCGCGCGCAGGGCCTCCAGGGCCTCGGCGTCCCGCCGCATATTCTCTTCGCCGGGCCGGGCGCCGTCCACGGAGCACCGCCAAGGCGCGGGACCCCGAATTTCTTTTTCGCAGGATGCGGTGTTCATAAGACCTCGTTGAATATATCAAACCCGCGCTATAATGCTCCCATGCGAATCCCCTCGCCCCAGGCCCCCCGGCCCGCGACGCGCCGGCGGACAGCGACCCTGTGCTGGGCGGTGGCGCTCCTTGGCGCGGCCCCCGCGACCGGAAGATCCGCCGACCCACCCGCGAGTTCCGCCGCGCCGGTCTTCATCGATGTTCGCACTCCCGAGGAGTACGCCGCGGGCCACATTGACGGCGCCCTGCTGTTGCCCTATCAAACCATCGGGAAAACCATCGCCGCCGCCGTGCCGGACAAAACGACCCCCCTCGTCTTGTATTGCACCGTCGGCGGGCGTTCGGGCATCGCCCTGAAAACGCTTAAAAAACTGGGTTACCGCAACGCCTCCAACGGCGGCGGGTACGACGATTTGAAGAAACGATTCTCCTCCCAAAGGAAGGACCCTTAAATGGAAACTCTCACTTTCGTTCTGATTGGATTGGCCGCGGGCGTCGTCTCCGGGTTTTTCGGCTTGGGGGGCGGCACGATCATCGTCCCGGCTCTGACCTTTTTCGCCGGGTTCTCCCAACACCGAGCCGTGGGGACGAGCCTCGCGGTTCTTCTCCTGCCGGCGGGATTGGGAGCGGTGATGGAGTTTCACCGTCAAGGGAACGTGGACCTTCGGGCCGCCGGCCTCATGGCCGTGGCCCTTTTCGGGTCGGCCTGGATCAGCGGACGGTGGGCCAACCGCGTGGCTCCCGCGCCGCTTAAACTGGCTTTCGGCGTTTTTCTTTTGTTCGTCGGAGCGCGAATCGTCTTATCCACCGCGGGTAAACTTCGTTAAAATTTGTTCGGACTCTTTACCGAGGACCTCATGACCCCGCCGCCCGACGCGCCAACCCCCCCGACCTTCGGGAACCCCCGGTGAGCGGCGCCGACCCCCTCGAACGCCTTCAACGTTGGTTCGCGGCCCAATGCAACGGGACCTGGGAGCACGACTGGGGCGTGAAAATCGAAACCTTGGACAATCCGGGGTGGTTGGTTCGAATCGATTTGACGGGAACGCCCTGGGCGGCGAAGGAATTCCCGCGGCTCAAGGAAAACATCAACGACGCGGGACACCCCGCGGGAGAACAGTGGATTCACTGCTTCACTCAAGACCAACTATTCCTGGGGGCCTGCGACCCCCATCAACTGGGACGGGTTTTTGAACTGTTCCTGACCTGGGTGGACGCCGATTCGCCGTCCGCCGGGGGTCAACGCGGGGCGTAGCGAAGGTTGGGTTCCCGGGCGGCCTTGACCTCGTCCAAGCGGCGGACGGGGGTCGTGTGGGGCGCGTTTTTGACCAGGTCCGGTTGGGCCTTGGATTCGTCGATGATCTTTTCCAGGGTCGCGCAGAAGGCGTCGAGCGTTTCCTTCGACTCGTTTTCCGTGGGTTCGATCATCATGGCTTCCGGAACGATGAGCGGGAAATAAATGGTCGGCGCGTAAAAGCCGTAGTCCAGCAAACGCTTGGCCACGTCCAACGTCTTCACCCCGGGGCCGTAGGCCCCGTCCCCCGACACCACCACCTCGTGCATACAGGGATTCTTCGGCATTTTCGGAAACAAGGGCGTCAGCCGGGCCCGCACGTAGTTGGCCGCTAAAATCGCGTTTTCGCTGATTTCCAACAACCCCTCCGCGCCCTGAAGGCGCATGTAGCAATAGGCCCGAATCAGCACCCCGATGTTCCCCTGAAATCCGTGCACCCGGCCGATGGTCTTGGATCGGTCGAATTTCCGTCGAAAAACGCCGCCGTCCTTGGCCACCCGGGGCACCGGCAGGAAGGGTTCCAACTCTTTTTGGACCCCCACGGGCCCCGCGCCGGGTCCGCCGCCCCCGTGGGGGGTCGAAAAGGTTTTGTGCAGATTGAGGTGCAGAATGTCCACCCCGATGTCGCCCGGGCGCAACAGGCCCACCAGGGCGTTCATGTTGGCGCCGTCCATGTAGAGCAGGGCGCCGGCTTTGTGGACCAGCGCCGCGATTTCCTGAATGCGCGGCTCGAACATGCCGAGGGTGCTGGGGATCGTCATCATGACCAGGCCCACGCGGTCCGTCAGTTTCGATTTCAGATCGTCCAAATCCACCTGGCCGTCGGCGGCGGACTTGATCGTCACCGCGGTGAGCCCGGCCACCGCCACGCTGGCGGGGTTGGTGCCGTGGGCGGAATCGGGAATGAGAACCAAGGGCCGGTTCTGCCCCCGGGATTCGTGGTAGGCCCGGGCGACCAGGATGCCCGTGAGTTCGCCCTGGGCGCCGGCGGAGGGCTGGAGGGTGAAGGCGTCCATGCCGCAAATCCGGCACAGCCATTGTTCGAGTTCGAAGAGGATTTCCAGAATGCCCTGGCTTAAGGTGTGGGGGCGCAGGGGGTGCAGGGCCGAGAAGTCCGGCAGCATGGCCACCCGGTCGTTCACCTTGGGGTTGTGCTTCATGGTGCAGGACCCCAGGGGGTAAAAGTTCGTGTCGATGCTGAAATTCAGCTGGGAGAGCCGGGTGAAATGGCGGACCACCTGGGGTTCCGAGAGCTCCGGCCAGCCCGCGGGCCTTTTCCGTCGAAGTTTTTCGGGCAGGGCCGACGCGGAGGCGCGCGGCACGTCCAGGGCCGGCAGGGGAACGCCCTTTCGGCCGGGGACGCTTTTTTCAAAAATCAGGGTTTCCACGATTCCGGGAACGGCGGGGATTTGGGTCAGCGGCACGCGGCCTCCAGGAGCCCGGCGAATTCGTCGATGTCCGCCTTGGTTTTGATTTCCGTCACGCAGACGACCAGCTGATCGGCCCGGTCCTTGAAATAAGGCCCCAGGGGAAGCCCCGCCAACACGCGTTTTTCCGCCAGGCGGTCGGCGATTTTTTCCGGCGACACGGGGCAACGGACGGTGAATTCGTTGAAGAAGGGCTGTTGAAACACCGGGGCGAAGCCGCGTTTTTGAAGTTCCCCCGCCGCGTAGTGGGCTTTTTGGAAATTCAGATCGGCCAGTTCCCGCAACCCCTCTTTGCCCAGGAGCGACATGTGGATCGTGCTCGCCAAGGCGCAGAGGGCCTGGTTGGTGCAGATGTTCGAGGTGGCTTTTTCCCGTCGAATGTGTTGTTCCCGGGCTTGGAGGGTGAGGACAAAAGCGCGCTTCCCGTCCCGGTCCAACGTTTGACCGACGATGCGGCTGGGCATTTTGCGGATCAATTCGGTTTTGCAGGCGAAGAGTCCCACGTAGGGGCCGCCGTAGCCCAACGGCAGGCCCAGGGGCTGGCCCTCGGCCACGGCGATGTCGGCGCCGTATTCGCCCGGCGGTGAAATCATTCCCAGCGCCACGGGGTAGCTGGAGGCGATGACGAGCGCCCCCGCGGCGTGGGCGGCGGCCGCGGCTTCGTGGAGGTTCGTTTCCAAACAGCCGAAAAAGTTGGGGTTTTGAATCAACAAGGCCGCGGTGTCCCCGCCGAGGTTTTTCTTCAGCGTGTCCAGGGACAAAACGCCGTCGGGGCAGGGCAAGACGACGATTCGGGCGCCGCTGTGGGCCAGGTAAGTTTCGATCACCTGACGCGTCTGGGGGTGGACCGTTTCGGGAATTAGAATCACCGGCCGTTCCGTGTGTTTGGCCGCCAGGAGGCAGGCTTCGGCGGCGGCGCTGGCGCCGTCGTACATCGAGGCGTTGGCCACGTCCATGGCGAAGAGCTCGCCGATCAGCGACTGGAATTCGTAGATGGATTGAAGCGTGCCCTGGCTGGCCTCCGCTTGGTACGGCGTGTAGGCCGTGGCGAATTCGCCCCGGAGAGCCAAGGCCCAAACGGAGGTCGGTATGAAATGCTCGTAGGCGCCGGCCCCGAGATACGACTGGGCCAAGTGGTCTTTTTGGGCCAATCCCTCCATGTGGCGGAGCAGTTCCATTTCGGACATCGACGACGGCAGCCCCAGGTTCGGACGTAGGAGGGACGGCGGCAACCCCGCCAGGAGGTCGTCAAATTTGGAGACCCCGATGGTTCGGAGCATTTCCTTCTTTTGTTCTTCGGTGTGGGGAACGAACATGGCTCGACCGTCCTTGCGGGAAGAATCCGGGGGTTCAGTGCGCCGCGGTTTTGATGAATTCCTGGTATTGGGCGTGGGTCATGAGCGCGTCGCGCTCCGCGGGGTTCGACATGGCGATCTTGTAGAGCCAGCCGCCTTCGTAGGGCGATTGATTGACCGCGGCGGGGTTTTTGACCACCGCGTCGTTGACCGCGCTCACGGTCCCGGCCACCGGGGCGTAAATATCGAAGGCCGCTTTGACCGATTCCACGATGGCGCAGGATTCCTTGGCCTTGACCGCGCGGCCCGCCTTGGGCAGTTCCACGAAAACGACGTCGGTGATTTCGTGCTGGGCGTGGTCGGAAAGGCCCACCGTGCCGTCGGGGGCGATCCATTCGTGGCTTTGGGTAAAACGCAATTGAAGGGGGTCCATACGCTCTCCTAACTCTTTTTATAAAAAGGCGGGACGACGACGTCCGCCGGGATGTCCCGCTCGTGCACCCGTACCGCGGCCCGGGTCGTCCCGACGGGGAAACGCTCGGATTCGGCGTAGCCCACGGCGATCCCGATGTTCAAGGACGGGGAGAAGGTGCCGCTCGTCACTTCGCCCACGGTTTTCCCGTTCAACAGGATGGGACAACCGTGCCGGGGCACGCCCCGATCGGCCAGGCGCAAACCGATGAATTTCCGGTGGGACCCTTTGGCCTTCTCGTTGAACAGGGAATCCCGGCCGATGAAATCGCCTTTGTTGAATTTGACCGCCCAGCCCAGTCCGGCTTCCAGGGCCGAGTGGTGTTCGTCCAAATCGTTCCCGTAAAGTCGGTAACCCATTTCGAGGCGCAGGGTGTCCCGGGCCCCCAGGCCGCAGGGGATCAATCCGTAGTCGGAGCCGCGCTTCAGGAGCGACGGGTAAAATTGGAGCAGGTGCCCCGCCGGAGAAAAAATCTCAAAGCCGTCCTCCCCGGTATAACCCGTCCGGGCCACCACCAGTTCGTTGCCTTCGATGGTGAGCTCGGCCACTCCGTTTTTGGGAAGGGCCAGGGCGTCGGCGGAAAAATGGCCCATGATTTTGGCCGCGGCGGGGCCCTGCAGCGCCAGGGCGGCCGCCTGGGGCTGATCGATCAACATCACGTCCCCGGACAAATTCTCCTTCATCCACATCAAATCCACGGACGCCCGGGAGGCGTTCACGATCACCAGGAAGCGATCCGTCTCCAAACAATAAATATAAAGGTCGTCGATGACCCCCCCGTCGGGTTTGCACAGCAGGGCGTAGAGGCCCCGCCCCGGGAGCAATGGGGCGACGTCGTTGGTGACCAGCTTTTGGAGAAACGCCCGGGCCTCGGGACCGGCCACCCAGACTTGGCCCATATGGGAAATATCGAAAACGCCGGCCCGTTCCCGAACCGCTTTGTGCTCCGCCATCACGGTGGAAAATTGCACCGGCATTTCCCACCCGGCGAAGGGAACCAGTTTTCCCCGCGCGGCCACGTGATGGGCGTAGAAAGGGGTGCGCTGCATCGCGGGACCGGTCATCGAACGCCTTCCACCGGGCCGCCGGCGTCCACCCAGGCCGACCAACCGCCCGTGAGGGAAAAAACGTTTTGATAGCCCATTTTTTGGAGGCTGTCGGCCGCCAGGGCGGATCGGAATCCGCCCCCGCAGTAAAGCACCAGGGGGGTTTGGAAATCGGGAATGGCCTTTTCCACGTCGCGTTCCAGCACGCCCCGCCCCATGTGTTCCGCCCCGGCGGCGTGGCCCTGGGCCCACTCCCGGTCCTCCCGCACGTCGATAAAACGGAACGGCTGACGCCGCTCCAGATGGGCCCGCACGTCGGCGACGCTGATTTCGCGGACGCGGGATTTGGCGTCCTCCACCAACTTTAAAAATCCGGGGGAATGCTGTTTCATGATTTCACCATGTCGTCCGCGTGGTAGGAACTGCGCACCAGGGGACCGACCATCGCTTTCTCAAACAACGGCGTCGCTCGCCGTTTCAAATCCTCAAATTCGTTCAAGGAATAAAACCGGTCCACCGGAAAATGGGCGGGGCTGGGCGGCAGGTATTGTCCCACGGTGAGGGACCGGACGCCGGCGGCGCTCAAATCCCGAAACGCCTCGCCCAGCTCCTCGCGGGTTTCCCCCAACCCGACCATCACGCCGGACTTGGCGTGAAGCCCGGCCCGGACGGCGGCCGCCAGAACCGAAAGCGTCCGGTCGTAGGTCGCCCGGGCGCGCACCCGGGGGGTGAGCCGGCGGACGGTTTCCAAATTATGGTTAAAGACGTCCGGACGGGTTCGGAACACCCGTTCTAGCAAATCGGCGCGCCCCTGGAAATCGGGCACCAACACCTCGACGGTGACGGCCGGAAGATCCCGTCGAAGGGCTTCCACGCAAGCCGCGAATTGCCCGGCGCCCTGATCGTCCAAATCGTCCCGGGCCGGGGAAGTGATCACCACGTGGCGGAGGGACAGTCGGCGGGCGGCCTCCACGAGCTTGGCCGGTTCCCGGGGATCAACGGCCCCGGGGCGGCCCGTGGTTTCCGCGCAAAAAGCACATCGCCGGGTGCAGACGGCGCCCAAAATTTGAAACGTCAACGTGCCCCGGGTCCAGCATTCCGTTCGGTTGGGGCAACGGGCCTCTTCGCAAACCGTGGGCAGTTCGCTTTCCCGCCGGGCGTCCTGGAGCCGTTCGTAGGTGGCCCCCGCAGGGACGGTTCGCTTTAAAAACGCCGGCAATCGCGGGCGAAAAGAGGCCGGGGACGTCATCGGGACAAAGCCTCCCGGATCCCCTCGGACAAGGTGGGGTGGGCGTAGATCACGTCCCGCATTTGGGACACGGTCCTTTCGGCGGCGAGGGCCATCGCGAACACGTGGATGATTTCCGTCGCGTGGGGCCCGACGATTTGGGCCCCGAGAAGTTTTCCGCCGCTCTTTTCGGAAACCACCTGAAGAAACCCGTCGCCCTCGTTGGCGGCCAGAGCCTTGGCCGATCCCTTGAAGAAAAATCGCTGCGCCTTGGTCTCCAGTCCCCGGGCCTGGGCGGTGTGCGTCCAGTCCCCGACGCTGGCCACCTCCGGCCAGGTGTACAGGCAACGGGGCACCCGTTCGTTGCGGTAGGGCCGCGCTTCGCCGAAGACGTGATCCACGGCGATTTCCCCCTGGGCCGCGGCCGCGTGGGCCAACAGCGACAACCCGTTCAGGTCGCCCACCGCGTACACCGCCGGGTGGGAGGTTCTTAAAAAGGCGTCGACCACCGGCCGGTCGTTCTCCACGCGCACGCCCGCGGCGTCGAGGCCCAGTCCCGCCACGGAGGGTTTGCGACCCACGCAAACCAAAAGCTCTTCCACCGACACCGACCCGCCGTCCGTCAATTCCAGGGACCACCCGGACGGCCCCCGTTGGGCGGAGCGCACCGTGGTTCCGACCCGGACGTCGATCCCCCGGGAGGCGAAAGCCCCTTGAAGAACGCGCACCACCGCGGGATCTTCCCCGGGCAGGAGCGCCTCCGTTTTTTCAATGATCGAGACGGCCACGCCCAACTCCCGAAAAAGGCAGGCGAATTCGCACCCCACCGCGCCGCCGCCCACCACCGCGATCGAGGCGGGAAGACGCTCCAGGGAAAGCGCCCGGTCCGAATCCAGAAACGTTCCCGAGAGAGCGGCGAAGGGCGGCGGAAAAAACGGAACGGATCCCGTGGCCACCACGGCCGCGTCAAACGAAATCCGTTCGGCCCCCGCGGAGGTCTGAACGACCAGGGTGGCCGAATCGACAAACGTCGCCGCCCCTTCCACCACGCGAACGCCCAATCGTTGGTAATTCTGCGCCAAGGACGCTCGCAGATTCGAGACCAAATCGTCTTTCTTTTTTTGAAGGTCCGCCCACCGAATCCGGAAATCCACGCCCCCCGAGGCGTACGCGCCGGCGGCGGACACGGCGTGAACCAACCGCCCGGCTTCCAGCAGGGCCTTGGAGGGAATGCATCCCCAATTGAGGCAGACGCCGCCCAAGCGGTTTTTTTCGACGAGCGTGACCCGGGCGCCCCGGGCGGCGGCGCGTTTCGCCGCGGCCTCGCCGCCGGGACCTCCGCCGATGATCGCAATCGATTTCGCCATAAATCAGGGTTGCTCCAGGTAGACGCCCTCCGCTTCGGAAAACACGAAGCGGCGCGTTCGACGGACCGGTTTCACCGTTTGCCGGTCGTCGGTCCAATCCGATTCGGTGCCGGTGGTGGTCACCACCAGTTCGTTCCAGCCCGGGCCCGCGGCGGCCGTCCAGTTCAGCGCGGAACCGTAGGCCCAGCGCAAGGGCGGGCGGTAGCCCACCTGCTTTTCAAACCGGTCCTGTTCCTTGACGGTGTCCACGCATTCCTGGCCCGCGCACCCGTCTTCGGAAACAATCGTGGCGGGAAGAATTTCCGCCAGGCGATCCCCGCGCATCCCCCAGAGGGACACCGCCCCGGCGCTGACGCCCTGATGCATGCCCTCCGCTTGAAGCAGAAAACCGATTCGATTTTCCCCGAGAGGAACCGTGGACACGTCGCCGTTGAAGTCGCCGAAGGCCCCGAATTCCGCGATGGTGGGGCTGACGTTCACGGGGACCCAACGCCCGTCGCGTTTCTCCAGGACGCCGCCGCCGAGCAGGGCGCCGTCCACGTGGGCGTCGTGGCCCGCGCAAAGGGTTTTGGTGAGAAAGAGGGCGCGGTCTTTCCCGTCGGAGGACCAGGCGGCCACGTCCAGCAAATAGGCCCGGCATTCGGCCTCTTCCCCGCCGTCCATGGGAACGCGCAGCCGCGCGGCGCCTTCCCGGTCGTCGTAACGGCCGCCCAGGAGGCTCAAAACGGCTTCCGCGTTGAGCGTCGCCCCCAAGGACTTGGCCGGGGCGGCCGCCGCGGCCGGGGCCGCGCCGACCCCGATCAAAAGGAATGTCCCGCCCAACCAATCGAGGCGCACGCGCGGAACCGGGCGCGTTATTCGACCGTGACGGATTTGGCCAGGTTGCGGGGCTGGTCGACGTCGCACCCGCGCAGAACGGCGATGTGGTAGGCGAGAAGTTGAAGCGGCACGACGTTCACCATGGGGCTCAAATAGTCCGGAACCTCCGGCATCGGGATCACGTCCGGGGTCAGCGCGGCCACCCGGGCGTCGCCCCGGGCCGCGAGGGCGATCACCTTTCCGCCCCGGGCCGAGACTTCTTCCAGGTTGGACATCATTTTGTCGTACACGGGCGACGGGGTCGCGATGGCCACCACCGGCATGTCCTCGTCGATCAAGGCGATGGGCCCGTGCTTGAGTTCGCCGGACGGATAGCCTTCGGCGTGGATGTAGGAGATTTCCTTGAGTTTGAGGGCGCCTTCCAGGGCGATGGGGTAGTTCAAGTTCCGCCCGAGGTAAAGGAAATTGTGGCTGTGGGAAAACTTCTTGGCCAGGGCCAGAATTCCCGGATCCTCCTTGAGCGCGTCGCCCACCCAACGGGGCAGGTGGAGAAGGTCTTGGAGAATTTTCTCGACCTCCGCCCGGGGGAGGGTCCCGCGAAGGAGCCCCCCGTACACGGCGAGCAGGTAGAGAACCACCAGCTGGGAGGTGAACGCCTTGGTGCTGGCCACCCCGATCTCCGGGCCGCAATGGGTCAGAATTTTTCCGTGCGCCTCGCGGTACAGGGTCGAGCCGACGACGTTGCAAACGGCCAGGGTGCGGGCGCCTTTTTCCTTGGCGTGGCGAAGGGCGGCGATGGTGTCGGCGGTTTCCCCCGACTGGGAAATGGCCACCACCAAATCGCCCGGGCCGATGAGGGGATCCCGGTAGCGGTACTCGGAGGCGATTTCCACGTCGCAGGGCGCTTTGACCCATTTTTCAAACAGGTAGCGCGCCACCAGGCCCGCGTGGAAGGAGGTGCCGCAGGCCACGATGGTCATCTTTTTAAATCCGCGGATTTGCTCCTCGGAGAGTTTGAGCGTGTCGAGGTGCACGCCGGTTTCGTCGAGGTTGAGCCGCCCGCGCAGGGTGTCTTCCAACGCCCGGGGCTGTTCGTGGATTTCCTTCAGCATGAAATGGCGGTAGCCGGCCTTCTCGGCTTGGAGAGGGTCCCAGGGCAGGTGAACTTTCTTTCGTTCCACGGGGCGCCCGGTGTCGATGGAAATCACCCGGTAGGCTTCCGCGGTCAACACGGCCATGTCCCCGTCCTGCAGGAACACGGCTTCCCGCGTGTGCGAGAGGATGGCGGGGGCGTCGGACGCCAAAAAGTTTTCCCCTTCGCCCACACCGATCAAAAGCGGGCATTCCCGGCGGGCGCCCAAAACGACGCCGGGGCAGTCGGCGGACACGATGCCCAAAGCGTAGGTGCCCTTGACCTCGGACAACGCCTCCCGCACCGCCTCCACGAATTGGTCGGCCGACAGCGCGGCCTTGGACCGCCGCCGGGCGATGGCTTCCCCGACCAGATGCGCCACGACCTCGGTGTCGGTCTGGGAAGCGAATTTGACGCCCCGGGCCAGCAGACCGGCCTTCAAGGCGGTGTAATTTTCAATGATGCCGTTGTGGACGACCACCACGCGGCCCGTGGCGTCCCGGTGGGGGTGCGCGTTTTCCTCGGAGGGTCGGCCGTGGGTGGCCCAGCGGGTGTGACCGACGCCCGCGCCCCCCTTCAACGGCTCGCGTTTGAGCAGGGCCTCCAGGTTCGCCAATTTTCCGACGCTGCGCCGGATGTCGAGGCGGCCGCCGTCCAGAACCACCATCCCCGCGGAGTCGTAGCCGCGGTATTCCAAACGCCGCAAACCGTCCAGGAGAACGTCCGACGCTTCGTTCTTGCCGATGTAGCCGACGATGCCGCACATAAAAAACTCCTAGGCCCGAGCGACGAGCGTTTTCATTTCGCGAACGGCCGCTTCCAAACCGACGAAAAGCGCCCGGGCGATGATGGAAAATCCGATGTTCAATTCCTGCATCCGGGGCAGCCGGGCCACGGGCACGACGTTGTCGTAGTCCAGCCCGTGCCCCGCGTTCAACCCCAACCCGAGGCCGACGGCGGCCGCGCCGACCGCTTCCATTTTTCCGAGTTCGGCCGCCCGGGCCGATCCGGCGGCCCCGGCGTAGGCCCCGGTGTGGAGCTCGACCCAATCGGCCCCCACGTCTTTGGCCGCTTGAAGTTGCGCCGGGTCCGGGTCGATGAACAAACTCACGACGATCCCTTTGCTTTGGATCTTCCGGCAGATCTCCCGAAGGCGGGAAAGTTCCCGCTCCACGTTCAAGCCGCCTTCGGTGGTCAATTCCTGGCGCTTTTCGGGCACCAGGCACACGCTGTCCGGGCGGATCACCCGGGCAATGCGCACCATTTCTTCCGTGGCGGCCATTTCCAAATTAAGTCGGAACCCCTTTTCCTTGCGAAGAAGGGAGACGTCCTTGTCCTGAATGTGGCGCCGGTCTTCGCGCAGATGAACCGTGACGCTGTCGGCCCCGCCGGCCCGGGCCGCCCGAGCGGCCGCCACCACGTCGGGCCGTTCCCCGCGCCGGGCTTGCCGCAGGGTGGCCACGTGGTCGATATTGACTCCCAAATGAGGCACTTTTTGTCCGTCTTTCAGTCGATGAATGCGAAAAGGCTATTATTTCAAATCCGTGGTCGTTTCGCTATGATGCGGAAGCCATGACGCTTCGCGAAAAAGGGGCCGCCCTGCTTCGGCGGCCCGCCTTTTGGTTGTCGGTTTTTGCCCTCACCGCCCTGGGGCTTTTGCCCATGGGCTACCTCGGCCAGGACCACGACGACGCCCTCTATTTTTTGGCCGCGCAGTCCCTGCGGGAGGGCCGTTACTGCCGCTGGTTTTTGCCCGGCGCTCCGACCATCACCGACTTCACTCCCGGATTTCCGGCGTTCTTGACCCCGGTGGCCTTCCTTTTCCCCGACAACCCCATGGCCTGCCAACTCTGGACGGGTTTCGCGCTCCTGGCGTGCACCGGGATGGTTTGGCGGCTGTTCCGGCAATCCCAGGACGCGCCCACGGCGGTTCTCCTGACGGGTCTCTTCGCCCTGAACCCCCTGGTCCTCACGCGCCTGGGCGTCGTGATGCCCGAAGCGCCTTTTTTGCTGGGGACTCTGGGGTTTCTCCTCCTCTGGGAGAAAAATCGACTGTCCGATTTCGCGGCGGGGGCCTGGCTGGCCGCCCTCTATTTGATTCGCCCCGCCGCGATTGCTCTGTGGGGCGCGGCGGGAACAAGCCTCCTGATTCAACGTCGACACCGGTCGTTGTTTAAAACCTTTGCCGTCCCGGCCGCAACCTACTTTCTCTGGGCCCGCTGGTCCGGACCGGGCGGCGGGGTGGAGGAATCCGTCGAGTTGAATCTGCTTTACGGCGGAAAAGGGCCCGGGCAATGGCTCCTCAACGCGGGACTGAACGCCGCCCAACTGGCCCGCACCTGGGGCGCCACGCTGCTGCCCTTGCCCTGGGCCCGCGGGATCGCGGCCCCCGTGCTTGGATCCGGCGTGTTGGCGTTGTCCGGATGGGGCGCGGTCCGGGGTCTCCGAAAAAAATCGGCCGACGCCTCCCTGTGGTTCCTGGCCTTCAGCCTGGCCATGCACCTGGCGTGGCCCTGGTGGTACGACCGGTATTTGCTTCCCCTGCTTCCGTTTCTTTGGCTGGCCCTGGCCCGCGTCGCGACGGATCTGGACCGATGGTTTTCCCCCCGCTTTCGGTGGGGGCTGTTCGGCGGGGTCCTCGCCCTTTCCTTTTTTGGACAGAGCGTTTTCTGGTTCGTTCCGAAGGCCCGCCGAAACGAACCGGCGTTGGCCGACAGTTACCAATGGATCAAATCCCACACGTCCGCCGGCGACGGCTTCATGAGCCCCTTTTACGGCCGGGATCTGATCCACGCCCAACGGGTTTTCCTTCCGCCCCCGCCCGTGTCGGACAACGCCGAGGCGTTGGCCGCCGTATTGGCTCGTCAGCGGGTGCGTTACGTGCTGTGGGACCAATCGATGAATTTGGGGTTTTCGGACAATCGAAACGCGGTGACGTCCGCCATGGATCGTTTGTCGCGGGAATTGGAAGACCCCGCGCGCTTCCGGGTCGTCCACGAGGACGCTTCGGGCGGGGCCCGGATTTACGAACGGCTGGAAGGACGAACGCCGAACCGCTAGCGAACGGCGGCCCGGGCGAGGGCCTGGGCGTGGCGTTCGATCACGGCGTGGTCGGGACCTTCGACCATCACGCGCAAAAGCGGCTCGGTGCCGGAATAACGGATGAGGGTCCGGCCCGTCGCGCCCAAATCCCGGTGAACCGCCGCGAGGGCCGCGGCAAAACCGGGGACGCGGTCCAGCGGCCGACGCTCCTTGACGGGGACGTTAAGGAGGATCTGCGGGTACCGCACCGCCAAGGACGCCAGGGCGGAGAGCGGCCGGCCCGTTTCCGCCAAAACGGCCAAGACCTGCAGGGCGGTCAGCAAACCGTCCCCCGTCGGCAGAAAGTCCCTGAAAATCACGTGGCCCGAGGGCTCCCCGCCCAACACCGCGCCGGTTTTTTTCATGCCTTCCCACACGTTTTTGTCCCCCACCGCCGTCGTTTCCGTTTGGAGGCCCAGGGCGTCCAGCGCGCGGAACAATCCCAAGTTTGTCATGACGGTCACGACCACCCGGTCGGCTTTGAGCCGGCCCGCGAAGGCCCATCGCCGGGCCGCCAAGAGCAGCACCGCGTCCCCGTCCCGCACGTGCCCCAACTCGTCGACGAAAATCGCCCGATCGCTGTCCCCGTCAAACGCCACCCCCAGGGCGGCGCCGGTCCGGCGCACCGCCCGGGCCAAGGCCTCGGGGTGCAGGGCCCCGCACCGCCGGTTGATGTTTCGCCCGTTGGGCGCGGCGGACAACACGGTGACGCGCGCGCCCAGGGACCGCAACAAGCCCGGGGCCACGCCCGACGCCGCGCCGTTGGCGCAATCGATCACCAAGGGGATTCCGCGCAACGAAAGGTGCGCCGGCAAGGTGCCGCGCAGAAAAGTGAGGTAACGACGGCGGGCGTCGGGAAAAGGCGTCGAGCCATGGGCCGCCGGCGGCACCGGCGTCGGGGACAACGCCAAGGCTTCCACCGCGTTTTCAAGTCGGTCGGCCCACTTGAGTCCCTGGGGGTCGAAAAATTTCACGCCGTTGAATTCCGCCGGGTTGTGGGAGGCCGATAAAACCGCCCCCCCCAACCCGTTGAGCCGGGGCGCCACCGCCGCCACCGCCGCCGTCGGCAGGACGCCGCCGTCCAGGGGTTGAACGCCCGCCGCGGACAAACCCCGGGACAAGGCCCGCTGAAGCGCGGGCCCCGAAGCGCGGGTGTCCCGAACGATGAGCAGGGCCCGGCGACGGCCCGCCGCGTGGGCCAGCAATTCCCGTCCCGCGGCCCATCCGAGCCGCCGCACGAACTCGGGGGTGAGCGGCCAACGGCCGGCCACGCCCCGCACGCCGTCGGTGCCGAAAAGTTTGGCCATCAGCGGGCCTCGCCCGCGGGCGGGATCGGAGTCGGCAACGGCCGGTGGGCGTTGATTCGAAGGGCGAACCAAAGGAAGGCCGCCAGCAGCACGGCGATGATCTTCAGCTCCCAGTGACGTCCCCACCGGTTCATACTTCGGTCCCCCGGGAGCCGCGCCGACGAAGGAGGCCCCGCTCGCCCAGGGACCGGTAAAGGTCCCGCAGACGCTCCCGCAAATCCTCCACGTTCAAATCCCGTTCCAGGCGCCCCTCCCGGGCCAGGGAGACCGTGCCGGTTTCCTCGCTGACCACGAGCACGATGGCGTCGGAAATTTCCGTGAGGCCCAAGGCCGCGCGATGCCGGGTGCCCAGGACCCGGGCGATGTCCGGCGCGTTGGACAGCGGGAGCACGCACCCGGCCGCGACCAAACGGTCCTCCCGAAGGATCGCGGCGCCGTCGTGCAGCGGGGTGTGGGGGTGGAAAATGGTGAGCAATAAATCGCTGGTGACTTCCCCGTTGATGGGAGTGCCGGTGGCGATGAAATTCCGAAGCCCCGTCTCCTGCTCCAGGACGATCAGCGCCCCCACGCGGTTGGCCGCGGCCTCCCGGAGGCCCGCGATGATTTCATCGATAAACCGCAGTTCCTGGGGGATCAAAACGCGGCCCAACCGCTGGCTGCCCAACTGGGCCAAAAACGACCGGAGCTCCGGCTGAAACACGACGGCCAAAATCACCGCCCAACCGAGCCAGAAGGTCTTGAGGATCCACCCCAGGGTGGGCAAATGAAGAAAATTTTCGACGATGAGGGTCGCCAGAGCGAGGACGACGAGACCCCGCAACACCTGCACCGCGCGGGTGCCCTGAATGAGGAGCAACACGCGGTAAATGATGAGGGCCACAAGGCCGATATCGACGAGGTGGATCAGGGGGCCGTTCCAGAGACGGGCGAGAAATGCGGCCATGGCGGGATGGGGGGAACGGCGCCGTCTCTCGGCGCGTTCGGCGACTGCCTCCTTGAAAGGGCCCGGCGGCGGCCGGGCGTGTCGTTAGCGGCCCGCGCGTCGACGCGGCGGAACGCGAACCGCGATGTTGTCGATGAGCCGGGTCCTCCCCAGAAAAACGGCGGCGGCGATGACCGCCGGCCCGCTTCGCCAGGGGGTCAGAGCGCGGGGCTCCACGACCTCGAGATACTGGGGGCGCAGGCCCGGCGTCCGCGCCAGCTCGGCGAGGGCGGAGCGCCGCGCGGCCGCGGCGTTCCGACGGGATTTTAACACTTGGGCGGCGGAGCGTAAAGCGCGCCGCAGGACGGGCGCCGCCGCCCGTTCCCCGTCGGCCAGATAGCGGTTTCGGCTGGAGCGCGCCAACCCCGAGGCCTCCCGCACCGTCGGGCACACGACGACCTTCACGGGGAAATGAAGGTCGGCGGCCAGGCGCGCCACGATCCGGCTTTGCTGAAAATCCTTTTCCCCGAAATACGCGCGGGTGGGAAGGGCCAGGTTGAACAACTGGGCCACGACCGTCGCCACGCCCCGGAAATGGCCCGGGCGGAAAGCGCCGCAGAGCGGCCGGGCCATTTTCTCAACGGAAACCCAGGTGTCGTGGCCCGGGGGGTACATGGCCCCGGGGGCCGGCGCCAACAGCAGGTCCACGCCCGCGGCGCGGCAGAGGGCCGCGTCCCGGGCGAAGGGGCGCGGGTATTTCGCGAAATCTTCCCGGGGGCCGAACTGGGCGGGATTGACGAAAACGGAAGCGATGACTCTTTGGTTTTCCCGGCGGGCCCGCCGCAACAGCGCGAGGTGCCCTTCGTGCAAGGCGCCCATGGTGGGAACAAAACCGATGGAACGGCCCGCCGCCCGCCAGGCCAGGGCCTGCTTTTGGCAGTCGGCGGGACGGCGAACGATCTTCACGGCGCGGGGGGCGCGAAAACGCGCCGGTAGAAATCCAGGAGTTTTTGGCGGTAATCCCGCCCGCCCCATTCGGCGACCTCGCCGTGGTTGGCGCCGGGGACCGTCCAGAGGGTCTTGGGTTCGCCCGCGGCCGCGAACAGGCGGTTCCCCTCCAGGACCGGCATGCGGACGTCTTTGTCCCCTTGAAGCAGAAACAGCGGGCGGGGAGCGATTTTTCCGATGACCGCCAGGGGGGAATAATCCTGGGGATCAAATCCCAACCGCCAGCGCACGGCCCAGAGCGTGATCAAGGCGAAGGGAACCCGGGGCATGTTGTAGTACAACCGGCCGAAGCGAACGACGACGTCGCGGTAGGAGCCGAAGGGGCTTTCCGCCGCCACGCCGAGGATGTCCGCGTGGTGGGCCGCCGCCCACAGACAGACGGCCCCGCCCATGGACATGCCGTAGAGGCCGACCCGACGAGCTTCCGCCGGGTGAGTCGAACGCAAATGGGCCAAAGCCGCCTCGAGATCGCCGATTTCCAATTTCGTCAGGGAGGATTTCCCCGCCCCGCTGTCGCCGTGGTTTCGGAAATCGAAATAGAAAAGGTTGTAGCCGCCCTCGGTGTTCAAAAAGTGGGTGCGTTCCAGGATGTCCGAGCGGTTGGCGCCCCACCCGTGGCAGACGATGAGGGTTTTGTCCGTGGGGAGGACGGGACCGGGTTTCCCGTGGGCGCGGGGCCCCTGGGCCGGCACGAACCACCCCTTGAGGGTCAGGCCATCGGCCGAAGGGAACACTTCCTCCGTGAATTCGAGGCCGAAGGTTCGGGGGAGGACGGTGATGGGGTCCCGGTTGCCGTCGATGATCAGGGCCGAGGAATAATAGGCCCAAAGGACGAAAAAGAGAACGGACAATCCGGCCAGGACGACGATCATACGGACGAGGGTTTCCAAAAAGTCACGGGCGCGGTCTCCAATCAATCGTGGGACTCGCGCGGTCCGGGAAATCGGCCGGCGGCCACGTCCTGGGCGTACGCGCGGACGGCCCGAAGGCTTTCCGCGCCCAACTCCGCGTAGGCCCGGACGAAACGCGGCCGGGGCGGCGGGGTGAGCCCCAAAAGATCGTCGACCACCAAAATCTGGCCGTCGGTGGCGGGACCGGCCCCGATGCCGATCACGGGAATGCGGAGCGCGCGGGTGATTTTTTTCCCCAGGGCCGCCGGCACGGCCTCGAGCACGAGGGCGAACACCCCCGCGGACTGGAGACGGCGGGCGTCCGACAAAATCCGCGTGGCCCCCGCGCGGTCCCGCCCTTGGCGGCGGTACCCCCCGAGCCGAAGCACGGACTGGGGCGTCAGCCCCAAATGGCCCATCACGGGAATGTTGGCGGCCACGAGCGCGCGGATGGACGGCAAAATGGCCCCGGCGCCTTCCACCTTGACCGCGGCGGCGCCGCCCTCCTTGATCAACCGGCCCACCTGGCCGACGGCGACTTTGGGGTCGAATTCGTAGGTTAAAAAAGGCATGTCGGCCACGAGCAGCGCCCGGGCCACTCCGCGGCGCACGGCGCGGGTGTGGTGGAGCATTTCCTCCAACGTCACGGGGAGCGTGTTGGGATACCCCAGCTTCACGTTGGCCACCGAATCGCCGACCAAAACCAGATGCACCCCCGCCGCGTCCAAAAGGCGGCCGGTGGGGGCGTCGTAGGCCGTGAGGGCGACGATTTTTTCCCCGGCGCGTTTCATCCGAAGTAGGCCGGGAACGGTGACGGCGGCAAGAGGGTTTTTCGTCATAAAAAAGAGGTTTTGTAGAGTCTAATCCTTTGATCCGGGTCTGTCAATTTTCGGTTCAAGGCCGCGGCCGTTTGTCCCGTTCGGGGATCCTTCCAGCGCGGGGCGAGGGCGGCCAGGGGCGCCAACACGAACCGCCGCTCGCGCCAGCGCGGGTGCGGAAGCGTCAGCGCGGCGGAACGGCGGCGACGCGCCCCGAAATGGAGAAGGTCCAAATCGATTTCCCGGGGGCCCCAGCGGCGGCGGGCCCGGCGGCCCAACCGTTTCTCCACTTTTTTTAAGGCCGCCAGCAGAACGGGCGGTTCCAAATCGGTTCGCAGCTCCACCACCGCGTTCAGGAAATTCCGTTGGCGCGGCCCCACGGGCGCCGTTTCGTAGACGGGGGATTTTCCCGCCACGCGCGTTCCCGACAAACCGTCGAGCGCCCGAACCGCTTTTTTTAGAAACCGAAGGCGGTCCCCCACGTTGGACCCCAACCCCAGGAACACCCGCTCGCGCTTCACGGGCGGGGCGCCCGGTCCTTGAGAACGAACCGGAAGAACCCATGAAGGAGGGCCACGTCGGGCCGTCGAAGGTTCCAATGCAGGAGCCGCTGGCGAATTTTCTTTATTTTTTCCGCGCCGGAGAGGAACGGCAGGAAATGGACGGCGGCGAAGGCCTCCGCCGCGTGCCGGGCCAGGCGCCGCCGATCGTCGATGGTGGCCGTCGGCAAGTCGGAGCCGGCCGCCGCCGGGGCCGTCGTCCCCCCGGCCCGGGCCCATTCGTAGGCGCAGAGGGCCACGGCCTGGCCCAAATTCATGGACGGACACGCCGGATCGGTCGGGATGGTCAACCAGAACTGGCACCGGGCCAGGTAGGGACCGGAGAGGCCCGTTTTTTCCGGACCGAAAAGGAGCGCGGCCCGGGCGGTCCCTTTGAGAATTTCCGGGTGGTGCTTCGCCAGATAACCCGCCAAATCCGGGAGGGACACCACCGGCCGGTCCGTCCGCCGCTCGCGCACCGCCGTGGTCCCGACCACGAGGGCGCAATCCCCGACGGCGTCCTCGACGGAGGCGAAATCCCGGGCGGCCTTCAGCACGGGTTCCCCGCCCACGGCGCTTTTGGCCTCGCGCCACACGGGCGCGTAGGGTTTCACCACCGCCAGGTCGCCGAAACCGAAATTGGCCATGGCCCGGGACGCCGCGCCGATGTTCAAGGGGTTCCGGGGACGCACCAGGACAAAACGAAGATTCAAGCGCCCCCCCCGTCGATGACCGCCGCGCCCGACCGTCGGAGAATGTACGCCCCCGCGCCAACGATGGCGGCCACCCCGGCCACCGACCACGCGTCGGGCAACCGCCGCCACACCGCCCAATCCATGGCCCCCGCGGTGGCCACGGCCACGTACATCATGGGACCTCCCCGGGCCGGGGAGGTCCGACGATAGCCGGCGGTTAGAAACAACTGGGCCGCCGTGGCCAAACTTCCCACCAAGAGCAAGGCGGGCCAAAGGGACGCCGGCGGCGTTTTCCACCGGAAGGCCGCGGGGATTCCCGAAACGACCGTGGAGACCAGGCCGAAATAAAAAACGATCCGGAAGGAGGGCTCGGTGCGGGTCAGGTGCCGGATGCCGACCTGGGCCACCGCCGCCAAAAAACCAGAACCCAGGGCGGCCAGGGCCACGGGCCGGAACACGCCGAAGCCGGGCTTGAGAATTAAAAGGACGCCCAGAAACCCCAGGGCCAAGGCTGGGGCCACGTGGCGCGGCATGGCTTCCCCCAGCCGGACCCGGGCGATGAAGGGCATGAAGAGGGGCGCCGTGTAGCCCAGGGCCATGGCGTCGGCCAGGGGCATTCGCCCCAGAGCGAAAAAGGATAGATACATCCCTCCGAGCCCCGACAAGGCGCGGTACGCGTGGGACCCGAATTCCCGGGTGCCCAAACCTTCTTTCCCCAAAATCCCCGTCAGGGGGAGGAGGGCCATTAGCCCGACGGCGTTTCGGAAAAAGACGAGGGATTCGGTGGGCAAAACGAGGGACAACCGCTTGACGAGGCCCCCGATAACGCCGAACAGGACCGCGGAAAAAAAGAGGAGGAGCGCTCCGCGGCGGGCCATGGAATTTATGGGATCAGCGGTTCGGAAAGGAAAACGCCGGCTTTACCATTTCACCTTGGCCACCCGGGCCAGGGCTTCCTGGAGACGCGGCAGGGGCACCGTCAGGGCGAAACGCACGTAACCCTCCCCCGAGGGGCCGAAACCGTTCCCGGGGGTGCAAACGAGGTGGGCTTCCTCGAGCAACCGTTCGGCGGTGCGGGCCGAGGTCTGGCCCTTGGGCACTTTGGCCCAGACGTAAAAGGTGGCCGGGGGGAGGAACACGTCCCACCCCAGTTTTTGAAGGCCCGGCACGAAGAAATCCCGCCGTTCCTTGTACATCGCCCGCATGGACGCCACGCCGTCCTGGGGACCGGTGAGGGCGGCCACGCCCGCGTCCTGCACCGCTTGAAAAACGCCGGAATCGTAGTTGTCCTTGAGCCGCCCGAGAATTTTGACCGCGCCGGCGTTGCCGCAAACCCAGCCGATGCGCCATCCCGTCATGTTGTAGGTTTTGGAGCAGGAGTGGAATTCGATGCCGACGTCCTTGGCCCCCGGGACTTCCAAAAAGGACATGGGCGGCGTTTCGTAGTACATTTCCGAATAGGCGGCGTCGTGGACGACCAGGAACCCGTATTCCCGGGCCAGGGCCACGACGGACTCGTAGAAGGACCGGGGCGCGGTGACGGAAAGAGGATTGCTCGGGTAGTTGATAAAGAGAAGCTTGGCTTTGCGCAGGACGTCTTTGGGCACGGCCCCGAAGTCCGGCAGGAATTTGTTTTTTTCCAGGAGGGGCACGAAGTGGGGTCGCCCGCCGGCCAGGAGCACGGCCGCGTTGTAGGCCGGATAGGCGGGCTCGGGAATGAGCGCCGGGTCCCCCGGGTTCAGGAACGCCAGGGGCAGATGGGTGAGCCCGTCTTTGGATCCGATCAGGGAATGAATTTCCGTTTCGGGATTCAGCTCGACCTGGAACCGCTTACGGTACCAGTCCGCCACGGCCCGACGGAAACTCATCAGGCCCGCGCCGAAAGGATACTGGTGGTTGGCGGGGTTTTCCAACCCGCGTTTCCCCGCTTCGATGATGTGCGCCGGGGTGGGCAAGTCCGGGTCGCCCACGCCCAGGGAGATGATGTCGGCGCCTTTTTCCTGGGCGGCCTTTTTCTTGGCGTCGATGGCGGCGAACAAATAGGGGGGCAGTTGGCCCAAACGATCGGAAGCGGCGAAGCTCATGGGTTGTTCTCCTTCGGGGTCCAATGCCGGTCCAGGGCGACCGGCAAAATGTAGAGGATATGAACGATCAAGAAAATCGCGAGGCCCGCCGGGGGGCTCCAAGCCGCGACGACCATGGCGGCGACGTAGACCCACACCGCCCGAAGGGACCGCCGATTGACGTCGCGAACCAGCTCGGGGGAAAGCCCCGGGTCCACCAGCCGCCCGCCCCGGGTGGCGTAACGCCACATGACGTTCAACAATAAATTCGCCGCGCACAAAGTGCCCCCGTAAGCCCAAACCGAAGGCGCCAGATCCCAATGGCGGCTGATGAGCGTTGTCGGAAACGGGAGAAAGGCCAGGGCCATGAGGAAGAAAATATTCATCCAGAGCAGGGGCCGATCCACCCGGCGAATGTGGTGGAAGATGAAAGGGTGGGCCACCCAAAAAATGCCGACGATGAGGAAACTGAGAACGTAACCGAAAACCTGGGGCCACAGGGCCAGGATCCTCCACGCCAGGTACCCCGCCGAGTCCACGTCGCCTTCCGGCAGACGCAGATCCAACACGAGCAGGGTGATGACGATGGAAAAAACGCCGTCGGAAAAAGCCTCGAGGCGACCGCGGCCCACGGGGCCGGTCGTCGGCTCAGCCATGGGGACGTTCCCGGGACTTCCGGGAGGCGCCGGGTCGATTTTTCGGGGCGTACAAGACCCACCAAACGCCGTAAAGCAGCGCCACGGCCAAAACAAAGGCGACGGAATTGACCACCCAGCCCTCGAACAGGCCGAGTTCGAAGGGATACCCTTCGTAGCCGAAATCCTGGAGGGTTTTGCCCGTGAACACCACCTGGAGAAAGGGAACCACTTTCCCAAAGAGCCCCCCCTCGCAGACCAGCAGGGACCACAATAACCAGTAAAGGATCCCAACGCCCGCGAGGGTCCCCACGATCACGGCCCCCACGTCCACGGGGTCGTAGATCAATTCCTTGGCGGGGTCTTCCTCGTCCAGGAGGTGCGTGAGAGCGGTCCAAACTTTTTTAAGGGTCATTTACGCCACCTTGTTGATCAATCGACCGATTTGCGGGCAACGAATTTCCACCCGGTCCCCCCGTCGCAGGGGACCGACGCCGGAGGGCGTTCCGGTGGAGATCACGTCGCCGGGTTCCAGCGTCATCACGCCGCTGATGTGGGACACCAGCGTCGGCACGTCGAAAATCAGTTGGGCCGTGGAGGACGACTGCCGGCGACGACCGTTGACGAAGGTTTCGATCTTCAGCCGTCCCGGCCGAAGGCCCGTGGCGATCCAGGGGCCCAGGGGCGCGAAGGTGTCGAAACCCTTGGCCCGGGACCATTGGCCGTCCAGGCGCTGCAAGTCCCGGGCGGTCACGTCGTTCATTAAAGTGTATCCCAACACGTAATCCAGGGCCCGGGCTTTGGGGACCGACCGGGCCCGGCGGCCGATCACCACGGCGATTTCCCCCTCGTAGTCCACTTGCTTGGAACGCGGGGGACGACGGATCGTTTCGCCGGGCGCGATGACCGCGCTCGGGGGCTTCAAAAAAATCAACGGCTCCGGGGGCGTCGCTTTTCCGAATTCCTTGGCGTGGTCGGCGTAGTTCACGCCGACGGCCACGATTTTGGAGGGCGCGCAGGGCGCCAAAAGTCGGACGTCGGTCAAGGGCCAACGGAGGCCCGTGGCTTCGAGGGGGCCGAAGGGGTCGGGCAAAATCTCTTCCACCCAGCGACCGGACAGGCGGCCCCAACGCACTGCCCCTCCGACTTCGAAACGACCCAGGCGTTCGGTCACGTCAGTTTTTCTTAAGCCCCAACACGTCCCGCATGTCGTAGAGGCCGGCGGGTTGCCGGGCGACCCACTTGGCCGCCACCAGGGCTCCCGCCGCGAAAGCGTTTCGGGACGTGACCCGGTGGGCCAGTTCGATCCGCTCGCCGTTCCCGATGAAAAACACCGTGTGGTCCCCCACCACGTCGCCGCCCCGCAGGGCGTGGACGCCGATCTCGTGGGGCGTCCGTTCGCCCACCAGGCCGGATCGGCCGAAAACGAACTCTCCCGCCGCGCGGCCTTTTTTCACGCTCTCGGCCAGGCGCTTGGCCGTGCCGGAGGGAGCGTCTTTCTTTTTGTTGTGGTGGATTTCAAAAATTTCCGCGTCGTAGCCGGGGAGCGCCCGGGCCAGGGTCTCCACCATGTCAAAAAGCACGTTGGCCGAGAGGCTCATGTTGGGCGAGAGCACCACGGGAATGTTTTTGACCGTCCGGGCGAGCTCCTCCCGCTTGGCGCCGTCGATGCCGGTGGTGCCGATCACCAAGGGCTTGCCCGCCGCGGCGATGGCCGCCGCGTGGCCCAGGGCCGCCGGGGGCGAGGTGAAATCAATGAACACCTGGGCTTTGCCCAGCACGTCCTGCAGGCGGTCGGTCACGGTGACCCCGTGAAAGGATTTTCCGAGGTTCGGGCTGTCGTGGGCCTCCAGCAGGCCGCCGATGGAAAGGCCCGCGTCCTCCGCGGCCAGGGCCGCGATGGCCTGGCCCATGCGCCCGCCGGCGCCCAAAATTCCGATGGACAATGTTTTCATGAATCCCTCCTTCAGCAGGCGGCGTGTTGCCGTCGGGGGCCGATCAACCCGTAAGCCCGAAGGGCGGCCTCGACTTTTTCGGCGTTGGCCTTTTCCATGGCCACGAGCGGCAGGCGCATCTCCGCCGAGCAAAGTTCCAGCCACCCCATGGCCGTTTTGACCGGGATGGGGTTGGTCTCGGTGAACATGGCCCGGGCCAGGGGATACATTTTAAGGTGCAGACGGCGGGCTTCGGCGGCGTCGCCCTTTTTCCAGGCGGCGCAGAGGGCGGCGACGTCCTTGGGAACCAAATTGGCCAAGACCGAAATGACGCCCCGGGCGCCCACGGCCATCAGGGGGAGCGTCAGGGAATCGTCGCCGGAAAGCACCGAAAAGGTTTCGGGAAGGGCTTCGATGATTTCGGTCGTTTGATCCACGCTGCCCGAAGCTTCCTTCACCCCGACGATGTTTTTCTCGGACCGGGCCAATTCGATGATCGCGGGCGGCAGCATGTTGACGCCGGTGCGGCTTGGCACGTTGTAAAGCACCAGGGGCAGGTCCACGGCCCGCGCGATGGCGCGGAAGTGCTCCACCAGCCCCCGCTGGGTGGGCCGGTTGTAATAGGGCGTGATCAGCAAGGCGCCGTCGGCCCCGGCCTCTTGGGCGTGCCGGGTGAGCTCGATGGCTTCCCGGGTGGAGTTGGACCCGGTGCCCGCGATCACCTTCACGCGCTTCCGCGCGAAGGAAATTACTTTTTCCACGACTTCGTTGTGTTCCTTGTGGGAGAGGGTCGCCGATTCCCCGGTCGTGCCGCAGGGGACGATGGCGGCCGTGCCGCCGGCGATTTGAAATTCGACCAGTTCGGCCAACTTCTTGTCGTCGACGAGACCGTCCTTGAACGGGGTCACCAACGCAACGCAGGATCCTTCGAACATTTAATTGCTCCTGGGGGGGGGGGTTCTTGTATTTCTCTCCCACCCCCCCCAACCCCCCCCCCCCCCCCCAGGGCAGAGGTTCCCCCCCCCCCCCCCCCCCAACAAAAGGAGGGAGGGCGGGGGCGGCGGGGGGGCTTGGAACCCCCCCCCCCCCCCCCCCCCCCCCCCGCCCCCCCTGTTTCTTTTTTTTTCTCTTTTCGCTTTTGGGGTTTCGGGGTATCAACATTTTTTTTTTCTGGGGGCCCCCGGTGCCCCTTTTACCTTCGCCCCCCCCGGTCGCCCGCCTCCCCCGTGCCCCCCCCGCCTGCTTGTTTCTTTTGGCGGACAAAAATAGAATTAATATTCGTTAATCCCCTCCCCCCCCCCTGGGCCCCTCCTCCCTTCTCCCCCTCCCCTGGGTGGCTTTTTTCCCTCTCCCAACCCCCCCCCCCCCCCCCCCCCCCCCCCCCAAAAAGAAAACCCCCCCCAAAAATTTTTTTTTCTTCTCCCCCAACCACCACCCCCCACCACACATTTAAAATTAGACGGCCAAGACGCCGTCGTAAACAAAAGCCGCGGGGCCCGACAAAAAGACGTGGTTGTCGGCCGCCCACTCGATGCCCAAATCGCCGCCGGGGAGGGACAGACGGACTTTCCGATGGAGGCGGCCCGTGAGAACCCCCGCCACGGCCACTCCGCAGGCGCCCGTGCCGCAGGCCAGCGTCGCTCCCCGCGCCCCGTTCCCACACCCGAACCCGGGCGTGGCCGGGGTCCGTGACCTGCACGAACTCCACGTTGGTCCGCCGGGGAAAAAATTTATTGTTTTCGATGGCCGGCCCCCAGGTTTCCAAGGGGATTTTGTCCACGTCCGGCACGAAGAAAACCGCGTGGGGGTTTCCCATGGACACCGCCGTCAAGCGGAGCGTCGTTTTCGTCCCCGGAATGGCGAAGGGCCGCTCCAGCACCCGCCCGGCGGCGCGGGTCGGGATTTTCGCCGCGTCCAAAATAGGTTCGCCCATGTCCACGCGCACCCGCCCGTCCAAAAGGCGGGGCCGTTTGACGCCGGCCAGGGTGTCCACGGTAAATTCTTTTTTGGCCGTGTGCCCCCGCTCGTGCGCGTAACGCGCCAGGCAGCGGATGCCGTTGCCGCACATTTCCACCTGGGAGCCGTCGGCGTTAAAAATACGCATGGCGAAGTCGGCCTTCTTGGATTTTTCCAAAACCAAAACCTGATCGGCCCCCACGCCGAACCGGCGGTCGCAGAGACGGCGCGCCAGGGCCTCCGTCACGCGGATCGGTCGGCGCAGGGCGTCCAGGAGGACGAAGTCGTTCCCCGTGCCGTGCATCTTGGTGAAAGATATTTTTTTCATAATCCCTCGAAATTCCCAGGGGTTCCACCCCTGGACCGGGTTCCTTCTCTTTTGCTTGTCCAAAAGAGAAGGAACCAAGAGAAAACGACACCCCCGCTGGCCTGCGCGCGCTTTTTTGATGGGCGGCCCTTAACTCAGGCCCCTCAAAATCCCATCGGGGCCTTCAAACAAGGCGGGCCGCGCCGCGGCCATCAAAAAAACGTGCTCGAACCGCCAAGGGGGCCCCAAACAATGCAAACAAAAGCGACTTCAAGCCCGGGGGATCTTTTCCCCTCGGACCAAGTCCCTCAGCGTTTCCCGTTCCCGGACCACCCACCATTTTTTGCCGGACACCAACACCTCGGCGGCCCGGGGGCGGGTGTTGTATTGGGAGCTCATGGAGAATCCGTAGGCCCCCGCGGCCATGACCGCCCAGAGGTCCCCGGTTTTCGGCCGGGGCAGGTGGCGGGCCTTGGCCAGATAATCCCCGGATTCGCAGATGGGCCCCACCACGTCGGCCACGTAATCCCGGGCCGCGGATTTGCGCACGGGCCAAATGGGATGGTGCGCGTCGTAGAGCGCGGGCCGGGCCAGGTCGTTCATGGCGGCGTCCACAATCACGAAATTTTTGTGCCCGGGTTCCTTGCGGTACAGCACCCGGGTCAGCAGGCACCCCGATTCGGCCACCAGAAAGCGGCCGGGCTCGAAAAAGAGCCGGAGGTTCCGGCCCGCGAGTTTCGGCAGGAGAAGCGCCGCCAAATCCGCCGGATCCGGCGACCGCTCGTTTTTGTAGACCACGCCCAGGCCGCCGCCGATGTCCAACACGTGGAAAAAAATTCCCGCTTTTTCCAGGCGGTCCACCAGGACCAGGAGCTTGTCCAAGGTTTCGCCGTAGGGTCGAACGTCCAGCAATTGGGAGCCGATGTGGGCCTGAATTCCCGTGACCCGGAGCCAGGGCGACCGGGCGGCCTTGTGATACAGCGCCTCCGCGTCCGCCGCCGAGACGCCGAATTTATTTTCAGCCTTCCCGGTCGTGATGTGGTGATGGGTGTCCACAACCACGTTGGGGTTGACCCGAATGGACACCGGGGCCGCCTTCCGCGTTCGCTTGGCCACCCGCTCCAGGGCGTCCATCTCCTCGGCGGATTCGATGTTGAACATGAGAATCCCGGCTTTGAGGGCCGCGGCCATCTCGTCCTCGGTTTTCCCCACGCCGGAAAAAACGATGCGCGCGGCGGGCACGCCGGCCTTGAGCGCCCGGAACAGTTCCCCCCCGGAGACGATGTCCGCGCCCGCGCCCAGTCGGGCCAGGTGGCTCAAGACGCCCAGGTTGCTGTTGGCCTTCATGGCGTAGCAAATCGTGTGGGGAAAGGCCGCGAAAGCCCGGTCGAATCGTTCGAATTGCGACTGAATCTTGGCGGCGGAATAGACGTACAACGGGGTGCCCAGACGCGCCGCCAAATCCTTGGCTTTGACGCCCTCGACCCAGAGGTCCGAACCCCGGTAACAAAACGTGTCGTAAGCGTTGAAGGTCATTTCTTCTCTCCCGGCGTCGACCCGTAGGTCAGAGCCGTGATCAATCGATCGCGCAACGAAATCCAGGGGCTGTCTTCCGCCAGCGTCAATCCCCGGAGGCGCGCCAGGGCCCGGCTTCCGCGCCCCCGTTCCCAATCCACAACGCTCAACAGCAACACCGCCGGGGCGCACCCCGGGTCTTTCGCCAGGGTCTGGCCCAGCCAATCTTCGGCCCCCGAGGCGTCGCCCCGGCGCCAGGCCACCGCTCCGCGCTCAAAAAGCAAATCGGAAGTCGCCACGCCCAAATCGGCGGCGCGTCGAAAGGCCGCCTGGGCCAACTCCAACTCCCCGGTGCGGGCCCACAATCGGCCCACCGCGACCGCCTCGGGCCCCGATGGATGCTCGGCCAAAAGGCCCTCACGGCGGCGGGCCGCGCCCTCCAAATCCCCCTGGGATTCCTCGATTTGGGCCAACAACATTCGAGCCCCGGCGTCCCGGGAATCCCGCCGCAAAGCGTCGTCGGCGTAGCGCCGGGCCTCCACCAGTCGCCCGGCGTTGAAATGCAATTGGCCCAAGGCCAGGACCACGTCGGTCCGAGAGCGGTCGGCCTTGAGGGCCCTCTCGTAGAGTTCCAGGGCCCGCTCTTTCAATTCCACCGTGTTGTACACCCGCGCCAGATCCACCAACCGGTCCACGTTCTTCGGATCCCGGTCGTAGGCGTCCTGATACGCCGTCAACGCCTTCTGAAAATTCCCTTCGGCTTCAAAAGCGCGCCCCACCCAGGGTCGCCAGCGGCGGTTCTCCCCGCTCGTGGCCCCGCTCGCCAACAGGCGTTCCCAAAGTTCCCGGGCCGCCGCGGGCTGGGCCGCTTGAAACAATTCCACGGCCCGCCCGGCCATGTCCTCCCGTTCCTTGCGCGTCAAGTCCTCGGCCCGAAGGGCCGCGGCGCTGAGGGCCAACAAGAGCAAGACGAGGCGCTTCATTTCGCCGCCTCGGCCAAGGCGGGGCCCGCCAGCCAACGGTCAAAAAATTTCTCCACCATCCGCCGACGCAAATCCGGCCAGGCGGTTTCGGCGGCCCGCTGGCCGGCCTCGACGCATTCCCGGGAACGCCAAAGTTCCATGGCGCCCACTTCCGAGACGTCGGGTCGGATGACGAAATCCGCCAGCCCCAGCCGCTCCTCGCTGATCACCTGGCCCTGAATGTAAAGCGCCTGGGTCAGCGTGCCCAACACGTTGGTCACCGTGTGCCGGCTGAAATCCGCCGGGGTGTAAACGCAAATAAGGATATCAACCCCGAGCCGCTTGGCCACGTCCGTCGGCACGTTGTCCACGATGCCGCCGTCGACCAGCAAACGATGGCGGAAAGGAACGGGCTCGAAAATCCCGGGCATGGTCGCGCTGGCCCGGGCCGCCAGGGCCACGGAGCCCTCCCGCAGGACGATCTGCTCCCCGGTGCGGAGGTCGGCGGCCACGCAGGCGAACTCCGTTTTCAAATCCGCGAATTTTTTATCTCCGATGTGGGCGGTGAGGTACGCTTCCATTTTCCGGGTCGAGAGCAGCCGTTCGGTCACCAGAAGGCGAACCACCCCCGCGGCCGATAAATCCGTCAATTGCGACCAGCCCGATTCGGCGCTCAAATTTTCGATTTGCCCGGCGGGAAGGCCCGAGGCGTAGAGGGCGCCGACCAGGGCCCCAACGCTGGTTCCCACGATTAAATCCAGCGGCACCTTTTCCCGTTCCAACACCTTGAGGACGCCGATGTGGGCCAGGCCCCGGGCGCCCCCGCCCGACAACACCAATCCCACCCGGGGTCGGCGGTCCGCCGGCAGGGCCCGCAGTCGGGACCACAGCGTGTCCCAGAGAGCGGTGTCCGTGGGCGCCGCCGAAGCCTCCGCCAAAGCCGGGGCGGGCGTTGCCAAGGTCAGGCCGATCCACAAAGCGGCCGCGGAACGAAGAAATTTACGGGTCAAGGGGCAGGCCGACGGCGTTTTCCAACCGGGCCCGGGCGATCAATTGGCCGTGGACGGCGTCCCAGTAGGCTTGGGCGGAGGACAGGAGCTCCAACCGGGCCTGGCCTTTTTGAACGGGGTCCCGTCCCCCCGGAAGCCGCGCGTAAAGCTCCCGCAGCCGGTCCCAGTCGTCCCGGCGGGCGGCCGCCTCGTCCTGCCAGTAAATCAAATCGGCGTGGGCCGTTCGGACTTCCCGGGCGATCTTGTCCTCGATGGCGGCCCGTTCAATTCGGCTCTGGTTGGCGGCGATCCGCGTTTGCCGAATGCGGGCCCGGCTGGCGAAGCCGTCGAAGAGCGGGAGGCTGACGTTCAAGGTGGCGTTCCAGAAATTTTGATCCAAAGGGAAGGCCCGGTCGTTGACTTCGTAACCGGCCATCAGCGCCACCACGGGATAACGCTCGGCCTCCGTGAGGTTGACCGCTAGGCGATCCATTTCCCGCTGGTATTCGGTTCCGCGAATTTCCAATCGGGATTCCTGGGCCCGGGCCAGGAGCTTGGCCAGGTCCGGCCGGAGGGGCGTGGTGGACAAATCCCCCTGCAACGCCACCCGGGTGTAGAGTTCAAGCCCCAAGGTGCTCAAGAACGTCAAAGACGCGCGCTCTTCGTCCCGGCGGCGTTCGGCCTGGGCCCGACGGAGGCGGGCGCGCACGCCCTCCAGCACCGCCCGGGCGGCGCCGTCGGAAAGGGGCAAAGACGCCGAGAGCGCCTGAAGATCCCGCTGGGCTTCTTCGCTTAACGCCAATTGTTTTCGAGCCACGAGCTCCCCGTAAAAAGCCCCGGTAACGTCCACCGTCACCTGCCGGCGGATCTCTTCTTCGCGGATGCGGGCCTGCTCCAGGGCCGCCTGGGCCAGGCGGGTGTTGGCCAAGGTCCGGCCACCGTTGTAAAGAACCTGCCGGAGAGCGAGACGTCCGGAATAGTAATTGTCGGCCTCGCCGTTAAACGACGGCGGCAAAAGGGTCGAGCCGGAATCCCCGGCCAGCACCGCGTGGTCTTCGGTTCGATAGCGGGAGGCGTTGAGATTGACCGCCAAGGACGGCCAAATGAGGGACCGGGCTTCGGCGATGCGCTGGTTGGCGATCCGCACGCCTTCCCGAGCCGAAAGCAGCGCCTGATTGTTTTGCAGAGCCACCTGCACCGATTGCGCGATGGTGAAGGTCCGCTCCGCCGATTCCTCCGCGGAGGACCAAACGGGCCAAAGGACCAGGAGAGCCAGGGCGCCGCGCTTCACGACTTTTTCCTCAAGAGCGCGATTTGGCGGCGGACTTCCCCCGGCGCGGTGCCGCCCAGGGACCGCCGGGCGGCCACGGCGTCTTCCACGCTCAAGACGCTGGTCACCCAGTTTCCGAAGAGCGGGGAGAATTTTTTCCAGTCGTCGAGGGTCAAATCTTCCAGGGTCCGATTGGTTTTAAGGCAATCGGTCACCACCCGGCCGACCAGGGCGTGGGCTTCCCGGAAGGGGAGACCACGGCGGGCCAGGGCGTCGGCCACATCGGTGGCCAACAAAAATCCCAGGCGGCAGGCGGCCTTGGTGCGGTCCGGGTGCAACTTCAGGGTTTGGGCCATGGGGATCGACACATCAAGGCAGGCTTCCAAGGTGTCCACGGCGTCGAACACCGGCGGCTTGTCTTCCTGAAGGTCCCGGTTGTAAGCCAGGGGCGTGCCTTTGATGAGCGTCAACAGGGCCGTCAAACTTCCCAGCACCCGGCCGGTTTTCCCCCGGAGGAGTTCCGCCATGTCGGGGTTCCGCTTTTGCGGCATGATGGAGGACCCGGTGATGAAAGGGTCGGCCAGGGTCACAAAACCGAAGGACGGGTTGGACCAGACGATGAGTTCCTCCGCCCACCGGGACAGGTGCGTCATGACCAAGGCGCCGGCCGCCAGGAATTCCACGAGGAAGTCCCGGTCGCTCACGGCGTCGATGGAGTTTTCCATCACGCCGTCGAAATCCAGTTTTCGCGCCACCCAGGCCCGGTCGATGGGGAAGGTCGTCCCCGCGAGCGCCGCCGCGCCCAAGGGCAGGCGGTTGATCCGCCGGCGAACGTCGGCCAGGCGTTCCCGGTCCCGCCGAAACATCCAGGCGTAGGCCAAAAAGTGCTGGGCCGCGGAAATGGGCTGGCCGGGCTGGAGGTGGGTGTAGCCGGGCATGATGGTCTCGACGTTTTTTTCGGCCTGATCGACGAACGTCAATTCCAGGGTCCGAAGTCTTTCCCGCAAACCATCGACGCGTTCGCGCAAATACATCCGCAGGGCGGTCACGGTCTGGTCGTTCCGGGACCGGGCGGTGTGCATTTTCCCCGCCAGGGGGCCGATTTCCGCGTAGAGGCTTTTTTCGATGGAGAAATGAACGTCCTCGGTTTTCAACAACCGGCCCCCGGCGTTGACCCGGGCGAGCAGTTTTTTAAGCCCCGCGATGATTTTGGACGCCTCGCCCCGGGAAAGGATGCGCCGCCGCCCCAGCATCTCCACGTGAGCCATGGAGGCCACCAGGTCGTGGGGCGCCAGCCGGTGGTCGAAACCGAAGGAGGCGACAAAATCCGATGGGGACACGGGACGATTTTTCATTTTTCCCTTAAGAATTCAGGCCAACTCCGCCCGCGCGGGGCTTATTTCCGTCCGGCGCCGCGCTTCAGCAACGCCGCCACCTTGATGGGGAGGCCGAACAGATTGATGAAGCCCTCGGCGTCGCTTTGGTTGTAGATGTCCTCGGCTTCGAAGCTGGCCAATTTTTGCCAATACAGCGAATGGGGCGAGGTGCGCCCCTGGACGACGATGTTTCCCTTGTAGAGCTTCAGGCGAACCACGCCGGTGACGACTTTTTGGGTTTCGTTCACAAAGGCGTCCAGGGCCCGGCGGAAGGGCACGTGCCACTGGCCGTAGTAGACGAGTTCGGCGTAGCGGGGCCCGATCAATTCCTTGGCGTGGGCGGTCTCCCGGTCCAGCACCAGGGATTCCAATTCCCGGTGGGCAAAGTAAAGGAGCGTCGCCCCCGGCGCTTCGTAGACGCCCCGGGACTTCATGCCCACCAGCCGGTTCTCCACGATGTCGACCCGGCCGATGCCGTTTCGACCGGCGATTTTGTTCAAGGTTTGCACCAGGGCCACGGCGCCCAATCGTTTGCCGTTGACCGCCACGGGAATCCCTTTTTCAAAGGCAATGGAGACCGTTTCGGGACGGTTGGGCGCGTCCTCGGGGGCCACCGTCAGCTCGAACATGTCGTTCTTGTAGGGGTGGTTCGGGTCTTCCAGGACGCCGCCTTCGTAGGAGATGTGCCACAGGTTGGCGTCCGAGGAGTAGGGCTTCTTTTTGGTGACGGTCACGGGGATCTTGTGCCGCTCCGCGTAGGCGATTTCGTCTTCCCGGCCCTTCATGTCCCATTCCCGCCAGGGGGCGATGATGCCCAGCTCCGGCGCGACGGCCTTGAAGGTCAGCTCAAAGCGGACTTGATCGTTGCCTTTGCCCGTGGCGCCGTGGCTCACGGCGTCGGCCTTTTCCCGCCGGGCGATCTCCGCCACTTTTTCGGCGATGATGGGGCGCGCGATGGAGGTGCCGAGCAGGTAGCGCCCTTCGTAAAGGGCCTGGGCTTTGAGCGTCGGCCAAATGAAATTCTCGACGAATTCCTTTCGCGCGTCCACCACGTAGGCCTTGGAAGCTCCGGTGGCCAGGGCCCGGGCTTTGAGTTTCGGGTAATTTTCGGCCTGGCCCACGTCCACGCAACAGGCGATGACGTCGCAATGGTAGTGCTCCCGCACCCATTTGAGCATGACGGAGGTGTCCAACCCTCCGGAATAGGCCACAACGACTTTCTTGTATTTACGCATGAAGTTCTCCGGTCTCTAAAAAATAAAAAAAGGAACTCCCCCCACCGGACCGGTGGGTTCGAAATTGGTTGATTTCAATAGGTGATTTTACTTTTTAAAGGTCCAAATCGTCAATAATTGCGCAGGGAAATGAGGGCTTTCGTCCTCACCATTCGCTGATCCAATTCCCCTTGGTGTCGGTATGGAGGCACTGCAAGATAATTGTGGCCCGCGGACGGCACAACATCCAACTTCCGTTCCCCCAGCCGGGGTCGGTGGAAATCAGGTTACAGCCGGAACTGTTTTGCACAAAAAGCATATTGGTCATGGGAAATTGATGGTTTGGAAGGATGGGACGGGGTACGGTGTCCAAATAACGTTCGAGATAAAAATCCCCGGGGCTGGAGGAGGCCGGCAGGAAACCTTCGTTGTCGACGTAATAAAGGGAAATCGCGCTGCGCATGGTTCCCAATTGTCCCTTGATGGCGGCTTCCTTGGATTTGACCACCAAATTTGCAAATCGGGGGAGTGCGATGGCCGCCAGGAGGCCGATGATGGCGACCACCAGCATGAGTTCGATGAGCGTAAACCCCGGGACACTCCAACGATTTCGACGCATGGATCCTCCCCCCTAAGGATAGTCGGCTTCCGAAGGCATTTCAACGGAGGCCGGGAACCCCCGACCCGGGCGTGGAAGAAATTAAAGGGGCTTTTGGGAAACGGCGTGAGCCAGGACGGTCCGGAGGATTTTGAGGCCCCGGCGGGCGTCGGCGTCGGTCAAAATCAGCGGCGGCAAGAGGCGAAGGACTTTGTCGGCGGTGCCGTTGATCAACAGGCCGGCTTCCCGGCAGGCAACGACAAGATCGGCCACGGGACGATCCAGCTCAATGCCGATCATGAGACCCGCCCCGCGCACATCCTGAATGGCGGAAAGGTCTTTTTTCCAACTGGAAATTTCCTTTTGAAAGAGCGCCCCGAGCTTCCGGGCGTGGGCCAACCGGGCGGGCGACAATTCCTTCATGACGGCCAACGCGGCCCGGCAGGGCACCGCGCCCCCGCCGAAGGTGGTGGCGTGGTCTCCCGGGTGAAGGAGATCGGCGACCTCGGGCCGGGCGATGACCCCCCCGATGGGGAGGCCGTTGGCCAGGCCCTTGGCCATGGAGAGGGCGTCGGGACGGGCGTCGGCCGGAACCACCGCCGGGTTTTGGAAGGCGAAAAGGGTCCCCGTCCGGCCCAGGCCGGTTTGAACCTCGTCAAAAAGCAGAAGCCACTTCTTCTCCCGGCAAAGGGCCGCCAGGGCCGAATAAAAGGCGGGCGGAACCCTGCGCACGCCGCCTTCGCCTTGAATGGGTTCCACCAGCACCGCGCAGGTTTTGGGGGTGGCTTTTCGTCGAACATCCTCCAGGTCCCCGTACCGGGCGACGACGAAACCGGGCAACAGAGGCCCAAAACCTTCCTGATATTTCTTCTGAGGCGTGGCCGACAGGGCGCCCAACGTCCGGCCATGGAAGGCGCTTTCGAAAACAATAATTTCGAACCGGGGCCCTTCGGGGCCCGGGTTCACGGTGCCGAACCGGCGGGCGAGCTTGATCAAAAGTTCGTTGGCCTCGGCGCCCGAGTTCGAGAAGAACACCTTGGACGGGAACGTCCGTTCGACCAGGGCTTTGCCCAGGGCTTGCTGGGGTTGCGTCGAATAAATGTTCGAGGTGTGCACCAGTTTTTTGACCTGGTCCGCCACGGCCCGGGCCACCGCCGGGTGGGCGTGGCCCAGGTTGCACACCGCAAGACCGGAAAAGAAATCCAGATATTTTTTGCCCCGGTCGTCGGTCAGCCAGGCGCCCCGGCCTTTAACGAAGGTGACCGGCTGGCGCCGATAGGTGTTGAAGAGATAGGGCGATTCAACGAAACCGGTCATGGGAGGAGCCGCGTGCCGGCCCAGGCGGAAAGGCCCGTCCGGCCGTCGATGATGTTGATTTCCTTGACGCCCTTTTTGAGCGCCCGGGCACAGGAGCGGATTTTGGGGATCATGCCGCCGGTCACCACGCCGTCGGCGATGAGCCGCTCGACGTCCTTGGCGCGAATTTCGGGGAGGGTCTTTTTTTGACCGTCCAGAACGCCCGCCACGTCGGTCAAATAGACGAGGCGCCGGGCCTTGAGGGCGACGGCCAGGGCGGCCGCGGCTTCGTCGGCGTTGACGTTCAAAGCGCCCCCGTCGGGCCCTTGGGCCACGGAGGACAGCACCGGCAAAAATTTGGCTTTGAGGAGCGCCGTGAGCAAAGCGGGCCGGGCCTTGGCGGGCTCGCCCACGCGTCCCAGCTGCGGCACCGGGGTCGCGGTCAAAAGACCCGCGTCCCGCCCGGACAAACCGACGGCAGCGACCCCCAAGGCGTTTAATTCCCCGACTAGATTTTTATTGACCTGCCCCGACAGCACGCCTTCCACCACGGCCATGGCCGCGTCGTCGGTCACGCGCCGCCCGTTGACCCAGGTGGATTTGATGCCCATTTTGTCCAGGGCCGCGTTGATTTCCGGCCCCCCGCCATGCACGAGGACGACGGATTCTTTTTTGGAGAATTTGGCGACGTCCTTTAAAAACGCGCCTCGGGCGGCCGCGTCCGAAAGCAGGCTGCCGCCGAATTTGATGACGGACGGGGTCGTGGTCACGCGGGGATCCTCCGAAAGAAAGTCAGAACGCTGTCGCCGTAGCGGTTTTCGCGAAATATTTCCCATCCCGCCGGAAGGCCCGTCAGGGGTTCCTTTTTGTGGTGCTGGCCGATGACCCAGGCGTCGGGGGTCGCGGCCTTGACCTCGTCCAGGGCCCGCAGGGCCGGGACGGTGAGGGCCAGGGGGCGCAACCGGTCGTCCTTGTAGGGGGGTCCCAAAAACACCAGATCGAAGGGCCCCTCCGAGGCGAGAATCGACAGCCGGGTCGCGTCGGAGTGAATCACCTTCGCCCGGCCCGACAAACCCAGGGCGGCCAAATTGGTTTCGACCATTCGGCAGGAATGCCGGTTGGCGTCCACGAACACGGCCCGGGCCGCGCCGTTGGAAAGGGCTTCGATGCCCACCGTGCCCGTTCCGGCGAACAGGTCCAAAAAGCGGGACCCCGCCAGGCGCGGACGAAGAATGTCAAAGAGGGATTTTCGAATGCGGGCGAGGATGGGCCGGACATCGGGGCCCGTGGGAAGGGCCTTGATTCGGCGCCCCCGGGCCTGGCCCGATTGGACGCGAATGGACATGCTAGCGGCGGAAGACGCCGTGCTTCGGAGTCGGGGAAAACATGAAATTGTGGAGCTGAAGGGGATCGAACCCTCGACCTCCTGCATGCCATGCAGGCGCTCTCCCAGCTGAGCTACAGCCCCAGTGGAGGGGTCGGCCCTCTGGGCCGCCACGGGCACCAAAAGCGCTGCGTTGGTGCCGTCCTCCTTGAAAATTTTATCGAATGAGCTTGAGCGGACGCATCTTCCGCCCCAAAAAAACGCGGCCGGGGGCGCGGTGCCCATCGGCCGGCGTTGAAGCGCTATTTTACTCTTTTCCCGCTCAAAAATCCACCGCGGGCCGGGCGGCCACCGGGCCTTTTAAGCCCAGGCAACGATTTCCTGAGCCTGGGAATGGACTTTTTTGGTGGGGTAAATCTCGCCGACGATTTCGTCCGGCCGGAACCACAATTTGATTTCCCGCTCGGAGTCTTTGGCGTCGGAGGAGGCGTGGATGACGTTTTCAAAAACGCCCTTGGTGGTGATCCGGCCGAAGGCCCCGCGGATGGAAACGGAGTCGGCTTCCTCGGGGTTGGTGGCGCCGGCGATTTCCCGGATTTTTTTGATGGCGTTGGGGCCTTTGTAAACGAGCGCCATGACACGTTCGAAATCCGGGCCGTAGGGCTTGCCCTGGATGTAATCGATCAAATCGTTGAAGAACGGCTTGCCCTTCAGATGCTGGTAATGCTGCTCGGCCAGTTCCCGGGACACCCGGAGAACTTTGGCCCCGATGATCATGAATCGGGCCTCGGCCAATTTCGTCAAAATGTTGCCGGTCAAGGATTTTTTAAGGCCGTCGGGCTTGACGACGACCAAAGTGTATTCGACGGACGCATCGGACATGTACGGTTTCCTCCCCAAAATCAACGGCCCCGCCTCCGGCCCCGCGCGTTCGATGGCGGGGGCTCCGGACGGGCCCGTGAAGGGAGGATACCACAGGCCCTCCGGCGGTGTCAAACCGTCCTTATTTGTGGGCGATGATAAAGAGGAGAACGGTGTCGAACATCATCCAAACGAGGGAAAGGATGAGAACAATTTCCACGGCGATGAAAAAATTGGTGGAAATGAAATCCCGCGCGGAATTGTAAGACTGTTCGATCCGTTCCAGCTTGGTGTCCACCGCTTTGGACAAATCGTCGATGTCGAATTCCTTCTCCACGTTCTTGTAAATGGTCCGCAGATGCCAATCCGAATCGATGCGGGGGATGTTGGCTTGAACGTTGTGAAGGCTGTCGACGATGGCCAGCTTGTCGCGGACGAAGTCCATGGCTTCCCGAGAAAACGTCTGGTAGCGGGAGGGCATGGCCCAAAATTTGTAATAAGGCGGCAAATCGGCCAAAAGCCCCTGGGCCTGGTCGATCTCCTTTTCCAAAAAGAAATTGTACGCCCGCAGGCTCCAATAAAGCGAATAGGCCAGCCGGATGAGCTCGACAATGGTGCCCGACTCCTCCGAGGACACGACCGCGCCGAAACGCTTGATGAGGATCAACTCGTTTTCGTAATAGCCGAAATTCCGGATCTTCTCCTGGGACAACACGAAGTCCGACAAGGCGTCGTAATTGGGCTCGCCCGACACGATGCCGGTCAACGCCTTCTCGTGGGTGGCCACGAACTCGGTCGCGTCGGTCACCCCGCCTTTGTTGAAAACAAAAATGGGGAAGGGATCGACGTCTTCCAGCCGGCGGTTGTAGGTGTGGCTGGCGAAACGCCGGGCGCTGGCGATCACCCCGTCCACCAGGGTTTTCGCCCAGGGGATGATCGGGGAACCTTCCACGTGAAGGGCCTCGGTCCGGCAGGAGAGCGAAGCGAAGAAATCCAATTCTCCTTCCGCGGCGAAGGATAGGCCCAATAGTCCGACCCCGAATTTGTAAATCTGGGCGGTGAGCCGGATGTCGGCGAAACGGCGACCCTCAAAGGCGAGGTCGCGGATGGGGTGGCTGGATATTTCCTTGGCCACGGCAGTGGCGTCGGGGCCGATAAAATCCAACTCCAGCCCCAGGTCAAAGGGGATCAGGATGTGCACGGTGGTCTTCATGGAAGTCCTCGCCTTCAAGGGTAGGGCATCCGGGCGTGTCTGTCAACGGCCCGCGGGGATGGATCGGTTTTTATAGAATCCGGGCGTGAAACGAATCGGGGCGTTCTTGCTCCTTCTGACTCTCGGCCCCGCCGCCCGGGCGGAGGACGGACTGCGGATTCCCCGGGCCTCCTCCGCCAGCCTCACCCAGGGCGGCGACCAAGCCACCCTCGCCTGGCCCTTCGGCTCCGTCCGACTGTCGACCGAATCTCTCGCCCCGGCACCGGTCGACGCGCCGGCCCGCGGCGCGGTGCAAGCGGAAACCGGGGGGACCTTCCACTTGAGCTACGCCCTGGAGCGGGCGGGCGACGCCGTCCGGGTGCGGCGGCTGGCGGTGACGGCGGTCAGCCGGCCCGAATTTCACGTCGAGCCCACGGCCAAACTGAGGGAACACGAAGCGGTCCACGTGGGCATCAACGACCGGGAGGCCCGGCGCATTCAAACGGTTTTATCGGGGTTTCGGGTTCGGGGAGTGACCACGCGGGAAGCGGAGCGGCGGCTCAAAGTCCGGTTTCGGGAGGAAGTGGCGGCCGTCCGCCGGCTCCACGCGGAATGGGACAACACCCACGTGTTTCTTTCCACCGGACCGACGTTACCGGAGATAGCCCCAGGTCCGAAGTAAGTCGCCGTCCCGGCGCCAGCGCTCCCCGATGTCGGTACGGTAAAACATGTTCGGAATGATGACGTTTTTGACCCGCCCGTAAGCCTCCCGGGACGCCTCGTCCATGGTGGACCCGGAGCCCGTCGCCACCAGGGCGTACCCCGACTGGCCGGCCAACACCCAGTCCCCGTCCACCAGCTTGATGTCCCCCGGGTAAATGCCCTCGGTGGCCGGCTTCTTGAAAATGACCACCGCGCCCTCGGAGTATTTCCGAAAGGCCGTGGCGTCTTCAAAAGGGAAGGGCGGCACCGCGATCACGACCCCGACCTGATACCCTTTTTTCGTCTTGAGGGTCGGCGTTTGACCCGTCGCGAGGCCGTAAAACAAGTCCCCCCAGCGGCTGGTCACCCCCTCCATTTGAATGCTGAGCGTCGGATAGCCGAAACGCGGGGTGCATTCCAGGGGGTAGATCGCGCGGGGCGTGGCAATGCAGTTGATGTCGAAATAGCCGACGAACCCCACCGCGGCCAAACGGGAGGCCATTTTGGCGATGGTCTCGCGGTACAAAACGCTCTCGGTCATCCAGAACATCGAAGTGCCCATTTCGCCGGTGGCCGGGCCGATGTCCTCGTTGAACATTTTCTTGTGCTCGAAATTGACGCAGGCGGGGGGCAGGAATTCCTTCCCGTTGAAATACGCCCCGATGGCCACCTCGACCCCCGCGGCGAATTTTTGCACCTGGAACGAACGGATTTGGCGCGCCCATCCCTTTTTGTAGCGCTCCAATATCGCGACGACGTCCTGGCCGTCCTCCTCCTGGCCCACGTAGGAAAGGACTTTTTCGTTCTGGGCGCTGCCGGAGGGTTTGACGACATAGCGGTCGGGGTTTTTTTTGACGAAGGCCACGGCCTCTTCAAAGGAGGTGAAGGTCCAGTTGGGGAGGATGGTCATGCCGGCGGCTTTCATTTCCTGCTGGCCGAAATCCCGGTCGTCCTCCAGTCGGTCGGTGTAGACCGTGCCGCCGACCACCGGTTTGCCGTCCCGGCGCAGGGCTTCCGCGTCCCGGCCGAAATCCGAGTCGTCAAAAATCACCAGGTCGGCCCAGGCGCGAAGGGCCTTCCAATCGTCGGTCTTTTCGACGAACCCGTCGGAGACGTCCTTGTCGCCCTTGCTTTCGATGAAGTAGCGGACGTGGTGCCCTTCGATTTGAAGCTGGCGGCAAAGGTCGCCCACGCAGCCCACCCGGGAAACGACCAGAATCCGTCGGGGAGACCCGTCGCCGTTGGTTAATTTCGAATTGTTGTCTTTTTCGGATCCCATCTCCCCTAGAGGGTATCCCACGACGGGTTATTTCACAAGGGAAATTTACGCGCGAACGCGCGATTTAGAAATACGTGGTGAGGGAAACGAGGTGGGTGAGGCCCACGTCCCCGTAGGGCACGAGGGCGTAGTCGATTTGAATTTTTTTGTAGAGGACGCCGAGGCCGCCGCTCACGCCGGTGACTCCCTGGATGTCCTGGGCCCGGTTGCTGTAGCCCAGGCGGCCGGTCAACGTCCAATGGGGACCGACGTTCCAGCGGTATTCGGAGCCGCCGCCGAAGACGCTGTCTCCGGTTTTGGGTTTTTCGGCGTCGACGGTCAGGGTCCAGGCCGTTTTGACCCGGAGAGCCGCGCCCGCTCGAAACACCAGGGGCAAATCGCTTTTTTCCCGATCGTATTTCAATCCCCCGCCCAAGTTCGCGGCCACCAGGCCAAGGCGAAGGCGGTTGTCCCAGAGCGGCGCCGATAAAACGCCGACGTCGCCCGCCACGGTTTGGGCGGAATTGACGATTTCGCTTCGAATCCACTTGGCCGTCAGGCCGACGGAATTTCCGCCGAAATCCAACGCCCCCCCCACCGAGACCGCCAGGTCGTTCGGCGAAAAGGACCCGATTTCGGTTCCGGTCAAATCGGTTTGGGGCAGGGCCCCGACGGATAGATATTGAACGCCGACGCCGATCCCCAGGGATTCGCCCACCGATTGCCCGTAGGCGGCGAACTGATAGGTGTAGGCCGAATCCAAATAGCTGGCGTGCATGAGGGTGGCGGTTTTCGTTTTCAAGCGGGTCAAGGCGGCCGGGTTCCAGGCGATGGCGGTGGCGTCGTTCACGAGGGCCGTGGAGGCGTTCCCCAGGGCGGCCGCCCGGGCGCCGTTTCCCAAACGGAGGAAATCCGCCGAGACCGACGCCGCCCGGCCCGGCATCGACGCAAAGCCCACGGCCAGCACGAGAGCGGCTTTCTGAATGGTTTTTCGGGTCGCGCGCATATCCCCCAGTTTAACGCTGAATCGCCGCTTTGACAAGGCGACGTTCGCCGTTGGCGGCCGGGCCGACCACCAGATAAACCCCGCTCGCCAACGGGTCCCCGTTGGCCGACGTCAAATCCCAAAGCGCCGCGCCGGTGGCGTCGGCCGTCAACGCCCGAACCCGCTCGCCATTCAACCGAAAAACGTGAACGGAAGCGTCGGGCCGGAAACCCGCCAACGTCATGAGGTTTCCCAAGGCGCCCGCGGGGTTGGGGAAGGCCCGGGGCGGACCGGCCTCGGTCGTCGCGAGCGCGGCGGCGGTGTAAGCCGTCGGCACGCCGTCCAGATTTTCCGCCCGGGCCCGGAAAGCGTAGGCGGTCCGGTCCGACAATCCGGTCACCGTGGGATCCAGCGCGGTGGTTCGAAGGACCGGCGCAAAGGGCCCCGCGGCCGCGGGCGCCCGTTCGAGGACGTACACGGTGCCCGCGGGATTGCCGTTGGACCCCAGGTGAAAACGAACGGCGCCTGGGCCGACGCCCTTCACGGTCAACTCGGCCGGCGGGTTCGCCAGGGTGGCGGAGGAACCGAGGGCCGTCCAATCCGAACAGGCCCCGCTCTCGCAGGAGTTCACGAACAGATAGTAACGGGTGTTGAGCGTCAACCCCTGGACCGACCCGGAGGTCACGACCACGGGGGCGGTCGGCGCCGTCGAGCCCGGCGGCGCGGGGCGGGTGGAGGCCGCCAGCGTGTACAGCCCCGCGCCGACGGCGGGCGTCCATTGGGCCGCCAAGGCCCTCAATTGGGCCGAAAGGATTTGCCCGCCCGCGGGCGCCCCGGCCGTGGTGGACGCGGGACCGAAAGCGGTGTACCCCGAGCACCCGATGGAATTGCAGGCCCGCGCGTGGAGGAAATAGGTCGTGCGCGGGGAAAGCCCGGTTAAAACCCCGATGGTTGTTTCGGAATCCGACATCGTCGCTCCGAAAGCGGGGGCCGCGCCGGAATCGGTGGAGGCGTAGAATTCAAAACGCTCGGCGTCCGAAACATCGTCGCACCGGACCCGAAGGGTTCGACTCGTGGCCAGGGACACCACCGGACCGCCCGGAACGGCGGGCGCGGCGGCGGGAACGGACAAATTGATCTTCACGATCCCGGCCCGAGCGCCGTGGTCCGTGAAAAAAGCTTTCTGGGTCGCCGTGTCAATGACGACGCTCGACAACCAGGATTCCGGGGGCTTCATTCCGGCCGCGTCCGCCCATTCCAGGGGCGACAAGTGAAATTTCAGGACGACGGCGGGGGAGCCGTAGGTGCCGGCGTAACCGGCGTTGTTGCCGGCGTCGACGGCCAGGCTTTCAATGGATTGGGGGGAAAGGCCGGGATGGGTGATGCGGTCCACCTCGGTGAAGTCGGACAGCCGAACCTTCGTGATGGTTTGGCCTCCGCCGTAGTAGGCGAACCCGGCGCCGTCCACCGCCAGGGCCGTCGCCGGGAAACCCGACGGGGACCGAACGGCCGCCGTCGTGACGCTGAGGGAGGCGGCGTGGATCCGGGCGAGAGCGTTCCCCGCGGCGAAATACACAAACCCGTTGGCCCCGTCCGCCGCGCCTGCGCGCATCGCGTTGAATTCCGTGGGCAAGGTCAACGTGGATTCCAGAGAAAACCCGTTTAAGCCGATGACGCCGATTCGGGGCGGCGACGCGCCCGACGAAGCGATGAACGCCCGGCGCGTGCCCGGATCGACGGCGCTGCTCCAAACGAGATTGGGGTCGGACATCGCGTTGGACAAATCGAGGGATTGATCCCATCCGAAATCGGAGGTTCGGACCCGGTGAATCCGGGTCGGCAGTCCGTGGGACACAAAATACACGAAAAGGCCGTTGGGGTCGGCGAATCCGGTCTTCATCCCCAGATTGAATCCCGCGGGCGACGGGAGGGCCCGGGTCGAGACCGCCAAATTCGACATTTGAACCCGAACGGCCTTGGCGGGCACGGTGTCCGTGCCGAAATAAGCGAATCCCCCGGCGTCCTTGAAAATCGCCCCGGGAAAACTTTCGCCCCAGTCGTAGGACAAGGTGGGCCCGCGAGCGAAGGAAGCCAAATCCACCTTGGTGACGGCGGCCGGTTGGTCCCGGCAGACAAAATAAATCGTTCGCGAGCGCGGATCCAGAGTCAACGCCCGGGCCTGTTCCCCGGCCGCCGTCGAAAGGACGCCGGAGGAGACAAAAGCGCCCAGGTCCACCCGGTCGATGTGTCCCCGTCCGCCGGCGTTCACGGCGAAGTAGGCGAAGGTCCCGTTGGGATCCAGGACCCCGCCCGTCACGTTGCCGCCCGCCTGGGGGAGGGCGAGGACGTCGACGCGCTCCAAGGGATTCAATCGAACCCGCAGAACCCGGTTGTCGTTGGATCCCGTGCCCGACAAATAAAGGAACCCCCGGGCTCTGTCCAGCACGATGGCCTTGGGGAAGACCTCGTCGACGGCAAGGGGAAGTTCCGCCAGCCGTGTCATGGTCAGGAAATCGGCCTGGACCAACCGAGGCGCGGCGCCCGTTTCCACAAAGTAACCGACGCCCGTCGCGGTGTCGTAGGCGATGGTGTCCAGGCTGTTGCCGGCGGGGATTTCCAGGACGGGAGACGCCTCCCTAAAATCGGACAGGCGGACTTTGGTCAGGCGTTGGTTGGCGTTCACGGCCGTGGTCCACAACCAGCCCCGGGCCGGGTCCAGGGCGGCGGCGTCGGGCCATTTGCCCGTGGCCAGGGACAGGGCGCCCACGCGCTGAAACGTGTTCAGGGAGATTTTCACCAGTCGGCCGGGATTGATGTTGGCGTCCGTGTAGGCGAAACGCCCCAGGGGATCCAGGGCCAAAAAGCCGGAATCGATTTCATCGGGGCCGAGGAACAATTCCCCCGCCCGGGTGAAATCCGAAAGGCGAATTCGAAGCAAAGCGCCCGGTCGGGTGGGCGCGACAAAATACGCGTAATCATCGGCGGTGTCCACGGCCCCGGCCGCCAGTCTTCCAAAGGTCGGCGTGAGACTCGCGCCGGTCGCCCGGGAAAAGGCCCGGGCGCGGGCGAAACCCGTCCCGAGCAATCCGAGGACCGCGACGGACAAGAGGAGGGGATGGGACGTCGGGTCGAACCGTTTCACGATGGGCGTTATTTTACCCCATCGGCGGCGATGGATCGGATTAAACGCGTGCAACTGTATTGTAAATTCGAGGTCCGGAACGGGTCTCCCGGGAACCGTCCATTACTTGGGCGAGGCGTCCAGGAGGGTTTGGGCGATTTTTCGGGCCGCCACCATGTCGACCTTGCCGGAGGCGAGCGTGGGCCAGGCGTCGATTTTGTAGAAACAACGGCGGTCGGGAATCCACAACTTGGGCATGTCGGCCACGGCCAGCTTGGCCACCAGAGCGTCGATGTCCTGGGCGACGTTGAAACAGAGCACCACGAGTTTTTCCCCTTTTTTCTCGTCCGGCGCCGACAGCACGAGGAATTGAGCTTCGGGCTCCCCGGACAATTCCCAGAGTCGGCGCTCCACCAGCATGTGGGGGACCATTTCGCCGCCGATCTTGGAAAAACGGGACAACCGATCGGTGATTTCGACAAAACCGTCTTCGTCCACGGCGGCGATGTCGCCGGTCACATACCAACCGTCCCGAAGGACCTCGGCGGTTTTTTCTGGAAGCCCCCAATACCCCTTCATCACGTTCGGGCCCTTGACCAGGAGCAACCCGGGTCGTCCGTCGGGGACGGGGGCGCCCGTCTCGGGGTCCACGATGCGGACCGACACGCCTGGGAGCGGCCGCCCCACCTTGCCGGGCTTGTGGCCGATCTGGTGTTCGGTTTGGTGATGAACGTCCAACACGCTGACGCAGGCGGCGGGAGACAACTCCGTGGTGCCGTAGCCCTCCAGCAGGGGCACCCCCAGGGTCTCCTGAAAATCCTTGGCGAAGGCGAGGGGGAGTTTTTCCGCACCCGTCAGCGCGAAGCGGAGGGTGGCCAGGTCCTCCCGGGCGAACTTTTTAACCCACATTTGAAGAAAAGTCGGCGTCGCGAGGAGGACGGTGGCCTTTTCCTCTTTAATGAGTTTTTTGATGGCCAAGGGCTCCAAGGGACTGCGGTGGTAGGCGGCCTGGGCGCCGGTCAAGATGGGAAGCCACATCGTCCCGGTGAAACCGAAGGAATGGAAAAACGGGAGGACGCCGAGGATTTTGTCCTTGGGCGTCAGTTGATAGGTTTCTTGAAGGCCCTGGATGTTGGCGTGGACGTTTTTGTGCGTCAACGTCACGCCCTTGGGCTGGCCGGTGCTTCCGCTCGTGAAAAGCAGGGCCGCCACGTCGTCCATGGTCGCGTCGGACTTGGGAAGCCACCACCGCTCCGCCCAGCGGGCGGGCAACGCCCGAAGGGCCGCAAACAAAAACAGGCCCCGGAGTTTCGAGGGGCGGGGGAGGTCCTCCAGAAAAACGGCGCGGGGTTCCTCCCCCCATTTGAGCGCCTCGAGCATTTTCCGGGCGGTGATGACGCGGGAGACGCCGGCGTCCCGGCAAATTCGGTCGACCACGGGCCGGCCCAGGGAATAATTGAGGTTGACGGGCACGCGACCGGCGAAAAGCAACGCCAGGTTGGTCAGGATTCCGGGGACGCCCGGAGGCAAAAGAATTCCGACGTTTTTTTCGGGCGGCAGCAAAGCGTCCAATTTTCCCGCCAAGAACGTGGCCGCGGTCATCAGGCGCCCGTAGCCCAGGCGGAGTCCCGTCGAATCCGACACGGCGGGGAAGGTCCATTGGCGGCGGGCCAAACGGAAAAAATACTGGTGCAGAGGGCGAAGGCCGGCCAGGCGCTGGTCGAAGGCGCGGCTGGCCAGTTCCAGCACTTCCTGTCGAACGCGCTCCGCCCGCGCGGAAGAGGGGAGCGCCGAACCGAAAGACACGGTCACGGGGTAGGGAATCTGGCGGGGCATCTTCCAAATAAATTTTCCCCGTTCGAAACTGAACACGCTCCCCCACACCCGGTCCAAATGCACGGGGACGATGGGCACGTCCAGGTCCTTGGCGATGGCCTCCAGCCCCTTGCGAAATCCGAGCAATTGGGCCAAACGGGAAATGGCCCCTTCGGCGAAAATGCAGACGATGTGGCCGTCGCGCAGGGCCTGCCGGGCCTGTTCGATGCTCGCCATGAATTTTTTGGGGCCGTCGTTCCCCGCGATGGGGATGGCGCCCATCAATTTAAAGAACCAGGTGAGGGGCCGGTAGTTGTAGAGCGGGCGCATCATCATAAAACGCACCCGACGCGGAACCGCCGCCGTCATCAGGAACGGGTCGGCGTAGGACAAATGATTGGACACCAGCAGCGCCCCGCCCCGGGCCGGAATGTTTTCGGCGCCCAAGGTCGTCACGCGGTATCCCGTGTGGGTCAGTACCCACGCCACAAAACGAATCACGGCGGGGGCCAGGAGGGAAAAAACGTAGACGGTGGCGCCCAAAGCCCCCAGCGCGACCACGAACCAGGCGCGCGCCGGGGTCAACCCCAAGGTGAGGGGGTCCGTTAAAAGGAAGTAAACCAGGGAGGCGCCCCCGATTCCCAGAAAGCTCACGATGTTGGCCGTGGCCACCATGGTTCCCCGACGGTCCCGGGGGCTTCGGGATTGCAATAGGGCGTTCAAGGGCACGATAAAAAATCCCCCCGCCGCGCCCAGGAGGGCCAAATCCCACATCACCCGGTGAAGGTTCGGCGCGGCGAAGGCCAGGTCCAACGCCGCCAGGCCCAGCCCCAAGGCGCCCAGGGGCACGAGCCCCAGTTCGACGGTGTTCCCCGACAATTTTCCCGCCAGGCCCGAACCCAGGGCGATGCCCAAGGACAGGACCGTCATGAGGCGCCCGATCAACGCCTCGTCGCCGCCCAACTGAGTTTTGGCGTACACGGGCAGACCGATGAAGATCAACGTGCCCACCAACCAAAAATAGCCGCCCCCGAGGACGGAAAGGTAAAGCGGGCGGTCTTTCCGAACCTCCGACATGTCGCGCCAAAACCGCCGGGCCGGGTTCCAATCCGCGGGTCCCTGCACGCCGGCCGCCGGGGTGCGCGTGATCATCAAACTGGCCAGGAACCCCGCCAGGGCGATGGCCATGAAAATTCCGCCCGCCGGCCCCGCCACGGCGTCGCCGTTTTTCATGAGGCGGGCGGCCAGAGGCGTTCCGGCGATGATGGCCAAAAAGGAAGTCAACTGGACGATGCCGTTGCCGTTGGAGAGGTCCCGGGGTTCCAGGATTTCGGGAAGCAAACCGTATTTAGCCGGTCCGAAAAACGTGCTGTGGAGCCCGGAAAGGAAAACCACCACGAGGAGTCCGGCGAAACTGTTCGCCCAAAGAGCCCACCACCCCAGGGCCATGATGGCGATTTCATAGACCTTCATGGCGATGGCCACGGAGCGCTTGGGCCGGGCGTCGGCCAGGCGCCCGGCGTAGGTGGAAAAAAGGAGGAAGGGAAGGATGAACAGCCCGCTCACCAGCGCCGCGCCCCGCCCGCCCTGCTCGACGCCGAACCGCGCCAGGGCCCAAAAAGTGACGAGGGTTTTGAAGGCGCTGTCGTTCAACGTTTCAAAAAATTGGGCCAGGGTCAGGGCCCGGAAACCCCGGTGGCGCAGGAGCAGCGGGAGTGGGCGGTTCACGCGGGGCCTCCCGCCGCGCCCGTTTCAACGGGAAGATCCATCCGATGGGCCTCGCGGACCCGGTCCAGGGGCCCTTCCAGGTCCAGCAAGCCCCGGGACGCCGCCTCGGCGTCGAGATATCCGGGAAGAAGATACCGCCAGCTCCGGCCAAAGGGACGCTCCACCAGGCGGTTGGCGTGGCGGCGGATGTTTTGGGCGCAGTTGTTGAAAAGAGTGTTGTAACGTTCGGGGCGGCGGGAAAGGGCGTCGGCGCGCTCCAGCATGTCGCGAAACAGGGCGCGAGCGGCGGCGGGATCCGCGCGAAGGCGGTATTGATACACGGGCGCGCGCCCGTGAATCGTTCGCAAGGCCACGGCGTCCCGCTCGGTGGCCACCACGTAAATCAATTCATACCGCCCGAGCGCCCCTCGCCAGGGCGAATAGGACTCCCCGATTTCCCGCCGGGCTTCGGCGGAAATCACCAGCCCCGTCCCGTCCCGAAGGCGGAAGTCCATCATGACGTGGGCCGGCCCCCGGCGTCCCGGCGACAGGGGAGACACCAACAGCCGGGACTCCACGACCTCGTCCCAGGGGACAAACAGGTTACGCGCACGGGGAGCACCTCCCTCTCGATCCCAAGCATAGTCCCGGAGAGCCGATATTTTCACCCCCGCGGGGGAAAAGTCAAAGGTCGCGGGGGCGGCGAATTCGGGGGCCCAGGATCGGAGCCCGGACGGGCGGTGAAAAAAACCAACGGCCCCTAAAACCACCGCCGCCAGCCCCGCCCCGACGATTCGATGGGACGCCGACACGTTTTTCAAAGGATCGAGGCGGGGGGAAAGGAACCCGGGGAGTCGGTCCCTAGGGCTTTCCATTCCCGGGGGCCGCCGGCAAAAGCTTGGCGATGACCCACAGGAGAACCCCGGTGGCGAGAATCAGCGCCGCCCAGAGGACGGGGCCGCCGCCCGCCCCGCTCGGGATCCAACGGACGCCCGAGCCCTTCTCCGGCGATTCCAAGACGGCGTCGACTTTATCGGCGGCCAACAATTCCCCCTCCACGGCGGCGGCGTCGTAGGTGGGGGCGCTCACGGCGGGGTGGCCGTAATGGAGCGTCAGCGGATCCCCCGCCCGGGCTTTAAAAACCAGGGCGTAGGTCCGATAGTGAACGCGGAAATTGGACAGGGACAGCGGCGCGTTGTCCCCGTTGTCCACCGTCAGTCGAATTCGATCGCCGCTGGGCGACGATCCCAGGGGCACCAACAACCGCGTCGATCCGCCCCGCCGGAACCATTGGGCCTCGCCCAAGACCGCGCGCTCGGCGCCGGCGCCGGGAACGTTCCGGGATTCCTCGACCACCACGCGGCGCGAGAAAAGTTTTTCCGGGGCGTCGACTTCCAGATGGGTGACGGGCAAACCCCCGACCGGGAGTTGCACTTCCCAAACACTTTCCCGTCCGCCCTCCCCGACCGCGCGCGCCGTCGGGCCGACGACCCGGTAGACGGCCCGGTGATCGATGACAAAGGGGACCTGTCGGCCGTCGCGCAGAAGACGCAGGTCGCGGCCGTCCGTCCGGGCGCCGGCCACCGCCGCGGGGGAAAGCTCCAACCGCTGAACGCCGGTTTTTTCGATCCGCACCGGGCATTTCCAACGCCACCCTTTGGGATCCAGGGCCGCCGCGCTTTCGGCCAAATCGGGGGCCACCGCGGGGGCGACGTATTCGGGATTGGGTTGAAGGGACCCCACCTCCACGAAAGAGCGTTGTTTTTTATCGAAACGATCGCGAAGAGCGTCGAGGTCGTAGCGGACGGGCGCCGCGGCCGGGTTTCCAAGGATCAGCCGGTATTTCCCGGGTTCCACGGCGTTGAACACCAGCGTCGTCGACGCCACCCGGGCGCCCATGGAAGATATTTTCAACGGGGGGTTGTCGCCGTTGGTGATGACCACTTCCACTTCCCGGGAATCGCACCGGCGGGCCACGGGGACCGACAAGCGTTCAAAGGTCCGGCCGCCCTCCTCGGGCCAACGGCAAAGGGACTCGGCGCCCAGCGGCTCGTCGGAGGCGTTGTCATCGCCGAAACGAACCCGGCGAACCACCCGCACGGGCCGCTGAAAAGCCGCGTCCTCCACGGCCAACACCACCTCGGCCAATAACGCGTTTCGGGACGGGAGCTCCACCGCGATCCGGGTCTCCACGGGGCCGTCCTCCCGCCGAAGGATTCGGAGGGGCGTTTCGGCCAGGGGCGCGTTGGTTCGAAGCGTGGGACGCGGCGTCGCCCCCCGGACGATCACCGGATCGGTCTCCGCGTCGTCCAGGGTGATTCGAAAACCGTCGGCGTCTTGTTTTGGAAAAACCAGATTCAAGTCTTCCGCCAGAGAACGGCGACGGTAGAGCGGGCGGCCCGACAGAACCGTTCGCCAGACCCCGCCCCGTCGAAGCTCCAGGGTGGCGGCTTTTAAAAAGTCGTCGGCGGGAATGTCCAATTGGATCGCTTCCAGGGGCGCGGCCCGACGGGCCGAGGCCGTGACCGTCGTGCGGCCCTTCGACAATCGAACCTCGACGGCCCCCTGGAGCGGCCACACCGACCATTCCAATCCGGACCGAAGGGGGGCGTCCAGGGTGTAGGCCACTTCGTCGCCGGCGGGCGACAGGACGCGAAGATCCGCCAGACCGCGCGCGGCCCCGTCCAAGGTTTCCGGGGGCAGATTCACCGCGACCAATCCCCGGGTGTTCGATGAAATTTCCTGAAAGTGGGACCAGGCCGTGGGGGCTTCCCGAACCAGCGCCCCCAGGGGGACCGCCCCCAGGGTCGCCAACCACAAACCGACTTTAAGCGATTGCTTCATGATCGGCCTCCGCGAGATTGAAAGTGACGTTGATAGAGGAAGGACCCCAAAATCAGAACGATCGCCAACCCGACGAAGGCCGCCGCTCGATACAAGAGGGTGAGTCGCCAGACGTCGTGAAGGAAAAGCTTCCCGACGGTGACGCCGAGCAAGGCGAAACTCGCCCACCGGGCCGAGGTCGATTCCTTGGACAGACCCGCCCACAAAAGGGCCAGGCCGAAGCCGCCCCAGCCCAGGGTGTAGGCCAAATCCTGGGATAGGCTTCCCTGAAGGTTGAAGGCCAACGCCTCGCCGGTGCTGAAGAAGTCGGCGATTTGGATGTTCATGAGCAGAAACAACAGCGCGACGCCGAGAGCGTTCAATAGGCCGGGCAGGGACACCGCGCTCCATTTTTGATCCCGGGGACGCCAAAGGCGCGCCGCGACGAACTGGCAGCCCGCCGCGACGCCGTAGGCGTAGAGATACCAGTTGAGGAAGGGCGAAGCCGCCCGGGGGTGGTAGTGGAGAACGGCCGGATTGGCCGCCAGGCGCACAAAGGCGATGGCCAGGAGGGCGAAGGCCCACCCTTTCAACCCCGGGTGCGACACCCGGCCGTAGAACCAGAGAAGGGCCACGCCCTCCAGGGCCCAGCCCAGGGTGATCCATTGCTTGTCGAATTGCAGGGGGAAGATCAAACTCACGAAGAGAAGCGCCACGGCGCCCACCACCGCCAGAAGATCCTTCCGTCGGGGATCCTCCGCTGGGACGCGTTTCAAAAATCCCATCAAGGCCCCCGTGTAAATCACGGCCCCGGCGGCCGGCAGGGCGCCGATGACCGGCGCGTAGCCCAACGCGAGGGCCGTTCGGTAAAAGAGCATCCCGTGAACGGGCCCGGACAGCGCCGCCGCCCACCAGGGAGCGGTCAAGGCGCCGAAAGACTCCGCCGCCAGAAACGGCAGAAGGAGGAACAACGCGAAAAATCCACCGTGCCAGTAGAGCGCGGGAAAGGCCCGATCCACGGTGAAGGACGACCCGTGCCAGGCGTATTCCAATAGGGCCACGCACCCCAGGGCCACCGGCGCCAGGATTTCGAGGGATTTCCCCCCCCGTCTCACCAGCCCCAGGAGGAGAACCAGGAGCAACAGGCCGAGCCCAAAAAGCGACGACGGATCCGCCGGTCGCAGGCGGTTCGCGGCCGCCGCCAAAAGCAGGAAGGGCAAAAAGGCCGAGAAGGCCGGAAGCGCCACGCTGGCCCCCGCGGGCCAGGCCCACCGGGTTTCGTTTTCCGAGGGCGCCTCGCCGCCGTCGGCGGATTTTTTCGACCGGTGAAGGAGGAAGTAACCGACGCCGAAAAAGAGCGCGGCCATCCCGGCCACCACCGTCAAAAACCCGCCCATCCCATCGACGGCCAAACGGTCGATCCAGAGGAGAACAATGAAGAAAGTGAAACCCAGGGCCGCCGCGACGCCCCACAAAAACCCCGTGGCCAGGGCCACCAGGATCGCGACGGCGTTCAGGCCGAAGAGCACGGGCCAAAGAAGCGCCGGAGAACCGAAATCCTTCATCAAGCTCATGGCGAGCGGCAGGAGAAGGGCGACGGGGAATAGGCTTCCCAAAATGACCACGTCTTTGGGGGCTCCGCGGCGATTGAGAACCACGGCCAAAACGCCGTGGAGCGCGCCGAAGATCAGTACCGCCCCGAGGATCATCGGAAAGGTTTCCGCCGTGAGGCGGCCGGAGGTCCAGCCGAACAGCGTCAGGTAAGCGAGAATCCCGGCGGCCAAGTGATAGCGGGATCCGGATCCCCCCCGCACCGCCAAGCCGGCCGTCAAAGCATCGGCGACCAGGATGATCAGAAAGGGCAGGGCCGGCTGGGCCCCGAAACGGTCCAGCGTGTTCCCGCCGAAGAGAACCGATAGGAGGGCCAACAGGCCCGCCGCGTGCCGCAGCGGGGCCAAATCCATTCCCCGGCGTTCGGCCACAAAACGCGCGGCCACGAAGAGAACCGGGAACCACAGAAACACGGCGGCGGCCACCGGCAATTTTTCGACCACCAAAAAGTGGTCCGCCCACCCCCACTGCATCACGGCGGTCCCGAAGGCCGCCAGGCCCCAGAGGAATCCCCACCCTCGGCTCAAGACCACGGCCAAGAGACCGATATCCAAAAGCGTCACGTAGGCGAACAGACCCAGAGCCCGGTCCACGCCCGTCGACAAAATGGGGGGCGTTAAAAAGCCGCCCACCAAGGCCAAGAGCGCGATGTAGCGGGAATCGAGCCGCACCGAGAGAAAGAACGTCAGGACGGTGACCAACGCCAGGAACGCGAAGGTCTCCACGGGACCGATGAATCCGTAGAACGAGTGCGCGGCGAAGGCGTCGGTGTAGAGAATGCCCGCGCCCGCGGCCACCAGGGTGTGGGCCGTGACCGCGAAGCGGTCCTTGAGCTTGAGACCGACGAGGAGCGACGCGGCCCCGGCGGCGAAGCCGAAGGCGACGCGCATGGCGGGCGTGATCCACCCGTGGTCCATGGAATACTTGGCGAAAAAAGCCGCGCCCAGGAAGAGGGCGAAGCCGCCGATCCAACTGAAGAGTTTGACCCCGGTGAATTTCTCCCAATCGATGGACGGGCGTTCCAGGACCGGCGGAGCGGTGGGCGCTTCCGGCTCCACGTCGGCGACGTAAATGGGCGGAGGCGTCGCCAGGGGCGGCCGGGGGGTGGCCATCGGGGGTTTGGCTTCGGGCGGGCCGCCGGCGGGCGAACCCGAGGCCGGGGAGCCGGCGACCGGCGGACCGAACGGATCGGCCGCGGGCGACGGCGATAGGTCCACCGCCCGTTGAGCCGCGCGGGGGTCGACCGAAGGCCCGGGCGTCTCCCGCGCCGGGGGAGGAGCGAACTCCCGGAGGGTGGAGGCACCGGCCCGCAGGGCGCCGCGCAAACCGTCCAGGCGGTCTTCCACCCGGCGGGCGGTTCGGAGAGCCTTGACGGACAAAACGAGGGCGATCACGGGCAAGGCCAGAATGCCCAGGGCGGCGAGCAAAAGGAATTCACCGATCATTTGGAACCTCCGGTAATGGTTGAAGCGATTTGCCGGGGACGCCGGGCGTCCGCCGGGAATTTTCCCGTCCTTAGAAAAGCCGCCGTGTAACGTCCCACGGCCGGCGAGGCCAATAACAAGCTGTGCTCGGCGAAGACCTGGACCACGTCCTTCGCTTCGGGCAGGACGGCGCTGGACAGGGCCACCGAGCCGTCGTCGTCCCCCTCCAACACCGGGTTGTAACCCGCCTCGGTGCCGTTGCCGCCCACAATGATCCCGAGGGGACAGGCCGACACCCCGCAGTTTTTTAAGAAATCGCTCCCGTCTTTCAGCTGTTCGATGGCCTTGGTGCCAAACACCCAGCGAAAAGCCTTAAAGGTGTACAGACGATCCACCCATTTGGACCCGCGGTTGGGCGGGGCAATTTGCACGAATCGTCCCACATTCGGCGGCGGCGTATGGGCCAGGTAATACCGGGTGATGATGGACCCCAGGCTAAAACCCACAAAGTGAAGGGTCCCGGTCGTGTGTCGGAGCTCGAGATCGGCTTTAAGATCCGCGGCGTATTCTTCGATGGTTTTCTCGGTGCTGGCGTATCCCCAGTTTATAACGGCAAAACCCTCTTTTATCAAGGCGCGTTCGAGGGCTTTCATCACAAAGGGCTTGTTGAGAATCCCGTGAACGAGAACGACCGTTTCCTGAGCCCGAACGGAGGCTCCCAGGAACAGCAGGAGTCCGGCCGCCCATCGCGCCCGGCGGATCACAAGGCCAACCCCATCCACCGACGCAGCCGCCCTTGATTTTTCTGAAAGAGCACCGTGGTCAAGATCATCATCAGGCCGACGAAGGCAAGGACCAGGGGGAAGGCTGGACTGTTTTTGAAGACGGACCAAGCCAAATGTCCCACATAACCGTAAACCCCCATGGCGCCGAAGACCGCGAACGTTTTCCGATCGAGGTAGATCCCCGCCCCGATCAATCCCAGGTTGATGCCGGCGTAAATCACGCGCCCCAATTCCCCGTGGCTGGGCAGGGACGTGAGTCCGCCCCAAAAAGCCAGGAGTCCGGCCAGGTAGAACCAGAAGGGATCCATGCCCGCGACCCGTTTTTCCACGGAACGGCTCAGGATCAAGATGAGCAAACCCACGACCACGCTCACCCAGGCTCGTTCGCCCCAGCCAAGGCGCGCTTGAACGAAGAACTCCGCCACGTCCATTGAAAAAAACCAAAGGGCGATGGCCGCGGGCATGAAGAGAAACGGAAAGCGGATCTTGCGGAGGGCGTAAAACGAGGTCGCGACCGTCGACAACTCCATCACGATCCACGAACCGTTGATCCAGGGGTAATAGTGGCGGTAGGCCCCGGGGTCGTTCTTGGGCCAGACCCCCGTCCAGCTTTCGATGGCCCAGACGATCAACGGCGTCATTCCCACGGCGCAGGTGATCAAGAGCGCCCCGGCCACGGGGGTGTTTTCCTTTCGAAGCAAATGGCGACCCGCGAGCACAAACATCGCGGCGTAAACACCGCTCACGGCCAGAATGCCCCGGGGCCCCAGCGCGTCCCATTGGCTGCCCAAAAACCATCCAAAGGCCGACAGGATCAGCAACGCGCCGATGTAATAAAGGACCATGATGGGGTTGAATTTCTTTTGGGCTTCCGAAGACGCGCTCCCCGGAGGGTCGACAAAACGCGCCGCCAACGCCCGCCGTTGGGCTTCGGTAATCAGCCCCTCTTTGACCGCCGTTTCCAATTCGTTCAGCGCGAAGGGGTCCATGGGGTCTCCTTGTGAATATTAATTCACTTACAGATGGCCCGGGCGAGGGTTTCGGACACCGGGTCGATTTCGGCTTTTAAATCCCGGTCGATGGCCCGCCGGGCCCGGGAAACGCAGAGCCGGATCACGCTCCCCAGCAGGAGGGACGCCGCCACCACGGGGTCCATCCGGCGAACCTCCCCTTTTTTGAGGCCCTCTTCCATCATTCCGATGGCCACGTGGCCGGGGTGTTTGTGGGAGGTTGGAAATTTATCGAATTCCCGATGCTCCGAAATAATCAAGTAATCAAAAAGCTGCTTGTCTTCTTCGTAGGCCAAGAAACAAGTCTTTATATAGAGTCGAATCTTCTCCGCGGTCGTTTTTCCGCCGCCCACGGCCGCGGCCAGGCGCATGGTAAAATCGTTTAAATGGGTGGTAAAAATATAGAAAGCCAGGTCCTCTTTGCTCTTGAAATGGCGATAAAGCGCCCCCTCCGACACCCCCCCGGCCCGGGCGATGTCTTTAATCGTGGTGGCGTTGATGCCCTTTTCCACAAAAAGCCGGAGCGCCGCCCGCATCACTTGGGGGAGCACGGTTCCCGCTTTCCCTTCCTCAACGATCAGCTTCACACGACCTCCAAAATTCGTGAGTGTTCACTCACAATATACCCGGGGTTTGGAATTTTGTCAAGGGGGGGCCTCGCCCTCCGGTTTTTGATTGACGAACGATCGAATTCGCCTTACCCTTATTTCGAACAACAAGGCCCCCAAGGAGACTCCGTGGCGAAGCCCCATCGGTATTTGAAAAATCGCGTCCTGCAAAGCCGGGACGTTGGAAAGGTCCTGCCCCTGATCCTTCCCGGACTTCGAAGATCCTCCTCCGCGCCCCGCTGGATCACCGAACAACGGGCCGACGGACGCTTCCTCGCGCGGTCCCCCAAAATGGGCGTTCTTCTGCGGGACCTCGACAAAAAGCGGGGACGGGACTACGGCCCCGCCCGGTTGTTGGCCAAAGGAACCCGCGTTCACCGAGGGCTCGAAGAAACGGGCAAAAGGGGCCGTCGGGCCCTCCGGCGGTCGCTGGCCCGGCGGGCCGCAAAAGGCCTTATTCGCCGATGACCCGGGCCACGGCGACCATTTTCGGAGTCAAGGCAGGACGGCGTAGCGGCCTTTGAGGGGTTCGTAAAGCGGAAAGGGGTCGGGGGCGTTCAGGTAGGGGTCGGCCCAGGCCTTCACCCGCCCGCGGGCCGAAGCGTCCGAGGTCGGGTAAGCGTCGAGCATCGCGCCCAGCAAGTCCCGGAAGGTCTCCGCGTCCTCGCCGTCGCGAAAATCAATTTCGGCCATTTTCCACAGGAGCGCCGGGTCCGACCGAAAATCGTTTTCCTTTAACAGCGCCCTCAACAATCCCCCCTTGTAAGGCTTGTATTCCCTCCGCCAGGGGGACGTGGCCACGGCGCGCAGGACCTCCGGATAAAATTGCTTTCGCTCGCCCGCCGTTAAACGCTCCAGAACCCGCGGCAAATCGTCGTCCAGGTCGTTGTAGCAGTGGATCCGCCAATAAAGGGCCATGATCCGGGCGTAGGGCCACAGGGAGCCTATTTCCTTTTTTTCGTCCCGCAGTTCCCTCTGAACGATGGTTCCCAATCGGTGCAAATTTTCCCGGTAATCGTTGTCGTCGACTTCGATTTGGTAGAGCCTCATTTTTTGCGCGTTCGTCCAGAGCTCTTCGTCGTACAGATACAACGCCCGGAGGGTCGCGGTCCGCGCGACGGGCCCCGCCGCCGCTTGCTCGTCCAGAATCTTTTGAAACAACGCTTCCCGTTGATCGGGCGGCCGGGATTTGAGCAGCGTCGTGAGAAGCTCCATCTTCAGGTCCGAATTCTCCAGGGTCATCACAAACCGCAAGGGCAGGTCGGGGCGGTCGCGAAACCGTTTCAGAATTCCGGCGCGGTAGTCTTGATCGGCGTAAAGAGCGACCCGTTCATCGTCGGTTTTGGATTCGATCCAGGCGTCCCAGGCCCCGGGATCCTCGCCGAAGAAGCGGTCGAGTTTGGCCTCCTTTTCCGCGGTGAAGGCCACCCACTCGGCCGCGGCGCCTCGGAAAAACAGGAAAGCCGATTCCCCGGGCGGGGGCGCGTCGGCGCAATCCCAATAATGCTCTTCGATCACGTGTTTGCGGGGATCCTTCCACTCCACGCCCTCGTATATGTCGACCTCGCGCGTCTCCCCGGGGGAGCCGTCGGCCGGATCGTCGGAAGGATTCGGGCGACGGGCCGGGAACGCCGACCGGGTTTTATTCCGGGACCACCTCTTTTTGATGGCGACCGTCGCCGAATGGGTTTTGGGGTGAAGGGCCACCAGTTGAACGAGGAAAACGAGCGAAACGTCGTCCAAGGTGAAATAACGCAGGTGAATCTGCCCCGCCCGCAGGGACGTCGGGAAAAGAGCCGCCAGAAATAATAAAACGAATCGCCGCATGGCGTGATTCTAGTTCTTTTTAAACAAACGACGGGGGAGGAGCCGGCGGAAAGCGAAAAAGGGAAGGCGTCAGCGATCCCGGCAACGGTCGGCGGGCACGGAAACGCTCGAGCCCCGAAGCTCTCGGTCCAAAAACGCGGCCGTCGCTTGGACGATGCGCGCCAGTTGAATCGGGCTTCCCCCCTGACGGCCGGCGACTTCCCGGTTAACGTAAACGAAATGAGTCCCGCCCCGGATTTCCACCGCGCAGGCCGGCCCGCCGATATTTTCCAAGGCGTAAAGCGAGTTGGGCGGCCGGCCCCTCAAGGCCGCGCGCTCGCGCTCGCCGTAGGTCAAATAAGCGGGCACCCGCAACCGGGCCAGGTCCCGACCCGCCACAAGGCGGGCCCCTTTAAACAAATAATTTAATTCCCCCATGGAATAGAGAACGAGGGCCCGGGGCCGAGGATCGCTCAGCGCCACCTGAACGACGGTCCACCCGCCGAGGGAATGCCCCGCCAATGCCACCCGATCGGGATCGATGGACCATTGGGGGTCGTCCAACAGCGCCCGCAACACGGCGCGAGCCTCCGCCACCCGATAACCGTGGTTTTCCAACGAGGGCGGATTCTCTTTTAAATCCCGGAGGGCGGCCCGGAGGTCCCCCGTGACGGGCCCTTCAACGCGGACCTCGGCCACGGCGTCGCTCAAATCCGGGGCGGCCCACACGTAGCCCGCCTTGGCCACGCCTTCGGCGAGGGTGGCCGATCCCGTCCCGCTCCCCGAGTAGCCGTGGGCAAAGAGCACCAGGGGCCAGGGGCCCGGCTTCAACGGAGCGTCGGGGGCCGCGCGGCCCGGCACGCGGGCGGTACCGTAAAAAATCGGCCGCGGCGACGCCTCGGTCGGATACCAAACGGCCACGGCGACGAATTTCCCATCGACGGGAACCCGCAGGACCCGGTACCCCACCTCGTGGGCGCGCAAGGACGCGACCGGCCCCGCGAAAAGAAACAGAAAGGCCCATCGCCCCGGGAATTTTCTCACCGCTGAATGACCGCCTTGACGGTTTGGTGGCCGCCGCCGTCGATATGAACAAAATAAATCCCGCTGGGGAGGTCCCGTCCCTCGTCGTCCCGCGCGTCCCAGATCAGTTGTCCGGCGTTGTCCGGAACCAATCGTCGCCGAACCCGACCGCGGATATCGTAGACGCGGACGTCGGCGTTGAACGGCACGCGGTCCATGAAAAAAGCTTCTCCCGTCCGCAGGGGGTTCGGAAAAAGGCGTGCCGCGGCGGGGCTTTCGGGGGGAGCCGGAAGCGGGTGCGCGGCGAAAAAAGCCCAGACGGTTTCGCTCATGTCGACGTCTTGGTTCGTCCGTCCGATGGAGAATTCCGGGAAGGCGGAGAGCATCGGGAAATATTGGAACCCGCCGGGCCAGGTGTGCCCCGGACCGATCCCACCGCCCGCGCCGACAAACCGGTAAAAGATCAGGGCGGCGCCGTCGGGGCAGAGGTAGTCCTCCCGTTCCGCCGACGTGCCTTCGTCAACGGCGTCCGGAAGCGGCTCGGCCGCGGCGGGGGGACGGCAGGAATTTTTTTGGGCCCAAAAGTGAAGGAGCTCCGGCACCGACAAGGTATTGCCGCCCGCCAAATCCCCCCCGGAGTAAAAAGCGTGCTGGTCGTCCACGGAATGAAAATCCAACAACGGGACGGGTCGCGCAAACCCGCCCCCGTCCGCCAGAGCCCGAGGCAGCGTGGACCCGCCGGCCGCGATGGCCGCGATCCGGAAAGACCATTCGCGGGCGAGCCGTTTGGCCATGAGCGATCCGTTCGAAAACCCCATCGCGAACACCCGTCGACGATCGACGGCGAATTCGGCCGCGACCGCGTCGATGACGCGGGAAAGGAACCGAACGTCGTCGATGTTCTGGGCTTGGGAGAGGTACGCGGCGATTCCGCGACCGTCGTTCCAGTGGCCGTCGACCGCGTCCGGGTAGGCCACCAGGAAGCCTTCCCGGGCGGCGACCGCGTCCATGTTGGTGAGGGCGGCCATGGACAACCCGTCCCCGCCTCCCCCGTGGAGGCCCAGGACCAGGGGCGCCGGCCCGGAAACCCCCGCGCCCGGCGGCACGTAAAGGGCGAACGAACGGGTTCTCCCGTCGGGGGTTTGCAAGGACCTTGAAAAAACCGTTCCCCGCACTTCCACCACCGCCTGGGCGCTCAAGGCGCCCGACGACGCGGCGAGGACGGTGGTCCCGGGGGATCGGCCCGTGACGACGCCCAGAGGAGAGACGGTGGCGATTCCGACGTCGGCCAGGGACCATTGGGCGCCTTCCCAGTTAATGACGCGCCCCGGCAGGGGGCCCCCGCCGTCCGGGTCAAAGAAGGGGCTGGCGTGGGCGACGCCCCCCGCCCCCACGGTGACGGTGGCGGGCCAGACCGAGAGGGTCGCCGCCGACGCGAGGGCGGGGACGATAAGCCAACCGCCAAGGACCCACAACCATCGAACCATGAGCGCTTCCCTTTCAACCAGAGGAGTTTTGAGTGGCGGGAAAAGAGGATTGGTCCCGCTCATCTGGGACGACGGAGACGGGGCGAACGTGTCGCCGAAATCCGTCCCTCCTCGAAAATCAGGAGGCGGGTTTCGGGGCTTCGTACCCGGGACGCGGCACCATGGCGATGGCGTCCCAGGGGCAAATCTTCATGCAGAGGGTGCATCCGGTGCAACGGTCCGCGTTGACCTCGCAGACGATGAGGGTCGTTGGAATCGTGGGGTCGTCGGAGGCTTTCCCGATGCAGTCGTCGTGGGGCATGACGGCCATGCAGGCCTCGCAACCGGTGCAACGGTCGGGGCTGATGTCCGCGATGGTGCGCGATTTCCGCGTTTGCGTGGGGGTCGCCATGGGGTCACAGTTTACTCGCGGGACAGCCCCGCGTCAATTGACACCCGGCCTCCGTCAAGCTAAAATGCCTCCCATGCCTAAGAGAACTTATCAACCCCACAAGCGTCGGCGCGCCAAAACCATCGGCTTTCGCGCGCGGATGGCCACGCCCGGGGGACGGCGCGTCATCAAACGCCGTCGCCAAAAGGGCCGCTGGAAACTCACGAAGTAGAAGTTGTTTCGAAACCGATCGCCGAGAAAAGAATTTATTTATCCGTGCCGAGTCGAGGCGCGAGAAGGGCGCGGGCCCTTGCGGCCCGTAACCGACGAGCAACGAAGACGCAGGCCGGAGAAATAAATTCCATTTCCGACGAGTGGTTTTGAGACAACTTCGAACCCCGCCCGGTTTTCCACCGCCGGACCGCCGATGCTCGGCGCCCCCCGCTGCCTGAAAATCGGACGTTCGCGTGAATTTTTCCTTCCGGCCCCACGAGCGGCTCACCCGTTCCCGGGATTTTGACCGCGCCCGGCGGAAGGGCCGCCGCCGCGTGGGCCGCCGCCTGGTGCTCTGGGCCTTCCGCCGGGAGGAATCCCCGGCCCGCGCCACGCGCCTCGGCGTCGTGGTCGGCCGCCGTCACGGCGGGGCCGTCCAGCGCAACCGCTTCAAGCGCCGCGTGCGGGACATTTTTCGGACGGAAAAAAACCGGTGGCCCCGGGGCTGGGACCTTGTGGTCACCCCCAAAACGGGCGGCCCCGCTTTTCCCCCTCCCCACGACGATTTGCGCGCGGACTTCCTGTTCCTCGTGGAACGCTCCGCGCACGGAGACAAATGAAATCGGTTCTGCAGTTTTTGATCCGCGCGTACCAGGCCGCGGGCTTTCTTTGGAAGCCCCGCTGCCGGTTTTGCCGACCTGCTCCCATTACGCCCTTGAGGCGGTGGAGCGGCACGGCGCGGCGCGCGGACTGGCCCTGACCCTGGGACGTCTCGCCCGGTGCCACCCCCTGGGTGGCCGCGGCGTCGACTTGGTCCCCCCCCTCCCCCAATGAAAAAAAACTACGTGTTGGCTTTTGTGTTCTCCATGTCCATTCTGGTCCTCTGGGAAGTGCTCGTCTTAAAACCCCAGCGGCAAGCGGCCGAAAAAGCCGCGGTCCCCGCGGCCCCGACGGCCCCGCTGACGGCCGCCGGGACGACGGCCGTCTCCGCCGCCCCCCGGGCGCCGATCAGCGAGCGGGACATCGTCTTCGACATCGGCGAAAACCGCCTCACGTTGAACCATTTCGGCGCCGCGGTGGCCCAATGGGAAATCCTGGAACAGGGCCAATGGGTCGCCCTGGTCCCCGCCCGACCGGGCGCCGCCCAGCCGCTGGCCACCTTCCCGGACTTGGAATTCGACATTCAGCGGCGGGACAACGCCGTGGTGTGCCGGGCCAAGCGCGCCGACGGCCTGACGGTTGAAAAAACCTTTACCATCGATCCGACCGGCCACCTCCAACGGGTCGCCCTGGCGTTGTCCAACACGGGGAAGTCCGCCGTGAACGCCGATTACGAAATCGGCTGGGGCCCCGGAATCGAAGCCCAGGACGAGGCGGCCCAGAAAAGCCGCGCCACCGCGGGCACCCAACGGGCCATCGCCTGGGAACCCCCGCGCCTCCTCCATTACAAGAAAACCTCCACCCAAAGCGGCGCCTACAAGTGGTGGGCGGTGGATGGACACTATTTCCTGGCCGCCTTCTTAAACGAACCGCCCACCGCCGTTTCCCTTCGGGTGGACAAGGACGAAACGTTTTACTCCGTTCACCGCCCCGTGGCCCTCGTCCTGGAACCCAAAAAATCCGTCACCGAAAACCTCACCTTCTATCTGGGCCCCAAGGGGTACGAGGACTTGAAGAAATTGGGGTTGGACCTGGAACGCTCCGTGGACTTCGGCTTTTTCGCCCCCGTGGGCCACGTGATCCATAAATCCCTCCTCGTGTTCCATCGGGCCACCCGCAACTACGGCTGGGCCATCATCCTGTTGACGCTGATCATCCAACTGCTGGTGTTGCCCCTCACGATCTCAAGTTTCCGCCACAGCCAAAAAATGAAAACCATCCAGCCCCAACTCAAACGCCTCCAGGAACTCTACAAAAGCGATTCCCAGCGTCTGAATGTGGAGATGTTGGCGCTCTACAAACGCCACGGCCTTCGGTTCATGGGAATGGAAGGGTGCCTGCCCGTCCTCATCCAACTACCGGTCTTCTGGGCCCTCTTTTCCACTCTGCGGAGCACCTACGAATTGCGGCACGCGCCCTGGATCGGTTGGGTGAAGGACTTGTCCGTCCACGATCCCTTTTACGTTTTGCCCGTTCTCATGGGCGGCGGCATGTTCCTTCAACAAAAGATGTCCGCCGCGGCTCTGGACCCGAACCAACGGCAGATCATGTACATCATGCCCGTCATGTTCACCTTCTTTTTCCTGAAAATGCCGGCGGGGCTCGTGGTTTACTGGTTGACCAGCAGTTTGATCAGCATCGCCGTCCAGATGGCGCTTCTCCGCCTGCACGCCCAACCCGAGGCCGCCCGATGAAAGAAATGCGGGAATGGACCGGGGAAGCGCGGACCGCCGAACGGGCGGTGGAGCGCGGGTTGGCCCAACTGGGCCTGAAGCGCGATGACGTGAATGTCCACGTCGTTCAGGACCGCTCCAGCGGGCTTTTGAGCCTGTTCGGTTTTCGGCGGGTGCGGGTCCGGATGGTGGAAAAACGCTCCGCCCGCCTCGACGCCTACCGCGATCACGGCCCCGACGACGATCGGTTTGAGCACGGCCGCGACGACCGGGGACCCCGCCGGGGACGGGAGGACCGCGAAGACCGCGGCGAAACGATCGAAAAATCCGGCGGCAAGAACGGCCGGCGGGATCGACGGCCTTCCAACGGCGGGAAGAACGACGACCGACCGGCCCCGCGGGGCCGGGGAGACCGTCGCGAACGGGACGAGCGCGGACCCGGCGACCGGCGCAACGCCCCCAAGGGCGCGCGCGGCGGCGACGCCCGCGGGAACCGACCGCCCGAGCGCAAAAACCGGCCGACGCCGGAGGCGCCACGACGGGCCGAACCGCGTCCGGAAACGCGGGCCCCCCGGGAACAGCGCGCCCCGCGCCCCGAGATCCTTCGCCCCTTCATTCCCCCCGAAACCCTTTTAAATCAATGGAAGGAATCCCTGGGCGTGGACGATCTCGCCTGGGAGTTCGGCCCCGAACAAAACCACCGCCTGCCGGTGCTGCTCAAAACAACCCGCGGCGAACGCCTTGCCGGAAAAAACGGCCGCGGCCTCGAAGCGCTGGAATACCTCTTTAATCTCGTGTCCTCGGGCGGCGATCGGGAGAAACCCTGGGTCGCCCTGCGCCTGGAGGGCTTCGCCTCGGCCGACGAGCAAAGCGTCGTGGACAAGGCCCTGTTCGCGGCCTTTCAAGTCCGCCGCACCCAACAGCTTTTCCGGATGGATCCCATGCCGCCGGCCCAACGACGCCTCGTCCACCAGGCCCTGGCCAACCACCCGGACGTCGAAACCGCCTCCGAGGGCGAGGGCCCCACGCGCAAAGTCGTCGTGAAACCCCGCGCCGCCGGGGCCGCTCCCGCGCCCAACGCCTAAGGATTTTTTTCTTCGGGCGGGCCCGTCCATGGAACCCCGCGAAACCGACACCATCGTCGCCGTCGCCACCCCGCCGGGGGAAGGCGGCCTGGGCGTCGTCCGTTTGTCCGGCCCCCGGGCCCTCGAGGTCGCCGACGCGATGTTTCGCGCCGCCGCCCCGCTGGTCGACGTCCCTTCCCACACCCTGCACCACGGCGTCGTGCGTGACGCCGACGAAACCTTGGACGACGCCGTCGCCGCCGTGTTCCGCGCCCCGCGCTCCTACACCGGCGAAGACGTGGTGGAACTTTCCTGCCACGGCGGTAGCCTGTTGATGACGCGGGTCCTGGAGCTCTGCCTTCGACGGGGCGCGCGGCTCGCCGGTCCCGGCGAATTCACCCGGCGGGCCTACGAAAACGGCAAAATGGATTTGACCCAGGCGGAGGCCGTGGCGGATTTGATCGCCGCCCGGTCCGACGCCCTGCGGCGCGCCGGACTCGCCCAATTGCGGGGGGGGTTGTCCCGTCGGGTGGCGACGCTCCGGCAACGCCTGGTGGACCTGTTGGCCCAATTGGAAGCCGGTCTGGATTTCGTGGACGACGAAGTTCCGCCTCTTTCGCCGGATCAATTTCAAAAACACCTAGAATATCTCACGTCGACCGTGGACGGCCTTTTGGCCACCTCCCGCGACGGGCGAAGGCTTCGAAACGGCCTTCGGGTCGCCTTGGCCGGCCGCCCCAACGCCGGCAAATCGTCTTTGTTCAACGCCCTCCTGGGCGACGACCGGGCCATCGTTACCGCTCGGCCGGGCACGACCCGCGACACGTTGGAAGAGCGCGTTCTCTTGAACGACGTGCCCGTGACCGTGACCGACACCGCCGGCCTTCGAACCGCCGCCGGCGCCGTGGAACGCGCGGGCGTGTCCCGGGCCCGCCGCGCTTTGGCGCGGGCCGACGTGGTGCTCGGGGTGGTGGACGGATCCAAAAAACCGGGGCCCGCGGACCGTCGACTGGCGGCCTCTTGGCGGCGGGGACGGACGATATTGGTTTTGGCCAAGGCGGACCGGGTCAAACCCGGAAAAGCCCGAACGCGCCAAGAGACGGCGTGGCGCGCGGCGTTGGGATGGAACGCGCGCCCCGGGACCTGGACGTCCTCCCGGACCGGGGCGGGACTGCCGGAGCTTCGGTCGTTGATTTTGGAGGCGGCGGGCGCGGGCGGTCTTCGCGAACGAAAGGAAGACGACGTTTTGATCAACACGCGCCACGAAGCGGGCCTGGGGGAAGTTCGCGCCGCGCTGAACGAAGCGGGCGGCGCTTCAACCCCCGCCGAAGCCCGGGCCTTGGAATTGCGGCGGGCCCTTGCGGCGCTCAGCGCGGTCACGGGGCGGGACGGCGACGACGTGTCGGAGGAGGTGTTGGATGCGATTTTTTCCCGTTTTTGCATCGGCAAGTAAGGCGGCGTTCCTGGCGGGCCTGGCTTTGGGAACGGCCCACGGCCTCCGCGGGGAAAGCGATTTTACGATCGACCCAAGCACCGTGGTCGCCGGGCGAACCTTTTCCGTTTGGCTAATCGCCTCGGCGCCATTGGGCCGCGTCACCGCCCGTTGGAACGGACGGCGAGCGCCGTTCTACAAGATGGGCGGACGCCGTTGGCGCGCGCTCCTGGGCACGGGCCCCTTGGAACCGGCGGGAACCAAGACCGTGACCATCGAGGGCGTTTGGTCCCGGGGCGGGCCTTTTCTGGAGGAAGTCCCTTTCGCGGTGGAAGAGGGCACCTACCCCGTGGGACGGATCAAGCTTTCGCCCGAGCGGGACGCGCTTTTCACCACCGGTTCGGTGGAGCGGGATTCTTTTGTTCTGGCCACGCTCTACAACCAGGCCCCCACCGCGAAACGTCTTTGGAACGGCGCCTTCGTGCGCCCGTCCACGGGCGTGGTGTCCTCGGTTTTTGGCGCGCGACGCTCCTACGGGGACCGCCCCGCGTTGAACCCCCACACCGGAACCGATTTGGCGGCCCCGTCGGGCACTCCCGTCACGGCGCCCCAACGGGGCGTGGTCGTCTTCGCGGGACGGATTGAAAGCTTCGGGAACGTGGTGCTGCTGGACCACGGCCAAGGCGTCTACACGTATTACCTGCACATGCGCGCCCTCGCGGTCCGGGCCGGCGACCGGGTCAAAACCGGGCGCCTCCTGGGCGAAACCGGCGCCGAAGGCATTGCCACGGGCCCCCACGTCCATTGGTCCCTCACCGTTCAAGGCGAGCGCGTGGATCCCCAGGATTGGGTGGACCGGTTCATTCCATGACCCCCGAAGCGCACCACCGCCACGCCGTCTCCACCGCCCGGCCCCGGCGGGTGCTCGTGTTCGCGGCGGTCCTCACCGGCGCGACGTTTCTGGTGGAGCTCTGGGGCGCCCGGCGGAGCGGTTCCGTGGCCCTGCTTTCGGACGCGGCCCACGTGTTCATGGACTTCGGCGGTCTTCTCTTTTCCTATTTCGCCGTGACCCTGGCCGAGCGCCCCGCCTCGGACCGGCGCACCTTCGGCCTTCACCGGTTGGAAGTGCTGGCCGCCGTCTTCAACGGATTATTGGTATCCGGGGTGGCCCTGGGCATCGCGTGGAAATCCCTTCACCGATTTCACGGGACCGCGCCCCTCCCCGGGACCGGCCTCATGATGGGGTTGGGCCTGGCCGGACTCGCGGCCAACGTGGCGGTGGCCGCGGCCCTGCACGGGCCGAGCCGGACCGACGTTAATCTTCGGGGTTCTTTCTTGCACGTGGCGTCGGACGCGCTGGCCAGCGTGGGGGTCATCGGGGCGGGCGCCCTGATCTCGGCCACCGGCTGGCGGGCGGTGGACCCGCTGGTGGGACTCTTGATCGCCGCCTTGATCCTGGGAAGCGCCCTGCCGCTTCTCCGGGAATCCATGAACCTCCTTTTGGAAGGCGTTCCCGCGGGTCTGCACGTGTCGGAAGTGACCGCGGCCCTGCGCGCCCTCCCCGGCGTCCTCCGGGTGGAGGACGTCCACGTGTGGGGTCTTTGCTCCCACCTCGTGTCTCTTTCCGCCCGGGTGATCCTGGAACCCGCCCGCATGAACGAACAGCCCCGGGTGCTGTCGGCCCTCCAGGCCCTTCTTCGGGAAAAGTTTTCCATCGGGCATTCCACGCTCCAGCTGGAATCCGCGGAACCGAACGCTCTTCCGTGACTCCCCCCGACCGTCCTTTTTGGAAACGCCCGCTCCTCTGGGCCTGGGCCTTTTACGATTTCGCCAATTCCGCCTTCGCGACCACCACGCTCGCCGTCGTCTTCAACGTCTATTTCGCCAAAAGCGTCGTTCCCCCCGAGGGAATCCGGTGCTTTGGCCGCGCTCTGTCGGGACCGGCGCTTTGGAGCTTTACGGTGTCGGCGTCGATGTTCGTCATGGTTCTATTGGCGCCTTTGCTGGGCGCCGTCGCGGACTTGTCCGGAAAACGGAAATCCTTTCTTCGCTTTTTTTGGATTTTGGGAGTCCTGGCCAGCGTCGGACTTTTTTGGGTCACGCCGGGACGGGTGGCCCTGGCCGTGGGGTTGTTCGCCCTGGCCAACATGGGTTTCGCCGGCGGCAACGCCTTCTACAACGCCTATTTGCCGGACCTGGGGCCCCGGGAATCCCTGGGGGCCATCTCGGGTTTTGGTTGGGCCATCGGATACATCGGGGGCGGGCTCTGCCTGGCCCTGGATCTGGCGTTGATCCAACGCCCGGCCTGGTTCGGGCTCTCCACGGACCATTTTCTTCCCGTGAGGGCCAGTTTGCTGTCGGTGGGGCTGTGGTGGGGCCTTTTTGGTCTTCCGCTGTTTCTATTGAGCCCGCCCGAGAGCGCCGGCGAAAAACGGCCCGCCATCGCCTGGGCGCGGCTGGGGTGGACCCGATTGCTCGACACCGCCCGAAACATGGCCCGTTACCGAAATCTCCTGGTCTTTGTTCTCGCCTACGCCGTCTATAACGACGGCATTGAAACCGTGATCCTGACCGCCTCGGTCGTGGGGGCGGAGTTGCTGGGCCTATCCTCCGGGGAGCTCATCCAATGCTTCCTCATGATTCAAGGGGTGGCCTTCCTGGGCTCGCTCCTCTTCGGTTATTTGGCCGATCGGTGGCGCCACAAAACGGTGATCCTGATCACTCTCGCGGTTTACGCGGGGGTGATCTTCTGGGGCGCCCGCATGACCTCCCGGGGCGAATTCTGGGCCCTGGGCGTCGTCCTGGGCTTGGTCCTGGGGGGCAGTCAGGCCGCGAGCCGGTCTCTCATGGGATTGCTCACGCCGCCGGAGCGCAGCGGGGAGTTCTTCGGATTTTTCGGCGTGGTGGGGAAAGTGACGGCCGTCGTGGGGCCTTTGGTGTTCGGTCTGGCCGCCCAGGCGGGCGGCGTACGGCGGGGCGTTCTGTCCCTGCTGGTGTTTTTTATTCTGGGCGGGGCGGTGCTGGTTTTCGTAAAAGAGCCCGGGACGCCTCCGCCAGCGTCTTGACGGGCAATTGCCCCGGCGCCAGGCGGCGGCGAACAAACCCGTAGGTCAGGCAGGACCCCCACCGAAATCCGTCCCGCCGGGTGGTCTCCCCCAAGGGGCCCATGGCGATGAACACCCGGCGCCGAAACGTCGACTTCGCGCAAAAATCCATCAAACGATCCACGTCGGCCCGACGGCGCGGCCGGGCCGCGACTTTAAGCACGTCGGCCCCCAACCGTTTCGCCTTCCGCGCAAATCCCGAGAGCACGGCGCCGGACGGAATTTTTTGAAAATCGTGGGCGCTCACCACCACGAAACGGCCCCGTTTGTGGGCTTCAAATTCCACGTGGCGGTTGATCTCGTTGGCCGAGAGTTCGATGTCGACCCCTTGAACGTCGGAAAGCGCGGCGCGGAACAGCGCCAGGCGGTCCTGCTCCCGAAAATGGGGCGACAGGCCGCCGCCCTCTTCGCCGATGCGCAACGTCAAAAGGAGGGGACGCCGAGCGGCCTCCCGGGCCGATTTGATGAGGCGGCGAAGCGATTCCGGTTTTAAAATATTTTTTGGGAACAAGTCGGCGCGGATCTCAACAATGTCGGCCCCCTCTTTGGCCGCGCGGCGGGCGTCGCCGACGAGGTGGGCGGCGTCGCCGATGGACGCCACCACGAGCGGACGGCGCCCCAACGCGGAGGGGAGGCGTCGTGATTTCACGATTGGGAAGGAAAAGACGCGCGGCGCGGATCGGTCATGTTGTTGATGATCAGAATAAATGATCGTCGGGTAAAAATCAACGGCGATTTTTAAAACGAGACCCGGAACCCGTATCGAAACGTGTCGCCCAGGACCCCGTAGGGCGCCCAGGTCACATCGAAGGCCCAGCGGGTGAAATCCAATCCCAGCCCCAGGGACAGGCCGGAGGCGCTGTCGGCCTCGGCCGCCGAGGAGTTGTAACCCGTCCGCAACCGACCCCGACCGTCCTTGAACAAGGGGTGAGTGTATTCGAGCCCGGCGGATTCGGCGACATCCCCTTTGGACGGAAGCCTAAGATCGGTGGAAAAAGTGAGCCGGTCGTTGGGGGTTCGAAGGGCCACGCCGAACGCCGCGGTCATGGGCAAGGGGTCTCCCTCTTGGTCGAACTTTATTTCCCCGCCCAGGTTCCGCAGAGCGAGGCCCGTGGTGAGCGGACGCCAGGGCGTGCGCCACAGGGCGCCCAGGGTGGCCGCCGCGCCGCCGGCCGATCGGCCGTCGATGGTTTGCCGGACGTAGGTGGCGGCGAGGCCGAGGGCCCAGTCGTCGCCCAGGGCTTGCCCCCACCCCAGATGGTAAGCCGCATCGCGGGCGTCAAACACGCCGTCGGGGGCGTCGGTGTCCAACGCCCGTTTGGGAATGTTGGGAACCGAGAAGGACGTCACGCCCAATCCGACGGTTGCCCGGGACACCGGAAGGGCCGCCGCCATGAAATCGTGGCTGGCCTCTTGAAGCCATTGGCTGTGGGTGGCGGCGATTTCGGGTTTTCGCAAATGGGCGAGGCCCGCCGGATTCCAAATCAAGGTGGACGCGTCGTCGGCCACGGCGGTGAAGGCTTCGCCCAGGGCCGCCGCCCGGGCGCCGGGGGCGATCTTCAAAAAGGCCGCTCCGACCGCCCCCGCCTTGCCCGCCGCGTGAACGAATCCCGCGGACGCCAACACCCACCCCATCGCCACCGCCGAAATCCGCGCTCGCCGGATCATTTGACCACCGCCATCTTGAAGAAGGCCTCGTCGCCGCCGTCCACCGTCAGCCGGCCGAAATACACCCCGGAAGCCACTTTGTCGCCCGCGTCGTTCTTCCCGTCCCAGTCGGTGTAGTAGTACGTCCCGCCGCTGGGCGCCGTTTGGGCGATCGTGCGCACCAGGCCCCCGGCCACGTCGTAAATCTCGATCTTCACCGTCCCGGCCGTCCCCGGCGGCAACCCGTAGGCGATCACCGTGCCCTCCGTCGCTTGATCCTGGGCCGGCGTCGTGTGGTTCAACGTGACCGTTTTGGTTTTCAAATTAAAGGGGTTCGGGACGTTGTGGACAAACAATTTTTGACCCGTGTAATTGTTCGTTCCCACCACGGGCGCCTGGCCTTGCAGCACCACGAAGGTCGACAGGTGTCGGACCCCGACGGTGATGGTTTTGTTCACCGTGTCCACCGTCCGCTGGCTTTTCTCTAAAAGGAACACATTGTTGTTGGGATCGAAATAATAAACGTTCAAATTGGCCGGGTCGGCAATGGAATCGTCGTATTTGAGCGTCAGGAGCGCTTCGTTTTTCAAGACGTGGCTGATCCCGGCGGGTAGGAAAATATCGTAAAACGCGCTGAAGGGCGATACCGTCGGCGCCAGCCGAACCGCGCGGTAAAGACTGTCCACGGGGTAGGCCGCCGCGCCCAGGCGTTCCGCCGTTTGGGCCGCCCACCGGGAGGCCCGCTCCGCCCGGCCGGCCAGGGAAGGGGCGCCGGCGGGCAATTGGTCGAGGCTCACCGCGCTCTGCAGGCCCACTTCCACCGAAGACGATCGGTTCACCGCGAAAGTGCCGGAGGGGAACGTCGCGCCCGTGGCCACGCCTTCCAGGGAGCAGTCGCCGCCCGTCACGTTGGGGATCGAAGCCGACCGGCGGCGGCCGATGCCGGCGAAAAATTCAAAATCCTTATCGAACAAGAAGGTGTCCCCGGACGGGTCGTCGGGGTCCACCACCGTGGTGTGAAAATGCAAACGGAGGACGAAGGAGGTTTCAATCGGCGTGGCGTCATACACGACGGTGAGAAAGTCCCGGGAGGGGCTCAAGTCCACGCTGGCGATGGTCCCGGCGCCGCTGGAGATCGTGACGATCTGACTCGTGTCGTTGTCCGCGTCGGTCAAATGGCGGAGCGGTTGGCTGGCGAAAAACCGCAGGGTGTATTGGTTGGCGACGCGTTCCTGGTTCACGAACACCTTGGGACCGGCCGGGCGGAACACCACGTCGATGACGCGGCTTTCCGTGGTGGTCGCGAAAACGATCCCCGTCGCCGCTTCCCCCACTTCGCCTTTCTTGGAAACGAAAAGAAGGGAATAGTTCTTCCCGGTCTGGAACCCGGACAGGGAATAGCCCGTGACCCATTGCGTTTCGGAATTGGTCTCCATCGTGCCGAAAACAAAATCCTCGAAATTCTGGTCCACGCCGATCACCATTTGCAGTTCGGAGGAACTGGGGGCGGAGCCGTCCGGTTTGGCGATGGCCCCCGACACCGAGGCGCCCAAGCCCAACGTCACCGTTCCGACGTTCGTCGCGCCGGTTTTGGCCACCAGGATTTTCTTCAACGCCGTGGAGTACCCCGCCGAAATGGCCCGGAAGGTGTACGCCCCCGGTTTTAAACCGTCGATCCGAAAGGTCCCGTCCGGGTTCGTGGTGTCCTCGATTTCCCCCAGGGGATTGTCGTCCAGGGCCGCGCCGTCGAAGTGCAAAGCGATGTTCGCGCCCCGGACGCCCGCCTGGTTGTTTCCGTTTTCGAAGGCGGGAACGAGCGGGGCGCCGTCCAGGGTTCGGATCGAACCGATCAAGGCGCCGCTGGCGGGGGTCAAGGCGAAATCAAGCCCCGTGATTTTCAACGGATCGTTCACATCGATCATCCGGATTCGTTCCTGCGCGTATTTGGTCCCCGACAGCTGGCCGAACACGTCCCCGGAACGGAACCGGGGAGACGCGATCACGTCGTAATAACGCTGGTTCCGGTCCACGCCGTGAAATTCGTAGCGCCCTTGTTCGTCCGTGAAGGTTTCAATTTGGAAATTGTGGCGGTCTTCCCCGTTTGTCAGCGACGGGACGGCGGTGAGGCGGATGTTGGCGAGGGACGCCCCGGTCGTGTCGGTCACGGTGCCCGAGAGCGTGCCGCCCTGGCTCAAGTCCACGGTGCCCAGATCGACGACTTGACCCGCGGCCAAACGGACCCCGCCCAGCACCACGGGGGCGTAGGTCCGCAGGCCTTTGGCCTGGGCTTCCCGGCCGAAATCGGAGAAACCCCGGAAGGTGACGTCGTAAGTCGTGTCCGGGATCAACCGCGTGATCGTGAATTGACCGGTGTTGGGATCGAGCTTTGGGCCGGACCCGTTGTCGCTTCGTTCGGCCTGGGCGTACCCGCCCGGAACAAAGGGGTTGGCTTCGGCAAAAATTTCGAACCGATCCGGCAAGAAGCGGCCCGCGTTTTGCGGGGTCAAGAGCGTGTCCGAATCGGCGTCCCGCAGGCGGCCCACCAGCGTTGCCGCCGCCACCAAATCCACGTCGAGGGTGGCGTCGCTGTTGGCGACCTGCACCGTTTGCGCGGGCGCGCCGTATTTGACCGGAAGCGTCTTTTCATAGACTTCCAATACGTAGGTTCCCGCGGCCAAATGAGGAACGGTGTACGACGCCGCGCCCGTGCCGTTGGTGTCGGCCTCGGTCTCGAAGATGGTCAGGTTGTCCGTTCGGTGGAGGCGGAGCACAAAATGGCGGGGATCGGTGGCGTCGTCGCCCACGGGTCGGCGAAGGGTGCCCGACAACTTGGCCCCGTTCGACAAGGTCAAATCCGCCCCGGCCACGGACGCGGTGGTCAGGAAAACGATCCGGTCGGAGCTGGCCATGTCCGGCAGACCCGGCGGGGAGGAACAGCCGCCGCAGTTGGCCGGCGGAGCCGGCGGATTCAAGTCGCTTTGAACCCGGAACAAGTACCCCCCCGGCGTCAGCCCGTTGAGCGCGAAGGTCCCGGAACTGGCCCAGGGGGTCAACGGAATCTCGCGGAGCGGCCGGGTGTTTTCGTTAAAACGGTCCGGCAAGGGGAAGGCGTAGACCTGAACCGTGGGGGCGACCGACGCCGCGGTCAAACCCGCCATGGAGCTGACCGTCACGCTCCAGGTGCTGGGCAAAATGAGGTTTCCCTGCAGGGACACCGTTCCCCCCACGGTGTAGGTCGGAACGGCCATGTCCACGTTCAAGGTGGTGGTGGAACCGTTTTTCACGGACACGCCCACCCGCCGAATGAGGCCCCGACCCGCGTTGCCGTTCAATAGCGTCAGGGTGTAGAGACCGGTGCCGAGGGCGAGTTCCGATCCGGTGGCCGGTCCGCCCACGGGTCCGGAAAGATGGCCCGATCGCTCGTCCCGGTCCGGTCCGTCCCGTTCCAAGCGGTAGGCGATGGCCCCGGAAAGATCCCCCGGCGGAAGGGTCGCCGACAGGTCCAGGCGGCCGGAAAAAGCGTCGAAAGTCAGGTCGGTGCCCCCGGCGCCGCCCGAGACCGTAAGATTTTTCGGTCCCGGGGGATTGGTTTGAAAACCGGGAACGAACACCGAAAGGTTGTACACGCCGTCGGGCAACCCGGCCAATTGATAGAGCGCCGATGTGACGGGCCCCGGGCCTGTGGAGACGCACACCTGGGTAAAAGCACTGGCGAAACTTCCCGGATTAAAGGCGTGAACCGAAAGGGGCACTTGGCCGGCCCCGCAGGCGGCCCCGCCGTAATTCCCGCCCGTCAACCCCGAGGTGTCGCCGTTGATGGTGATCGTGCCCGTGGCCAGGCCGCCGGTGTTGAACAGCGGGAAATCCACGCCGGAAAGGTCCAGGTTGGCCACGGACACGGGGGTCGTTGAATTTTGAACGAACCCACGGGCGAACGCCCGAAGCGTGTAGGTCCCGGGGTTCACCCCGAAAACCTGGTAGGTGGCCGAGGAGGCGCCGTTGGAAACAAAGGCACCGCCCCAGGCCGCCGGGGACGCCCCCGCCGGCACGGTGGGAACCGCGTCCACGGAAACCCATTCGCCGCCGAACGGACTTGAAAGGGGGCCGGGGAAATTCAGGGTCCCGGCGATGTTGGCCTTGCGAAACATGGCTTGCACCACGTCCACGGTTTGGCCCGGTCCGGTGGATTGGCCGGGCACCGTGAAATGGCCGTATTGGGGAAGGTCGATTTCAACGGTGTACGCGACCCCCGGTTTAATCGCCAGAGAGGTGAAATTGCTGAAATTTGAGTCGGCCGCGGGCAATCCATTGTCCGAAACGGTATTCCCCGGCGCCAAATGCAAAGGCCCCCCCGCCACGCTCGAATAGGACGCGTCGTGAACAAAAATATTCCCATACAAATCAAACGGCGGCGCGACGTCCACCGTGGCTTTGACCCGGAGGGTGGCGCCCGGCCCCAACACCACGTTGCCCACGTCGGAGCTGGCGACGACGGCAAAGTTCTGGGGGGCGAACCCGGGCCGCGAGAGGTCCACGTTGTAGGACTGTCCCGCGACCAACCCGCCGACAAAGAACGACCCGTCGTTCGCCGAACGGGCGAACCCGCCACCGCCCGGACCGTTCACTTGGATGTTCGCGTCGGCCACCGGAGAAAAAACCAGGTCCGTCGCGGTACCGCGCACAAAGGCCGTGTTGACCGTGACGGCCAGGGTGGACGAAACCAAGCCCGCCCCTTCGGTTTGAAACCGGGCGAAATACGTGCCGTTCGGCACCGTCCGCCCGTCAAATCCCGACCCGTACCAATAGACTTCCCCCGGGCCGCTGCCGAAGAAACGGCTCACAACGCCCGTCGTGAACGAGGTTTCCGTGGACAGGTCGCATTCCCAGTAAATCCCGGGGTCCGGCGGATCGCAGGACAACACGGCGGCGTCGTCCACGCCGTCCCGATCGGGGGTGATGGCGGTCGCGGTCCCGGTGGCGGTGGCGGGGTCCGTCGTCGTGCGGGCGTTCAAATTGGAAAAACCGGCTCCGCCGGGCAGAACGTTGAAAGAAAAGTAAGCAAAGCGCGATTCCCCAACCGTCGGGAAATTGACCGCCTGTACCTGGAGATACAGGTTCCCCTGGCCGGGATAGCGGAATTTAAATTTGCCGGAGAAGGGCTGTCCGCCGGGAAGCGCCGCGGTGGTAAAGGTCGTCGCAAAGGCGTCGGTGGACAATTGCGGAACGAAGGGTCCACCGGCGTCAAATCCCGTGAAAATCAAGGCCGTGGGGGTGCCGGTCGCCGTCAGCGCATCGTTAAAATCCCGGACGCTCACCGCGAGATCCCCGGACGCCGCCCCGGAGGAGATGGTCATGCTCCAGCTGTCGTTCATTCCCGAAAGCCGGACGTGATCGGGGGTGCTCCCCCCGAGGGCGCCGGAGCTGATTGTTAAATCGACGTTGGAGGAGGTGATCCCCATCTGCGCGGCGTAGGGGCCCTGGGAGAGGGCTTTGTCTTCGAAGGGTTCCGGATTGTAGGCCCCCGTGGACCCCGTCGGTTGGGTATCGAGCCAGGCTTCGACGGTGTAATTGAGGGTCGGGACCAGGCCCCCCAGCGAATAGGGGAAGGGGCCGCCCCCGACGGGGAATTCGATGGTCTGCCACTTGTGGGCCGGGTGGGCCAAATCGATGGCCCGGACGATCAACCGCTGTCCCGATTGGGCGCTGTTGTTGAACAGCTGTCCCGTCACTTCCGCCCGGGGAATTAAATTGATCGTGACGCCCGCCGTGCTCACGCTGTCCACCGGCGCTGTCCAGTGGCCGGCGGGATCGTTAAAGGGAAAGGGGCCGAACCCGCCCATGGGTTCCGTGCTTCCGGGAACGCCGTCGGAATTAAGATCGCGGTACGCGTAGAGATAATATTCCGTGGGGTTTCCGAAAAAGGGCAAGGTCGGAAAAGAAAAAGCCGCGCTGCCGATCACGGCCAGGGGAGCGCTGGCGATGAACACCGACGGGTCGTTCGCCAGGGCCGGGTCCGTGACCGGGAACGTGGAAACCATCAGAGCGACCCCCGACGGCGAGGCGGAGATGGTGGAGGATTGCACGACGGTGCCCGAAATGGAAACGGTGGCCGCGGCCGGCGAGGCCCCCATCGCCACGACGATCCCCGCCAGCCACCCGATCGCCCGCTTAATAGTCATAACTGAACCCCATCATGTAGTTGGCGATTTTGTAGTTGTAGCGGAAAACTTTCTCGTATTGCATGTTCGAATCGCTCCAGGCCAGGGAGGTTTGAAAGCGAAGGCGCATGTTTTTGGCCACCGGGTAGGTCACGGCGAATTGAGTCGTGATTTCGGATAAACTTAGCTTTTCCGACAAATAATCGCCGTTGCCGTCTTGGGTGGGTCGGTGGGAGTAGGTTCGCCGTTGGTACGACGCCGACAGGGAACTCACCCACTTGGATTCGCCGAAGGCGGCGGACACCTGGGGCGCGAGGCTCCATTGGCTGTAATCGTAGTGGTTGGACAAAAACACGGCTTTCCGGGCGTCGAAATGGTTTTGATTTGACGACTGGCTACCGTAGGACAACCCGAGCGTGCCCACCGCCCGAACAGCGTCGCCCACGGTGAAGGGATAGGCCGTTTCGACATTGAGCGACAAGGTCGTGTCGGTGCGGTCGGTGCCCGTCAGTCCCCCGTCGGATTTGACCACGGGCTGATCGCCGAACAATCGCCGGTTGGCGAACACCGCCACGTCCAAACGGCCCGCGGCCGGCAAAGGCGACCACCAGCCGAGGGTGATCAGATGGTTGGAACTGTCCAACACCTTGGCCCCGGCCAATTCCCGGGCCAGGGTGGGATCGGCGGCGGATTCGAGGGATTCGTAGTTGGGAAAGGTGAGTTGATAGTAATCGTAGGCCAGTCGGCCGCCGGCGCTTTTGGTTTGATCGAACTCCGCTTCGAGACCCCCGGACAGTTTGCGGTAGTCAAAGAGTCCGTCCCCCCACTTTTCGTCCACGGTTTCCCGAAGAAGCTCCAGCTTGGCCCCGGCCGAGGGTTTCAACTTCCACCGTTCGCCCATTTGGTGGACGCTTTTCACCAGCAATCCGTGACTCATGGAGTCTTGAAACAACGTCCCGCCCCCGGCCAGTTCCTGGACGTCCCGGGTGCCGGAATAACTCCCGGCGTAAGTCGGCAGCAGGGTCCATCGTTCGCTGAATTTGACCGCCGGCGTGTAGTTCGCCTTGATGTTCCCGGCCAAGGCGCTGGAGCGCCCTTCGAAGAAATGTTGCCCGCCCATAAATTGGAGGGCCCACAGCGGCGTGACGTCCGCCGCGCCGGCCGACCCGGACAAAAGAAGAGCCGCCCCCAGGGCGCCCAGGCGCCTCATTTGAGCAACCCCGATTTGATCAGGATTTTCGGTTCCACGACGAGATCGATCTTGCGCCCCTGGAATTCCGTGGCTTCGGTGACTTGTTCGTAGTTCCATTGAAGCAGTTGGTCTTTGAACCCCGAACCCGTGGTCAATCCGTCGAAGGCGCTCACGGGGCCGATTTTCCCGTCATCGGACATGATGTAGGTGTTTACGGTTTCGATCGTCCCGTCGCCGTAATAGAGCGTGACCCGGTTGTGAAGAACGTCGGCGCCGGAGGGCGTTTCGGTCACGGGAAAAACGCTCCCCCCCGCGAAGGTGTAGGTGGCGTCCTGGTCCTGGGCCAGAATGTTTGTGATGCCCAGCGTGCCGTCCGGCACGTAGGATTGCTTGCTGTTGCCGTTGATGAGATGGCTGTAGTTGTTGAAGGCGGTGCGCCAATAGGTGTCGGCGGTCGTGAGGGTTCGGAAGGTGTCCTGGGAAGCGTCGAAAACCCCGGCCGCGCCGCCCCCCGCGTTGAATTGGGCGTCGGTGATGGTCACGAACCGGTCCCCCACGGGGTCGTACACCTTGTGGAAGGTTCCATCGGCGGTCGTCGTCACCTCGTTCGCCAAAATGGTCCGGGTGTTCGTGGCGTCGGTGGGATCCTCCAGATAATAATTGGTGCCGTCGTAGGTGATTTTGACCAGATGGCCGCCGTTGGCCTGGTCCAACACCGAATCCCGGGTGTTGGATTGGCCCATTTCGTAGGAATCCAAATAGTAATCGGGCGCGGCGGCCCCCAATTGGCCGCGGACGTCGTTCAAGGCCACGGACAGATCGTCGGGCAGCGTTTGATTGAAAACGCCCCGGTAGTAAAAGTAATCAAACCGATTGTCCCGCTCGTTGAGCACGACCAGCTTAAACGCCCGGTCTTGAAGGTTGACCGCCAGTTCCTGGGGGCGGCGAATGATGTATTCCTCGAGCCGCACCCGGTCGCCGTTGACGTCGATGAGGGTTTTGCCCTCCTGGTATTCGGCCAGGCGCATTTCCTCGGCCGCGGCGGCCATGACGGCTTCTTTGCTCATGCCGAGTCCCACTTCACGCTTTAAGGCCGATTTGTCATCGGATTTCTCCTCCTCGGCCGGCGTGTCTTCGGAGGACTTGCCGGGCACCGGATCGCCCAGGGGCCAACCGCTCATGAAATCCACCCGCTCCCCCGCGTGAACGTCCATGTCCCGCCCGCTTTGGGCCAAGTTGACCACGCCTCGGGTTACATCCAAATAGCCGTTTTTGCCCTCCTCGCCCACGCCCATTTCAAAAATGGTTCCCCGCACCGAGGCCGCGGCCAGGGGCGTTCGAACTTCAAATTTGCTGGACGGTTTTAGCTTTTTGACGAAGGATTTCATCCGACCGACGGCCAGCGAAAAAATGCGGTTGGGGGAGGATTCCAGGACCTTGGCGCGGCTGCCGCCGCCCAAGACGACGCGGGAGCCGTCGTCCAATTTGAGGACCGCGCGGCTGGATTTGCCGGTCCGTATTTCGTCGCCGGGTTTGACCGAGGAGCCTTTCCGGAGGGCGTACCATTTATTGTTTTGGGCCCGGGCCCGACGGATTTCCGCCGGTCCGCGAACGGCTTTGACCACGACCGGGTCCGCCGAAAGGGAACACAAAAAACCCAGGGGCAAAAAGGCCCCCAGCGCCCAAAAACCCACCCGATGATGCGCGTTCGACAAACCCATTTGGCAGGGACCCGTTGGGGTCCATGGAAGTGTAGGACCCGAACGTTATTTTGTCAACGGCGAGTATTAAACGAGGGGGAGGCGGTACAACCGGCGCGCGTTGGCGGCGGTGACGGCGGCGATTTTCTCCACCGCCACGTGCTTAAGCTCCGCCAGGGCCCGGACCACGTCGGGAAGAAGCGCGGGTTCGTTGCGCTTTCCCCGATGGGATTGGGGCGGCAGGTAGGGGCTGTCGGTTTCCAGCACCAGGGATTCCAGGGGAAGGTGGCCGATCAGGGCGCGCAGGACGGAGGCGTTGGGATAGGTCAAGGGACCGTCGACGCCGATCATAAACCCCTGTTGAAGGAGTTCCCAGGCGGCGGGAGCGCTTCCCTGAAAACAGTGGGCCACGCCCGCCGGTCCCCCGTCGGAAAGCCGGAAAGGCCGTCGGCGCAGGAGGTTTAACAAATCCGATTCCGCCGCCGTGGAAGGCGCGGCCGCGTCCCGGCAATGGAGGACGACGGGTTTCCCGCCCCGGGCCGCCACCTCCAACAACTTTTCCAGGACCCTCTGTTGAACTTCGGGCGGGGAGTCCGGACGGTGGTAATCCAAACCGATTTCCCCCACGGCCACGCAGGCGGGGTGACCAAGCTCGGCGGCCAAGCGATCCGGAAGTCCGTCGTCCGCTTTGACCGCGTAGTAGGGGTGGTGGCCCGCGGTCCAGTAGACCCGGCCCGGGTGGGCCTCGGCCAGGGCTCGGGCCTTGGGCCACTGGCTTTCTTCCTCGCCGATCTCCACCACGGCCGCCAGGCCGGCGGCCCAGGCCCGTTTTAAAACCTCCTCGCGGTCGGCGTCGAACTTCTCGTCCGCCAGGTGGGCGTGGGTGTCGATGACCCCGAAGACGGTCAAGGCTTCGGCGCTTCTTTTCGGGGGAAGAGCGGGCTCCCTTTTCGGATTTTTTGGCCGGGGTCGAATTGAATTCGGCCGCCCGCCAGGGCCCGGGCGGCTTCGGCGCCCAGGGGACGGGGTTCGCCCAACTGCCGCCACATTTCCTCGGTCATCGTGGGCATGAAGGGGTGGAGGGCCACGGCCGCCACTTTTAAAACCCGGGCCATTTCCGTCAACACGGCGTGGGTTCGCGGGGCGTCCGTTTTGACCAATTTCCAAGGCGCGGTGTCTTCGGCGTATTTGTTCGCCCGATTGACCAGACCAAAAGCAACGTCCAAGGCCTCGTGAAAAGCGGTCCGCTCCAGGGCCTGGTTGTAAGCCCGGGCCCAGTCGGAATTCTCGGCCAGCAGGTCCCCGGTGCCCACGGGCAAGAGGGCCGAATCGAAATTCTTCTCCAACAGATTCAACACGCGGTTCAGCAAGTTCCCCAGGGCGTTGGCCAGTTCCGCGTTGTAGCGACCCAACAGCGCCTTGGCGGAGAAATCCCCGTCGGCGCCGAAGGGCACTTCCCGCAGTAAAAAATAACGGAAAGCGTCGACGCCGAATTCATCGGCCATCCGGTGGGGGTCCACCACGTTGCCCCGGGACTTGGACATTTTTTCCCCGTCGACAGTCCACCACCCGTGGGCGAAGACGGTCCGGGGAAGAGGAACGCCCAGGGCGAGGAGCATGGCGGGCCAAATGACCGCGTGGAAACGAAAGATCTCCTTGCCCACCAAATGAACGTCGGCGGGCCAGAATTCCTTGTAGAGCGCGGCCGGCGCCGCGGGATCGTATCCCAGGGCGGAAATATAGTTGATGAGCGCGTCGAACCACACGTACACCGTGTGGGCGGGGTTGGACGGCACGGGAACCCCCCAGGCCACTTTGGTTCGGCTCACCGAAAGGTCCCGGAGGCCCATTTTGACGAACTGGACGATTTCCGGCGCCCGGGATCTTGGCTGGAGGAACTCGGAGTGTTTTTCAAAGTGGGCCAGGAGCGGCGCTTCAAAGGCGGACAGCTTGAAGAAATAACTCTCCTCTTTCAGTCGTTCGACGGCCCGGCCGCAGGTGGGGCATTTGCCTTCTTTTAATTCCGATTCGGACCAGAAGGTTTCGTCGGGGACGCAGTACCAGCCCTCGTAGGACCCCAGGTAAATGTGGCCTTCTTTTAAGAGCTTTTCGAAGATTTTCTGAACGACGCCGATGTGGCGGGCATCGGAAGTTCGGAGGAAATCGTCGGGGGTGACGGTCAGGCGGGCCCACAGCTCCTGGAATTTGGCCACGACCCGGTCCAGGTAGGCCCGGGGCGTTTGGCCCGCGGCGGCCGCGGCCTGGGCAATTTTGGCGCCGTGCTCGTCGGTGCCCGTCAGGAAATGGACCCGGGCCCCGGACAGCCGTTTCCAGCGGGCCAGGACGTCGGCGGCGATCGTCGTGTAGGCGTGGCCGATGTGGGGCACGTCGTTGGCGTAGTAAATGGGGGTGGTCAGGTAATAGGGTTTCAAGGTCGGACCTCCGCCTTCTCTCGGGCCCGGCGGCGGAGACCCAGGAGCAAGGTTTGCAACGTGAGCGTGACGTGGGCGTTTTGCCGGAGCCGGTGAAGGGCCGTCAAACTGTCCCGCAGGGCCTCGGCGGAGCCCGCGCCCCGTCGCAGGGATTCCTGCTCCCGGGCCATCAGGGATTCCACGAGGCGTTCCGCGGCCGAGCGGCCGAGGCGCGGGTTGCCGAAGCCCTCGCACCAAGCCAAAAGCTCGCTCAAGGGCACCGACGTCCAGTCAAAATCCAGCGCGCCGCTCCCGTCGATGGCGGCCAGCGCCCGGGCGACGGACCCTTCGGCCACCGCGGCGGCCGTCCGGGTTTCCGCTTCGGAAACGCCGGGCTTAAGCCCCCGTACAATGTCGGCCAGCGTGCCTTGATCCAGGGGACGAAAGCGGACCAGGTGGCACCGGGAACGGATCGTGGGCAAAAGCGCCGTGGCTTCCCGGGCGATCAACACCAGGTGAGTTGCGGCCGGGGGTTCCTCCAAAATTTTGAGCAGGGCGTGGGCGGCGGCGTCCACCAGGGCGTCCGCCGGGTCCAGCAGGGCGACTTTGACCCGGGCCTCGGAAGGCTTCAAGCGGAGGGTGTGCTCCATCTCCCGAACGGTGTCTATTTTGAGGGATTTTTGCTTTTCCACGGGTTCCTTGAGAAGAGCCGCCTGGCGCTCAAAATCGACGGAAAGAAGATCGGGATGCCCCCCCGCCGCGGCCTTTCGGCAGCCCACGCATTGGCCGCAGGCTTGGACCGGGGACGCCGGCGCCTCGCACAGCAGAATTTGCGCCCAAAGTCGGGCGGCCTTGGCCTTGCCGACGCCTTCGGGGCCGACGAAGAGATAGGCGTGGGGCACCCGGCCCGCCGTCAGGGCCGAAGCCAAGACGCCCAGGGCGGCCTCTTGCCCGCGAACATCGGACAGGGTTCCGAAAGAAGCGTCGCTCATGAAAATGTTTTCAACCTTTTTGCGGTCCATTGGTGAATCTCCCGACTCACGGAATCCAAGGATCCCCAGGGGACGACGACGATGCGGCGCGGGTGCTGCCGGGCCAGGGCCCGGTATCCGGCCCGCACGCGCTCGTGGAAAGCCAAGGGCTCCCGTTCCAGTCGGTCCCCGGCCAAACGACGCCCCCCTTTGGAAATCGATTTTGAGAGGGACCGGGCGGCCCGAAGGCCGCGATCCACGGGAACGTCGAGGAGAAAAGTCAGATCCGGCGTCAAGCCGCCGGTGGCCGTTTCGTTCAAGCGGGCGATTTGACGGCGATCCAACCCCCGGCCGTACCCTTGGTACGCCGTCGTCGCGTCGGTGTAACGTTCGCAGACCACCACCCGGCCCCGGTCCAGGGCGGGGCGAATGATTTCGGCCACGTGCTGGGCCCGGGCCGCTTCGTAAAGGAGGAGTTCGGTCATGGGCGCGACCCGACCGCCGGGACGCAGGAGGACGCGGCGCACGGCCTCGGCGATGGTGGTGCCCCCGGGCTCCCGCGTGTGGACCACGCGCCGCCCGGCGCGGCGGAGGGAATGGACCAGAAGGCGGGCCTGGGTGCTTTTGCCCGATCCTTCGCCGCCTTCCAACGTGATGAAATAACCTTGTTTCACGGAAATTCTCCCGTGGCCCCGGGCGGAGCCCGGAGAAAGTCCGCCTTTCCGCCTTGGCCGTCCATGGATTCCAGCAAGAGGCGGCCGGCGAAAGCGGGGCCGTTATCGACGGTGGAAATTTACCATTTCCCGGGGAGAGGGTCAAAATGCCGCGGGGCGCGGCGGGGAATTACATCCAGGTGGCGGTGCTCGGGCGGACCTCGTCCCAGGTCTGCCGGACGAGCACGACGTTAAGAACCGGGACGTCGGGCAGGTTGCCGAGGTAAAACACGTAGGTGCGTTCGCTGGACGTCGTGGTGACGTTCCCGACGACCCAGATGCTGCCCGCGTGGTCGTAGGGCGCGGTGATGGACAGGTTGCCGCCCACATACAGAAACCCGAGAATGCCCACGTCGGAGTAGGCGCCGGCCGCCGGACCGCCGGTCCAGGTCTGCGTGCCCAGGCCGAAGGTCGCGGCTTGGGTTTGGAACCCGGTGTCCCCGGGGTATTGATTGGCGGCGGCGGTATCGATCGCGGCGTATTCCCGCCAGGCTCCCGACGGGATGGCCACGGTGGACACCAGGTTGTCTTCGTCGGCGATGGTCAGGTTGCCCCGGACGATCATCGTGCCTTTGACGGCGTTGCTGTGGCCGGTGAGCGTGCCTTTTCCGGTCAAGATAAGGCTGTAATTCGAATCCCAATACCAAATCAAATTATCTCTGGAACGCGCGTGGTGGTTCGAATCGTGGAGGTGGCAGACCGTGGCGCTGTAGTGGGAGGCCGCGGTGGCGCCCCCGCTTTGACAGACGCTGTGACTCCCCACGGTCCACCCGACGCACTTTCCCGCGCCGGAGGTGTTGTCGTTGGTGCGGTAATTCAGCGTGCTGTTCACGGACGCCGACGCCCGCATGGTCGTAAAATCCAGGACGGGGAGGTCCGGGCAGGGGTAATCGGACCACCACTCCACGTTGTTGGTGTTGGGGGGGTTCAAGCCGTTGGTGTCGCGGTTGGCGCCGGCGCCGCCGGTCTTTTGAACGACCTGTTTGGAGAACTTCCGCGGGAAATATTCCCCGGAGGCGGTGCCCGAAATGTTGATGTTCCCGTGGGCCATGACGGGGCCCCAGTGGGCCGAGAAGTCGTCGGAATAGCCCACGGTGCCGCCCGTGAACACCCCGCCCGGAAACGCCATGTTCTGGAACGAGGCCCGGAGGGCCCGGACTTGGCCCGTGTTCACGTCTTTGGCCTCGGCCACGACGGTGACTTGCTGGGCCGAGGGCCCGCTCGAAAACCGGATGCGGTACTGGATCCCCGGAAGGTCGGTGTAGGTCGCGTCGAAATTGTACCCCGCGATGACCGTTCCGGTACTCGCCTGGGACCAGGTGGAGGTGGAACTCTTCAGTTTCCAAACGGCCCGGTCGACCGCGCCGTCGGCCCCGTTGAAGGCCACCATGGTCATTTGGTCCCGGGTGGACCATTTGGACTCGTTTTTCCCCCACTGGACCATGAGCGGCACGAAAATCAGAAGCACGGCGACCAACACAAAAGCGCCGATCAGGACCTGGCCGGATTCTTTTCGTTTGGAATTCAGTTTTTTTAACATAGGTCGGGAATTCCCCTCCCGGAACACTCTCCCCCAGTTTAACCCCGGGAAAGCGCTCTTTCAAGCCCCGTCAGTCCATAATGCGTATGCGCTCCGAGGCCACGTGGAGCGCCTTTTTCCGCCCCTCGTAAATGCTCTCCTCCAAGGTCATGGACATCGACAGGATCGACATGTCGCTGGACCGGGGGAAGAAGAAATTGAGGAACCGAACGTGGGTCGACAGCGTCGAGGTGCTGGTCCCGATTTGATAGAGGTTGGTGCCGCTCTGATAATACGTCAACGTCCGGCCGTCGACCGTCGTGAACCGGATGCGGGAATAATATGGCTGTCCGGTGGCGTTGTCGAGCCGGATGGTCAACGACTGGGCTTGGCGCAGGTTTTTTGAAATCGTCGTCATGGCCGACCGGGCTTCGCGTTGGATATTGACCCGGGCGCGGTTCAGAATAAAGAACCGCTGGGTTTGAATAATGAGAGGCGCCACCATCGCGATCAGCATCGCCACAATGGACACCGCGATCATCATTTCGACGAGCGTGTACCCCCGGCGGCGGATCGGTTGGTTCGGGACATTCCTACCAGGCAAAGCTGACCCCCGTTTTCGTCTGGCCCGGCAGGATCTGCACGCTGGCGCTGCTGGCGGTCAACGTGCTCCAGGTTCCGGTGGCGTTTTGGACGGGATAGAATGCGTAGACGCGGAAGGTGGTCGAGGTGCTCCCCTTGACTTCCAGGGAATAAGAGCCGTCTTCGTAGCTGGCCCCAATGTAGTAGGGGATACCGGTCATGCTCGCGCTGCTTAGCGCCGGGGGCGCCGCGACGACGGCCGTGGAAACCACGACCATGACCCCGGTCTTGATCGGACTTCCCGATTGCGTCACGTTCCCGGTCACGTACCCCGCCGCCCCGACCACCGTGAAGGAACCGACAAACAAGGACGTGCCCACGGTCACCGTCGTGGACACCGACAACGGGACGGACGCCTCCCCGGATCCCAACGCCGCCTCGATCACGTACGCGCCCGTCGAAATGTTGGTCATGGTGAAGCGGCCGTCGTTCCCGGTGACCACCGTCGTTTCCACGAGGCCGGCCGCGTTGGTCGCGGTCATGGCGATGCCCGGCAGCGCGTTCGTGCCGTCGCGCGAGACGAACCCCCGAAGGGAGCCCGCTTGGGAGAGGACGAAATCCACCCCGCTGGTCACCTGCCCCGCGTTGACGGCGACTCCCGTTTGCACGGCGCTCACGTAACTCGCGTTGGCGTTGCCGGGATTGGCCGTCACGTTGTAGGTGCCGGGGACCGTCCGCAGGAAAAACCGATAGGGCGAAGCGGTGTTCGCCAAAACGCTCGCCAAGTTGTTCGTGACGGTGATCGCGGGGGAAATCCCGCCGCCGAACACGTTTCGCAACGTTCCCAGGACGAACCCCTCCTCGGACGAGCTGGTGACGAAAACGGAGTAACGACCCGGCACCTCCCACGCGGGGACCGTCGTGGCGTGGGGGATCTCGAGCGGCGCCCCGCCCACGATTACGACGCTCGAGACTTCCACGAAACTGTCCGCAAAAGCGGTCGTGGAACTGAAATAAACCGACCAGGTCCCCGTGGCGATGGAGGGCAAGGAAAAACCCGGGTTTTTGTAGAACCGGTTGTCCGTTCCGTTCCAAAACCAGCCGCTGTCCGGAACGGTGACCGGGCCCGACAACCCGTCGTTGCAGGTCACGACCGCGCCGATGGCCGGAGTTCCCGTCACCGTCATGCGGACCGCCGAAGCGCTGTTGTGCGGCGGGAGGATGGTGCCGACTTCCGAGTTCGTCAGGAGGTTGTCCAGGTTCCAACCGTGATCGTAGGCGCGTCCGTAAAGGTCGGCGATCATTCCGAGAGTGGCGTGGTCGTAACCCGCCGTGCTGACCTCCCGGGTGAACTGCTCCCCCGCTTGGAACCCGGTCATTTGGTCGAGCGGGATCGTTTCGTAGAGGCCCGGGAATTGCCCGCCGAAGCCTTTCCATCCAAAAGTGTCGTGGGCATTGCCCGTGACGATGTCGTAGAGTTGCACCCCCCCCGCCCCCTCCCCGCCCCCGTCGGTGTTGATGGGGATGATGTTGTTGTCCTCCCCATAGGGCCCGGCGGTGTGAAAATAAGGGAACACCGTGTTCGATCCCGCCCCCACGGCCCAAATCGCGTCGGCCTGGAGGGACACGCCGCCGACCGTCACCGGAGAGGTGTTGGCGAACAGGTAATAACCGCCCGGGGCGATGTTGGTCGACACCGGCGTTTTGTAGTCGTAATCGATGTCGATGACCCGCGGCATGGCGTCCTGGGCGACTCGACGCTGAAACTTCAGGCCGAACCGCCCTTTCATTTGCACGGTGCCCGTCGTGGGATTAAAAACCTCCACGTATTCCTGGTAAAACCCCGGGGCCGCGGCGGATTCCGAGCTGGCGACCACCTGGGAAATCACCAGATGGTCCCGGATCCAAGCGTACCCCTGCACCGCCTGGGTGGTCATGGGAGAGAGCGTGACGTTTTGGTTCACCGTCGCGTTGGCGGGGATGGTCACCGCAACGAGTTGGGGGAAATACCCGGCAGCCTCCACCAAAATATTATAGGACCCTGGAAACAGATTGATCCGATAAAGCCCCGCGCCGTCCGTGGTGTCCACCCAGCCCGAGTTTTCCGACACCGACACCGTGGCGTTCGGAATGGCGATGGGGCCCGCCCGCTGAACGAAGCCGGTCAAAGTGCTGTTTTGAACCGTGGCGTCGGGGTTCGAAAGCAAAGACTGAACGGCGATTTTTCGTGCATGATCCCCGGTCCCCCACAGGGTCGTCACCGTGATCAGCTTGAGGCCCGTGTCGGAGGAGGTGGGGGCGAGCGTGACGATGTTGGGACTCACTTCCTGGGCGACTTCCACAAAAGTCAGGCGGGTGAAGGTAATTCCCCCTTCAATGATCGTTTCGGGGGGGAAATACCCCGTGCTGGGATCGAACGGGATGGGGTCGCCGAAATCCGTGTTGTAGGCCGGCGCCGTCGTGACCAAAACACGGTAATAGTTCTTTTGCTTCAAGATCTGCGTTTTTTCCTGGCAGAGGTTGGTCGCCAGGGTCTTGGCCTTGGCCGACTGGACGGACCGGGCGATGCCGCCAAAAGATCCCAACAAGCCAAGAGCCCCCACCGAAAGGACCACGACGGCGATCATCAATTCGGTAAGCGTGACGCCCTTCGGGGGCTTCCGTTTGGCTTGGATCATGGGTTTGGGCACCGTCCCAGTCTATGGCGAGATTCCTTTTTTGTCAACCGCGTCTTCGACGACGATGGGGGCCGGTTAGGAATTCGGATCGGAGGGGGCGTGACGAAGCTTGTCTCCCGACCGCTCCACCGGCTTGTCCGGCATCGGCAAAGGGGGCGGTTCCTCGATCCGAACCGGCGGAGGCGCCGGGGGGAAGGTCGGCGAATTGTTGATGACCACTCGGGCCGGAAGAGACGGGGCTTCTTTGAAGCGGCTGATGGGAACGGGGGCGCCGGCTTTGATTTCCGTCTTTTTTTTGCACCCGGTCGCGCCCACCGCGATTGCCAAGATCACCAGCCGCCCAAGTCGCTTCGTCATGTCGGAACTCCTTCAAAAGGTCTTCCGCAAGGATAGCGGGAATCCCCAAAAAATCAAGGGCGCGTCGCGCGTCGGGCCCGACGCGCGGAACTGTTATAATTCGTCCGTCCGTGAATTCGACCTCCGCCATTGTCCTCGAAGGGTTTGGCCGCGATTTTTGCGGGATTCCCGCCGTTTCCGATTTATCTTTTGAAGTCCGCGCCGGGGAAATCGTCGGCCTCCTGGGCCCCAACGGGGCCGGAAAGACCACGACCCTCCGCGTCTTGGCGGGGGTGTTGGCCCCCTCCCGGGGACGCGTGCGAATCGGGGATGGGGACGCACTTGAACCGTCCTCCGATCGTCGCGCGCGGGTTGGCTACCTGGCCGAAGGCAATCCCCTTTACGAATCCCTGGATGTTTGGCAACACTTTTCCTTCCTCGCCGAATTGAGGGGCCTCTCCGACGCCCAAACCCGGGACCGGTTTCGTCTCTTGTCCGCCGAATGCGGCCTCTCCCCGGTGGTCGATCGGCCCGTTCATGAGCTGTCGAAGGGGTTCCGGCAACGCCTGGGCCTCGCCCTGGCCCTGGCGGACGACCCGCCGGTGTTGTTGTTGGACGAGCCGGGCACGGCCCTGGATCCCCATCAGCGCAAGGAGATTTGGGAATTGATCGGTCGGATCCGACGGGACAAGGCCGTTCTTTTCTCGACCCACATTTTGCCGGAGGCGGAGTCCCTGTGCGACCGCCTGGTGGTTTTGGACCGGGGACGCCTGGTGACCCAGGGAACGCCCGCCGACGTCGTCGCCGCTTTTTCGGCCCCCCCCGCCGTGCTGACCATCCGGCTCCGGGGCCCCCGGGAGGCGGCGGCGACCCTGGCCGCCCTGGAGGGGGTGACCGGGGTTGAAACGCTGCCCGACGCGGGCGATGGCGAGTGGCGTCTGCGGATCCATTTCAACGAGGATCCCCGGGAGGCCGTGGCCCGAACGGCGGTGGCCCGTGGATGGGTCCTGCGCGATGTCCAATTGGAGCGGCCCGCGCTTGATGACGTTTTTCGCCGGTTGGCCCCCCCCCATGCGCCTTGACCGCGTCGCCCGGTTGGCCCGGAAGGAATGGGCGGAACAGGCCAACGGAACGTTGTGGTTCCTGACCCAAGGCCTGCTGTTGTTTCTCCTGGGCTGGGCCCAGACCTCTTCCCTATTCCTGAACGGCCAGGCCGATCTGTTCGAGTACTTCGACGTCCTCCCATTTTTGTTCGCCGTTTTCATGCCCGCCTTCACCATGCGCCTGTTCGCCGAAGAGTACCGCCTGGGGACCTTCGATCTTCTGGCCGCGCAACCCGTCAGCGACGCCGAATTGGTTGCCGGGAAATTCGTGGCGGCCCTGGGCGGCTTGGGGGCGACCCTCCTGGGAGGCCACGCGCTCATCGTCCCGTTGCTGTACCTGGGTCGCCCGGACGTGCGGGCCCTCGAAGTCGCTTTTTTGGGCGCCGCCTTGTTGGGGGCCTTTTTTTTGGCGCTGGGACTGTGGGCCTCGACCATGACCCGCAGCCAAGCCGTCGCGCTTTTGGCGGGTTTTCTCTTGTGTTTCACGTTCCTGGGGTTGGGGCCCGCCGGACGATATCTCGCCGGGCCGGTCGGCGGGGGGCTCGCTTTTCTGGGCGTTGACGGGCATTTCGATTCCTTTCGCCGCGGCGTGATCGACGCTCGCGACGTCCTTTACTTCTTGTCCGGAACGGCGGCGGGTTTGGTCGGCGCGTACGCAGGCGTGGCCGGTCGCCGATGGCGTTGACCCCGGCGCTTCCGCACCGACGCGCCCGGCGCGTTGCCCTGGCCGGTGGGCGCGGCCTGGTCGTCGCGCTGTTCCTCCTGTTTCTCAATCTGGCGGCGGGACGTTTTTCCTTTCGTTGGGACGGGACCGGCGACCGGCGCTACTCCTTGGCCCCGGCCACCCGACGCCTCTTGGAAGGGTTGGACGATCCGGTCCGCGTCACCTTCTACCTCACCCCGGACCTCCCCCAACCCCACGCGGCCCGGGGGCGGTTTGTGTCGGATTTTCTTGAGGAATGGCGCGTCGCCGGGCGCGGGCGACTGATCCTAGAGGTCGTGCATCCCGACGGGTCGGACGCGGTGAACCGGGACCTCCGGGCGGCAAACCTGGTGCCGACCGGATTCACCGAAATTGCCGACGACCGCTACCGCGTCCGCGAAGGGTACATGGCGATCGTCCTGCGCTATCGGGACCGGACGGAAATCCTCCCTTACGTGAAGGACTCCCTCGGCTTGGAATTCGATTTGGCGGCGCGCCTTCGGTCCCTGGTTTCTCCCCGCCGCAAAACCCTGCTTCTGATTGGCGGACACGACGAGTTGACCGCGGAGGCCCTGAAAGCCGGTCCCGGCGCCGGCCTGTTCTCCGAATTCACCGTGGAATCGGCGCCTCTGAGCACGGAAACGGGCGTTTCGCCGGACGCCCTGCTTCTTCTCGGCCCCAAGCGAACCCTCGAAGCCCGGGAGATCGACGTCTTGGATTTATTTCTTTCAAGCGGAGTGCCGGTCCTTGTGGCCTTCAACCATCGGTCCATCAACCCCAAGGGCTTCCGGTCGTTCCCCATCGACACCGGGCTGGGGGCGCTCTTGGCCCATTACGGCGTCCGGTCCGATCCGGCCTTCGTCATGGATCTTCAATGCCAAACGTTGGGGTTTCAAAACGCCCAGGGGGCCTTTCGCGCCCATTATTGGCCCTTCGTTTCGGTGACGCTGTGGAACCCCGATCACCCCGCGACCCGGAACCTCGACGAAGCCGTGTTTCCCTTCTGCCATCCCCTTCGGCCGACGGGCGACGCTCTTAAAACCTCCCGCTGGACGACGTTGGCGCGTTCGTCCTTTGACAGTTGGACCTTTGACGGGAACGTCACGCTGGACCCGGTGGCTCTGCCCTTATTGCCTAACGCTCGAACGTCCGGACCGTTCCCCCTGGCCGCCTTGGTCGAGGGGTCCACGACCTCTTTCTCCCCGCCGGCGCGGAGGGTCCCCCGCTTCTCCCTCGCCGTTTTGGGAACGGCTTTCTTGGCGGACCCCCGCGCCCCGCATCCCGCCGGCAACGAGCTTTTTCTTGTCCAACTTCTGCAATGGGTCACCCGGGACACCGATTTGGGCGATCTCCCCCGAAAGGGGGCCGCGCAGCGCCCGCTGCGCCCGGTGGGTCGGGTCGCCCGTGGGATCACGAAGGGGATTGGTTATTTTTTAGCGCCAACGGCGTTTCTCTTCGTTATCGCCTTTTACCGGTGGCGCCGGGACCGGTGGCGGGCGTTCTGGCGCGCGGAGATGAGTCGTGTTTAAACCGAGAGGGCGCCTTTTTATAGAGGTCGTGCGATTGGAAGCCGATGGGACTCTCGCCGGGGGCCGGACGGCCAAGGGGGACTTCGCGACCTGGGCGTCGCACGAAATCCATTTCCTCGGGGACCCGCGCTGTCGCGCACCGGGGCGGCGCGCCCGGTCGCCGCGGGTTGAACCGCTGGGACAATGACCGCCCAGGCCCGATGGATGACGGGATTGTTGGCCGCCACGGTGGTTTTGGTCCTCGTTTACTTCGCCCCGGAACGCGGACCGGTTCGCTCCATCGCCCCCACTCCCCCCGTCCCGGCCGATCCCCATCGAATCACGGTGATTTACATGGACGACGAAGTTTGGCTGGAACGTGAAAAAGGGGGCTGGTGGATTGTTCGTCCCCACCGGTGGCGCGCCGACGAGGAACGCGTTGAAAAGCTTTTGGACACCTTCCGCCGGTTCTCCCTTTGGAACAAAATTACCGACAAAACCGACACCGACGCGCTCTACGAATTGAGCGATCGTCGCGTGACCGTCCGGGTCTTTGGAAACAACGATCAAGAGACGCTTGAGTGGTCTTTTGGGAAAAACTCGGACGTGAAGAACCGGCTCTTCGCGCGTTGCAGCGCGCGGTCGGGAGTGTACGCGGTGGACGGTTTATCGCGGGCGAGCTTGGGGTATACCTGGGGCCATTGGATGGATGCGCGGTTGTTCCCCTTCGGAGCGGACGACCCCGTCATCGAGGCGGCGGGAAAGGGGCCCCGCGGGGCTTTTCACCTCCGAAAGGATTCGGCGGGATGGACCCTCGATGGTCGCCGGGCCGACTCCGCCGCGGTGGAAACCTGGACGCGGGCCCTGGCCGAAGTTCGATTCTTGCAATGGGAAAGTCCAACGCCGCCCGCGTCGGGGCACGGGCCCGCCCTCCACCTCCGCTCGGCCCGAGGCCGACATTGGTCGGTCGAGATGGACACTTCACCGGAGAGCAACGGGAATTTTACCCTCCGCCACTCGGATTTGCCGGGGCATCTCCTTCTGACCGGTCCAAACGCCAACGTCCTTTTCCCCACCCCCGCGGCGCTCCAAAAACACCGGGGAACCTGGAAGCCCGCCGACTAGCGCTGCGACCGGAAAAACCGGACGAGCCCGCGACGGATGCGCTCCGCGGCCCGGCCGTCCCCGAAAGGGTGTACCCGTCGGGCCATGCGTCGATAGAGCGGCCCGTCGTCCAATAGCCGTTCCACCCATCTCTGCACCGACGCGCCGTCGGTGCCGATCACCCGGGCGACCCCGGCGCGGACGGCCTCGGGCCGCTCCGTTGCCCGGCGCACCACCAACACGGGCTTGCCCAGGCTCGGCGCTTCCTCTTGAATCCCCCCGGAATCCGTCACGACGAAAAGGGATTTTTTTAGCAGGTAAATCATCGGGCCGTATTCCAAGGGCGCCGTCAACGCCACGTTGGGCCGGGACCCAAGGATTTTTCGCACCACGGCGCCCACGTTGGGGTTGGGATGGACGGGGAGCACGAACCCCCGGTCCGGCCGGGCCCGGGCCACGCGCCCCAGGGCTTCGCATATTTCCTCCAGGGGCCGTCCGAAATTCTCCCGCCGGTGCACGGTCGCCAAAACAAAAGGACCCCGGGCGATCCGGGCCACCCCGGGCGGCAGGGCCGGCGTTTGAGATCCCAGACGGGCCAATCCCAAATCCAGGGCGTCGACCGCCGTGTTCCCCGTGACGACCACGCCGGAGGCCGGGCGCCCCTCCCGCAACAAATTCCGCCGGGCATCAACGGTGGGGGCGAAATGGAGGACGCTCAGGCCGTCGGTCAACCGTCTATTCGCTTCCTCCGGGAAGGGGTTGGCGTCGTCGCCGGAGCGTAGGCCCGCTTCCACGTGGCCCACGGGGACCCGCTGATAGAACGCCGCCAAGGCGCCCATCAGGGTGGTCGTCGTGTCGCCGTGGACCAACACCAGATCCGGTTTTTCGGAGCGAATTACGGGCTCCAGGCGGGACAGGGCGCGCACGGAAACGTCCGTCAGCGATTGCCGCGGGCGCATGATTCCCAAATCGTGGTCGGGGCGAATTCCAAAGAGCTTTAACACGGGATCCAGCAGCTCCCGGTGTTGGGCGGTCACGGCGACGCGCACGGTGAATTCCGCCCGACGCTTCCGAAGGGCCAAAATCACCGGGGCCATTTTGATGGCCTCGGGCCGGGTGCCGAACACAAAAATAATTTTCTTGGGCGTCGGACGTTTCACACGCGCCCCCGAAAAAACGTCAACAGGAGCGCCGCCATGGACAAGATCAACGTGAGCACGTAAACCAACAGGACGACCTCCCGCTGGGTCCAGCCGAGGTCCAGCAGTCGGTGGTGGAAGTGCCCCCGATCCGCGGCCATGACGCCGTTTCCCCGACGATAGCGGCGCACCACGGCGAAGGCCACGTCGGTCACCGGCAGGGCGACCACGATCACCGGGATCAGGAAGGCGAGCACGGCGCTGGTTTTTAAGGTGCCCACCACGCTGATGGACCCGAGCATGAAGCCCAAAAAGAGAGCGCCGCCGTCCCCCATGAAAATGCGCGCGGGGTGAAAATTAAAAATCAAAAAGCCCAGGCAGGCCCCGCCCACGGCCGCCGCCAGGACCGCCGCCAATTTGAGTTGCTTGGCGTAAAGGACGATCCGGGTTTCCCCTTGAAGCAACGCCACAAACATAAACGTCACGGCGGCGATGGCCGCCAGTCCCGCCGCCAATCCGTCCAACCCGTCCGCCAGGTTGATGGCGTTCATAAAACCCAACAGCCAAAGCAACGTGACGATTTGGGAAAGGAACAAAGGGAACTCGACGAAACCCAGGCCGGGCAGGGCCAGACCGGCCATGCGAACGCCGTACATCATGGCCACGTAGGCGGCGATGATTTGGGCGAGCAGTTTGACCACGGGGGGGAGGGAACGGCGGTCGTCCCACATGCCGAGGATCACGCAGAAGGACGCGCCCAAAAGGATGCCCGAAAGTTGCGATCCGAGGCCCAGGGTGCCCACGACCTGCCCGTCTTTGACCAGGCGGTGTTGGTAGGCCAATAGCGCGCGAAACCGGGGAACCAGCAGGGCCAAGGCGCCGAGGGCGGCGAAGACCCCCGCGGCGATGGCGCCCCCGCCCCAGCGGGGGATGGGTTGCCGGTGGACTTTTCGCTCGTCGGGAACGTCCATCGCGCCCCAGCGGCGCGAGAGCGCGGCGAAGGCCGGCGTCAGGCCCGCGGCGACCGCGAAGGCCGTGAAAAAACCGACGGCGAGAAGGAGGGGCAGGGATTACCCCCGTTTCAAACGGTGGCGATAGAGGGGAAACTTTTTGCAGAGCGTTTCCACCTCCCGCCGGATTTTGGCCAAGGCCTTGTCGTCCGAACGCCCCTCGATGGCGGCGTTGATCCAGCCGGCGATCTTTTCCATCTCCTTGGCTTTCATGCCCCGGGTGGTCAGGGCCGGCGTGCCGAGACGGACGCCGGAGGTGATGAAAGGCTTTTCGGGGTCGAAGGGGATCGTGTTTTTATTGACGGTGATGCCGGCTTTCCCCAGCACGACCTCGGCGTCTTTCCCGGTGACGGATTTGGGGCGCAGATCGACGGACATGACGTGGCTGTCGGTCCCCCCCGCCACGATTCGAAAACCGTGCTTGACCAGGGCGGCGGCCAACGCTTGGGCGTTGACGCGCACCTGGGCCTGGTACTTTTTGAACGCCGGTTTAAGCGCTTCGCCGAAAGCCACGGCTTTGGCGGCGATCACGTGCATCAAGGGGCCGCCTTGGACCCCGGGGAACACGACCCGGTCGACGTCCTTGGCGAAACGTTCCTTGCACATCACGACGCCCCCCCGGGGGCCCCGAAGGGTTTTGTGAGTGGTCGTGGTGACGAAATCGGCGTGGGCCACGGGCGAGGGATACTCTCCGGCCGCGATCAACCCGGCGTAATGGGCGATGTCGGCGAAGTGGAGGGCCCCGACGGAATCCGCGATGGCCCGCAGGCGCTCCCAGTCCCACACCCGGGAATAATTGGACGCGCCCGAGACGATCATCTTGGGTTTGTGTTCCCGGGCCAGGGACTCCAGCTTGTCGTAATCCACCCGTTCGGTGTCGGGGTGGACCCCGTAGGAAACGATCTTGAAATACTTGCCGGAAAAGTTGAGCGGGTGGCCGTGGGTCAGGTGTCCGCCGTGGGACAGTTCCAAGCCCATGATCGTGTCCCCGGGTTGGAGGGCCGCCATGTAGACGGCCATGTTGGCCTGGGACCCGGAGTGGGGCTGCACGTTGGCGTGCTCCGCGCCGAAGAGCGCCTTGACCCGTTCGATGGCCAGGGTTTCCACTTTATCCACTTCCTCGCAGCCGCCGTAGTAGCGCTTCCCGGGATAGCCCTCGGCGTATTTGTTGGTCAACACCGATCCCTGGGCTTCCAGGACCGCTTCGGAGACGTAGTTTTCCGAGGCGATCATTTCCAATCCCTCTTCCTGGCGCCGGGTTTCGGCCTGGACGATTTCGTAAATTTTGGGGTCCGACTTCTTCAGCTCGCTCATTGCCATCTCCTTATGCCATGTATCGAAGCAAATCCGCTTTGGGCACCGCGCCTTCCCGTCGCAGGGTCCAGGCCACGCTGGACACGTCCAGAACCGTCGAGGGAACGCCGCCGGGGCAGGGGCCGCCGTCCACCAGCACGTCCACCCGGCCCCCAAAGACGGCCGCCGCCTGGCGGCCGGTCGTGGCCTCGGGGCGGCCGGAGCGGTTGGCGCTCGTGACCGCCAGAGGCGAATTCATGGCCCGAAGCAGGGCCCGGGCCACCGGATGGTCGGGAACGCGCAGGGCCAGGGTGTCTTTGCCCCCCGTCGTCCATCGGCCCAGGGGGGAGCTGTTGAACACCACGGTCAAAGGCCCGGGCCAATATTTTTTCAACACCTTTCGAAGCCGTGCGTCCGGCGACTCCACCAGGGCCAGGGCCTGCTCGAGGCTGGCCACCAGGAAAGGCAGGGGCTTTTTGTAGGAACGCCCCTTCAGGGCGTAAATCCTTTTGATCGCCGTCGGGCGGAAAACGCTGGCGGCCAGCCCGTACACCGTGTCCGTCGGGAACACCGCCAACCCGCCGGATCGAAGGATGTCGACGGTTTCGGCGGTCCGGGCGGGGGCCAGCGCCCCTTTTTGAAGGCGAAAGGTCCGGGTCTTCACCCATTCTCCCGTTTTAAAGAACCGACGTCAGGTGGTGTAATCGGCGTTGATCGAAATGTAGTCTTTTGAATAGTCGCAGGTGACGTAGTGGCTCCAGGCTTTTCCCTGGTGAAGGTCGACGGTCACCGTGACCCGGTCTTTTTTCAAAGCCTTGTGGACCGCTTTTTCCGAATGGGGCGCCCGGCCGCCGGCGCGGCAAACCAGGGTGTCGCCGATGCGCACGTCCACCCGGTCCGGGTCGAAGGGCACGCCGGCCCGGCCCAGGGCGGCCAACACGCGGCCCCAGTTGGGGTCGGCGCCGTGAAGCGCGGTTTTAAACAGGGCCGACGTGGCCACGGTGGCGGCCAATTGATGGGCCGCCTTTTCGGTGCGGGCGCCTTGAACGAAGATCCAGGCCACCCGCGTCGCCCCTTCCCCGTCGGCGGCGATCTGGCTGGACAAGGACAGGCACACTTCCTCCAGCGCCGACTGGAAAGCGGACAACTCTTTCGGGGAATAGGGCCGCGGCGCCCCGTTGTCCAACAGGAAAAGACTGTCGTTGGTGGAGGTGTCCCCGTCCACGCTCACGCAATTGAAGGTGCCGCGGGCGGCGGCGGTCAGGGCGCGCTGGAGAGCGGGGGCGGGAACCCCCGCGTCGGTCAACACCACCGAAAGCATGGTGGCCATGTTGGGGTGGATCATCCCGGCGCCCTTGGCGCATCCCCAGACCACGCGGGTTTGACCGCCGATTTTAAAGGTGGCGCGGGCGGCCTTGGGGCGGGTGTCGGTCGTCATGATGGCCCGGACGGCGTCGGCCGCTTGGCCGCCGTTGTTTTTCCGGACCCGGGCGATCAATTCCCGAAGACCCCGGCCCAGGGCCGGGCGCGGCAACGAACGGCCGATGACGCCCGTGGAAGCGACCAAAATATCCGAGGGTTTGACGCCCAATCCCCGGCCCAGGAGGTCGGCGGTCCAGGCGGTGTCCGCGGCGCCGGCGCGGCCGGTGCAGGCGTTGGCGCAGCCGGAGTTGATGACCACGGCCCGGGCCGTTCGGGAAGCCGCCAATTTCTTTTGGCAATACCGGACGGGGGCGGCTTTCACGAGGTTCGTCGTGAAAACGCCCGCGGCCCGGGCCGGCCGTTCCGAGAGGAACAGCGCCAAGTCTTTTTTACCGGCTTTTTTGGAGATGCCGGCCCGGAGGCCGTGGAGGGCGAACCCCGGCGGAAGGTCGGCGTTGGCGAGGGGGAGGGCGCTCAACGGCCCCGGCCCCGTCCGAAGCGGCGGCGGCCGCGGTTTTTCTTACGGCAGTCGGGGCACCGCCTGGGCGGGGTCAATCCCCGCTCGGCGAAAAAAGCCTGCTCGCCGGCTTCGAAAACGAAATCCCCGCCGCACTCGGCGCACAACAGACGCTTGTCGCCCGCGTTGGACATGCCCAACAACTTCTTCAAAAAACCAATGAAACCCATCGTGTCCTCCCACGGGGGCGCCGAGCGCCGTCCGCGTTTTAGTTATTGGAGCCCCGCGGTCTCATCCAAACCGAAGAGCAGGTTCATGTTCTGCACGGCTTGACCCGCCGCGCCCTTGACCAGGTTGTCCAGCACGGCGAGCACCACCGCGCGCCCGTGGCGTTCGTCCACGGCGACCGCAATGTCGACGTAATTGGTCCCCGCCACGTCCTTGGTCTGCGGCCATTGTCCCTCGGGGAGAACGCGGATGAACCGCTCCCCCGCGTAGGCCGCTTCGTACACCGCGCGCAAGCGCGCGGGCGTCGTCTTCTTTTTTAAATCGGCGTAGGCCGTCACGTGGATTCCCCGGGTCATGGGCACCAGGTGCGGCACAAAGGTGAGGGTGGGCGCGGCCCCCGCGTGGTCGCCCAAGGCCTGCTCGATTTCCGGCACGTGGCGGTGCTTGACCACGGCGTACGCCTGGAAATTTTCCGTGGCTTCGCAATAGAGATACATGGGGTCCAGTTTCTTCCCCGCGCCCGACACGCCGGACTTGGCGTCGACCACAATGGATCCGGAGCGAACCAGTTTGTTTTTCAGGAGGGGCGCCAAGGCCAGAATGGTCGTCGTGGCGTAGCACCCGGGGTTGGCGATCACCGGGGCCCCGGGAATTTGACCCCGGAACAATTCTGGCAGGCCGTAGACCGCTTTGGCCAGGAGCGCCGGCGAGGCGTGTTTCACCTGGTAGGTGGATTCGTAAACCGACAATTTTTTTATTCGGAAATCCGCGGACAGATCAACGACCCGTTTGCCTTCCTTCACGAAGTCGGCGATGTTTTTGGAGCCCACGCCGTGGGGCAGGGCGAAAAACGCCACGTCGACGCTTTTGGCGATGGATCGGGCGTTGAATTTTTCGAGGGTCAGATTCAACCGGCCGCGGAGAAAGGGGTGGACCTCGGCCAGGGGGCGGCCGGGTTTGGATTCGGACGTGACCCGGACGACGCGGACATCGGGGTGTTGGAGCAAAATTCGAAGGAGTTCCCCGCCCGTGTAGCCCGTCGCGCCCACCACCGCCGCCGAGATCATTCCGAATCCTCCTCGTTCGAATCGTCCGCCGGCGTTTCCGCCGGGGCCACCACCACCGTGATTTCGCCCCGCACTTCGCTCCGGGCCCGAAGGGCCTCGGCCACCGTCGACAAGGGGCCCCGCAAAATTTCCTCGTGGATTTTAGTGAGCTCCCGCGCCACGGCGCAGGGGGCGTCGCCCAACACTTCCCGGGCGATGTCCAGGGTTTTGACCACCCGGTGGGGCGACTCGTAAAACACGATCGTCCGTTCCCGTCCCGCTTCCAGCTCCCGCTTCAACCGACCGGGGCGCCGGGGCAAAAATCCCAAAAACGTGAATCGGTCCCAGGGAAGCCCCGACGCGGCCAGGGCCGCCAGCAGGGCCGAGGGGCCGGGGATCGGGATCACCGGCAGGTTCCGGGCGACGGCTTCGGCCACCAACCGGCCGCCCGGGTCGGAGAGGCCCGGCGTGCCCGCGTCGGTGGCCAGGGCGATCTTTTCCCCCCGGGCCAACCGCTCCAAAATCTCCGGCGCCGACCGCCGATGAACGTGCTCGTCGTAGCGAAGCATCGGCCGGTCCAGCCCGGCGTGCTGGAGGAGTTTCCGGGTCTGCCGGGTGTCCTCGGCCAAAACGACGTCCGCCCCGGCCAAAACCTCCCGGGCCCGGTCGCTCAAGTCCTTCAAATTGCCGATGGGGGTAGCGACGAGGAATAGGGGCACGGCGCGAGGGAAATCTTACCAGTTGGGGAGGCGAATCAAAAGGCCGGACCCCCCCCCAGGACGCTGGGGGAGGGAGGGGCTTTTGTCCTTCGGCGCGCCGCCGGAACGCCGGTCCATCCTTTTTCCCCGGGGTTTATGTTTCGGAGGACAAGACAAAATCCTCAAAGAGGCGGGCGGCAATAGGATTGGTGTATTTTCGCCGCCTCACCGTGAGATAAACGGATTCGAAAAGACCCGTGGGTTTCCCCACCGGAACCAGGCGCGCCCCGGGGGTTTGGACGGCGGCGGTCAAGGCGTTCAATACCGCCACCCCGTGGCCCTCGAGGGCCACCCGGCGGGCCAACTCCACATCGTCGACTTCCACTAGAACTTTGGGGGAAATGCCCCATTGATCCCACAAGTCCCGAATCTCCCGATAGGCCCCCCCCGCCGGCAAAACCATCGGTTGACGCCCCAGATCGTCGGGCCAACGGCGCACCGTGGCCGCCCGGCGCGGGACGGCCGCAAACACCAGGGGAATCCGGCCGACGCGTTTCGTGATGAATTCGTCTTTGGTCCCGGGGGGCAACCGCGACGTGCTTAAGACCAAATCAAGTCGTTGCTGACGAAGGTCCTCCGCCAGAGCGGTCGTCGGTCCCTCCCGCACGATCAGGGGGGCCCCGGGAAAATCCGCCAGGGCCATTTCCAGCAATCGATGGGCCAGGGCGCGGGGGGTGTCCGTGGCGACGCCCAGCTGCGCGCCCGTTGGCGCCCCGGGGGCCCGGTCCCGAAAAACGTCCTCCAACTCTCGGCCCAGGCCGAAAATGCTTTCGGCGTAGTCCAGGACCCGCCGGCCGTCCTCCGTGAGGACCAGCCGGCGGTTTCGGCGTTCGAACAGCGGCCGCTTGAAAAACCGCTCCAGTTCCTTAATCTGGGCGCTGATCGTCGGCTGGGCCAGAAGCAGCGTGTCCGTGGCCTTGGCGATGCTCCCGGTTTTGGCCACGGTGTAAAAGTAATAGAGATGGTGGTAGTTCAGAGGAATCATTTATTAAACCTAATTATACGTGTTTATTTATCTATTGGACAAATGCAATGGAGGCCCGGTAAAATGGTCCTTCAAATACAAACGGGAGGACCCCCATGCTGAAAGCCTTTCAGGAAAAACTGGCGCGGTTGGCGAACGATCCCCAGGATCCCTTTCGCCGGCGGGTCACCGAGCGGGTGGGCCCGCTGGAAGCCCCCCGCATCGAGGCCCCGCTCCGACGGATGATTTTGGCCATGCCCGACATGCTGGGCCAAATCGCCGCCTGGTCCCGGGAGTTGGGGGTGCCCCAGCCTTTGAAACGCGCCCAGGTGTTCGCCCTGGCTTACATCGTCAACCCGGAGGACTTGTTGCCCGAGGGCGACGCCGGCCTCTACGGGTATTTGGACGACGCCTACATCGTGGCCGCCACCTATTACCGGACCATGCAGGAAGTCGGCCCGGCGGGCCTGCGGCCCCTGACCGATAACGTATCCTTGGCCCTCGGCGTCCCTGAATGGGTGGAGATTTTCCGGCGCCACTGGCCGGAGCTGGCGGAACGGATCGACGGCCTGCTGGACACACATTTGGATCGCCCCGACGCCCGCCGAATGGCAAACGGCCGCTGGTTCGCGCCCCGGGGAGCCGCCGCGGGAATCCGGCAGGAAAAAAGGCTCCGGGCTCCGCGACGTTCCTGATCCTTTCAAAGGAGAATCATTCATGAACCGATTGAAAACGACGGCGCTGTTGGGATTGTTGACGGCCCTCCTCTTATGGATGGGCCAGGCCCTGGGGGGATCGACCGGTCTGGCGATGGCCCTGGTGTTGGCCGGTGGGATGAACTTCGCAAGTTATTGGTGGTCGGACAAGATCGTCCTGGCCATGTCCGGCGCGAAACCCCTGGGGGAGCGGGAGGCCCCGGACCTTCACCGGATGGTTCGGACCCTGTCCCTGAAAGCGGGCATTCCGATTCCCCGGCTCTACCGTCTGGCTCAGGCCGCCCCCAACGCCTTCGCCACGGGGCGGGACCCGGCCCACGGCGCGGTGGCCGTAACCGAGGGACTGCTGGCCTCCCTGGACCGGGCGGAAATCGAGGGCGTTTTGGCCCACGAAATCGGCCACATTAAAAACCGGGACACCCTCACCATGACGGTGGCGGCGGCCCTGGGCGGGGCCCTGTCGATGCTGGCCGACCTGGCGATGTGGACCGCCCTCGCGGGTCGCTCCTCCTCGGATAACGACGAGGGCGGTCACCCCTGGGCGGGCCTGGTGGGGGTGATCGTGGCCCCCCTGGCGGCCCTGTTGATCCAGGCGGCCATCTCCCGGTCCCGGGAATTCGACGCGGACGAAGCCGCGGCGCGACTGTCGGGAAACCCCCGGGCCCTGGCCAGCGCGCTGCTCAAAATCGAGGCCCTCGCCCGACGACAGGCCCTGCCCACGTCCCCCGCCGCGGCCCATCTGTTCATCATCAATCCCCTCCGGGGGGGCGGTTTGGCGGTCCTCTTTTCGACCCACCCGGCCACCCGGGAACGGGTCAAGCGGTTGGAGGCCCTGGCCCGGGAAGGCCTGTCCTGGGCGGCGTAGAAATTCTTCGTTCAAGGAGGAAGACATGCTGAAAGCCTTTCGCAACCAGTTGAATCAGTTAAGTCTTGGCGAGCGGGAATCCTGGACCCAACGCGTGGCCGCCGGGCTCGGGGGCGCGGTCGATGGGAACGTTTCGGAAGACGCCCGGGGTCTCATCCTGGCCCTGCCCGATCTGCTGGAGCGGGTTCGCCGGTGGTACGATCGGGCCGACGTGCCGGAGAATTTCCGCCGTTTGCACGGCATCACGCTCACTTATCTGTATCACCCCGCGGATTTGGTCGAAGACAAGGGGTTCTTCGGCTATTTGGACGACGCCTATTTGGTGGGACGGGTGTTCGTCCTGACCGCCCAACAACTGGCCCGGGACGGCGCGGCCTTGGAGGAAGACGTGGCGGCGCAACAAACTCTCCTGGGTCGCCAACTCGCCTCCGCCCGGCGAGTGTTGCCCGAGGAAGCGGATCGTTTGGACGCGCTGGTGGCCGATTATCTTTCCGGAGACCTCAAGGCCTTCCGGCGTCTCATGGACGAAACCGAAAAGCAGGCCGTGGGGAAAAAGTAAATGTCTCCGTGGACACCGGAATGACGACGGCGTTGCTGGTGGGAGGGCTGGCCCTCCTGGTCCTGGGGGCCGAGTTTCTGATTCGGGGCGCCAGCCGGTTGGCGCTCCGGGCGGGGATTCCGAGCCTGGTGGTGGGCTTGACCATCGTGGCCTATGGGACGAGCGCCCCGGAAATGATCGTCAGCGCCAAGGCCGCTCTGGCGGGGCAGGCCGATCTCGCCCTGGGGAACGTCGTGGGTTCCAACATTTTTAACGTTCTCTTCATCTTGGGAGCCTCGGCCCTGCTCGCCCCCCTTCTGGTGAGCCGTCCCATCATCCAGCGCGAAGTCCCCCTCATGATTGCCGTCAGCGTTCTCCTCTGGGTCCTGGCCTTGGACGGTCGGGTGTCCCGGGCGGAGGGGGTCTTCCTTCTCCTCCTGCTGGCGGCCTACACGTTCTTCCAGGTGCGCTTGGGTCTCCGCCAGGGCAACGGCAACCCGGCTCCCGTGAAATCTTCCCCGGGGCTCAACATCCTCGCCATCGGCGGTGGATTGGCCCTCCTCGTCCTGGGCGCCCGGTGGTTCCTGGAGGGCAGCGTTCATTTGGCCCGGTCCGCGGGCTTCAGCGAACTCATCATCGGCCTCACCATTGTGGCCGCGGGCACGAGCCTGCCCGAGGTGGCGACGTCGCTCTTGGCCACCTGGCGAGGAGAGCGGGATTTGGCCGTGGGCAACGTGGTGGGATCGAATATTTTCAATATTCTTGGAGTTTTGGGCGCGTCGGCGGTTCTGGGGGGCGGCGTGGCCGTCTCCGGGGCGGCCCGGGCCTTCGACATCCCCTTGATGACCGCCGTGGCCCTGGCCTGTCTGCCGATTTTTTTTACAGGCCACGTGATCGCTCGGTGGGAGGGGATTGTTTTTCTATTTTACTACGCGGCGTACACGGCGTTCCTCGTGCTGGACGCCCGCGCGCACGACGCCTTGCCGCTTTTCAACGCGATGATGATGTGGTTCGCGCTCCCGCTCACGGTCCTCACCCTTGCCGTCTTGACCTACCGGCACGTCGGAAAGGCTCCCTCTCGGCTCAGCGGCGGAGCGCTCCCCCGTCCCCCCCGGCATTAACGCCGGTCGTCAGGGCCTTCCGCGCGACCGGGGGCGTGAACGAGCGTCCGCCCCCACCCCGAGCCCCATTGGGCGCGACGCCACCGAAGCGGCCCGCTCTGGCGGGATTCGGCTTAGCCCGGATTCGGCGAATTCCGAACCGAGGGGGTTTTCACCCGGCGGTTCGCGAAGGGCCCCGTGGCGTGGGGGTGTTTTTCCACCGTCAAAACGGCCGAGGGCAGTTGATCGCGCCGAAGTTCCGCGTACCCGGCGCTGTATTTGGCCAGGCGCTCGTCCAACCATTGCCGCGCCCGTTCCAGATGTTCCGGGTTCTCGGGGGCCCCGGCCCGCAATTCCAACGCGATCCCCAGATTGTAGAACGGCGTCACGAAGAGCTGAAACCCGTAGACCCAATCCGAGAGGAAGGGATCCTCCCGCAGGCACCGATCCACGTCCTGGGGAAAGATGTTGGCGCCGTCAATGGACACCGTCCCGTCCGTCCGGCCGAAGATGAATAGAAACGGCAGGTGCAGGTCGAAATAAGGGTCTCCGCGAAGGTTCAGCTTTTCCCAGGGTACGCCCGCGGCCTCCACGGCCCGCCGCGCCTCGTCGTAGGTCACCACAAACCCTTCGTCGTGGATGTTGTAGCGCACCCGGGGGATCGTCATCCACGGGAGGAGAACCGTGGAAGCGAATTCCCGGCGGCCCGAGCCCCCGGGGCTCGAGGGAAGATTCTCGTTGTAATAAATGGTGGGGTCGAACTGAAACACCATGGGCGTTCGCTGAATCCCGTCGGGGCCCAGCAACGCCTCCAGGAAAGCCCGGGCGGTCGCCGCGGTGAAGGGCGGGGCGGATTCCCCGGACCGCAGGCGCCAGGCCGCGGCGGCTTGGACCGGATCGACGAGCGTCAACGACGCGACGTAGAGCAGCGTGCGGAAACCGTAAGCGAGGTGGGTCTCGATGCCCTCCCCCAACCCCTTGTCCGAGGATCCGTAAACCGAGAAGACCGCGCGGTCGCGGCCGAGCCGTCGAATGAGGGCGTCGCGCCACTCCTCCACGAAGCCCTCCCCCCCGACCACCACGTCAAACCGGTATTGGGAAAAGTCGCACCCCCCGTCCTCCAATTTTTTCAACAGGGAATAAACGAAGGGGGGGTACCCGGCGATCAGAAAAGGACGCTCCGGCCCGATGGCCCGAACGGTCTCCACGGCCTCGTTCAAGAGCGTGCCGATGTTGATGATGTTTCCGTAAAACCGCGCGCTGGAGGCGAAGTTGCCGCCCGTGAGCCACGACCCCATCACCCAGCAGTTCACGATGATGTAGTCCCGGGTCACCATGTCCAACAGCGTGTGGCCGATGAAACCCACGGATTTGTCGAAGGCCAATTGTTCCCGGACGCTGTCGGTCCAGATGGTGGGCTGGCCGGTGGTGCCGGCGGATTTATACAGGGACCCGGCGCGCGGGATACGGCCGCCCTGGCACAGTTCCGTCAAACGGCGGGGTTTGATGTACGAGGCTTTGTCGACCACCGGCATGCGGGCCTTGAAGTCGTCGATGGACTTCAACCCGTCGGGAAAATGGGCCGCGGCCAGGTCCGCCAAGGCGGGCGTGGTCCGCGCGAAACGGCGGACGAGCGCCAGCATTTTTTTCCCGCCCAACCGCCAGAGCGCCGCGGGGTTCACGTGATTCAAAAAAACTTTGATTTGGTCGGGGTGGTTCCACAGCCACGCCTCGGTCAATAATTGAAGGGTCAGCGGCACCGGGAGATTCCACCGGGCCGAAAAGTTGGCGGACCACGCCAGCAAGCGCGCGATCACGCCGGTCCCCCCAAGGTCAGCGTCCCCTCGGGCGCCAACCGGTCCAAATCGACCAAATGAATCCGGGGCGCCTCGGCCACCGGTTGACCCCCCACCACGCGAACCGCCAACGTCGCGGCCAGGGCGGCCACCGCGGCCCCGCCCGCGGCCACCTGGGAGGCCGGACACGGCGTGCCGTCCTCCATGACCGTGAGGGCCTCCGCCATGACCGCCGTGATGGCGGGGTTCAAGCGACCGGCCAGGGCTTTCATGATCCCGGCAAAACGCTCCACGTAGGAGGCCCCCGTCACGGGCCCCCGGTCCGGCAAGCCGAACAAGCGGCGCGCGGTGCAGGGGTTGCCCGGCGGGAAATAAAGGGCCGCGGCGCCCCACCCCGCCGTAAGGCAGGACAGGAGCGGTTTTCCCGATTCCCGGGCGGCGTCGTGAAGGGAAACCAAGTCGGGAAGACTCAGAAAATCGATGGTGTCCAGGATCAAATCGGCGCGCTCGACGATGGCCCGGGCGTTTTCAAGACGCACGCGGTCGGCCATCGTCTCGATTTCGGCGGCCGGAAAAATCGCCCTCAATCGATCGGCCAACGCCTCCACTTTCCGACGTCCGATGTCCGCGGCCGTGAAGTTTTGCCGATTCAGGTTGTGGGGGGCGATGGTGTCGTGATCGACCAAAAGCAAACGGGTGAAACCCGTCCGCAGGAGAGCCTCGGCGATGGGGCTCCCAAGGCCACACCCCGCCAACAACACCCGTGTGTTGAGGATTTTTTTTTGCAAATCGTCCGGGATGTAGCCGCGGTTTCGAAGAACAAACGAACCGTAGGAATTCGCCCCTTCCGAGGGCGGGGGCTTCGGGGTCATGGCAATCTCCTTTGCTTTTACCGCGTTCCCGCTTGGCGCAACGCGGGGGTCGAGATCGGACGACGGGGCCCGACGCTTAGCCGGCGCGGCCGGTCAACGTCGGTCGTTCAAGCGTCCCGCGGGGCCGGGGGGCGTCGTGAAAATGGGCCTGGATTTCCTCCACCGCGTGGCGGTGCTGGCCCAGAGCCTGCACACAGTCCCGGTCGAGCTTGGTGCGGCTCAGCCGGCGAAGGTAGCGGAACGCCCGGTCGTTGGACCAGGCGCTTTTGTAGGGGCGGACGCTGGTCAACGCGTCGAAAATGTCGGCCACGGCGATGATGCGCGCTTCAATGGGAATCTTGTTCCCTTTGAGACCGTGGGGATAGCCCGATCCGTCCATGGCCTCGTGGTGGTGTTCGGCGATGTGCCGCAGGGCGTCCACTCGATGGAGGGACTCCAATTTGAAATTGTGCAGGATGGCGTCGATGATGCGGCGACCCTGGGTGGTGTGCGACCGCATGATTTTTTTTTCTTTCGGGGTCAGGGCTCCGGGTTTGAGCAAAACGTTGTCCGGAATGCCCAGTTTCCCCACGTCGTGGAGCGGCGCGAAGGATTCGATGGTTTGAATCTGCTCGTCGTCGAACCGGTAGAGCCCGGCGCGGGCCAACTCCTGGGCGATCAGGCGCGAATAACGGGCCATTCGTTCCAGGTGGTTGCCGGTTTCGGGGTCCCGGTAATGGACCATTTCGTTGGCGGTTTGAAGCGCCGCCGTCATGACGCCCGCCGTGCGCAGACCGGCGGTGGCGACGTTGGCGATTAAGTGCGCGAACAAATCCAGCACGTCGAGGGCGCGGGGGGTGAAGCTGTTTTTTTTACGGCTGTTAAAAAATAGGAGGCCGGCCACCCGCCCATTGACGATCATGGGGAACGCGTAGCTGGATTGGTACCCGTGGGCGCGGATTTCCAGGGTGTGCAATCCCCGCCCCTCGTCGAACACCGAGAGGTCGTTGACCACCCGGGACCGCCGGTTGGCCAGCAACCGCCGCAGGGAGGGCGAGTCGCCCAAGGCCGATTCGTAACGGACCAAGGGCGACGGACCCCGGTTGCTCGACAGATAGGTTTTGAGGCGGCCGGCTTTGGTGTCGTGCAGGGCGATGGCGATCCGGTCGACGAAGGGACAATAACGCCGAAGCGCCCCGTGAAGGAGCGCGAGCTTTTTATTATCGGAAATCTTGGTGTTCAGCCGCTTGAGCAAATAGCGGCGAAAAACGACTTTTTTCAAGGCCCGCGTTCCCCCCCGGTGTTTGTGGCGGCCCCCCCAGTGTTGCAGGAAACCGCGGGGACGTCAATGACGGGGCTCAGGCGCCGACGTCAGCCCGCGCGCGCCGCCCGCATGGCGATCGTCCCGTGCTGAAAACCGTCGACCGGAAAAGTCAACGCGTCTCCCGGACGCCGCAGCGCCGCGGTGTAGAGGAGGGGCCAAAAATGATCGGGCGTGGGATGGGCCCGCCGGGCCTGGGGCGTGAGGGATTCCCAGGCGATGAGCGCCTCCTTGTCACGGCCCCGAAGCGCTTGGGCCACGGCTTCGTCAAAATCCCGGGCCCAGGGCGGCACCGACGCCTCGGCTTCAATGGAAATGTCCCCCAAGTTGTGTACCACGTTGCCGCTGGCCAAAACGAGAACGTCGTCTTCCCGCAACGGGGCCAATCGTTCGGCCAGGGCCCAATGGCCCGCCGCCGACAGACCGACGTCGAGGCTCATTTGCACGACGGGAACGTCCGCGGCGGGATAGAGACGGCGCAGGACGCTCCAGGCGCCGTGGTCCAACCCCCATTCGTCCGTGACCGCCACAGAGCCCAACCCCAACAGGGCGGCGGTTTTTTCGGCCAGAGCCGGGTCCCCGGGAGCCGGGTAGTGAACCTCGTACAACGCCGGCGGGAAACCGCCGAAATCGTGGATCGTCCGGGGCCGGGCGTTTCCGGTCAAAAAGGTTCCCCGGGTGAGCCAGTGGGCCGAGAGACACAGAACGGCCCGGGGCTTTCCCAAAGCGCGCCCCAATTCCTCCCAGGCGCTCGCAAAGGGCGAGTCCCGGATGGCGTTCATCGGCGATCCGTGTCCCAAAAACAGCCCCGGCCACGTGTTCATGAAGGCGTCCTTTCTCGAATGTCGACCCCGGCATACGCGGTCCCTTTAGAAAACGACGCCCGGGAGTAAAAGTTCCCCCCCCCGGGGGCGGGGATCGGCTCGACGGATTTGACAGGGGTCCGGGATTATGGGAGACTGTCGTCGACGCAACGCAACGTCCTTCCGGTTTTGTCACCACCGCAACGGCGAATTCGCAGTTAAAGGAACCCACGGCTTTTTTTAAGCCTCCCCATGTCTTTTGAATCACTGTCCCTTCACCCCACCCTCGTCAAAGCCACCGCCGCCCTCGGCTACACCGAACCCACTCCCATTCAAGCAAAAGCCATTCCCCTGGCCCTGTCGGGGCGGGACGTTTTGGGCGCGGCCCAAACCGGCGGCGGCAAAACGGCCGCCTTCGTTCTGCCCATTCTCCACGGACTGCTGACCAAGCCCGGTCCCGGTCCGCGGGTGCTGATCCTGGTTCCCACGCGGGAACTCGCCGTTCAGGTGGATCGCGTCATCAAGGAATGTTCCCGTTTTTCCCCAGTCAAAACCGCCGTCATCATCGGCGGGGTGGGCCACAGCGGCCAGACCCACGCCGTGCGCCAAGGGGCCCAAATTCTGGTGGCCACGCCGGGCCGCCTCATGGACCACCTGGAACAAAAGAATTTTCAACTCCATCGCATCGATCAGCTGGTGTTGGACGAAGCGGACCGAATGCTGGACATGGGCTTTCTGCCCGACATCAAAGACATTTTGAAACACGTTCCGCCGGAACGGCAAACCCAGCTCTATTCGGCGACCCTGCACAAGGACGTGGAACGCATCGCCTCCTTCGCCCTCCGGGACCCCGCCCGGGTTGAGGTGGAAAAACCGGCGACCGTGGCCGAAGGCATCAGCCAGATCGCCTACCCGGTCATTCAATCCCAAAAAATCCCCTTGTTGTTGACGCTTCTCAACTCGACGGAAATGCGCTCGGTCCTGGTGTTCACCCGGACCAAACACGGGGCCGACAAGGTGGCCCAGCGGCTCACCGAATGCGGCTACCGCACGGGCGTCCTTCACTCCAACCGGTCCCAGAATCAGCGGCAGGCCGCCATGGACGATTTCCGCCACGCCCGCACGCGGCTTCTGGTGGCCACCGACATCGCCGCCCGGGGAATCGACGTCAAAGGCATCAGCCACGTGGTCAATTTCGACGTGCCGCGGCACGCGGAGGACTACGTCCACCGCGTGGGCCGCACCGCCCGGGCCTACGGCGTGGGCGACGCCATTTTGCTCGTGGACCCGTCGGAAGAATCCTTCGTCCGGGGCATTGAACGCTACGCCCGGATCGTGTTTCCCCGGGCGATGATCCCGAATTTTCAATACAACAACCCGCCCCGTGGGGGCGGCGCGCCCGCCGGCCGTTCGGGTCGGTCGCCCTTTTCGTCTCACAAGGGAACGTCCCATTCCCCCCACAAAGGGTCGTCCCACCCCAACGCGCGACACCCCGGAAACCGGCCCCCCCGCGGGCCTTTCCGTCGGCACAAATAACCCCAGGAGAAACCACCGTGGCCCAATTTTTCAAGAAACGACGCCGGGGCGCCCCCGGCCCCAGCAAAAACGAATTGAAAGTCCGACGCCGGCGCGCCGACGCCAACGAAGCCGCCCAACAGCGCCCCTTGTCGGAGGAAATTCCCGGGGTTCAGCGGGTGACCCTGCAGCTCGATTTTCTGACGCCCCAGCGCCAGGTCCTCGACCAGCAGACCCACGTGTTCAACGCCGCGGACACCGCGGATTTCACCGCCGAGTGCCTGGGCCGTTGCGGCGGCACGGGGATTTTCGACCTGTCCGACAAGGTGCAACAGGCCGTCAACGCCCGCCAACGAACCCTCCAAAGCACCGATCTCGCGCGGAGCGGATTTTCCCCGGCTCCAGCGAGACCTGCGGCTTCCAACTTCAATCCACCATCGACGTCGTTTACGCCCCCGCCGGCTGACCCGGCGGGGACCGCGTGACGGGTCCCCTTCAACATATATAATGCTTTCCGCGGACCTCCCCCGATGGGGGTCCCGGAAAGGGGACGCGCCATGAAAAAGTGGGTCTTGATTCTCCTCGGAGTCCTCGCCGTTTCCCCCGCCCGCGCCTACGACGCCTCGCTCAAAGCCTTCCAAGGCAAAGCCTTCGTCCGGGCCGCCGGCGCCACCGAATACCGCCCCCTGCGCGCCGGCCAAAAATTCCGCCGGGACGACACCATTCGCACCGGGGACGGCGGACGGGTCCAAGTGGCTTTTAAGTCCGGGGCCACGGTCCTCGTGAAAGAAAATTCCCGTTTTTCCCTTCGCAGCGACAAAAACGGCGACGCGCTCTCCTTTGTCCGGGGCGAATTCCTGATCGGACTTCGAAACCGGCTCAAAGGGCGCAATAAATTCACCGTGCGCACCCCCGCCTGCGTGGCGGCCGTGCGCGGCACGGTGTTCTGGGGATTGAGCGACGACAAGAAAAAATCCACTTACGCCTGTTTCACCGGCGCCATTGAAATCACGGCGCAAGGCCAATCGGCGACCCTGAACCCCGGGGACAAGCTGGAAGTGGCCTTCGGCGCCGCGCCGGGCGCGACCGCTCCGGCCAATATTCCCAAGGACTACATCAAGACCTTCGCGGTGGACGACAGTCTGCAGGGAGTCGACGAGATTTTGGAGGACGGCGGGGCGAAGTAGGTCCGTGCGGCCACGCCCCGCGCCTGTTTATCGCAAAGCGCGGGCCCGGTCGCCGACGATTTGATTGAAATTTCGGCGCCGTCCCGGCGATTTACGCCGGGGCAGAAGGCCCGAAACCCCGCAGGAGGGGTGGCAGAGTTGGTCTAATGCGGACGACTTGAAATCGTCTGTGGGTGAAAGCCCACCGGGGGTTCGAATCCCTCCCCCTCCGATTTTTTAAAAGTGCGGTTGGGATTCGAAGAATCCCGACCGCGCTAGCGGAAGTGTCGCGGGGGAGCGGCCTCCCCCTCCGATTTTTTTATACGGATCTAGACGAAAGCCAGGAGGCGCGCCATGGGAACATCCTGCGAAAGCTGTTTGATGCCCCTTCGGAAGGACCCCGGGCCACGGGAATCCGAGCGGTATTGCAGTTATTGCTTCAAGGACGGCGCCCTGTGCTATTCGGGAACCGATCTTAAGGAATTTCAGCGTCACGCCTACGAGGCCATGATCGCCCACGGGACCGGCAAGATGGCCGCGCGGCTTTTTACGTTCCTGATTCGCTTCGCCCCCCGTTGGCGGGCGCCAAAAAATTAAAGGACAAATTCCATGGAACCTTCGAAATCCGCCGAGGCCGCTCCCGTCCCTCTCGGGCAAAAAATAAAAAGGGCGTTGATCAAATATTCGATTTTAACGTTGCTGGCCGCCCTCGCCGGATTGGCCCTGTGGGTGGGGGGATCGTTGACCTACGTGTATTCCTCGGGGGAGCGGGCGGGTTACGTTCAAAAGATTTCCAAAAAGGGCTGGGTGATCAAAACCTGGGAAGGGGAACTGGCCATGGTCAACCTGCCCGGGGCCATGCCGGAAAAATTCGTTTTTACCGTCCGCGAGGAGACCGTCGCGCGGCGGATCCAGGCCACCATCGGCCAGCGGGTGGCGCTGTCCTACCAGGAACACCGCGGCCTGCCGGGCAACCTCTTCGGAGACACCCGCTATTTCGTGATCAACGTCGGCGCCGTGGACCCCGCGCCGGCGCCCGCCGAAGCGCCGCGCTCAACGCTGTAGAGCGATCTTGACCGGCGCCCGCTTCTCCACCAAGACCAAATAAATCCCGCTCGGGGCCGGCTCCCCGTCTTCCGTCAGCCCGTCCCAGGTCGCGGTGCCGTTGACGTCCGTGGTCAAAGACCGCACAAACCGTCCGTCCGCCGCCACGATCTTAGCCGCCGTTTGAACCGGAAGATCCTGCAGGGTCAGCGGGCCCGCCGCCGCGGGGCGGTAGGGGTTGGGGAACACGTGGGGCGGTTTTTCTTCGCTCTCAGCGGTGACCGTCAACGACGCGTTCCGCGTTTGGCCCCCGGCCGTCGCGCGCAAAGTCACCGCGGTGTCGGAGGCCACCGCGAAAGTGTCAACGGAAAAACCGGCGCTCGTTTGCCCCGCGGGAACCAGCACGCTGGTCGGAACGCTGGCCACCGCCGAGTCGAGGCTGGTCAACGCGACGGAACTTCCCCCCGCGGGCGCCGCCGAAACGAGCGTCACCGCGCCGTGGGTGGCGGTGCCGCCCTGAACGGTCGACGGCGAGAGAGCGAGGCTCGCCACGGCCACAACCGACGCTTGGACCACCGCGGTCGCCGAGGAATCGGCCGCCGTCGATCCGCTCCCGTTGCTGGCCGTGACGCGAAATCGAACGGTGCTTCCCACGTCCCCGACGCCAAGGACGTAAGTCGTTCCCGTCGCGCCCCCAATGTCGAAGCAGGCGGCCCCGGCGGAATTACACCGGCGCCATTGTCGGGAGAAGCCGCTCGGGCTGCCGCCCCAGGATCCGTCGGTGCCGGTCAAGGTCTGGGTTTGAATGGGGGACCCCGAAACGGTCGGCAACGACAAGTTCACCGGGGGGGAGCCCAGGAAATTGGAAAGTTGCACTTTCACGATCCGGGCCGGGCTCGTGTTGGTGCCGAAATAGCCGTACCCCGCCACGGAATCGTACACCGCGCAGGACAGGTTGTTTTCCCCCGCGTTCATCGTCAGTTCCCCGGAGGCCCCGAAGGTCGTTAAATCCACCCGCTTAATTTTCCCCGGCGATTCGCTGGTGCCCACAAATAAAAATCGATTTTGGCGGTCGAGGATTCCGCTGGCGGGGGTGGGCGATCCGGCCAGCGCAACGCTTGCGGCGGAAGGGAAGGATCCGGTCTTCACCCGCCAGACGACGCCGGTGGTCGTGGTGAAAAAAGCCTCCCCGGCGCTCGTGTCGACCAGGCCGATCCGGGCCGAGGGCGACCCCGACGGCTGGGCCGTGGGAGCGTCCAGGACCAAACTCGACAATATCACGCGCCCGATGGCGAAACGGCCGGACAGATAGAGGGTGGTGGAGGGGCCGTAAAAGTAGGAACCGTCGATCGCCCCCGCCACGGTGTTCAAATCGTCGGGGAAGGTGGCGTTCTTCCGAAAGGACACGGCGAAGGTCGATAAATTGATCCGAATCATTTCCGCCGGGTTCGAAGCGGAACTTTTCCCCGCGGCCACGTAACCCAGGTGGCCGGTGGCGTCCACCGCGAAGGCCGTGGGCACGTTGATGGCGTCCGAACGGAGCGTCAACTGGTCGGACCCCGGCGTGTGGGTGAAGGAGGCCAACTGGACGCGAACCAGCTTAACGACGCCCGAGACTTTGGCGGTGAAATACAGTTGGTTGAGGCCGGTATCGATGGCCGCCGCCCCCACGGAAGTGACGCCGGCCACCGTCAGGGACGATTGTTCCGTGAAATCGCTCAGACGGATTTTGGTGACGGTCCCCGTGCCGTTCACGAAATAGGCGTTGGTCCCCGCGGCGTCGACGGCGGCGGCGACCAGATTGGAATTCCCCGCCAAGGTCAGGGCGCCCGTGCGCACAAACACCGGCGCGGCCTCCAGCGCCGGGGACAGGCTCATCCACAGGGCCGCGCCGAGGCCCATCGCGCGACGCCGCCTTTTTAAAACCACGTCGTCAGCGACAGCAGATGGGACACGTCGCCCTCCCGGTTCGGAATCAACGCGTAATCCACCTTCACGTTGTCAAAACCCAACCCGAGGCCCACGGTGAATCCCGCGGCGCCGCGGTCTTCCGTCAGTCCGCTGTCGTAACCCGCCCGCAGGGCCAGGGCGCCGGTTTTCCAATCCAGAGCGTATTCGCCGCCGACCCGAAGGGCCGCCCGGGCCCCGGTTTTTTTCTCGGCCTCGACCGACGCGAAGGCTCGGGGGGAAAAGCGAACGACCGCGCCCCCCCGGTGCGTCGCCGGAATCTTTTCTTTGACTTGGTCGAATTTCAGCGCGCCGCCCAAATTCGTGGCGGCGGCCCCCAGGCGCAATCGGTTGCCGAAATAAAACGGGGAGAGGACCCCCACGTCGTAGGCGAGGGTTTGGGCGGTGTTCACGACTTGCCGGCGCACGAGCTTGACCGTCGCCCCCACCGCCGCCCCCGACCATTGCCCGCCCACGGCCAAGGAACCGGCGAAATCCCGGGGTTTGAATTCTCCCTGGCGCGCCCCGCTCGCGTCGGCCAAGACGAGCCCCCCGGCGGATAAATGCTGGAGGCCCACCCCGACGCCGCCGTGGCGGCCCCATTTTTGACCAAAGGCGGCGTAGTCGTAGGTCATGGCGGAACCCACCAGGGCGCCGTGCATCAACGTCACGGTGCGGCGGTGCAAAAAGGGCAGAGCGGCGGGGTTCCAATAGACGGCGGTGGCGTCGTTGGCCACGGCGGTGTAGGCCTGGCCCAAGGCGGCCGCCCGGGCGCCCGCCCCCATCGAAAGAAAAGGGGTGGACAATCCTTCCGTCGTCGCCGCGCCGGCGGCGAGCGCCAACCCCCAAAGCGCGCCGGCCGTGGCCCAAAGGTTTTTCATCTCCCTAATATAAGTTCAATTGTTCCTCCTGACAAGTTCGACCCCCCGAAATACTTACCGGCCGGACGAGTGGATTTTTAAGAACACTTCTACTATCCTTGAGCATCATGGTCCGCCCCCGCTCCCCGCTTCGCTTCCCGTGGCCTTTTTTTCATCTCCTCCTCGTTGGATTGATCGCGGGGTTTCCGATCGCCCTCCGGGCCGCGTTGCCGCCGATCTCCGCGTACGAAGAAAAACTGAAATCGGGCTGGGGATTGGAAAAGGTGCTTCGGCGGCTTCAAAAGGACGCCCGGGAAGAAGAACAAAAAATGCGCACGGCCTACCTCGACGCCAAGAAAAAACTGGAACGCGCCCGGCGGGACACGGGATTCGGACCCCAAAAAAACCGCGGGTCCCTGGACACGCATTTTGCGGAGCAGTTGAAAGAGCTGAAAAACCGCGGCGCGTGGTACGCCAAGCGGCTGGAAGGAGCTTCGCGTCGATCCCCCACGGCGGGGTTGCCCCCGCAACCCGTGGCCCCTCCGCCGCCCAAGCCTTCGCCGGCGCCCCTGGCCGCTCCTTTTCCGGGTCCCGACGCTTCGACGCCCGGGAGCCCCCCGGCCTCGGCCATGAAGACGACGCCCCCACCGGCGCCCGCCCCCGCCGAAGAACCGGCGCGTCCAACCGTCCCCGCGCCCGCCGCGGTGAAACCGGTTCCCGCCCCGTTGGCCGCTCCCTTTCCGACCGCCGCCCCCCCGACGCCCGGGACGCCCCCCGCTTCCGCCATGAAAATGACCCCGGCGGCCAAAACGTCGCCACCGGCCAAAGCCCCGGAACCGCCGACCAAACGCCCGCCCGCGCCGCCGCCCGTCCCCCGGCCGCCGACCCCGCCTTTGCCGGAATTCATCTACGGCACCGCCGCCGCCGAGGAGCCGGAAATGGGGTTCAAGGATTTGAAATTGGCCAAATTCGAGGCCCACGGCGTGGCGTCGGAATTTTGGGCCTATCGGATCGCCCATCCCCGCAACACGCGGCGGAAAAGAAGCGAATTGTACCTGGAACAAACGGCGAGGCCCAACGACAGCCTGCGGTTGTTTTTTTCCGAGAGGGGCAATTACGATTTTGCGGTGCGCCAGCGGAACCGGGACAGCGAGGGCGCCCCGGAGACCGAAAAAGACACCAACGAATCGACGTTGGAGTGGCGGGAGGCCTACGTGGACTGGTCGCCGGGATTGTTCACGGTCCGGGTCGGCGCCCAACAGATCGTCTGGGGCGAGGCCGTCGGGCTTTTCGTGGCCGACGTGGTGAACGCCCGGGATTTCCGGGAAATGATTTTGCCCGACACTTGGCTCATTCGGCGGCCCCAGTGGGCGTTGGACCTGGTGCACAACGGTGGTCTGTTTTCCCAGGAATTCGTCCTCCTGGTGCCCCGGGCCAACCGTTGGCCGGCCGTGGATTCGGATTTCTTTTTTCTGCCGGACGAAGCGGGCCCTCTGGTCCGGGGCGTGGACCTCACGACCATCCCGGAGCAACCCCTCCCCGTTTCCCTCAACACCCTGGAATCCGGGGGTCGGCTGTCGATGCTGGCCGGGGGCCTCGATCTTTCCGTCTTTTTCCTGCACTCGTTCGAAAAAGATCCGGTTTATTTCCGGGTGCCGAACGAGGCCAATTTCACCGGCGATTTTGAAATCCGCCATCCGCGTCAAAATTATTACGGGTTTACTTTCTCCAAGGACGTGTCCGACGCCATCGTGAAAGGCGAAATGGTCGCCAAACCCCGCCGCTACACCGCCATCGACAACCCCGACGACGAAGACAACGTCGACCGGCGGTCGGCGTACGACGCCATGGTGGGGGTCGATTACACCTTCTTCGACAATTGGGACTCAAACCTGCAATTGATCGACCGGTACGTTCCGGGGTTTTCGGAGGATTTAATTCGGGTGGAGAAAAACCGGCTTTACGTGGCGGGACGCCTGAGCCGAAAATTCGTCAACAACAAATTGGAGTGCGAGGTGATCCTCCTCCACCACTTCGGGAAGGGCGACGAGATCCTTCGGCCAAAAATGCTTTACAAGATGTCCGATTGGGTCACCTTCAAAGTGGGGGCCGACGTGTTTTCGGGCAGCGACCCCGAAGGCCTTTTCAGCGTGTACGCCCGGCAAGACCGGGTGTTCAGCGAACTGTCCCTTCACTTCTAGCGGACGGGGCGCCCCCCGCCGCCAGATTCTCCGCCAGCCGTCGGAACCCCTCCTCCGTGCCGACCCGTGGAAAATAACCAAAATCCTTCTTGGCCGCGGCGATGTTGTAAAAATGGGATTTGGCCAATTCGGCCGCCAGAAAACGGGTTAAGAGCGGGACGCCCGACTCTCCGCCGCCGAATTTTTCCATCAACCAACCGGCGCCCCAGGCAAGAGGATAAGGAATGCGAAAGAGCCGGGGCGACAATCCCGCCGCTCCCGCCACGCGACGCATGAACTCTTCGATGGGAAGGGGTTCCCCCTGGCTGAGGAAATAGGCGCGCCCCCCCAAAGGCGACCCCGGCGTCAGGGCCTCGGCGGCCCGCCAATGGGCCTCCGCGCAGTTGTCCACGTAGGTCACGTCCACCCGGTTTCGCCCGCTTCCCACCAAAAACAACCGCCCTTGGCGGGCCCTTTTAAGCAGTTGGCCGACGATGTGAGGATCGTCGGGCCCCCAAATCAGATGGGGGCGGAGCGCCACCGTGGAGAGACCGTCCCGCCCGTGGGCCGCCAGAACCGCTTTTTCGGCCAGGGCCTTGGAGGCCGGGTAGGGACTGAGAAACGCTTTGGGGTAAGGGAGGGACTCGTCGAGGCCTTCTTGGTCCGTGTTGTCGAAAACAACGCTCGGCGTGCTCGTGTAAACGAGCCGGGGCACGCCTTCGGCCCGGCAACCCGCCAGCACGTTTTCGGTTCCGCGGACGTTGATCGAAAAGAATTCCTCCCAGGGCCCCCAGAGGGCCACGTGGGCGGCCACGTGAAACACCACGTCCCGGTCGCGGCAGGCGGACCGAACCGTCGCCGCGTCCCGCAGGTCCCCAACGATCGAATCCACCCCCAGGGCCTCGACCTCCGGGGCCGGACGGCGGACAAGGACACGGACCGCGGCCCCGCGTCCCAACAGAAATCGAACCAGGTGGAGACCCAAGAAACCCTGACCGCCCGTCACCAACGCCCGCACCGCTCAGCGCCCTCCCAATTCCATCGCCGCCCAGGGAACCAATTCTTCCCGAATGATTTTGGCGTTGTGCCGATAATCCACGGGCAACCCGGGGTGGAATAGAATGTCCCGAATCTCGCCCAGGGCGGGGTGGTTTTTGGCCAGGGTTTTTAATTCATCGATGAACGCCGCCCGCTCGGCGCGGCCCCGGGGCGCCGCCCCGGGACGGGGCTCGACGACCAGAACGGGGTGCTGGCGGGGACGGGAACCGAGGCCCACCAACGCCGTGCGGAAAACCCGGGGATGGGCGTTGAAGATCTCCTCCACCGGCACCGAATACAACACGCCCCCCGCGGTTTCCACCCGGTGGTTTTTGCGCCCGCAAAACCACAGTCGCCCCCGGTCGTCAAAGTAGCCGGCGTCGCCCATCCGGTGCCAGACATCGGACCCTTCGTAAATTTTGGCCCATATGTTTTCCCGGTCGTGGTGGTCGTAGCGCTTCGTCACGACGGGCCCTTTGACCACGATCTCGCCGATGGTTCCGGCGGGCAAAACCCGGGCGTCGTCCCAATCGGGAATGGGCTCGTCCGAAACGGGAAGGATCTTCACGGTGAGCTCCGCAAAGGGCCGGCCCACGCACACGCCGGCCCCGGCGCGGGTTTGGGGCCAGGTCTCGGCCAATATTTCGTCGCCCGACAAAGAAGACACCGGCAGGGCTTCGGTGGCGCCGTACGGCGTGAAGGTTCGGCCCCCGGAGGGAAGCACGGCCGCGAACTCCTCCAGGAGCGATCCCCGAACGGGGGCGCCGAACATCGTCACGGTTTTTAAGGTGTCCAACCGCTTGCCGACGGCCCGGCAATGGCGGACCACCGGGTCCCAAAACATCGGGGAACCGGCGGCGCTCGTCACGCCGAACCGCTCCACGGCGTCCACGATGTCCGCCGGGTTCGCCCGGGCGACCCGCGCCGGGTCCACCGGGGGCAATACGCAGGGAATGCCCATGGCCAGGTAATAAAGGGCCATGGTGGGAAACGCCGCGAGGCCCACGCGGTCCCCGGCGTGGAATTCCCGCTCGAGAATTTTAACTTGGGCGTCGAAAACGCCGTGGGTGTAATGAACGCCCTTGGGGAGCCCGGTGCTGCCGGTCGTGAAAACAATGGCCGCCAATTCCTCCCGGCTCACGGCGGCCACGGGGAATTCCGTCCACACCGGATTCCGCAAATCCCAATGGGTGGGCCCGCCCCACCACCATTTGGCGCCCACCGTGACCGCGTGGGTGATGCCCCCGAAGGATTTCCGCGACAGGGTGCGCAGGGCGTGCACGAGCGGAACGGCGATCAACCCCCGGGGCTGCACGTGTTGCACGCACTTCAGAAGGCTTTTCTTTCCCATGCCGGGATCGATCAACACCAAAATCGCTCCCATTTTGAGAAGCGCCAGGGCCAGGGTCAGCAACTCGACGCTCACGGGCACCAAGAGAAGGACCCGGGTGCCCCGCCCGATCCCAAACGCCCGCAAACCCTGGGCGTAACGGTCGCTCTCCTCGTTCAACTCCTTGAAGGTGACCGCGCCGTAGTCCACGGGGGAGCGGCCCGGCTTGGACCTCGGGAAAATAAGCGCGCGACGGTTCGGGTCCGATCGGGCCACGTCCCGGACGCGATTGACGAAATTCCAGTTGTCCGTCACGGGGCCGGCGCGTCCAGGAATTCCCGCAGGCGGGGCAAAATGAATTCGTGGGCGTCCTCCAGCACGTAATGGCCGGCCTGGGAAAATCGATCCACGACGGCGTTCGGAAACCGGCGTTCCCATTCCGCCAGAATGCGGGCGTTGAAAATGGGGTCGCGCTCGCCCCAAAAAATCCGCGTGGGGAGTCCGGCCAGGCGGGCCAATCCGTTTTCCACGGCCCGGGCCGCGGCGTGGCTGGGGTGGCGGGGCGAATCGGGGACGTCCAACACGAACCGCGCGGTGGCGATTCGGTTCGCGTAGGAATCGTAGGGCGCCAGATAGGCCCGTCGGATCTCGGGGGTCAATCGCTCCGGGCGCCGCACGGCCACCGCCAGGGCGATGCGGGCAAAAAGGTTAAAGCGTCGAATGAGAAACTCCCCAATTCGGGGGACGCGGCACAACCGCAGGCGGAGGGGCAAATAACCCTCGGGCCAGAAAGCGGCGGTGTTCATCAGGGCCCACCGAACGACGTTGGCGGGGTGGCGAACCGCGTACCCCGCGCCGATGACCCCGCCCCAATCGTGGAGCACGAGGGAAATTTTTTCCAATCCCAGGGTTTCGATCAGAAATTCGACGTTGGCGATGTGGTTTTCTAGACGGTAAGGATAATCCTGGGGTTTGTCGGAGAGGCCGCACCCCAGGTGGTCGAGGGCGATCACCCGGTGATCGGCCCGAAGGTCCTGAATCACGCGCCGATAATAAAAGGACCAGGTGGGGTTTCCGTGGAGCAAAACGACGGGCGCCCCCCGGCCTTCGTCCAGGTAATGCAGTCGGTGGCCGTCCCGTTCCAGGTAATGGGAGGCGAAGGGGTAGAGGGCCGGGGCGACCGCCGCGGGGCGACCCGTCACGGGCGGGGTGGCTCCAGCCAGCGGTCCAGGGCCGCGCGGTCCCCGGGGGCCGCGTAACCCGCCGGGTTGACGTCGCTTTCCAGGGGCGCGGCGTGCCGGACGGGGCACCAATAGTGCTCCACGCGGCGCACGATTTCCCGGGACCAAGCGAGAACGCCGTTGGCGTACCCGCAGTAATTGCAATTCAAACCGTCGAACGGGGTCAACGGCGGAACGCGGCCCCGGTCCAGGGCGATGTACCGGCGACGATCCACCGGCGGAAGGCCGCAAAGGCGGAGGACCGTCGCCTGGCCGAACCGGGCCAGAAGATCGACCACCAAGAAAGCGGCCGCGTAGGCGTACATCAGGGCCCCCGCCGCCAGAATTCGAATCCAGCCCCGCTGGGCGACGCGGGTTTTGAAGATCACCGGGGCCGCCGGTCAGTCATAGCGGAATTGGAGGTAGGCGGTGGTCACGCCGGCGCTGCCGCAGGTGAGAAGCAGGTTCATTCCTTTTTTAAGCCGTCCTTCGGCCAAAGCCAGAGACAGGGCCAGAGGGATGGAGGCCGACACCGTGTTCCCGAACCTTTCGTGGGTGCGATACACCATGGACAGGGGGACGTTCAGCGCCTTGGCCACCAGTTTGGTGGAGTAGTCGCTGACGTCGTGGCAAAAATGAAGGTCGTAGGTTTGGCCGTTCAGCCGGGGGTCTTCCTTGAACTGCTCGGTCAGTTTCGTGATGGCCGCCGTGAGAAGTTCCCGGGAGGCCGCCACGAACACCATGTTTTGCTGGGGGGTCCGGGACGGGTAATCGCCGGCGAAATCCGCCCGGTTGGGCAGGGGAATCTGGCAAAGGTCGTAGGTGTTTTCCCAATTTTTCATGGAGAAATAGAAATTGTCCCGGCGGCCGTCGTCTTGAAGGATCGTCGCCGTGGCCGCCTCCCCGATGGTGTGGGCGGCGAACCGGAAATACAAATCTTTGGGGCGGCGCAGGGCGTGGTCCCCGCAATATTCGGCGTAATTCAATTCCGCGTTCATGACCATCACGGTCTTGTGGGTGCCTTGGTGGATGAAGCTCTGGGCGATGGACATGCCCCGCACCCAGCTGGCGCAGGCGTCCAAAACGTCGAAGCAGGTGGCGTTGGTCAGCCCCAAAAGGCTTTTGAACAAATTCGCCGTGGCCGGCTCCAGCACGCCGCGGCCCACGCCGACGTAAATCAGCATGTCGATGTCGCCCGGAGCGAGGCCCGCCTTTTCAATGGCTTCCCGGGCCGCGCGGCAGGCGATGCCCGAGGCGGTCTCGCCCGGGGCGCGCCGGTAACGGGTGCGGGTGCCCGAGAGCTTGAATCCCTGGAGCATCTTTTTCCGGAAAAGCCGGTGCAAGGGCCACCACATCCAATTCCGGCGGCAGAACGCGGCGATCTCTTCGTCGTTGTCGACCCGACGGCTCGGAACCGCGTGCGCCACGCTGAGAAGTTTCATGGATTCAGGTTCTCCCGAACAAGAAAGAGCGCCGCGACCGACGGAAAACCGGCGCGCGCGCCCTTGAAGTGTTGATCATTGTGCCCTATACTGTTTGACATGCCAAACCTTTTTTGTCAAGAGGGACCGTGGACGCCGCCGCCAACCCCGAACCGTTGATCGAAGTCACGGAGGTCTCCAAAACCTATCTGGTCGGGACTGAAAAAGTCCACGCCCTGCAAAACGTCACCCTGCGGGTGAACGAAGGGGAATTCCTGGCCTTGGCCGGCCCTTCGGGCAGCGGCAAAACGACCCTCCTGAATTTACTGGGGTGCGTGGAATCGCCCTCCGCGGGCCGCATCCGGATGGACGACACCGTGGTGACGGACGTTTCCCCCCGACGGTTGACGCGCCTTCGCGCCGAACGGTTGGGCTACGTGTTTCAAACCTTCAACCTGTTGCCGGTGCTCACCGTGGCCGAAAACATCGAATACCCCCTCTTTCTCCGCCGCGTCGGCCGACGGGACCGTTGGCGGCGCGTGAACGAGATGGCCCACCGGGTGGGCCTGGGATCTTTTCTGGATCACAAACCCTCGCAATTGAGCGGCGGCCAACGGCAGCGCGTGGCCATCGCTCGGGCTTTGGTGGGATCGCCCAAGGTGGTGTTGGCCGACGAACCGACCGCCAACCTGGACACGAACACGGGGGAAAAAATTTTGACGTTGATGAAAGAATTGAACCGGGAAACCAAGGCGACGTTTATTTTTTCCACCCACGACCCCCAGATCATGGCCGCGGCCGACCGGGTGGTGCGCCTGCACGACGGCCGAATCGCGGCGGCCTGATGTTTTACTGGACGCTCCCCCTCCGCAACATTTTCCGCCGTCCCGGCCGCACGTCCGTGACCCTGGCCGCCATCGCCTTCGGGTCCGTGGCGCTGGTGTTCGCGGGGGGCTTCATCGACGACTCCCTGGTCCAGCTTCGGGAAAGCTACATCCGCTCCCAGTTCGGCCATCTGCAGATATTTCAAAAAGGTTACCTTCGCTACGGGGCCGCCCGGCCCTTCGCGTACCTTCTCAAAAACCACAACCGGGTCATGGACGTGGTGCTGGCCCACCCCGACGTGGACATCGTCACGCCCCGGATCGAATTCGCGGGGTTGATCAGCCGGGGGGAAACCTCGGTCTCCTTCGTGGGGCAAGGCGTCAATCCCCGCGGCGAAAGCAAGATGAACACCATGTTCCGCATCGAAGCCGGAAAGAACTTGCAGGCGAAGGACAAATTTCAGGTGGTCATGGGGCGCGGATTGGCGGCGTCTCTCGCGGTCAAACCGGGCGACACGGCGGTGATCGTTTCGAACACCGTGCGGGGATCCGTGAACGCCTTGGACGTCACGGTCAAAGGCGTGTTTTCCACCAGCGCCAAGGCCTTCGACGACCATGTCCTGCGGGTGCCCTTTTCCACGGCGGCCAAATTGCTCTACACCGGGGAGGTTCAATCCCTCATCGTCCTGCTCAAAGACACCTCCAAAACCCGGGCCGTTCGACGGGATTTGGAAAAGTTATTTAAGTCCCGGGGGTACGCCACCGAGATTCAATCCTGGGAGGACCTGGCGGACGTCTACAACAATTCCCGGGATTTCCTGAACCGGCAAATGGGCATTCTCCGTTGGATCATCCTGATCGTTTCCATATTGAGCGTCATAAACACCGCCAACATGGCGGTGCTGGAGCGGATCGGGGAAATCGGCACCATGCGGGCCATGGGGACGAGCCGCTGGAAGGTCATGGCCGTTTTCATTATGGAAGGCCTTTTGCTGGGCCTCCTGGGCGGCGTTCTGGGCGCCCTGGCCGGGGTCGGGGTGGCCCGCCTCGTTTCCCATTTCGGCATCCCCATGCCGCCCCCGCCGGGGTCCACCATGGAATGGGTGGCCCACGTCCGTCTCGTGCCCCGGGTGTTCGTCCAGGCCTTCGCCATCGCCGTGGGCTCGTCTTTTTTTTCAATCCTTTATCCCAGCTGGAAGGCCTCCCGACTTGAAATCGCGGAGGCCCTCCGCCACCAGGTGTGATCATGAAAACCGCAACCCGCTTGACGCTCGTTCTCGCGCTGTTCGCCGGCCCGCTTTACGGGCGTCCGGAGGGAATCACCGCCGACCGGGTGGTTGCCTTGGCCGACGCCGTGCGCAACCCCCAGGAAGATTATCAGGTGACCGCCATTGTGAGCGATTTTTCGGCCTCCGCCAAAGAGCCGCGACGCGCGGGGTATCAGATTTGGGTGCGGGGGCGGGAAAAATCCGTCGTCCGCACGGCGTTTCCCGCCGTGGAACGGGGGAAAAGCCTCCTGATGATCGGGCGGAACCTCTGGATCATCATCCCCGGCACCTCCCAGCCGATCCGGGTGTCTTTTCAACAGCGGCTGATGGGCGAAGTGGCCAACGGGGATTTGTCCCGGGCGAATTTCTCGGGGGACTACAAAGCGGAATTCCTGGAGGTGACCGACGCCTATTACCGACTGCAACTGATGGCGAAGAGCGACGACGTCACGTACCACAAAATCATTTTCTGGGTGGAAAAGAAAAAATACACGCCGCTGAAAGCCGAATTCTACTCGATCTCCGGCCGCCATCTTAAAACCGTGACCTACGAAGGCTACAGCCGCCTGGGCGGCCGCCTGCGGCCCACACGCCACGTGATCGAAAGCGCCACGGTCCGGGGGCAAAAATCCATCATCGAGTTCTCGGACATGAAAGTGGGCCCGGTGGACGAAAAGTATTTCAACAAAACTTACCTGCGGAAGATGTCCTGACCCCTCCGGGCGAACCGCCCGGCGCCGTTCACCACGCGCCCTCGCGGGGGGACGCCGGCGCCGTGGGGAGCAAAAGCGGATCCATGTGAATGTAATACCGCTCGGCGTCGTAGGGATCCACATACACGTCGACGGATCGCCCCACCAAGCCCGCGCCCGGATTGACCGCCAGCGGCGCCGAACGGAACAGACGCTCGCGGCCGTCCAGCCCGGGCGCCGCGCAAATCACCACCAGCCCCGTCGTGCGCCCCCATTTCTTCGCCGGTTCGATTTCGCGTACGATGGCGGAAACTTTTACCCCGCGCTTGGATTCGTACAACGACCCGCGATTGATCCGCTGGTCAAAGGACGGCCCGAAGATCTCGTCCGAGCGACCGATCATCACAAAGGCCCCAATCCCGGCCGCTAAAAAAACAAAACCGAAAATGGACAGCACGAGGGGCCCCAACCAAAATTGACTGAAATCGGCGATCTGGGCGTTCGACGGGTTGTCCGGCATGTACAAGAGCTCCACGGACGATCCCACTTCGTAGGAGGGTGAACTGGACCCGGTGCTGCCCCGGAATTTGTGGGTCGTCCCGTCCATCGCCTGAAATTCCACCACCGGGTAATAGGAAACGGAGGCCACCTTGCGGCCGTTCACCTCGGAGACCGACGTGGATTCTTGCAATTCGGCCACGCGCCCCGTGGCTCGCCGCCCGTGGGCGGCGAGGGCGTGCCGTTTAAGCCCCCAGGCGATCCCACCGACAAAAATGCCCAGACCGATGCCGCCAAACCCCAGTAAAAAAACCCACTTCATTCCATCCTCCTCACGGCGCCCCGACAATGGCCTCGGGGCCGCCTTCTATTAATTGGTCGTTTCGGCGGCCGAATCGCCGGCCCGCCGCGCCCTTCCCCCGAACCGGTGAACCATCCGAAGTCCGGCCGCGGTACCCGTCCACATCGGAGAGACCTCCCAAGCCCCCAAGGGGGTTCGCCCGTGATGAACCGCGATTTGGCCGAAGGTGTATCCCATGTAGATCGCCAGCGGGTAGTCGCTGACCCAATGAACCCCGTTGTTGACCATCTGGTAGGCCAATCCCGTCATCAAGGTGTAGCCCAGGGGGCGGATCCAGCGGTGTTCGGGATAATTTTCGGCGATGACCGTCACCGTCACCATGGCCGTGGCCAAATGACCCGACGGAAAAGCGTCGTATTGGTTGACGTGCTTGGCGTATTCTTTTTGATTGGGAAACAGTCGCCATTTGCCGTTTTTGGCCGTGCCGGTGTTGGGGTTCTCCCGGCCCGTGGCGTGTTTGAGAACCTGAACCAGGAACCCGTTGGCCACAATGCCTTCCACCAATTGACTTGAGGTTTGCAAGGCCCGGTTGTCCTCCTTGGCGAGGCCGTAGGCCAGGAAACTCCCGGCGATGGTGAAATGCGTCACACCATCGCCCAGGAAATACAGCCCGGTGCCCAAATCGTAGGGGCCGTTCAGGCGCACGACGTAATTGGAGGGCCATAGTTTGGTTTTTAAAAAAGTGCGCTGAACCCCGTCGTGGGAAACCTTCCATTGGTCGCCCAGACGATAGCCCTTTTCAAAAAGATATTGGTCCCGGGCGGTGAGCCAAAGAGTGCTCACGGTCACCAGGCCCAGCACGGGCCACCGGTCCCGGGACGCGGAACGGACCCAGAATTCTTTTTGGTCTTTGACCTGGCGGCTCAACCAGGTCCAGAGGCGCGGACGAGCGTAAACAAAGCCGTTGGCGGTGGTCGACGCGGATTCGTCCGCTTGAAGGGTCCGCCCCCCGATCGACGTCGCGAAGAAAGCCATCAGAAAAAATCGTTTTAGAACGCCCACACCCAGTACACCCCCCGGCCGTCGGTGCGCAGGGCGCCCCCGTGGCGCGCCTTGTCCCACCGTCGAACGGCTTTGCCCGTGACGATTCCCAGGGTGGCGCCGGCCACCACATCGCTGGCCCAATGTTGGTCTTGATAAAGGCGCCCCACCGCCACCGCGGTCGCCAAACCGTACGCCAAGGAGTCCACGACGATGGAATCGTATTCGTCCGCCACGACGGCGGCGAAGGTGAAAACCGTGGTGGCGTGGCCCGAGGGAAACGAGGCGTTCTTGGCGGCGGCCCCGTGGAGCGCGTGGAAGGTGTCGGCGTCGTGGTCCACGTAGGGCCGACCGCGACCGAACACGGTCTTGAGCCCGAGGACAGCGACCCCGCTGACGACCAGGGCTTCCGCACCGCTCCGCCCCACGCGCTGCAGCGGCTCGTTTTGGCCCAGGACGCCGCCGGCGTAAAGGACTCCGGAGAGCGCCAAGGGCACTTGGGTTTGCCCCAGCAATTCCATGACGGTGCTTTTTCGGGCGTAATCGCCGTGATCCAAACTCTTGGCGATGAAGTTCTGGGATCGAATGTCGCTTTGAACCGTCCGATCAAGGGTAAAAGCCAGCAGGGTGAGTCCGGTGCCCCAGAGGGCGATGGATTTAACACCTTCCGGATTGTCCGGGGACGGCGGCGCGGCGTGAAGGCCGCCGGCCCCCGCAGAGAACACCAGCGCCAGAAACCCGTTGCGGGCCCTTTTCATTGGAAACTTGGCTTGGCGAGTCATGTTTGGATGATACAATGACGGCTTCATGGTTGACGAGACCCTCCTCATTCAAAAAAGCCGCGCCGGAGACCGAAAAGCCTTTGAGGGGCTGCTGCGGCTTTACCAGGACCGGCTTTTTCGCCTCGCCCATAAAGTCTGCGCCCAGGCGCCGGCCGAAGCCGAGGACGTTTTGCAGGACACGATGCTGGCCGCCTTCAAAAAAGTGAAGGGATTTCGGGGCGATTCGTCCCTGGGAACGTGGCTGTACCGGGTCGCCTCCAACCTCTGCTGGATGCGCCTCCGTCGAAAACGCCGGGAGGCTTTGGAACCGCTGCCCGCGGGTCCGGACGCGGAAGCCCGGGGGGCGTTGGCCTCGAAGGACCCGCTCGACGATCCCGCGGCGCGGGCCCGCCGAAACGAGCTTCGCCGCGCCGTGGGCCACGCCCTGGAAGGCCTCCCCGCCGATCAACGGGCCGTGGTCGTCCTGAGCGACGTTCGGGAAATGAAAAACCGCGACATCGCCCGAACGCTGGGGCTGTCCCTCCCCGCGGTTAAAAGCCGCCTCCTCCGGGGCCGGCGCTGGCTTCGAACCCATTTGGAAAAAAAAGACGTTCGGTCCCGTTAATTCGGTTGCCTTTGGGGAATTCCGGACATCCAATAAACGAGCCTTCGGCTCCCGAGGTCGTCACCCCCGATCTTAAAAGGAACACATGATTAAATGCAACGTGGGTGGAGCGGATCGCGCTTTTCGCGTCGCGGTCGGGGCCGGCTTGATCGCCTTCGCCCTGATCGCCAAAAACCCCTGGGGCTGGATCGGCTTGTTGCCCCTCCTCACCGGCTTGTTCAAATTCTGCCCGGCGTACACCATCTGTAAAATCAGCGCGAACAAACAACCCCAATAAGTCCGCCGAACCACCGGCGGACCCTCGCCGGAATCTCGGCCTTCCGGGGCCGGTTTCGGGGCCGGACCCTTGTTATAATGGGTCCATGACCTCGCCGACCATCCCCGTCGAAGAGTTCCGGCGCGCTCTGGAGACGGGGAACGCACTCGCCGTGGACGTTCGGGAACCGGACGAATTCCGGCACGAACGCATCGCGAACACGGTCAATCACCCCTTGAGCCGATTGGACCGGACCCTGAACACCCTCCCCCGGGACCGGGATCTCTATGTGTTTTGCCAAACGGGCATCCGCACGGCCCGAGCGGTCGAGGTTTTAAGCCAGGCCGGCTTCGCGCGGATTCGATTCGTCGATGGCGGCGTGGACGCCTGGAAGAACGCCGGGTATCCCACAATGAAGTCCGGCGGCCCCCTTCCGATTCAGCGCCAAGTTCAAATCGTCGCGGGCGGCCTGGTCGTCCTCGGCCTCGCCACGGGTCAACGGTGGCTGTCCTTCCTGATCGGGGCCGGGCTTCTCTTTTCCGGCCTCTCCGGCACCTGCGCCCTGGCCGCCCTCCTCGCCAAGCTCCCCGGAAACCGCCCCCGCGCTTAAGCCCCCGCGCAGGCGGCCTTGCGCCATTAACTGGTCGTGTGTATAATTATGCGCCCGGATAATTACAATGACCCGCCCTTCCAACGATCTGGATCAACGCCTTTTGGCCGCCGGCCGCACCCTGCTCGACGAGCGCGGGTTCGGCGGATTGTCCGTTCGCGCCGCCGCGCGCCGGGCGCGGGTCAACCCCGGCATGTTCCATTACCACTTCAAAACCATGCGGGCCTTCAAACGGCAACTTCTTCAATCCCTTTACGAAGAATTCTTCCGGGATTTCTCCCTTCGCCAAGCGGAAGCCCGGGGCGGGCCCCGGGAGCGCCTGATCGAGGCCCTCCGGTACCTCGGGCGTTTCGTTCGGGACCACCGTCAATTGGGGCTTTCCCTTCTCGAGGAAGCCGTCCGCGGAGACGCCGAAGTGTTGGACTTTCTTAAAACAAACTTCGGTCGGCATTTGGCCATCCTGCGCGGGCTGGTGGACGAACTCAAAAGGCGTGGCGGCTTGGCCACGTGGCCGCCGGCGGCGGCAATGTCTTTTCTCATGTCGTCCGTCGGTCTTCCCAGTCTTTTTGTGGCGGGGTTGCGGCGGGCGGGGGCCAAGCGCCCCTACGGCGAGCCGCTGGCCCGGGTGGAGGAAGCCGTTTTGACCGACGAAGGCATTGACCGACGCGTGCGGGCCGCAGTGCGCGGGCTGGGGATCGCGTGAGCCGCTGGAAAAGCGGGTTCGCGCTTCTTCTCTGGGCCCCGGCGCTTTTGCGGGCCCAGGATCTGAATTTGTCGCTCGCGGCGACCGAAGCGTCGGCCGTGGCCCGATCGCCGCAACTCGCGGCCCAGGGGGCGGCCGAGGCCGCGGCGGAGTTTCGGGCCCGGGCCCAAAACGGGCGGCGGGCGCCCGCGCTTTCGCTGGACGGGAATCTTCGCTACCTGTCCGAGATTCCCGCTTTTCGCCCCACCCCGGCCGCCCCTCCCGTTGAAATGGGAGACCACCGGAACTATTCCCTGGGCCCCACCCTGACCTGGACGGTGTGGGATTTCGGCTCCCTGCGGTCCTCCGCTCAAAGCCTCACGGCGCTCGCGGGCGCCCGGGCCAACGACCGGGACGGTGCGGAACGCCGGCTTCGACTGGCGGTGCGGATGGCTTATTTTCAAACGCGGGGATGCCTGGAACGATTGCGGCTGGTGGCGGACGCCCTCCGACTGGCCCAGGCCCAGCACCACGACATCGACCTGCGGCGAACCGCGGGCGCGGCCAGCCGGGAGGACACGCTCAAGGCCCACGGCGAAGTGTTGGCCCGGCGCCGCGCCCTGCGCGAAGCCCAAACGGATTTGGCCGGAGCCCTCCGGGATCTGCTCGCCCTCGCCAACCAGGCCGTCGACGTCGATTTAACCCGCCCGTGGCCCCGGGGCATCGCCCGCCCGGCGGAGGTAACGGAACCGTCGGCCACGGTGGCGTTGGACGACGAGGCGTCCTTGTTGACGCGGTTCGCCCCCGCGATGGAATACCCTTTCGACGCCCGCCACCCGGATCTCCAATCCCTGGAAAACCAGGCCCGCGCCGCGGACCGCGCCGCGGCCGGACTGCGCGGCGGCCACGGCCCCGCCGTGGTTCTCTCCGCCCGAAGCAGCCGGGATTACCCCAACGGCCCCGTGCACGAAACCATCACGCAAAACAGCGCGGGCGCCACGCTTCGTTGGTCCCTGTTTGAAGGAGGGCGGGCGGTGCGGGAAACCGACGAGCAGGAGTCCCTGGCGCGGGCCGCCCGGGAGCGGCGGCGGCAGGGCGAAGAAGACCTCCGTCGGGACTGGGCCAAGGCCCGGGATCGCTGGGCGGGCGCCCGGGAGGAAACCGACCTCAACCGCGCGGCCATCGAAGAACGGACGGAAGTGGCGCGTCTCACCTACGACGCCTATCGGGCGGGACGGACGCCGTTTCTGGAAGTGCAAAGCGCCAACCTTCAACTGCTGGACGCCCAAACCGCCCTCGCGCGTTCCCGTCTGGCGGAATTGTCCCAATTGGCGGTGATGGAATTCCTCTCCACAAAAGGATCGGTGTCCCCATGAGAAAAAAAATTATTCCGCTGGTGGCCGCGGCGCTCGTTCTCGGAGCGGCCGCCGCGCGGTGGGGCTGTCGGCGGCCTTTCCGTTACGCGGGGACGCTGGAGGTCACCGAGGTCGAGCTGTCCCCCCGGGTGGCCGGATTGATCCGCGAGGTGGCGGTGCGGGAAGGCGACGCCGTCAACAAAGACCAACTGGTCGTTCGTCTGGACGGCGACGACCTTCGTTTGGCGGCCGATTTGGCCGACCGGGATTTCCGGCGCGGCGCCTCCTTAAATAAAAACGGCTCATTGCCCGACGAGGCCCTGGACCGCCTGCGATTTAAGCGCGACGACACCGCCCTTCGCCTTTCCTGGTGCGACCTCCGCGCCCCGTTGGACGGCCTCGTTCTTCACCGCCATCGGGAACCCGGCGAATGGGCGGCGCCGCCCCAGCCGCTGGTCACGCTGGCGGACGCGGCCCACCCCTACGCCTATTTTTACGTGGCCGCGCCCGTGATGGCGCGTCTGACCGTCGGCCAAAAAGTGGCCGCCACGCTCCCCGAATTGGGCGACCGGGCGGCGGCGGGCGCCATCGTTTACGTCCGGGGCGAAGCCGAATTCACGCCCAAAAACGTTCAAACCCGGACCGAGCGGGAGCGCCTGGTCTTCGGCGTTAAAGTGGCCTTCGACAACGCCGACGGCGCCCTGAAGCCCGGGATGACCGTCGAAGCCGCCTTTTAACCGCCCCGGCGGGCCCCGCGCCCCCATGCCCCTCGCCCTCCGCGCCGTCGGTCTTCATAAACGTTTGGGTTCCCACAACGCCCTGGACGGGGTCACCGCCGACTTCACCGCGGGCGGCTTGCACGGGTTGATCGGCTCGGACGGCGCCGGCAAGACGACCCTGCTTCGAACGCTCGTGGGCCTCCTGCGCCCCGACGCGGGGGTCGTCCACTACCGAGACGGGGAACGTTCCCTTTCGCTGGAAGAGGCCCGCCCGGGCTTGGCCTACATGCCCCAACAACAAAGCCTGTACGGCGACCTTTCCATCGCCGAGCATTTGGATTTTTTCCGGGACCTCTACCAAATCCCGGCGGCCGTGTACGGCGAGCGGCGGGCGCGTTTGCTGGGTTTGACGCGGTTGGATAAATTCCAGGACCGGCCGGCGGGAAAACTTTCGGGCGGGATGTACAAAAAACTGGGGCTCATGTGCGCCCTGCTCCGAACCCCCACGGCGCTTCTGTTGGACGAGCCCACCAACGGCGTGGACCCCATCAGCCGCCGGGAATTTTGGGATCTGCTGCACGACCTCCGGCGGGACGGCCTTCTAATCATCGTGGCGACGGCCTACATGGACGAAGCCGAGCGGTGCGGCCACGTGCATTTGATGGAAAACGGCCGGGTGTTGGCCGACGGCGCGCCCCGGGACCTTTTGGCCCGGGAAGGCGTCCGCGGGTTTTCCGAGTATTTCATCCGCCGGGCGGAAGGCGCGCGCCCGGCCGGGGACGGCCGGTGACTCCCGCCGTTGAAACCGAAGGCCTCACGGTCCGCTTCGGGGGTTTCACCGCCGTGGACCGCGTGACCTTTTCCGTGGAGCGCGGGGAGATCTTCGGCTTTTTGGGCGCCAACGGCGCCGGGAAAACCACCACGATCCGGGTTTTGACCGGCCTCCTGGCCCCCACCGAAGGCGTCGCCCGGGTCGCGGGACTCTCCTTCGCCGACGGCGCCGACGCGATTAAAAAACGGGTGGGTTACATGTCCCAAAAATTCACCCTGTATAACGATTTAACCGTCGCGGAAAACCTCGAGTTCGCGGCCGGTCTTCGCAAAATTCCGTCCACCCTTTTTCGGGAGCGCGCCCGGCGGCTGTTGGCGTTTGTCCGTTTCGACCATCCCTTAAACGCCCTCGTGCGGGATCTCCCCGGGGGATTGAAACAGGAAGTGTCCCTGGCCGCCGCGTTGTTGCACGAACCCGACGTCGTTTTTTTGGACGAACCCACCGCCGGGGTGTCCCCGGCCGCCCGGGCCCGGTTTTGGTCCCTGATCCGGCGGCTGGCCGGGGAAGGGCGCACCGTGTTCGTCACCACGCACTACATGGACGAGGCCGAGGAATGCGGGCGGATCGCCCTCATGCGCGCCGGACGCGTCATCGCCTTGGGCGCGCCGGCGGATTTGAAGCGGGACGCCTTTCCGGAACGCCTGGTGGAGTTGGAGTGGGCCGGGGAACCCCTCGCGGGGTGGCGGGAAGAGCTACGGACCCGCGCGGCGCTCACGGTGGTTCCCCACGGCCTCTATCACCACGCCCTGATCCGGGACGAAGGCGCTTTCGCGGATTTCCTCGGACGTTCCCCCGCCTTGACCGCCCGAACGGTGTCTCCGTCCCTGGAAGACGTGTTCATCCGCCTGGTGGAAGGGCGGGATCGTTGACTCCGCGTCGACCGGCGTTTCATTGGGGCCGCGCCCGCGCCGTCGCGAGAAAAGAGGTCCATCACATTCTGCGGGACCCCTTTGTCTTGGCCATGGCCCTGGGGGTGCCGGTTTTCCTCGTCGTATTTTTCGGCTACGTCCTGGACTTCGACGTGAAGCGGATCGCTTTGGCCGTGGTGGACCACGACCAGAGCCGGGCGTCCCGGGAACTCGTGGACCTTTTTTCGAGCGCCGCCTATTTCCGACCCCGGCCGCCGGCGGCGGGCCTCACGCCGTTGGGGAGGCTGGAGGAAGGCCGGGCCAAGGCGGCGCTCTTCATCGACCCCGGCTTCGGCCGCCGCGTGGCCGACGGCGTGCCGACGCGGGTCCAAGTGGTGCTGGACGGCTCCGACAACCAGACGACCGGGGTGGTGGGCAGTTACCTGGGGGGCCTTCAGCGGGCCGCCGGCCGTCGGTGGTCCCCCGCGCCGCCCGCCGGAGGCGTGGAGCTCCGCACCCGCTTCCTCTTTAATCCGGAACTCAACAGCCGCTGGTTCATCGTGACCGGATTGTTCGTGGTGGCGGTCGGCGTTCTTTCGATCCTGCTCACGGCCCTCACGGTGGCCCGGGAATGGGAAACCGGGTCCATGGAACTGCTGCTTTCCACCCCGGTCCGTCCTTTGGAAATCATCCTCGGCAAGTTGGCTCCGTACATGGGGCTTTGCCTCGGCGCCGTGACGCTGGTTTACGGCGCGGCGCGGTTGGCCTTCGGGGTCCCTTTTCGGGGAAGCCACCTCGTGTTCCTCCTGGCCTGCGTTTTGTTTCTGGCCTGCACCTTGGCCCAGGGCCTGCTGATTTCGGTCGTCACGCGCCAGCAGCAGCTGGCCATGCAACTGTCCAACATCACGGGGCTTTTGCCCGCCACGCTCCTCTCGGGCTTCATCTTTCCCGTCGAGAGCATGCCGCTTTTTTCCGGGTTCTCACGTCGCTCCTCCCCCCCCGTTGGTTCATCGATTGCTGCCGGGGGATTTTCCTGAAAGGGGCGGGCCTCCGGGCATTGGCCGTTCCCCTGGGGGCGTTGGCCTTGATCGCCACCGGGCTTGTCGCCTTGGCGACGAAAAAATTCAAACGGGACCTGGAACCGTGAGGGTCAATCCGACGATCCGGGCCTTTTTGAAAAAAGAATTCATCCAGGCCCTGCGGGACAAGCGCATGCGGGTCATCATTTTCGCGATTCCCGTCGTGCAGATCACCGTCTTCGGTCTGGCCTTGTCCAACGAAATTAAAAACGTTCAACTGGCCCTTTACGCCGCGCCGACAGACGCCCTGGCCCAGGACCTCCACCGTCGGGCGCTGGCGTCGGGGTGGTTTCGCCCCGCCCGCGGAACGGACGCCGACCCCGTCGAAGCGATTCTCGCGGGCCGGGCGGACGCGGCCTTGGTGGCTCCGGCGGAAACACTGGACCGGGCGCTGGCGCGGGGGGAAGGCCGGCTTCAACTCCTGGTCGACGCGACCAACGCCACCAAGGCCCGCGTCGTCGAAAATTACGTTCAAGCCCTTCTGGCCCGAACCCTCCGGGACCGCCTCGGGAGGGGCCCCGCTCCGCCGGTGGCCTTCGACGTCCGCGTCCTCTACAATCCAACCCTAACCACCTCCCACTACCTGGTGCCCGGGGTGATGGGGCTGATCCTGACCTTGGTGACGATTCTCCTGACCAGCATGTCCATGGCCCGGGAACGGGAACTGGGAACGTTTGAAACCCTGATCGCCGCGCCCGTGGCCCGGTGGGAGATTTTTGTCGGGAAAACTCTGCCCTACGTGATCCTCGGCATGGCGGACGTTCCCCTCGTGCTGGCGGTCGGCGTTCTGGGATTCCAGGTGCCTTTTCGCGGTCCCCTGTGGGCGGTGGGGCTGGCCTCGTTGGTTTTCGTTTGCACGACAGTGGCGATCGGCACGTTGATTTCGACCTTCGCCAAAAACCAACAACAGGCGATGATGGGCGGTTTTCTGTTTTTGTTTCCGGCCATCCAATTGTCGGGGTCATGGCGCCTTTGGAAAATATACCCGCCGCGGTGGTCCCTTTTTCCTGGCTCAACCCCCTCCGGTTTTTCGTCGCGCTGATGCGGCACTTGATGCTGAAAGGATCGATCGGGTCTTTTTATTGGATTAATCTTGGGGCCCTGGCCTTGCTCGCCTTGGGGGCGGGGGCTTGGAGCGTTCAGCGATTCCGGCGCACGGCCACTTAAGAATGGGGGGATCGTTCGATTGTTTTGGCGGGTCGAAGGACCGGGAAAGCCTTACCCTAAGTGTCATGTTTGCCTTTTCTTTTTAATGCATTTTTGATATTTTGTCCTAAGAAATCCCACACATTATTTGGGGACAGTTTGCGTGGGTCTCGCACTTTCATATATCCGGTCACACCCAAAGCGGGGAGCAAGGGCCGGATCGGTTTTTCCCGGCGGACCCGGGCCACGAACATGACATCGCATCTCAACACCCCATCGTCTTTTTTATCCGGGCGGCCGGCCACCCCGCCTCAAACCGGCCCCCTGCCCCGGGACTACGGCACCACCCGCCTGGTTCTGCTCCCCCGCGATCCCCGTTGGATGTACTGTTATTGGGAAGTGGCCCCCTACACCTGGGACGAAGTTCGCCGCCAGTTCGGTTCCGAGATCTCCCGGGGCCGTCCGGTCCTCCGCCTCCACGCCGAGCACGGCGGGAAACGCACGGCCTTCGACGTCGACGTCAATCTGGACGCCCGCAATTGGTACGTCTATTCTCCCCGGGGCGACGGCCAATGGCACGCGGAACTCGGCCTGATTCTCCCGGACGGACGCTTTGTCCTGTTGGCCGTTTCCAACAAAATCCGCCTCCCTTCCGGCGAGGTCTCCGATCTTTTCGATGAGAAATGGGGCGTCCTCAAGGCGGAGTGGGAACGCCTGTTCGAGCTTTCGGGCGGTGGCCGCCTGGGCGCCGGCTCGCTCGACATGGCCAAAATGCTCGCCCAGCGTTGGGAACTGCTGCGGGGCCTGTCCTCCCTTTCCAGCTTTCCGACCTCGCCCGGCGGCGCCAGCTGGAGCCGCCCCCCGGGGCGCCCCAAAGGATTTTGGCTCGTGGCCGACTGCGAAGTCATCGTCTACGGCGCCACGGAACCCGACGCGCGGGTCACGTTCCAGGGCCGTCCGATTCCGCTGAACCTCGACGGCACCTTCTCCTTCCGCTTCGCCCTGCCCGACGGCCAGCAGCATTTTCCCATCCGGGCGACCAACGCCGACGGGGACTTGTCGCGCTCGGTGGAATTCATCGTCTCCCGCGAAACGCGTAAAGGGCGGGAGTGACGCCGCCATGACGGCCCGGGCCCGTCTCCCATGACGCCGGCGCCCCAGGGGTTTTTAAACCTCGTTTTGCACGCGCACCTGCCCTACGTGCGCCATCCGGAATATCCCGATTTCCTCGAAGAAGATTGGTTCTACGAAGCCATCACGGAAACGTACGTGCCGCTTCTGGACATGATGGAGCGCCTGGCCGGGGAAAACATCCATTTCCGCCTGACCATGAGCCTCACGCCGCCTCTTTGCAACATGCTCGCGGACGAACTGCTCATGTCCCGCTATCGCGTCAAACTGAACACCCTGATCGAGCTGGCGGAAAAAGAAGTTCTGCGCACCCGCCAATTGCCCTCCGCCTACCAAGAAACCGCCCAAATGTATCTCTCCCGCTTCCGCCGCGTGCGGGAGATTGTTGACGCCTGCGGCGGCCGGCTGCTGCAGCGTTTCCGGGCTCTCCAGGACCACGGCCTTTTGGAAATCATCACCTGCGGCGCGACCCACGGCTATTTGCCTCTCATGATCCACGAGGAATCCCGGCGGGCCCAAATCCGCGTGGCGTCGCGCGATTACCAACGGCATTTCGGCCGCCCCCCCCGGGGCATTTGGTTGCCCGAATGCGCCTACGCCCCGGGCGTGGACGCGCTCTTAAAAGAAGAGGGCATTTCTTTTTCGTTCCTGGATTCCCACGGCCTGCTTTTTGGAAAACCCCGGCCGCGCCACGGCGTGTTCGCGCCGATCTTCGCCCCGGGCGGGGTGGCCTTTTTCGGACGGGACATGGAAACCGCCCAACAGGTTTGGTCCGCCGAGCAGGGCTACCCCGGCGATCTGTCCTATCGGGAATTCTACCGGGACGTGGGCTACGATTTGGACTACAACTACATCCGGCCCTATTTGCACGAAGACGGCGTGCGGCGCAACATCGGCATCAAATACCACCGGGTCACCGGCCGGGTGGCCCTGGCCGACAAGGAACCCTACCAACCGGCCCGGGCCCGGGAAACCGCCGCCGCCCACGCGGGGAACTTCCTTTTCAATCGGGAAAGGCAAATCGAATATTTAAAAGGCGTGATGAACCGGCCCCCCGTGGTGACGTCCATTTACGACGCGGAGCTCTTCGGCCATTGGTGGTTCGAGGGTCCGGACTTCCTGGAATGCCTGCTTCGCAAAATCCACTTTGATCAAAACCTGTTTAAGACCACCAACGGCGTGGAATACTTGGCCCAGGTGCCGGAACAACAGATCGTCGAGCCCGAGCCGTCCAGCTGGGGCGATAAAGGCTACCACGAAGTGTGGCTGAACGCCTCCAACGACTGGATCTACCCCCATCTGCACATCGCCGCCGAGCGGATGATCCGCCTGGCCAACATCCACCCCCACGCCGACGGAATACTTCGGCGCTACCTGAACCAGGCGGCCCGGGAGCTTTTACTGGCCCAATCGTCGGACTGGGCGTTTTTGATGACGGTCGGGACCGCCCGTCAATACTCGGAGAAGCGCACCCGGGACCACATCGGACGATTTTTGGATTTGTTCCACCGGATCAACGAAAACCGGATGGAAGAAGGCCCTCTCGCTCCGATCGAAGGCGCCGACAACATTTTCCCGGACATCGATTACCGGGCCTACCAAAGCGCTCCCCTGCGGGAAACCGCCGGGGTCCGCTAAACCTTCTTTTCCCCTTCCTCCACCGCCGAGGTCCAGGCTCGGGCCAAGGCCTCCAGCACGGCTTTTTGACCCGGGGTGCCCGCGGCGCCCGAGCGCCACAGGGCACCGATTTGCCGCCGGGGTTCCGGTCGCTCAAAGGGGATGAATCGAAGGCCCGGGCTCTCCCCCGGATCCGCGGCGATTCGGGGAACCAGCGTCACGCCTTCCCCCGCCGCCGCCAACCGCATCACCGAACCCAAACTGCTGCCTTCAAAAATAACGCGCGGATCGTTGGCCGCCATTTTGCAAAAAGCCAGGCTTTGCTGGCGAAAGCAATGACCCTCCTGAAGCACCAACATTCGCTCCTCCGCCAAGTCCCGCACCGAAACGGTTTTTTTTCGCGCCAACGGGTGGTCCGGAGCCACGGCCAGCCGGAAGGGCTCCTCTCCAAAGGGCCGGGCCGTGAACCCGCGCTCCCCCACGGGCAACGCCAGCAGGCCCAAATCCAGTCGGCCGTCCTTCAATTGGCCGAGCAACAGGGAGGTCGTGACTTCGTGGATTTCCACCGTCAACCGGGGCGCGCATTTTCGCAGGAGGGGCAGGGCGCGGGGCACCACGTACGGGCCCACGGTGGGGATCGCGCCCAGTCGAACCACCCCGGTGGGCTCTCCCGCGTCCGCTATTAAGTCCTCCGCCGCGCCGTCGAGGGCGGCCAACGCCGGCAAGATCTTGTGGATAAACTTTTCGCCCGCCGGGGTCACGCGCACCCCCCGGGGGGACCGCTCAAAGAGGGCGGCGCCCAGCTCCCGTTCCAGTTTTTTCAGCCCCTGGCTCAACGTCGGCTGGCTGACGTGCGCGCGGTTCGCCGCCCGGACGAAATGCCGTTCCCGATACACCGCCGCCGCGTAGCGCAATTCCTGCATTTCCATTATTGAATACTCCTATTTAACGTATTCACACAATCGATTTGATCTATTGTATGACACGGGGTAGAATGGGGTCAAGAAATTCCAGGAGGAACGCCATGACCAACGCCGCCCCGCTCAAACCCGCCGCTCCGTCCGTCGTCGTAGAGGCCCTGACCCGGGTCCTCGCCGACAGTTACCGGCTCACCGTTAAAACCCAAAACTTCCACTGGAACGTGGTGGGGCCCCATTTCGCCCCCCTGCACGCCCAGTTCCAATCCCAATACGAGGAGCTCGCGGACGCCGTCGATGAGGTGGCCGAGCGTCTTCGGGCCCTGGGCCAACGGGCGCCGGGATCGATGAAGGAATTTTTGGCGCTCGGAAGCCTCCCCGAAGCCCAAAACGAGGAATTGGCCGACGACATGGTCCGGTCCCTGGAAAAAGGCCACCGGGCCCTGACCCAAGGCGCGAAAGCGGCCCTGGACGCCGCCCAGCGGGCGGGGGACGACGTGACGGTCGACCTGATGGTGGAACGCATCGCCGCCCACGACAAGGCCGCCTGGATGTTGAGCAGTTTTTTGGTTCATTGACGCGAAAATTGAAGGAGGAGCTATGAGCGACACCGCAAAAATCGGTCAGGTCGTCCCTGACTTCCAGATGGACGTCTACGACCCCCGGTCGGGGGAGTTCGGCACTTTCTCGCTGGCCGAAGCGCGCAAGAAAGGGCAGTGGACCGTCCTCGTGTTTTACCCCGCCGACTACACGTTCGTGTGTCCGACGGAATTGGCCGACGTGGCCCGCCAACAGGACGAGCTCGCCAAATCCGGCGCCCAGGTGCTCGGCGTGAGCCGGGACACCAAGTTCGTCCACCTCGCTTGGCGACGGGAGGAAAAACTCCTCAAAGACGTCCGTTACCCCCTGGCCTCGGACCCGACCGGCGCCGTGAGCCGCCTCTTCGGCGTTTTGGACGAAGCCAGCGGTTTGGCCTTCCGCGGCACGTTCATCATCGCGCCGGACGGCAAATTAACCGGGTCCGAAATCAACTTCTTCAACGTCGGCCGAAGCGCGGAGGAACTGGTGCGTAAAGTGAAGGCCAACGTCTACCTCGCCCAGCATCCCCAGGAAGCCTGTCCGGCCAACTGGTCGGAGGGCGCAAAAACCCTAAAACCCGGCGCGAATCTTGTGGGCCGGGTGGCCGACGCCCTCGCTTAAAACGGGGGTCCCACCCGGGCTCGCCGCCCCGGCCGATGTCGGCCGGGGCGCGGGGCCACCGATTGAGCGCACAACAAAGGGCTTGCCCCGCGAGCGCGCGGGTCCATCAAACCAAAGGAGTTTCCTTCATGAATGACGAAAAAAAATTGACCACCGCCGCCGGTTGTCCCGTGGCCCACAACCAAAACGTGATGACGGCCGGAGCGCGCGGCCCCCAACTCTTGCAAGACGTCTGGTTCCTGGAAAAATTGGCCCATTTCGACCGGGAGGTCATTCCCGAGCGCCGCATGCACGCCAAAGGTTCCGGCGCCTACGGCGTGTTCACGACCACCCACGACATCACCCGCTACACCCGCGCCAAACTTTTCTCGGCCGTCGGTAAGAAAACCGAGCTCTTCGCTCGGTTCACGACGGTCGCCGGAGAACGCGGCGCGGCGGACGCCGAACGGGACATCCGCGGTTTCGCGGTAAAGTTTTACACCGAGGAGGGCAACTGGGACATGGTGGGCAACAACACCCCCGTCTTTTTCCTCCGCGACCCGCTGAAATTCCCGGATCTGAACCACGCGGTCAAACGGGACCCACGCACCAACCTGCGCAGCGCCAAGAACAATTGGGATTTTTGGACGTCCCTGCCGGAGGCCCTCCATCAAATCACCATCGTGATGAGCGACCGGGGGATTCCCGCGACCTACCGCCACATGCACGGGTTCGCTTCCCACACCTTCAGTTTCCTCAACGCCCAAAACGAGCGTTTTTGGGTCAAGTTCCACTTCAAGTCGCAGCAGGGCATTCGCAATCTGACCGACCTGGAGGCGGAGTCTCTGATCGGCAAAGACCGCGAAAGCCACCAGCGGGATCTTTTCGAAAGCCTCGAAAAGGGAGAATTCCCACGCTGGACCCTCAAGGTCCAGATTATGCCGGAAGCGGACGCCTTAAAAACGCCTTACAACCCCTTCGATCTGACCAAAGTCTGGCCCCACAAGGACTACCCTTTGATCGAGGTGGGCGTTATGGAACTCAACCGAAATCCCGAGAATTTCTTCGCGGAGGTCGAGCAATCCGCTTTCAACCCCGCCAACGTGGTCCCGGGAATCGGCTTTTCGCCTGACAAAATGCTCCAAGGCCGTCTTTTCGCCTACGGCGACGCCCAGCGGTACCGGCTGGGGGTCAACCACCACCAAATCCCCGTGAACGCGCCCCGGTGCCCGGCCCACAGCTACCATCGGGACGGGGCCATGCGGGTGGATGGGAATTTCGGCGGCACCATCGGCTACGAACCCAACAACCAGGCTGAATGGCGGGAACAACCCGAGCGGGGGGAGCCGCCCTTGGCGTTGAGCGGCGCCGCCGCCCATTGGGATCACCGGGAAGACTCGGATTATTTTTCGCAGCCCGGGGCTCTTTTTCGCCTCATGACCCCGGCTCAACAGCAGGCTCTTTTCGCAAACACGGCCCGCTCCGTCGGCGGAGCTCCACGGGACATCCAACTTCGACACGCGGCGCATTGTTTCAAAGCGGACCCCGCCTATGGCGAAGGAGTCGCCAAGGCCCTGGGGATCCCCGGAAACGAAATTCCGAAATAATCGCCGCCCCGGCCGACATCGGCCGGGGCGCGCGGACGTGGGGCTTCCCTTCCCCCCGGAAGTTCGCTAAAATCTCGTCGGTGGTTTTCGGCCGAGGAGCTCCCATGCGCAGATCCCTTTTCCCGCTTGTTTTGATTTTCATCGGTTTTCCCCTTTTCGCCCAAGACATCCGGGAACGTTGGGGCGTGGGCGGCGCCGTGGGCTACGGCGATGTCCTTTCCCCGCCGCGTCCAAAAAGACACCGGGGCGGACCTCTATCTTTCCGGATGGGTGCGGGAAGGCATCGGGTCCAACACCGAGTTGATCGCCGCCCTGGACGGCCTGTCGGCCGCCGGAAGTTCCGCGCGCACCGGGATTCGCGCGCGCGCCCTGACTCTGGGCGTTCTTCAACCGCTGAATCGTCCGGAGGATTGGGCCCCCTATTTCGTGTTGGCGGGCGGCGCCGCTTTCGTCCACGCCCCGGGCGCCGTGCGACCCGATGTCGTCCAACCGGTGGCCAAACTCGGTTTGGGACTGGAGCGCTACGTGGGCGCCAAGTCCACCTTGGGGCTTCAACTGAATTACCACCACCTCCTGTCCAACGGCCGTTACGCTCCCAAAACCAGCGCGGCCTCCGTGGCCCTCACCTACACCTCTTTTTTCTACTGCGGCCGGGGCGCCCAAAAAGTATTGGCGACGCCCGCGGCCGCGCCCCCGCCCAACGTGACGCCCGTCTATTCCCACCCGACCGCGGTGATCGCCCAGGACACCGACGGGGACGGCGTGTCCGATCTCCAGGACAACTGCCCGGACACCCCCGAAGGACAAACCGTCGACGCCTTCGGCTGCCCCAAGGACTCGGACGGGGACGGCGTGCTGGACGATTTGGACGCCTGTCCCAACACCCGGCGGGGGCCCTGGTGAACAGCGCCGGCTGCCCGGCCGAAACCGTGAGCGTGACGCTGGACATCAAATTCGACGCGGGCCAATTCGCCGTCAAACCCGCCTTCGACGAACAAATCGGCAAAGTGGCCGATTTTATGGCCCGGTTCCCCAACACCACGGTCGTCATTGAAGGCCACACCGATAACGCGGGGAACCCCGCCACGAGCCTTCCGCTCTCCCAGCGGCGGGCCGACGCGGTGCGCCAAGTTCTCGTGGCCAAGTTCCACGTGGCGCCCGGACGCGTGACCGCCAAAGGCTACGGAGACACGCGCCCCATCGCCAACAACAAAACGCCGGACGGACGCGCGGCCAATCGCCGCGTCATCGCCACCCTGTCGGCCACGAAAAAATAATCTCCCGCAACAAAAACAACGATTTCGGACGCGGGGCGGAACCCGGCGCCGCGGGATTTTTTTTAAAAAACTGTTGGAGGAAGACATGTCTCTCGTCAAAGAATTCAAGGAATTCGCCATGCGCGGCAACGTGGTCGACATGGCGGTGGGCGTCGTGATCGGCGGCGCCTTCGGCAAGGTGGTGTCGTCCTTTTTGAACGACGTGGTCATGCCCCCCCTGGGCATGCTGACCGGCGGCGTGGACTTCACGGACAAAGCCGTGACGCTCAAGCCCGCCGCGGAAGGCGCCAAGGCCGTGTCGCTCAATTACGGGGCCTTCGTCACCACCTGCGTGGATTTCGTCATCGTGGCGTTTGCGATCTTTGTCGTCGTCAAGATCATGAACAGCCTCAAGAAAAAAGAGCCCGTCGCGGCCCCCGCCCCGACGGAAAAAGCCTGCCCCCAGTGCCTGCTCACCGTTCCCATCGCCGCGAAAAAATGCGGCCATTGCACCAGCGTCATCGCTTAAGCTTTTAAAACCATGAAGGAGTTCTCCATGAAACGTCTTATCGCATTGCTGGCTCTTATTTTCCCCCTGGCCCTGACCGGCCTTCAAGCCGAGGACGCCACCGGGCGTCTCGGCCTCGGCGGCGCCTTGGGCTTGAACGACGCCTACGCGCGAAAATCCCTTCGCCGGGGAACCGACGCCGATGTTTTCGGATCGGCTTGGCTCCGGTTCGGTTTCTCCAAAAAGAACGAATTGATGTTGGGCTACGACAACCTTCAATTGAAGCCCAAGGGCGCCGCGGCCGCCGGACGGTCCATCGTTCAGCCCGTCACTTTGAACCTCTGGCATTCGGTGTCCGCCGATCGCCGCCTCACCCCCTTCTGGGTGGTCGGCGCCGGCGTGGCGGATTTGCGCCGGATGGACGTTTCCCGCCGCACCGCCTTGGCTGTCCAGGCCGGCGGCGGGTTGGAATATTTCGTCTGCCGCGGCTTCAGCGTGGGCGCGTTGATCCGGGCGCACCACGTGGCCAACCGCCATTCCAACGGCACGACGGAAGGCACGCTTTTTTCGGCCGGTTTGATGGCCAACGTGTTTCTGCCCGCGGGTCCCGCGGCGGAACCCGCGGCCCCTCCGGTGGTTCAATCCGCCCCCGTTGAAAAAGCCGTTGCGGCTCTTCCCGCGCCGGACGCGGACGGCGACGGCGTGGCCGACGCCTTGGATCAATGCCCCGGCACCGCCCGCGGCGTCGCGGTGAACGCCAACGGCTGTCCCCGGGATTCCGACAACGACGGCGTGTCGGACAACGACGATAAGTGCCCCAACACCCCCGCCGGGCAACTGGTGAACGCCGAAGGCTGCCCCACCGAAACCGTGAGCGTGAACCTCGACATCAAGTTCGACCCCAGCCAGGCCGTGGTGAAGCCCGAATTCGACGCGCCGATCAAAAAAGTGGCGGACTTCCTGGCCCGCTTCCCCGGGGCGACCGTGGTCATTGAAGGCCACACCGACAACGCCGGCAATCCCGCCACCAGCCAACCCTTGTCCCAGCGCCGGGCCGACGCCGTCCGGAAGGTCCTCGTTGAGAAATTCGCCGTCGATCCCGCCCGGGTGACCGCCACGGGCTTCGGCGACGCCAAACCCATCGCCGACAACGCCACCGCCGCCGGACGCGCCCAGAACCGCCGGGTGGTCGCCACCGTCTCGGCCGTGAAGAAATAAGGGGGCTTTCATGCGCAAAATCCCGACGATCGCCCTGGCGCTTCTTTCCACCGCGGCCCTTTGGGCCGACGACGCCAAGCCCTGGAAAGATCAGGCCCAGCTTAGCTACCTGAGCGCCAACGGAAACACCAAATCGACCACGATCGGCGCGTCGAACTTGTTCAGCTGGACCACGGGGCGCTTCCTGATCGAGCTTCCGGCCGGTTCCCTCAACACCAAAAGCAAGGGCGAACGTACCGCCGAACAGTATTACGCGGGCGAAAAGCTCCATGCAAAATTCACGACCGCAATTACGCCTTCGAAAAGTTCCAATGGGAACGGAACACCTTCGCGGGCTTTGATCACCGCTACGACGTGTCGGGCGGTTTGGGTCGCGAATTCTGGAAAACCGACACCGACAGCTTGCTGGCGGAGCTGGGCGGCGGGTATCAACGAACAACGGGTGAAGACCGCGGGACGCACCAAGTTCGGCTCGGGCCGGGGCTACGCGAAGCATCCGGAAGTTGTCGGCGACGGCGGATTTCAGTCAGGACGCCGAATACCTCCACAACTTCAAGGAAAGCCGGGACTACCGGGTCAACACGGAAACGGCGTTGATCGCGTCCTTGTCGACAAACCTGTCGCTCAAGGTGTCCTACGGTTGGAAATTCCGAAACCTTCCCCCGCCGACCTTCGCCAAAAGCGATTCGCTGACGGCCGTTTCGTTGATTATTAATTACTAAACCGCTTCAACGGGGCCCGTCCGGGGTTTTTCTCCGGGGCGGGCCTTTTTTTTGGCGGGAACCATTTTCTCCGTGTCGCGTTGTTGTAGAGACACTTAGAGGAGGATTTCATGTCCATGCTTTTCTCAAAATTCAATCTGGGGCCCTTGGCCTTGCCCAACCGCCTGGTCATGGCGCCCATGACCCGCTGCCGCGCCGCGGAAGGAAACGTCCCGACGGACCTCATGGCGGAATACTACGCCCAACGGGCCTCGGCCGGCTTGATCATCACCGAAGCCTCCCAGGTTTGCCCCGAAGGACAGGGCTACGCCAACACACCGGGCATTTACAGCGAGGCCCAGGTGGCCGGATGGGCCAAAATCACCTCCGCGGTCCATCGGGCGGGTGGACGGATCGTGATTCAGCTGTGGCACGTGGGCCGGATTTCCCATTCCCTCTTTCAACCGAAGGGCGCCCTTCCCGTGGCTCCCTCGGCCATCGCCCCCAAAGGCACCGTTTATACGCCCCAGGGCCCCAAACCCTACGAGACCCCTCGGGCGCTCGCCCTGGAAGAACTCCCCGGAATCGTCAACGCCTACCGCCAGGCCACCCTGAATGCCAAAAAGGCCGGATTTGACGGAGTGGAAATCCACGGGGCCAACGGTTACCTGCTGGATCAATTCCTCCGGGACGGCAGCAACAAGCGGACGGACCGATACGGCGGATCGGCGGAAAATCGGGCCCGATTGCTTTTGGAAGTCACCGACGCGGCCATTCAAGCCTGGGACAAGGACCGGGTGGGCGTCCGGCTTTCGCCCGGGGGCACTTTTAACGACATGGCCGATTCCGATACGGTGGGGACTTTTTCCTACGCGATTCGGGAATTGGACCGCCGGGGCGTGGCCTTCATCCACCTGAGGGGAAACCACGGCGGACGATGTCCGCCACGGGGCGCCCACCTTCCCGCCGCGACCTTCCGATCCCACACCCGCCGCCCGCTCATCGTGAACGCGGGGTATGACAAAGCCCGGGCCGAAGAAGTTCTGAGCAAAGGCATCGCCGACCTGGTGGCCTTCGGCGTGCCCTTTTTGGCTAACCCGGACCTGCCGAAGCGGCTGGAAACCAACGCCCCGCTGAACGCCCCGGACACGGGCGCCTTTTACGGCGGTTCGGCCAAGGGATACACGGATTATCCCGTTTTATCAACACAAAACTAAGTTATTCATTCCCGTTTACGAAAAATCCACCCCTCTTGGGGGGTGGTTTTGTTGAATTTAGCTTTCCTGGCGCCATGCTTAAGGTGTGAAACCAAAACCGCTCAAATTCAAAGGGTTCACCTTAATCGAACTGATGATCGTGGTCGCCATCATCGGCCTCCTGGCGGCCATCGCGATCCCGAAATTTTCGAACCTGGTTATCAAGGCGCGCGAAGCCGCCATTCGCGGACAAATTGGATCCATCCGCAGCGCTATTAACATTTACTATGCAGACAACGCCGGCATTTACCCCGCGGTGGACGGTTTTTTTGAATTGAACTCCTTGGTCCCAAGATACATCGACGCCGTTCCGGCGATCACCATTCCGACGAATCCCGGGGCGCATCCCGCCAACAATTTGGTCACGGTGGGAGGCCCAGGGCCGATTTGGGAATGGGCGGACGTGCTAGGCCCCACCGCTTGGATGTTATCCGACAACGGACAATTCGCCGTCCACTGCGATCACACCGACAGCAAAGGCTCCACGTGGAGTTTATTTTGAAAGTGCCACGGGGATTTACCTTAATCGAACTGATGCTCGTGGTCGCCATCGTCGGCCTCCTGGCGGCCATCGCCATCCCGAAATTCGCCAATCTCGTGGACAAATCGAAGGAGGCGGCCGCCCGGGGGAAGTTGGGGACGATGACAAGCGCGATGAATTTGTATTACGCCGACAACGAGGGGGCGTATCCGGTTGGTTTTTTGGCCACGGGGTCGCCGCTGGTGCCTCGTTATTTGGGGGAACTGCCTTACGTTGAAATGCCGCGAACCATCGCATCCGGTCGTCACCGGGGAAATCTTATTGCGAGCGCCGGCGTGCCTTGCTGCGTGGACGATTGGTTTTCCGACCTGGGCGTCGCCTGGCACTACAGCCTCGTGGACCACATCGTGCGCCTCAACTGCACCCACACCGACTCCAAAAACGTGACCTGGAGCCTTTGGTAACCATTGACAACCGTCCTCCAAATCAACTAGAATTATCACACACCGAGCGAGAGTGCTGGTTTTGAGTTCCCGAACCGGCCATTTATCGACGGAAAAGAGCCACAAGGCCCTCCGGGGTCCGTGGCATTTTATTCGAAATTTAATTAGCAATCGGTTTAACTGATTGCCAGCAATGGAGGAAACTAGCATGGTTGACGCGGTTCTCACCAAAGTGAAAATCCGTCCTCTGGGCGACCGGGTGCTGGTCAAGCCCTTGGACAAAGAGAAACAGGAACGCGGCGGGATCATCATCCCCGACACCGCGAAGGAAAAGCCCCAGGAAGGCGAAATCGTCGCCGCCGGCAAAGGCAAAGTGTCCGACGACGGCAAAGTCCTGCCCATGGACGTCAAAGCCGGGGACCGGATCCTCTACGGCAAATATTCCGGCACCGAAATCAAGATCGACGGGGACGAATACCTGATCATGCATCAGGACGACATCCTCGGCATCTTGGAATCCAAATAATTTAGGAGAATCCCATGGCCAAACAAATCAAGTACGGCGACGACGCGCGCAAAGCCGTCAAAGCCGGCGTGGACAAACTGTCCGACGCCGTGAAAGCCACGCTGGGCCCCAAGGGCCGCAACGTGGTGCTGGACAAGAAATTCGGATCGCCCACCGTCACCAACGACGGCGTGACGATCGCCAAGGACATCGAACTGGAAGACCCCTTTGAAAACATGGGCGCCCAGCTGGTCCGCGAAGTGAGCTCCAAGACCAACGACGTGGCCGGCGACGGCACGACGACGGCCTGCGTACTCGCCCAGGGCATCATCGCCGAAGGGTTCCGCAACATCACCGCCGGCGCCAACTCCACCCACGTCAAGCGCGGCATCGACAAAGCCGTGGAAGCCGTCGTGGCGGAACTGAAAAGAACGCCAAAAAGATCAACATCGACGCCAAGGCGAAAGACGAAATCACCCAGATCGCCACGATCTCGGCCTCCGACAAGGAAATCGGCCAGAAGATCGCCGACGCCATCCTCAAAGTCGGCAAAGACGGCGTGATCACCGTGGAAGAGGGCAAAACCTCCGCCACGATCGTCAAGACCGTCGAAGGCATGCAGTTCGATCGGGGTTATATTTCCCCCTACTTCGTGACCGACGCGGAGCGCATGGAAGCCGTTCTGGACGACCCCCTCATCATCATCACCGACAAGAAAGTCGCCGCCATGAACGACCTGCTCCCCCTCCTGGAGAAGATCCTCCAACAGGGCAAGCAATTCCTCCTCATCGCGGAAGACGCGGAAGGCGAAGCCCTGGCGACCCTCGTGGTCAACAAGATCCAAGGCCGCATCCGCTGCGCCGCCGTCAAAGCCCCGGGCTTCGGCGACCGCCGCAAAGAAATGCTGGAAGACATCGCCATCCTGACCGGCGGCCAAGTCATCACCGAAGAGAAGGGCTTCAAGCTCGACAAGGCCGGCATCGACATGCTGGGCCGCGCCACCCGCATCGTCGTGGACAAGGAAAACACCACGATCGTCGGCGGCCAGGGCGACGAGAAAGCCATTAAAGGCCGCATCGCGCAGATCAAAAAGCAAATCGAAGAGACCACCTCCGACTACGACAAGGAAAAACTGCAGGAGCGGCTGGCGAAGCTCTCCGGCGGCGTGGCCGTGATCGAAGTGGGCGCGGCGACCGAGACGGAAATGAAGTCCAAGAAATTCAAAGTGGAAGACGCCATGCACGCCACCCGCGCGGGCGTCGAGGAAGGCATCGTGGCCGGCGGCGGCGTGGCTCTCCTGCGCGCCCAGAAAGCCCTGGACGGCCTCAAAGGGACCGACCAAGACGAAGAGACCGGCATCAAAATCATCCGGCGCGTCCTGGAAGACCCTCTGCGCACCATCGCCGAAAACGCCGGCGTGGACGGCTCCATCGTCGTGGACAAGGTCCGCACGAACCCCGACCCGCACTTCGGCTACAACGCCGAAACCAACGAGTACGGCGACCTGCTCAAGCAGGGCGTCGTGGACCCGGTGAAGGTCACGCGTTGCGCGCTTCAAAACGCGGCCAGCGTGGCGGGCCTTCTCCTGACCACGGACGTTCTCGTCACCGACATCCCGGAGAAGAAACAAGCCGCTCCGGCGATGCCCGGGGGAATGGGCGGAGGGGACTTCTAAGACTCCGACGCCCACGGGCCTCTGGCCCGCCCCAGGTCCCCGTAGCGATGTGAGGGGGCCCGGGGGAATGGGCGGAGGGGATTTCTAAGAAATCCGTCCCACTAAAATCAACGGCGCCGCGAGGCGCTTAAACTTCAACGCCACCGGCGGGATTCCCAAGAATCCCGCCGGTGTTTTTTTGGCCGGCGTCCTTTTGCCGAAGACCCGAGAGCTGAACGCCGGCCCGACGGAAGATCCTTTTAACAGGTAAAATCTCCTCATGGACTTCGACCAACGGCCGACCACCGATCAACGCCGGAGTCCTTTCCGTTTTTGGTTTCTCCTGAGGACGCTCAAATACCGGAACTACCGGCTTTTTTTCGCCGGCCAATTGGTTTCCCTCATCGGCACCTGGATGACCAACACCGCCACGGTGTGGTTGGTTTATCGCCTGACCGGTTCGGCCTTGCTTCTGGGAATCGTGGGGTTCTCCAGCCAAATCCCGGCCGCGGTGCTTTCGCCCATCGCCGGGATTTACATCGACCAATGGAACAAACACCGGCTGCTGATCGCGACCCAGATTTTCTCCATGCTTCAATCTTTCGCCCTGGCCGCCCTCGCTTTAACCGGCCATATCACCATTGGGTGGTTGATCGCCTTGAACGCCCTTCAGGGCCTCATCAACGCATTTGAAATGCCCTGCCGGCAATCCTTCGTCATCTCCCTGGTGGAGGAAAAAGAAAATTTAGGGAACGCCATCGCGCTCAATTCCTCCATGTTCAACGCCGCGCGTCTTTTGGGACCTTCCATCGCCGGCGTGGTCATTGCGTGGGTGGGCGAGGGATGGTGCTTTTTTGCCGATGGAGTGAGCTTTGTGGCGGTGCTGGCCTCCCTGGTGGCCATGCGTTTGACGCCGCGCCCGGCGATGAATCGCCCCACGACGGCCCTGGCGGAGTTTCGGGAAGGCTGGCGCTACACCTTCGGTTTTCCGCCTCTTCGATCCATCATCGCCTTGTTGGCGTTGACCAGCCTGGTGGGGGTTCCCTACACGGTGCTGGTTCCCATTTTTGCCGGAAAACTTTTGGGCGGCGGGCCTCACACGTTGGGATTTTTGATGGCCGCCGCGGGCGCGGGCGCCCTCCTGGCGGCGCTCTGGTTGGCCGCGCGAAAGTCGGTCATCGGGCTCACCCGGGTGGTCCCCTGGGCCACGGCGACCTTTGGCGTCGGTTTAATTCTCTTTTCCCTTTCGCGCCGGCTCCCGCTCTCCTTATTTTTAATGATGGTCACGGGTTTTGGCTTCATGACCCAGATGGCCGCCAGCAACACCGTTTTACAGACCATCGTGGACGATGACAAGCGCGGGCGGGTCATGAGTTTGTTTGTCTTCGCGTTTTTGGGGACGGCGCCTCTGGGAAGCCTTTTGGCCGGCGGATTGGCGGATCGCGTGGGCGCTCCCTGGACCCTTCGTCTGGGGGGCCTGGGGTGCGTTCTCGGCGCCCTTTGGTTTTTTCGCCAACTTCCCGATCTTCGCCGGGCCATCCGGCCGATTTATTTGAAATTGGGCATCCTTCGGGAAATCGCAACGGGGATTGAACGCGCCGCGGTGCTTGAGAAGCTCGACTAAGATATTCCTTTCCCCGGGATTCGAATTTCGGGCGCGGCGTTCCGGCGTTCGATGTTCCGGTCGATGGCGCTCACGTCGATTCTTGCGGTCGGATATGGGACCCATGGCAATTTGACCCGGAAATAAGCCACGCGGCATCCCAGGCGGCTGTTTTCCTCCTCAGACAATCCCCCAACAAACAAAAACATATATAGAAATAGAATCGTTTATTTTGTTGATTGTTTTTGTCGAAATTCCCCGAATCGCCTTCAATAAACCCAACAAATACCGATAATTTCGATGCGTATCCATGTCAACTTTAAACGAGGAACCCCTTGGCCCTTCGTTGGACAAAATTGCTTTATGGGACGGGCGTTGAATTGATCGACGCCCAACATCGACGCCTTTTCGATTTGATGAACAAATTGATCGAGGCGCTCGACCGGGCGGATCTTTCCGGAATCCGCGATTCGTTTGGCGAATTGGAATCCTACGCGCGAATACATTTCCGATGCGAGGAGCGGACCATGGCCAAAGGGCGCTGCGCGGCCCTGTGCTTGAACCAGGCCGAACACCGCGAATTTTCAAACAAATTTGCGTTGCTGAAGAAAGAATTCGAGATCAATGGCCCCACGCCGGATTTGGCCAGAGAATTAAAATTTTTCATCCTGGGATGGGTTCGCACGCACGTGCAGGCCGTGGACGTCCATTTGCAATGCACAGTGAAAAAGGGCTTTCGATTGGGCGAACCCACCGAAAGTTCGGTGGACGACTCCGCGAAATCGAGCCCATGAATCGCCGGTCCCCGGGAGCGTTTACCTTGGTGGAAATGATGATTGTGGTCGCGATCATCAGTCTGCTTTCCGCCGTGGCGTTCCCGCGATTTTCCAATATGCTGGGGAAATCCCGGGAGGCGGCCTTGCGGGGCAAGCTGGGAACGATTCGAAGCGCCATCAGCATTTATTACGCCGACACCGAGGGGACCTTCCCCATCGACCTCGGCGTCGCCTTGACCAGCGGAAATCGCTATTTAAGTGAAATGCCGCTGGTTCAAATTCCCAATTACCCGGGGCACGCGGCCAATAATTTGGTGGGGACCAACTGTTCCGAATGGGATTGCACGGACAACACCGGCGCCGCTTATCGTTACAACCCAAACCAAGGCTATTTGGCCATTAATTGCGAACACACGGACTCGACCTCCCGAACATGGAGCACTTGGTAAACGCTCCGATCGTTAAATATTAAAATGCGCTGACTTGACAGGGTGTTTTTTGGGGCCTAGGCTGATGGGGGGAGGCTCCATGAAACTCCATGTTTCCAGAATTTTTGATGCGGCGATCGGCAAATCTGGGCGATCCCGGCGGACTTTTCTCCATCGGGTTCGATTATTTCCGTTTTCAATTTCGGCTTTCACATTGATTGAATTGATGTTGGTGGTGGCGATTATTGGATTGTTGGCCGCCATCGCCCTCCAGAATTTGCCGATCTCGTGAGAAAAGCCGAAGCCGCCTCAAAGGTCGCGGCAAGCCCCGTAGGGACCATCCGAAGCGCGATTTCGATTTATTACGTCGACAATCTGGATGTCTACCCCCGCACGCTCGGGGGCCTCACCCTCGGCGGAAAATATCTCGATTCCATCCCGACCGCCCTCATCCCCGCGGGCACCCACACGACGAACAACGCCGTTTGGTCGGAACCCGCCCAACGATTCCGGCAACACTTGGTTCTATCACGACGCAAAACGTCTGCGCGTGGACGCGGACGCTTTCCTTTCGGCAGGTATGCTTATCGGGCCAGCCTTCTTCGGACTCCCCGGGTTCGTCAAAGTGAACTGCAGCCACACCGACAGCAAGGGTTCGACCTGGAGCGCTTGGTGAACCGGGTTAAGGATGGGGCCCGGGAACACCGGCCCATTTCCAATAAGCGGGGCCCACCATCATTCCGTTGTATTGATGGAGCAGTATCCAGCTCAATAGAAATCCTCCCAGGGCGTGGGCCAGGGCCAGGGGCAAAATGTTTCGGGTTCTGAGAAATATCTTTGTGAATGCCCACCCGCTTAAAAGACACGCCCCCACGAGGACCGGGTTCGGCGCGTGCACCGCCGCGAAAAGAACGCTGTTGACGGTCGCCACCAACACCGGTTTTTGACCCAAACCTTCCTCCAACCGATTGGCAGCGAAACTAAGCAGGGCGTATTCCTGGGCGAAGGCCCAGAGGGGGTAACCCGCCAGACCAAATAGAATCTTGGGCCACGGCGGGGCGGGACGGGAAAGAGCCGCGATACCCAAAAGAAGCAAAACCGGCCCGGCGTATAGAAGGGTCAAACGGGTCGCGGGTCGCCAAGTGTTCCGCCCCAATCCCAGACGTTCCCGCCCGTCCCCGTGTTTTCGACTCGAAACGACGGTGGCTCCCAACAGAAGAACGGCCCCGATCCACACCTGGCCGTGAAGGTTCAAGGATTGTCCGCCCCAGATGGCCGCCAGGACCAATCCATAGAAACCCAGAACCTCGACCAGTGGTTTCCATCTCATAAAATAAGGGTAGGCCCCCCGGGACCCTGGGTCAAGCCCCTGGGATTGGACGGGAAGAGGGAATTGATCAGCGAGCGCGGAGGGCTTTTAAAACGTCGGCGGTGGAGCGGGATCGGTTGAGCGTGTAAAAATGGATTCCCGGCACACCGGCGTCCAACAGACGGCGGCCCTGGCCAACGGCGTGGGCGACGCCCAGGCGGATGACCGCTTCGGCGTCTTCCTGCACCGCCTCCAAACGCTGAAGGAGTTCGTTGGGAATCTTCGCGCCGCAGAGAGTGGTGAAACGTTTCAGCTGTCCGACGTTCGTCACGGGCATGATCCCCGGCAGAATCGGCGCGACGACGCCCCGGGCCGAGGCCTTGTCGCGGAAACGAAGGAAGTCGTCGTTGCCGAAGAAAAGTTGCGTGATGATAAAATCCGCCCCGGCGTCCATTTTCCGCTTCAGGTTGTCCAAATCCGCCTCGAAGGACGGGGCTTCGATGTGTTTTTCAGGATAGCCGGCCACCCCGACGCAGAAATCCCCGAATTTCTTAATGTGCGCGACCAATTCGTTGGCGTGGGAGAAACCGCCGGGGTGGGTCACAAAGGCGGTCGATCCCTTCGGGGGATCTCCCCGGAGGGCCAGGACGTTTTTAATGCCGCGCTGGCGAATCTCGGTTAAAACCCCGTCGATGTCCTCCCGGGAGGCCCCCACGCAGGTCAGGTGGGCCATCGTTTCCACGCCCAAATCCTTTTTCACCGCGCTCACGATGTCCAGGGTTTTCCGACGAGTGCTTCCCCCCGCGCCCCAAGTGACGGAGATGAACGCCGGGTCCAATTCCTTCAATTGGCGGGCGGTGGCCAGCAAATGAGCGGCGTCGTCGTCCGTTTTGGGAGGAAAAAATTCAAAGGAAAAGGCGGGGCGTTTCTGAGCGAGAATGTCGGGGATCTTCACGGCCCGCAAATTCTATCTTTTTTGCTTAAATCACTTGTCGGTTCGTTGCGAAGGAGGCGCCGTGCGCGCGTTGACCGTGGTGGCCCAGGCCCGGGCCAAAAAAGGATCCGAAAAAATATTGGAGGACGCCCTCCGGCGGGTCGCCCGGGAGAGCCAGCGCGAAGAGGGGTGTTTGATGTACGTCGTCCATCGGGACGCGGCGGACCCCGCTTTTTTCATGACCGTGGAACGGTGGCGGGGCCAACCGGACATCGATCGGCACATGGCGTCCTCCCACATCGGGGAACTTCTGCGCCGGATTCCCGAATGGGTGGCGGGCGCCCCTTCGATCACCGTTTTGGAAGCCCTGGCGGATGGAAATCCGGAAAAAGGTTTCCCGAATTAATTTTATGGACCTCCAAGGGAAAACAGCCTTGATCACGGGGGCGGCCCGGGTGGGGAGCGCCGTGGCCGAGGCCCTCGCGGAACGGGGATGCCGCGTGGCCCTGTCCTACCGGTCCTCCCGATCCGCCGCCGAAAAAACCGCCCGCGCCGTTTTGGCCCGGGGCGGGGAGGCGATGATCGTCCGCGCCGACGTGACCCGGGAAACCGACGCCCGGCGTTTGGTGGACGCCGTTCGTCGTCGGTGGGGCCGCCTGGACGTGTTGGTCAACATGGCGTCCCTTTACGAACGAACGCCGCTCGCCTCTCTGCGCCGGCCGGGGGCGGCGTCACGGGCGCTTCGGCGTTCCTTGTCCGTGGATTTGGAAAGCGCCCACCGCCTGGCCCATTTGGCCGCCCCGCTCATGGAGAAAACCGGGGCCGGTCGCATCGTCAATTTTTCGGATTGGGTGGCCGCCTCGGGCCGCCCCCGCTACCAAGGCTACGGCCCCTATTACATCGCCAAAGCCGCCGTGAAAGGGCTGACCGAAACGCTCGCGTTGGAACTGGCGCCCCGGATTTTGGTGAACGCCATCGCGCCGGGGCCCATTCTGGCCCCCGTCGGCCTCTCCCGGGCGGCCCACCGGGAAGTGATCGAGGCCACCCCGCTTCGCCGTTGGGGCGGCGCGGCCGAAGTGGCCAAAGCCGTTCTTTTTTTGGTTGAAACGGATTTTGTGACCGGCGAGACGCTTCGCGTCGACGGCGGCCGACATCTCTCTTAAAGGACATCCCATGAGCACTCCTTCCTGGCAACGCCTCCCCCCCGCCGGACCGCGGCCCGCGGCAAATTTTCGTCGATGGGGCACCTTCCTCGGGGCGGGGCTCATCGCCCTGGGGCTCATCGTTCTTTCCGTGGCGGGCGGCGACGTGCTCCGCCGGGCGACGCGGGGCGCCCACCGGTTGACCCTCCCGGGGAGTAAAACGTTGCGATTGTCGCCCGGCGTTTACTTCGGCGTCCCCGCCGGCCCCCTTCCCGGCGGCCGCGCGCCGCTGATGAACGTGACCATCCAGGAATCGGTGACCGGTCTTCCCGTTCCCGTTCTTGTCTCTCCCGAGGGCGCCGGCCCGGAACCTCGATCGCTTTTCCAGTGCGAGGTGTTGGACGCGGGGGATTTTCTGATCACGGGAGTTTTGGCGGACGAAACGGCTACCAAAATTGACCTGATTTTAATGCACGAATCGCTCGCGTCCAACCGATCGGATTTGTTGGTGGGTTTGGTGGCCTTTCTGCTTTTGTGCGGAGGCGGAAGTTATATAATTTGGGCGGTTCGCCGAAAAACGGGCCCGACAACGGGAACTTTTTCCGGACCCGCGCGTTAATTTTGACGCAACGTTTTCCTCGAACCCGCAATCAAGGAGGCTTCATGTTTCGCAAAAGTTTGGTTTTCTCCGTCGTTTTGGCCGCCGCCGGCGCGCTCCGGGCCGCGGACACCTACACCATCGACAACGCCCATTCGTCCGTTGGTTTTTCCGTCAAACACCTCATGGTGACGACCACCAAGGGCCAGTTCACGGATTACTCGGGCACCATTCAATACGACGCGAAGGACATTGCCAAATCCTCCGTCAAAGTCACGATCAAAACCGCCTCCATCAACACGGGCAACGTCGACCGGGACAATCACCTTCGTTCGCCGGACTTCTTCGACTCCGCCAAGAACGTCGATATCGTCTTTGAAAGCACCAAAATTCTGAAGCAGGGCCTGGGGTATGAAGCCGCGGGCAAACTCACCATCAAAGGCGTGACCAAGGACGTGAAGATTCCCTTCACCCTCAGCGGCCCCGTGAAGGACCCCTGGGGCAACACCCGCATCGGCGTGGAAGGCGGATTGACGATCAACCGCCAGGACTTCGGCGTCAGCTGGAGCAAAACCCTGGACAACGGCAATTTGGTGGTCGCCAACGACGTCAAGATCGACCTGGTGATCGAAGGGATCCTGGCGAAAAAGTAATTTCACAAAAGACGACGGGCCGGTTCCGCTTCGGCGGGGCCGGCCCGTTTTTTTTGGGGCGGGACGATCGGGGGCTAAAGGGTGAATCCGCGGGTGACGGATTCCAAATGGGATTTGATCCGCTCCAGCTGGGCTTTGGTCTCGGCGTTGAGGTCGGGCCGGGCCAGGAGGGGTTCGATCTCCCGGCGGGCGGCGGCCACGGCGTCTCGGTCCTTCAGGACCTTGCCGTGGACGGCCTCCAGCATCGCGTTGAACGCGTCGCGGAGATGGGAGAGCTCGTCTTTTTTTCGGAATCGGGCGCGGTGGACCAGATTGCCTTCCTGGACGATTTTGATGGATTTTTCAAGGCTGTAGAGCGGCCCCGCGACCCGGTGGGTCAAAACGATGGTGATGAAGCAGAGGACGGTCACGAAAACAACCAATTGAATGATCAGCGGACGGTTGGCTTTGAGGAAAATCCACACCATTTCGGGGTCCCAGGGGCTGGTGGGAACGTTGCGGCCGAAGAAAACATAGTAGTCCACGGCCAGCAGCACGGCGGACAACAACGTGGCGGCGGCAATGCCCCAAAGCAGTTTTCCCTGAAAGCTGGCGCTGAGGAACAGGCGCCGCCGCGGGACGAAAGCGCGTTGATATTGAATGTTTTCCATCGTGCGTGTCCGCCTTAAACGTAGCCCCGGAAGCCGGGACTGTCAACGGCCTTTCCCCGAAGAGCTAGAATAGCGGGATGCGCCGGTCCGAACCCGAAATCGTTTATTTTTCCGATGAAGAATTCGCCAAGCGCGTGGTCGGCGACTCCATTTTCAAGCTGTGGCAGGCCGTCGACGATTTGGCCCGCCTCCGCCCACGACGGCGTCCCCGTTACCGGGTGACTATTTTCGGCTCCGCCCGAGCCCGTCCGGGCACCGAGGCGTACCGCCACGCCGGCCAACTGGCCTGGGCCCTGGCCCGTTTGGGCTGCGACATCGTGACCGGCGGGGGGCCGGGCCTTATGCGGGCCGCCAACGAAGGGGCGCTTCGGGCGGGCCGGGGCGAAAAATCCTCCATCGGCATTCGGGTGAACCTTCGCGCCGAACAAAAGTCAAACCCTTTTGTCGGAACGTCCTACGAACACCGGACTTTTTTCTCCCGCTTGCAGCACTTCGTTCTCTTGTCCGACGCCTTTCTGGTCGTGACCGGCGGCATCGGCACCACTTTGGAAGCCATGATGATCTGGCAACTGCTTCAAGTGCGGAAGATTTACAACACCCCGCTTGTTTTCGTTGGCGCCCAATGGGCGGACCTTGTGGACTGGGCGCGACGGCACATGCTCGGCGCGAAACCGCCCTTGGCCGACCCCCGGGATCTGGTCATTCCCCATTGCGTGGAAACCGTCGAAGAAGCCACGGCGATCATTCGCCGCCACCGGGAAAAATGGGCCAAGAACGGGCGGAACGGCGCCCCCGAGCGCCGGCGGAGCGCGAAGGGACCCCCTCGGCGAATCTCATAAAACGATCGACGTGATTTGGAAATGCTTGAGGGCGCGGGGTTGAGTGGACGAATCGCGTGGAGTGCGTTCGTTTACCAGGAACTCCAGGTGGTGCCCATGGAATCGGTGTGGGTGCAATTGACAACAATGCGTACACCCCCGGCGGCGATATACGCCCATTCGCCACCGCTTAAGGAATTTCCGAAAAAAGCGTCCGAAACGTTGCCCGGGTTGAACTCCGGATGCCCCCGGTGGCCCGGCACGGTTGGAATGGAAATCGCCTCAATCTCATCCAAATATTTTCCACCGGTGGTCAACACGTTTTTGAGCATGCCATAAGGCAGGGGAGGGTATCGCCCTTCGTTGTCGGCGTAGTAAATGCTCAGGGCGCTTCGAATGACACCCAAGTGCCCTTTGATCACCGCTTCTTTGGCTTTGACCACGAGATCGGCGAATTTGGGAACGGCGATGGCGGCCAGCAGGCCGATGATGGCCACCACCAGCATGAGTTCAATGAGGGTGAAACCTCTGGTTTTAAACAGCTTGCGACCCATGGTTTTCTCCTCGCTAAGCATAACTCCCGGGGAGGGGGAAATCAATCGGCAGAATCAGGCCTAGAGAAAAGGTAAAATACCAACCGTTGGTGGAAGGATCAAGGGAAACTGATTTATCCGGTCCCAAGAATACGGCGGCGATAGCTGCCGTCCCTGTTTGCCTCGCCGATCGGTGAGGCACCCGTTTGTCGGAGGGTGTGGAAAGGGACTGCCTTGGGGCCATGGGCGGTGCGGATACGCACCGTGCCTGCTTGTAGGAAGGCGCGGCCCCAGAGGGGCCGAAACCCCGAGTGGAACCAATTTATCTGGCCCCAAGAGCGCAGCCTTGGGGCCATGGGCGGGCCCCAGAGGGGCCGAAACCCCGAGTGGAACCAATTTATCTGGCCCCAAGAGCGCAGCCTTGGGGCCATGGGCGGCCCCAGAGGGGCCGAAACCCCGAGTGGAACCAATTTATCTGGCCCCAAGAGCGCAGCCTTGGGGCCATGGGCGGCCCCAGAGGGGCCGAAACCCCCATGGAAAGGTGGCCGAGCTGGCTGAAGGCGGCGGATTGCTAATCCGCTGTACGGGGTAAACCCGTACCGAGGGTTCGAATCCCTCCCTTTCCGAATTTTTTTAAAACATCCATGAACCCCGTCGACCGATTGCTTCACAACAACCGCCGTTGGGCCCAGAAGGTCCAGCGGCAGGATCCGACGTTTTTCAAGAAACTTTCCCGCCAGCAACGCCCCCATTACTTGTGGATCGGCTGTTCCGACAGCCGGGTTCCGGCGAATCAAATCACCGGCCTTCTGCCCGGCGACGTGTTCGTCCACCGCAACGTGGCCAACCTGGTGGTCCACACGGATTTAAACTGTTTATCGGTGATTCAATTTGCCGTGGATGTGTTGAAGGTCAAACACATCATCGTCTGCGGGCATTACGGGTGCGGGGGGGTGGGGGCGGCTCTGCGGAAGGATTCTCTGGGGCTGGCGGACAACTGGATTCGCCACGTGCAGGACGTGGCGAACCTTCACCGGGACGAATTGACCCGATTGCCGACCCAAAAAGCCCGGCTCAACCGCCTGGCGGAACTGAACGTGACGGCTCAACTATTAAACCTCTGCGGCACCACCGTCGTCCAATCGGCCTGGAAACGGCGTCAACCTTTGTCGGTTCACGGGTGGATTTACGGCATTGCCGACGGTTTGATCAAGGATTTGGGCCTGAGCGCCCGGGGACCCGGGGATTTGCCGCCGCCGGGCGACCGCCGAATTTTTCCCAACTGAAATGGCGGGGGTTCGCCTCAGCCGTTAAACAAGAGCTTTTCCCGAAGCGCCCACCGAAAGCCCGCGACAACCAACCCCAAAACCATCGACGCCAGGACCAGAGCCAGAAACGACACCCAGCGCCGGCAGGATCGGCAATAAGGATTGTTTAAATCCGTCCACAACCACATGCCGGCGTGAACGGCCCCCAGAGACAGGGCCGCCGCCAGCCGGAAAAAGAGGGCGACGGGCCGACCCGTGCCGGGCGCCAATGGGCGCCGACAACGGTGGCAGCAATGCGGTTCCGGGTTCTCCGTCGGGATCATTCCCGACGGATGATATAAAAGTCGCGCCCGGCCTGGGACCGCGGACGAACCTTAGAAACCGACCCGCACGCTCACTTGCTGGGTGTCGCCGAGCCCCTCGCCCGGAACCATGGCGTAGTCCAAGCGGTAGCGGCCGTGGGCGACGCCGACCCCCCAGACAAATCCCGAGGCCCCGGATCCCGCGCCCGCCAGGGGCGACGCGTAACCGGCCCGAAGGGCGAAGGCGGCGCCGGGGGACCACTCAAACCCGGCTTTCGCTTCGGCCTTTTTTTCCACCAACTTATAATCCACGTCGACGGACGCCAGGCCCAGGTTCGACAAGCGAGCCGCCGCGCCGGCCGTGAGGGTCGCCGGCAGGGCGAATTTTTCCCGGGCAAAGGCGATGCCGGGCCCGAGGTTGCGCGCCGCCACGCCGGTCCGCAACCAACGCACCGGGGGCTGGAAGGTGGCGCCGAGGTCCAGGGCGTAGCCCTGGGCGGTTTCCGAGCCGATGGTTTCCCGAATCAACTTGAGGTTCGCCCCGGCGCTCACGGCCGGGGACAGACGTCGCGCCGCGCCGAAGACAAAAGCGGCGTCGCTCGCGCCAAAAGAACCGGTTTTCTGCCGATCGGCTCCGCGGCCTTCCAAACGACCTTGGCCCAGATAGACGGCGCCGAGACCGAAAGCCCCTCGCCGGGTGGGCTGGGCGTATCCGGCGAAATTATGCCGGAGGTCGGAAAAACTCACGGCGTAAGACAAGAGGGCCTCCCGATGGGCGAGCCCCGTCAATCCCGCCGGATTCCAATACAGGGCGGAGGTGTCGTCCGCCACGCCGGTGTAGGCCGAACTCAAGGCCGCGGCCCGGGCCCCGACGCCCATGGACAAGAAAGCCGCTCCCGGTCGTTCCGCCGCCCACAAAGATCCCGTCATTGCCGCTAAAATCGCCACGGTCCATTTTTTCATGGTCGCTCTCCTCTCCGTCCGACGTTCGCCGTTCATCGCACCACCGCCCACTTTGCGCGCGCCCGCAGATCGTCGTGGTCGCGCTTGGAGGCCACGATCGATACTGTATAGACGCCCGAGGGCAACGAAGCGTCCAGGGTTTGTTCGTAGGCGTATTGGGCGCCTTGGCCGTCGTCCACCACCGCGGGCGCGTCGGTCAGCAGAGCGTCCGACACCGTTTCGCCCAGAGTGTTATAAACCCGAACGCGGACCTGATCCGCCACCCCGACTTCGATGTGGACCCGGGGCGGGGCCCCGGTGGACGGGTTGGGATAGACGTAAACGTCGCCCAATCGAAATTCGGCGTCGGCCGGGGGAGCGCCCCTCGCCGGAGCGCCGCCGCCCCCGGGCAGGGGATAGAGCGAGGCGAAGGTCGCCAAAACGCCATCGGTGCCGCCGGCCAACAGCGGCTGGGGCGCGTTCACCGTCATGGGGAAATTACTGGACGCCGTGGCCCCCGCCAACCGAAGTCGGCCGAAACCGTCCGCCGCCAGAGCGGCCACCGGGGATTCGTTCCCGGTGCCACCGAGGTAGGTGGAATACATCAATCCGTCGTTGGGGCCGATCTTGGCCAGGAAGAGATCCACGCCGCCGGCGCGGGCCGTTTGGAGAGCGTCGGCGGTGGTTGGGAAGTTTGTGGAATCCGTAAATCCGGAGACGTAAATACGCCCCTGGGGATCCGCCACCATGTCCATCGCCCGGTCGTTTCCGGCCCCGCCCAAGTAGGTGCCGTAGAGCAGCTGGGATCCATCGGCGCTTAAGAGCGCCGCCACGACGTCGTAGCCTCCGGAGGCCGTCCGGCGATAGGCATTGGAGGTGGTCGGAAAGTCGGCGGCGTTGCTGATGCCGACGACCGCCACCCGGCCCTGGGCATCCAAGGCGACGCCGTTCAACCCTTCGCTCGAGGGAGCCGCCGCGCCGCCCAACAGGGTCGAAAAGACCAGGCCGGTGCCCGTCGGCGATATTTTGGCCACAAAACCATCGGTGCTGTAGTTGGTGGAGCAGTTGTTGCACACCCGGTCGTAGGCCCCGACCGTGGTGGGGAAGTTAATCGAATGGGTGTTCCCCGCCACGAAGGCGTTTCCTTGGCCGTCCACCACAATGCCGCCCGGCCCGTCCCAGCTTTGACCGCCGAGATAGGTGCTGTAAAGGAGCGCGCCCCCCGTGGAGAGATGGACGACGTAGGCGTCGCCGTATCCGCCGAAAGCGGTTTGGGCCGCCCCGGGCGTGGTCGGGAAGTCCCCGTGGGTAAAGCCCGCCATGAAAATATCGCCGGTGGGGCCCAGGGCGATTTGCTGTCCGTAATCCCAGGAACTGCCCCCGAGATAGGTGGAATAGAGGAGGGCGCCGCCCGTGGCGCTCAAGCGGGCCACAAAGGCGTCCCGCTCCCCGCCGAGGGTCCGATCCACGCCGTTGGCCGTGGTCGGGAAGTTGGCGGAATAGGTCAACCCCGTGACGGTGACGATGCCCTGGGCGTCGACGGCCAGGGCCGCGGCCTGGTCTTCCCCGGATCCGCCCAGAAACGTGCTGTATATAAGCTGCCCCGTCGGGGAAAACTTGGCGATGAACGCGTCGTATAGCCCGCCGTTGTAGGACACGTCGTAGGCCCCCGGCGTGGTCGGGTGCCCGTTGGCGGTCATGCCCGCCACATAGACGTTGCCGCTCGCGTCGGTCACGACGTCGTTGACCACCGAGTTCCCGCTGCCGCCGAAGTAGGTGCTTTGTTGAAGGTTGGCGTCGTAGTCAAAGACACATTCGAAGAGCGAGTTGCCCCAGGGGGTCGCCCGGGCCAGACCCTTGACTCGGAAAAAGCGGGCCCGAACCGCCGGAAAGGTGATCGTGTCGTCCCCGCCGTCGGAATTGACCGTGGCGCTGGCCGCGGTCCAGGTGTTGCCGTCGGCCGAATATTCAATGCGTTCCTGGGCCGGGTGCGCGGTTTCCCAGGTGAGGCGGGCCCGGTTCACCAAACGGGGCGTGGTGTAGTCCACCGCCAGCCATTGATTGTCGGACCATTCGGATTCCCAGCGGGTGGCCGGATTGCCGTCAAAGGCATAGGCCGGCAGATTGCCCGCGATGTACGAAGACGCGGGGTAGTAGGGTTTGCCGTCGTAGGCGGAAAAACCCGTCCGGGACAACCCCAACGTGGCGGTCGCCGTGCGGGCAAAGGTGTTGCGAATCAGCCCCGATCGGTAATTTTCAATGGCGAGAAGCATGGCCCCGTTGTCCAAGCTGAGGACGCTGGCGGACCGCGCCTGGGCGTTGACGTTGAAAGAATCGGTGAACCCGTAGCGGCCCCAAATATCGTGTTTATACTGAAAGTACATGTGGCGGGCGGCCCGAATGGACTCGGTCGGGGTGAAAACGACGGAGGCCAGGGCGGCCGTCGGCGCGACGGTTCCGTCGCCGCTGGCCCCGGGGGGCACCCCGTAATCGAACCGATATTGGTCCGTGGCCGGATTGTCCGCCGAGGTCACGCCCCAACGGTCCGCGGCGTAGCCCGGGACGGTCTGGCAATAGTTCTTGTTCGCCAGGGTGGCGCGGCGGGTGGTTTCACCGTAATCGACAAAAGCGTCGTGCTTGTTGGCCAAATCGTAATAGAGGTGGTGGTACTGGTGCTCGAAAAGGGGCCCCTGATGGATGTTGGTGTAGCCGTATTGATCCACCCAGGATCGTCCCATGTTGGTCCAGGCCGCCGTGCTGATGGCGTTGACCGGGGCGCCCATGGCCAAAAGATTGACGAAAACGCTTTCCGAGTATCCGTTCCACCGGGCCCGGGTGAAGGACCCTCCGATGGAGGGATCGGCGGCGTAGTAATGTGAGTCGTTGCGAACCTCGGGCACCCAGGCCATGGTGACGAACTGGCCTTCCCAAGCCGGATCGCCCTGGCCCGCGGGCACTCGATTGAGCCACCAGGTCCAATTCATCCGGTTTTGGATGGCGTTCACCATGGCGACGACGGTGGCGTCGGTTTTAAAATATTCCTTGGCCTCCAAGGCCCCCATCAGGAAAATGGCCGAATCCACCGTGGACACTTCGGAATCCCACGCGCGGGCGCCGGTGTTCCGGTCGACCCAGTGGTACCAAAAGCCCTGAAGGTTCGGAAGAAAAACGGTTTGCCCCGGCTGGGCGTAGGAGGACCCCGCGAAGGTGGCCAGAGTGTTTTTAATTCGCTGGAGAGCTTGATTCGCGGGAACCCATCCGCGTTGGGCGGCGATGGTCAAGGCGCTTAAGCCGAATCCGGTGGACGCGATGCTGGCCGCCCCGCCGGTTTGGGGACGCCAATTGTCCACCCGGTCGCTGATCAATCCCGTTAAGGGGTTGGTTTCATTCCAAAAGAGCCAAAAGAGTTTTCGTTCGACGAAACCCAGGAAATTGTCATTCGTTACCGAAACCACTTGGGCTTCAATGCCGGAGATCATGGCCATGTCCGCCACCACCCGGGGGAACGACACGTCGAGCGCTTCGTCGGTCACGTCCGCGGTGAAGGTCAGCACGTAGGCCCGGTTCTGCCCCGGGGCCCGAGCGACGATGTCCACATTTTGCACCAACTGATTTTCCACTTGGACGTCAAAAACCCGCTGGCCCGCCTCGGTCCAGTAGGTTTCTGCAAAATGAAGTTTGACGGTGTATCGCCCGTTGGGGACTTCAAAACGGTAGGCCATGCCCGCGGGACCGAAATGGTGGGTCTGATAAACGGCGTCGTCCGTGGTGCCCTGAATGTCGGCCGCCGTTTGACCGCCGGCCTGCCCGCTCATGAACCCCCACCGGTAAAGGGAGGTGAAAGACTCGTCCTTCATCCACCAGTTCCCCCCGCCGTCCGTGAAATCAAAGTTTTCCGCCCCGCAATTGAGCCGGTACGCCTCGGCCGGCCCGCTTTGGTTCGCCGGATGCAATCCGGCCCACTCCGCCCGCGCCCCGCCCACCGCCAAAAACACCGACGCCAAAACCCCCGCGGCCTTCCGTGCCTTCCAAATCCCCATGGATGATCCTCCTGTCGGGGCCGGCGTTGGTTGGCCGGGCCGAAATTGCGAAATTTAAATGCCCACGTGGGCAACCGCAGGTAGAAAGTATCACCCTTCCGTGAATTTGTCAAGGGGGGGCGCCCTTTTTTTGTTCCGGGAGAGGTATAATCGCGGGGAAGCCCCCCCCATGGACTCTCCCCTCGCGCGACCTCGACGGATAAAAAGCGAACGGCGGCGTTTGCCCCGCCGCTTGACCGACCGCGTGTGGGACGTTCGCCGCCGCTACACGTACGGCATCCCCGCCGCCATCCTTCTGGCCCTGACGCTCCTGGGACTTTACGCCTTCTGGCTGGAACCCAACCGCCTGGTCGTTAAGCGGGTGGACATCGATTTGCCCGGATGGCCGGGAGGTCGGCCCCTGCGGGTGGTGGCCATCGGCGACATTCACGGCGGGGCGCCCTACATCACCGTTAAGAAAATAAAATCCCTGGTTCAATTGGCGAACCGGCAGAAACCGGACGTGGTGGCGCTGTTGGGGGATTACGTGATTTTGGGCGTCCTCGGGGGCCGCTTCATGGAGCCCGAAACGGTGGCCGACGCCCTGTCCGGGCTTTCGGCGCCCCAGGGAGTTTTCGCCGTCCTGGGGAACCACGATTGGTGGTACAACGGCCCCCGCCTTCGGGCGGCGCTGGAGCACGCCGGGTTTGAGGTTCTGGAGGACGAAGTGGCCACGATCACGGTGGAAGGACGCCGGGTGCACATCGCGGGACTGGCCGACGAATGGACCCGCCGACCCGACGTGGCCAAAACGCTCGCCCATATTCCCGACGGAGAGCCCACGGTGGTTCTCACCCACGGACCGGACCTCTTTCCGAAAATCCCCCGCCTCAACGGCGTCACCCTGGCGGCCCACACCCACGGGGGACAGGTGCGGCTTCCGTTTTTGGGCGCGCCCATCGTTCCGTCCCGCTATCGCCAACGCTACGTGTCGGGGTTGATCCGAGAAGACGATCGTTTAATGTTCGTTACCTCGGGCGTCGGGACCAGCGTCCTTCCCGTGCGCCTCGGTGTTCCCCCCGAAATCGCCGTCCTCACCCTGAAAGGAAAAGATCAAGCTTCCCCCCCGGCGGCCCCCGCGCCTTAAACGCCCCTTTTCACCCTTTTCCTCCGATTTGGTAGGATTCCAAAATATGTTGGACCTCAAATCTCTCCGCAACGATCCCGAAGCCGTTCGCCGCGCGCTGCAAAACCGCGGGGGCCGGTACGTGCCCGCCCTGGACGATCTGCTGGCCGTTGACGCCGAATGGAAAGCCGCCAACGCCGAATCCGAACCCCTGCGCGCTCGACGAAACCAGGCCGCGGACGAAATGGGCCGGCTCAAGCGGGAGAAAAAAGACGCCACGGCTCTCCTCAAGGAAATGGAGGAGTTGAAAGGACGGCTCAAAGGGCTCGAGGAGAAAACCGGCGCGGCCCAGGCCCGGGTCGACGAAAAAGTGCTGGGCCTGCCCAACCTTCCCCACCCGTCGGTCCCGGTGGGAACGGACGCCGGGCAAAACCGGGAAGTCCGCCGCTGGGGCGAACCCAAAAATTTTTCATTCAAACCCCGGGACCATCAGGACATCGGTGAAAAACTGGGTGTTTTGGACATGGCCCGGGCCGCCAAGCTTTCCGGCGCCCGTTTCGCCCTCCTCTCCGGCGCGGGGGCCAAAATGGAGCGGGCGCTTATCAATTTCATGCTGGACCTCCACACCGGCGTTCACGGCTACACGGAAATTTTTCCCCCGTTCCTCGTCACCCGCCAGACCATGACCGGCACGGGCCAACTGCCCAAATTCGCCGACGAGCTCTACGCCACCAAAGACGACGACCTCTTTTTGATCCCCACCGCGGAAGTGCCGCTGACCAATCTGTACCGGGACGAACTGTTGGACGAAGCCGCCCTGCCCCGGGCCCTTTGCGCCCACACCGCCTGTTTCCGTCGGGAAGCCGGGTCCTACGGCAAAGACACCCGGGGCCTCATCCGAAACCACCAGTTCAATAAAATCGAACTGGTCCGCTTCGCCCGGCCCGAGGATTCCCTGGCGGAATTGGAAAAATTGACCGGCCACGCGGAAGAAGTCCTGAAGCGCCTGGGGCTCCCCTATCGGGTGATGGAGCTTTGCACCGGCGATCTCGGGTTTTCGTCGGCCAAGACCTACGATTTGGAAGTTTGGCTCCCGGCGGAGAACGGCGGGCAGGGGGCCTACCGGGAAATCTCGTCCTGCTCCACTTTCACGGATTTCCAAGCACGGCGCATCGGCCTCCGCTTTAAAAGAAGCGATGGATCCCGGGCGTTGATGCACACGCTCAACGGGTCGGGCGTTGCCGTGGGCCGGACCCTGGCGGCGGTTTTGGAAAATTACCAGGACGCCGACGGATCGGTGGCCGTCCCGGACGCCCTGCGGGCCTTCATGGGCGCCGACCGCCTTTCGCCCCGTTAAACTCAGCCGGCTTTTCCTCTCAAGAATCCCGGAGGTCCCATGGGAATAAAAATCGCCGGGGTCGATTCCGCCGCCGTCCTCTTTTTCTCTGGCGGGGCCGGATTCCGGGAAAACGTCGTCGGTGCCCCGGGCCACCGCGCGCCATGAAACCCCGCCTTCCCTCCTTCGCTCTGGCGTTCCTCCTGCTCGGAACCGGTACGGCTCGGGCCGAACTTTCCCACCGGGACCGACGGTATTTAAAAGGCGTCTACCGGGACACCTGGGCCTGTCTCGCCCATTTCGTCAGCGACGGCACGGGCTTGCCCTACGATTCCGCCCGACGGCCGCCCGCCACCTCGCTCACCAACATCGGCCTTTACCTCGCGGCCACGGCGGTGGCCGCCCGCACCGGACTTCTCAGCGACGCCGAAGCCCGGGCGCGGCTGGACCGGGCGTTGGCCAGCCTGTCTAAAATCGAACGGTGGGGGTATGGATTCCCCGTCACCTGGATCAACGCGGAAACGCTGGAACCGACGGAAAACCAGTTTTCCACGGTGGATCATTTGTCCCATCTCGTGGCCGGCCTCTTGGTGGTCAAAGGGGTGTTTCCGGATTACGGACCCACGGTCGACGACGTCCTTCAACCCATGGATTGGGGCGGCCTTTACGACCCCGGACGCCGCTGGCTAAAAGGCGGTTGGCGGCGGGACCGAAAAGACTTTGATGTGCGGCAAAAGGGGTGGGACTGGTACTACAGCTTCGTGGGCGCCGACACCCGGTTCGGCTACGTCTACGGCATCGGGCGGGGTCAAATTCCCTCCGAAAGTTGGTACGCCTTGAATCACGATCGAGAAAAAAAATACGGCCTTTCCTATTTTGTTCCCGGGTGGCAGGGCGGCGGGCTTTTCATGCAAACGATTTCGGGGCTGTTCCTGGACGAAAAACCATCGGTGCTGGGGCGCGCCGCGGCGGATTTTGCCTGGGCTCAAACCTTGCACGCGCGTTTTTTGGGGTCGCCGGTCTGGGGCTGGTCCGCCTGCGAGAGCCCGGACGGAAAAACCTATCTGGGGTGGGGCCACATCGAAGACGCGGTCGTGACGCCCCACGCGTCGGGCCTGGCGGCCCCCTACTATCCGCGGCAAGCCGCGGAAAATTTGCGCCGGCTGGAAAAAGGGGGCGCCCGGGCCCCCTGGGAAGACGAAACCGGCCGCCGATGGGCTTTCGGTTTCCGGGACAGCCTCAATTGGAAAACCGGCGACGTGTCGGCCAACTATTTAAGTCTGGATCAGGGCATGCTGTTTTTGTCCCTGGCCAACGCGTTGCACGACGGGATCGTCTGGAAAGCCGTCGCCCTGGAGCCGACGGTGCGGCGGGGGGTGGAAGCCATACCGGATTTCACGGGGGACCCGGCGTCGCCCGCCGAATACCGCCGCCGAGACGCGGAGCCCCTGCTGCCCCCGCCGACGGGACGTTGACAACGGGGCGGGGGCTATATATATTGTGTCCCAATGGAAGGCCATACCATAGGTTGGCCGTTGAAAATTCGCCCCGACCGCCGCGCCGCGGCCCGGGGCGTTGTCGTTTAAACCCATGAACAGCTCCTTGGAACGCCAAATCGTCTTTTTTACCGTCGTCGGGAAGGTCTCCTTCGGCGATCTGGACGGCTGCGCCACCGTGGAGGTGATCCGCGGTCGGGGCGGCTGGCACGTGGCCGCGGGACCCACCCGAAACCTCGCGCGCCGGGAAACCGCCGTGTGGGTCGACGACGCGGGACGTCGCCGCCTCTTCCGCACCGCCGTGCACGCCATGGCCGCCGTGGAGCGCGAGCGCCCCGGGGAATCCCTGCACTGGTGCCGCAAAGTGCGCCTCCAACCGACGGTCGGCCGGTTGCCGGCCCGATAACCCATGGCCCGACGCCTTTTCTTCCGCTCTTCCCGACCGACCGTCGCCGTCCGTCCCGTTTCCGCCCCCCGGCGCGTCGCCCGGGGCCTTTTGCTGGCCGCGGCCGCGGTGGGGGCCGCCTATTTCCTGTTGCCGTTTCGCTCCTCCGGCGCCGACCAGCTTCGGCGCCATTTCAACGCGCGGCGCGCGGATTTCGTTCGCCTCCGGGACATGATCGCCGCGGAGCCGTCCCTGGCGTCCATCGGCGTGGACAACGTGGGCGAGTATTGGCTCTTCGACGGATCCTGGACCGCGTCGGACCGGCGGTTCGTGGCGTACAGCCGCCGGGAAATGTTGGAAGCCGCCGGGCTTCCACTGGAACGTTACGAACGGTATCTGGCGCTTTTGGGCCGCGTCGGCGCCTACCGGGTGGCCCGCCAAAACGTTTTGGGAGCCCCCCTGCGTGGCACCGTCTTCCTCTTTCCCGATCCCCAGGGGCGGGGCCCCGCCACCAACATCGTTTTTTCCCAGCGCCCTCCCGAACCCCTGCTCGCCTGGGACGCCGCCGAACGCAACGCCCGCCCCACCTACGCCTCCCTCAACGACGGCTGGTACGTCGAATTTAGGCGCCGCTAGGCGCCGTCCCTGTTTGTAGGAAGGGGCGGCGCGGTTTGTGATAGCTCTTTTTGCCAACCCGAACGCTTCGTCCCCCGGCGGCGCGGTTTGAAATATCGTTTTTTTATCGAAAAAATGCGCTCCGCCCCCCTTCGCTGATGAATTCACAACAGCCCGCCGCCGATCCGCGCTCTTAACCCCGTGCGCCGACTTCCCCTTCGCACTCCCGTTTTCCTGACGCTGGCCCTGGCCGGAGCGGCCTCGGCGGCCAAGAACCCCGCGCCCTGGGTCGTTTTGCCCTCCCTCGAATGGGAAAACGCCCCCGCTGGAAAATTTCGCGTCCAAGCCATCGGCCGGATCGACGGCGTGAGCCGCCTGCCGGAACTTCGTGTGACGGGCGAGTCTCTCGGGGATTTCCGTCCCGAGCGGTTCGTCGGGCAGGAGGTGAGTTTTCTTCTCACCAATCCCCCGGAAGCCCCCCGGCGGTTGCACGGCTATTTAATTTCGGTCACGCGCGAAACCAACCTGGAGGAAACGCCTCTCGTTTTATTGGAAGCGGCCCCCTGGCTCCACCGGCTGACCAAATCCGCCAACGAGGCGGTGTTTCAAAACCAAACCGTGCCGGAGATTCTTCAAGCCGTCTTCCACCGGTGGCCCCAAGCCCTTTTCGCCTTTGAACTTCGTTCGCCCCCCCCGCGGCGGGCGTTGGTGTGCCAGTACCGCGAAACGGACTTTAATTTCGTCTCGCGTCTCATGGAGGAAGAAGGGCTTTTTTATTTTTTCAGGGACGCTCCGGAAGGACAACGGATGATCATCACGGATCGAATTCCATCCGACCCGGGCGAAGCGGTGATTTTCAAGGAACGTGCGTCCGGCGACGCCGGCCTGGACCGCTGGGTGGAGAAATTTGAAACGGTGTCCAGCGGGTACACCCTGATGGACTACGGGGTCGACGCCGCCTCCCCGGTCGTCGCGGGCGCGACGGGCGAGAAAGAGGAGAAAAACGACCCCCGGATTGTCCGGGATGTATTGGACACCCGCTTGACGCCCGCCGAGGCGGGGGGGTACGCCCGGCTCCGCCTCGAGGAGAATCGCGCCGCCCGGGCGGTGGTGTCGGCTTCGGGCAACCCAACATCCCTTTCGGCGGGGGACCGTTTTCGTCTGAAAGGCCACCCCGACCCACGGCAAAATACGTCTTATTGGGTGACGGAGACCAACCACCAGTGGACTTTGGTCGAACCCCCGCCGGAGGAAAACAACGAGGAGGAGGCTTCCCCGCTCGACGCCCTTCCGCCCGTGGGTTTGAAATCCCAAATGTCCCTGTCCGCGATTCCCGCCGACACGCCTTTCCGTCCCCGTCGGAACACGCCCAAACCGTTGGCCCAGGGGATCGACGTCGCGCGCGTCGTCGCGCTCGACGGCCCCCGGGTTCAAATTCTCTTCTTCTGGAACGATCCCGTTTTGGGGGGACCCGCCAATCCCGTTTGGGCGCCCAGTTTGTTAACCCCGCCGCCGCGTCCCGGCGATCGGGTCATCGTCGAATTTATGGCGGGGGACCCCGATCGGCCCGTCGTCACGGCCGTGGCTCCACCCCCCGCGGAACGCTGAATTCCGGGAAACGTTTTTTCGTCCCCCGAATTCCTCGGAAAATGAAATAATCTCTCTTCATGTCCTTTCTCGACATCAATTTGCATCCCGATCTCGTCCGCGCCGTGGAAGCCCTGGGCTGGACGGATCCAACCCCCATTCAACGGGAAGCCGTGCCGCTGATCCTGGAGGGCCGAGACGTCCTGGGCGCGGCCCAAACCGGCAGCGGCAAAACCGGGGCCTTCGCCCTTCCAATTTTAGATCACCTGCTTCGAAAACCTTCCCCCGGCCTTCGTCTTCTGGTTTTGGTTCCGACCCGCGAATTGGCCTCCCAGGTCGAGCAAACCTTTCGGGACGTGGGACGTTTCACCTCTTTTAAAGTCGCGACCGTCATCGGCGGCGTGGGGTACGACCAACAGCGCCGGGCGGTTTCCGAGGGCGCCGAAATCATGGTGGCCACCCCGGGCCGACTGTTGGACCATCTGGAAAACCGGGCTTTTCGGTTGACCACCGTCGACCATCTGGTCATGGACGAAGCGGATCGCATGTTGGACATGGGCTTTTTGCCCGACATTCGGGCCATCTTGCATTACGTACCCAAGGAGCGCCAGACGCTCTTGTTTTCCGCCACCCTGGTCCCCGACGTGGAACGAGTCGCCGCCTTCACCTTGAAAGACCCCGTCCGGGTCGAAGTCGCCCGCCCCGCCACCCTCGCGGAGGGCATCAGCCAGGTCTTGTACCCCGTGGTGCAGGAGCAAAAAATCGATCTGTTGCTGACGCTCCTCAAAAACACGGAGATGCGTTCCGTGCTCGCCTTCACCCGCACCAAAGATCGGGCGGACCGGCTGGCCTCTTCCCTGGACAAGGCGGGCTACCGCGTCGAGGTTCTTCATTCCAACCGCACCCAGCGGGAACGCACCGACGCCATGGAAAATTTCCGAGAGGGCAAATCCCAGATTCTCGTGGCCACCGACATCGCGGCCCGGGGCATCGACGTTAAAGGGATTTCCCACGTCATCAATTACGACGTGCCCCAACACCCGGAGGATTACGTCCACCGCGTCGGCCGGACCGCCCGGGCCTACGGCGTGGGCGACGCCATCACGCTGATGGATCCGGTGGAACAAGTGCACGTCAGCGACATCGAACGTTTCACCGGCCTGACCTTCCCCCGGGCCATGCTTCCCAATTTCCCCTACAAGGTCACCCCCAAACTGGAAGGCCCAAAACCCGTGTCCGGCTGGCAACGCATCTTCGCCGGACGCAACCGCCCTCTTCGCCGTTCCCGTTAATCCGACCCCGGGGTTTTTCGGGGGTTTGGTCGGAAATGCTATCATGGGGTTTCCATGGACATCCGCCGTTTCCTTTCGACCACGTCGCCCTTCAATGTCCTTCCCCCCGCGGAGCTGGACCGCCTCGCTCTGGCCGCCCACCGAAGCACCGTCCCGAAAGGCGACCGGGTGTACAACGAAGGAGACCGGGCCCAATTCACGTTTTTGGTTCTCGGCGGACGCGTGCAAATCACCCGCTTGGCCCGGGACGGACGGCCTTTGACCGTCGAACTTCTTAAAACGGGCGAAATTTTCGGCTGCGTCGGCTGTTCCGCCGCCGGCCAATACCCCTGCGAAGCCCTCGCCGGCCAAGCCACCGAAATCATCGGCTTCCCCATGGCCACGGTGGTGGCGTTGATCGACCGCTACCCCGCCTTCAGCCGCGCCCTTTATTGGGACATGAGCCGCCGCATGCGGGAATCCCAAAACATGCGGGCCCTGGGCGCGGAATCCGTGGAGCGACGGGTCGCCGGGGTTCTGTTGTGGCTCGAGAGTAAATTCGGGCCCGACCTTCCCTTCACCCGGCAAGCCATCGCCGAACTGGCGAGCACCACGCCCGAATCCGCCATTCGAACCCTGATCCAATTTCGCCGTCGCGGTTTTATTAAAACCGGCTGGAAAAAAATCGTTCTCCAAAAAACCGACGCCTTGAAGGAACTCGTGGAGGGCGTCGCCGCCTAGGAAAAGCCGGCGCGCCGGCTAAGCGTTTTATGACCGAGCCGTCCCCGCCGCCCAACGACTTTCCCCCCGCCGGCCCCCGGACGGCGCGCAACGGCTCCTCCCCCTTTTCCGCCTGGGCGCGGCGCTACGGTTACATCGGCGCCCTTCTCGGTCTCGGGTCCCCGCTGGGGCTTTTGGCCTTTCGCTATTACTTCACCCACCGCGGGCTCATTCATTCCTGGATTGACTGGGAATTGCGCGTCTACGGTTGGCACTACATTTACGCGGCCATCGGGACGGTGTTGGCCATGGCGGCCTGGGGCCTGTGGGCGGGTCGGCGGTTGGACGATCAACGGAGCCGCGCCGAATTGCTGGAGCGCGCCGCGGGTCGTCTGCGGCACCTGGCGGCCACCGACGGCTTGACCGGGGTCTACGTGCGGCGCCACCTCCTCGAAAAACTGGAGGAGGAGTTGCGGCGGGCCGAGCGTTACAAAACCCCCATCGCCAGCCTGTTCGTGGACGTCGACAATTTCAAGCAATTCAACGAAATCCACGGGCACATCTTCGGCGACGAGGTCCTTCGACAAATCGCCCGGGTGATTCAAAAAAGCGTCCGGGAATCCGACGTCGTCGGGCGTTACGGCGGGGACGAGTTTCTTGTGATGTTGCCCCACGCCCGGGCCCGGGAAGCCATGCTGGCCGCCGAGCGCGTGCGGCAAGGCGTGGAAGCCTTGTCCATCGCCAAGGAAGGCGGCCCCGCCGTGGGCGTCACCGTGAGCGTGGGCGTCATTGCCGAGATTCCCCACCGGGCCGACGTGCTGCGCTTTTTGGACATCGCCGACCAAGCCCTTCGCCGCTCCAAAGGCCTTGGCAAAAATTGCACCATTTTATGCGACACCCCCGCATCAGACACCCCAATCGCTCCGGAGGAAACGTAACATGACCACGAACATCGCCGAACCCCGCGGTACCGCCAACCCCACCGTTCTCGCCTGGGTGGACGAATGCGCCCAATTGACCCAACCCGATCGCGTCGTCTGGTGCGACGGTTCGGAGAGCGAAAAGCGCCGTCTCATTCAGGAATGTTTGAAAGACGGCGAACTGGAGGAGCTCAACCAGTCCCTTCACCCCGGAGCCTACCTTCACCGCTCCGCCACCAACGACGTGGCCCGGACGGAACATCTCACTTTCATTTGCACCCCCACCAAAGACGAAGCCGGTCCCACGAACAATTGGATGGCGCCGGACGAAGCCTACGCCAAATTGCGCGGCGTCTACCAGGGCTGCATGCGGGGACGAACCATGTATGTCGTGCCTTTTATCATGGGGCCGGCGGGGTCGCCTTTTTCCAAAGTCGGCGTTGAATTGACCGACAGCCGCTACGTTGTTTTGAACATGGGGATCATGACGCGCATGGGCGCCGTGGCCTGGAAAGAACTCGGGGATTCCCCGCGTTTCACCCGCGGTCTCCACGCCAAGGCGGATTTGGACGAAAACCGACGGTTTATCTGTCACTTCCCCCAGGACAACACCATCTGGAGCATCGGTTCGGGTTACGGGGGAAACGCGCTCTTGGGAAAGAAATGCCTCGCCCTTCGGATCGCCAGCGCGCTCGGACGACAGGAAGGTTGGCTCGCGGAACACATGCTGATTTTGGGCATTCAAAACCCCAAAGGGGAGATCCGCTACGTCACGGCGGCCTTCCCCTCGGCCTGCGGGAAAACCAACCTGGCCATGATGGTGCCGCCCGACTTCCTGGAGGACCAGGGATACAAAGTGTGGACCGTGGGAGACGACATCGCCTGGCTCCGGGTGGGGCCGGACGGGCGGCTTTGGGCGTCCAATCCCGAGGCGGGGTTTTTCGGCGTCGTTCCCGGCACCAATTCCCATTCCAACCCCAACGCGGTGGAAAGCATCCGGCGGAACACGATCTACACGAACGTCGCGCGTCGCCCCGACGGGACCCCCTGGTGGGAAGGCCACGACGATCCGGCGCCGGACCAGGCCATCGATTGGCGGGGCCGCCCCTGGACGCCCGAGTCGACGGAAAAAGCCGCCCACCCCAACAGCCGGTTCACCGCGCCGGCCTCCCAATGCCCCTCCATCGCGCCCAACTGGGAAGATCCCCGGGGCGTTCCCATCGACGCCATTATTTTCGGCGGCCGCCGGGCGCGCCTGGCGCCGCTGGTGACCCAGAGCCTCTCCTGGAACCACGGGGTGTTCATGGGCGCCACCATGGCTTCGGAAACGACCGCGGCCCAGCAAGGCGGGACGGTGGGCGTGGTGCGCCGGGATCCCATGGCGATGCTGCCTTTTTGCGGGTACAACATGGCGGACTATTTCGTCCACTGGCTGGACATGGGGAAGCGGATTCCCCGGCCGCCCAAGATCTTTTTGGTCAATTGGTTCCGCCACGGCGCCGACGGGAAATTCCTGTGGCCGGGCTACGGGGAAAATCTCCGCGTCCTGCTGTGGATCCTCGAGCGGGCGGCGGGCGGCGGTTCGGCCGCGGAATCGCCCATCGGGCAACTGCCCACCCCGGACGCCGTCAACACCCAAGGACTTCACCATCTGGGGCCGAACGCTATGAAGGAACTTTTGGCGGTGAACCCCGCCGATTGGGAAAAAGAGCTCCAGGACATCGACGGCTTTTTCGCCAAGTTCGGCGACCGGCTTCCGGCGGCCCTTCGGGAAGAACGGGACGCCCTCGCCGCCCGGCTTCAAAAAGCCCGTTAAAAGCCCTGTCGTGCCGACGGCCACCGTCCAGTTGCTCAAGGATCACACAATGATCCGCAAGCTTCTGGCCGACCTGGTCGAAGACCATCCCCGCTATCCCCATCTCCTGGCGACCGCGGACCGGGTCGTGGCGGGTCACGCGTGGTTCGAGGACGAGTTCCTTCTGCCCGCGTTGAAAGCCCGACCGTTGCTGTTTCAGCCCTTCCGGGAGGAAATCGCTCAGGAACACCGGGACATCGCCGGTCTTTTTGTCCGCCTTCGCGGCGTCCCTCCCGGGGACCCGTCCGTTCGCCCGCACCTTCTCACTCTACGGGTCCTGCTGGAAACCCATTTCACCAAAGAGGAAGACGCCTTGTTCCCCTTGGCGGAGAAAATCATCGGGGAAGAGGGGTTGGTGGGGATGGCCGCCGCCATGGAACGGCGCAAGGCGGAGGTGCGGCTCCCCCAACGCTGAACGCGCGGGGGAGGGACGGCCTGGTCGGATTTTGGATGATTTTAGGAGGCGCGGGATAGAACGGGGAGGAGAAAACGGACGACGGGGAGTTCGCCCGGAACACCGGCCCAGGTCACGTCAACGGCCGAGAGCGGTTTTAGATCCCAACCGGCGCGGTGGCGGCCGGGATCCCAAAGCTCGCCGTCCGCTTCCATTTCACAATAGGTTTCGGTCACTCGGCGGGGGTGAAACCGGCAAAAGATTTCACGTTCCCGCTGGAACAATCTCAAAAGCTCATTCAGAAAGGCCGCCGCCAGCTCTTCCCGGTTCGCCGCTTCCACCCGCAGGCGGTCGTGAAGGCCCCCCGGAGCTACGCTCTCGGGATCGGCCAAAAGCGAGGAATACCCCCGGCCCGCGTTCACAAAGACTTCCGCCAAGTCGACGCCCCGAGCGTTGAGCGCGAGGCGATCGCCGCGCGGCTCCCAATCGAAAGGCGGCCGGGGGTCAGGCGCCCTTGGCGTCCCCGTTGTCCTCTTCCTCCGCCACCACCGGCGCGATGTTGGCGAGCTTGTCGCCTTCTTCCATTCGAATCAACCGATAGCCTTGGGTGTTCCGGCCGATGACCGATAAGTCCTTGGTGTGGACGCGCACGGTCATGCCTTTTTCCGTCATCAGCATGAGGTCGTCCTCGTTGGTCACGAGCTTGATCCCGACCACGGGCCCGTTGCGGTCCGAGGTTTTGATGGTGATCACGCCGGAACCGCCCCGGTTTTGGTCGCGGTATTCGGAGAGTTCCGTGCGTTTGCCGTAGCCGAATTCGCAGGCGGTCACGAGGGTTTCCTTCCGGGCGGGGGCGGTGACTTCCATGCCCACCACCTGGTCGTCTTTTTCCAAACGGACGCCGCGGACGCCGCCGGCCCCGCGGCCCATCAAGCGGACCTGCTCCGCCGGAAAGCGGATGCACATGCCGTGCTTGGTGCCGATCAGCACCTCGCGTTTCTCATCGGTCAATTTGGCGTCCACCAAGATGTCGCCTTCGTCCAGGCCGATGGCCATGATGCCGCTTTTGCGCACGCTGTCGTATTCCGAGAGCGCGGTGCGCTTGATCTGCCCGTTCCGGGTGCAGAGAATGAGCCCCGTGTCCTTGGTTTTCTCCGGTTCGAAGGACGTCACCGGAATGGCCGAGGTGATCTTCTCGTCGGGGTTGAGCGCCACCAGATTGACCACGGCCTTGCCGCGGGACGCCCGGCCCGCTTCGGGAATCTCGTAGACGCGGACGCTGTAGGCCCGGCCCCGGGTGGTGAAGAGCAGCAGATGGGCGTGGGTGTTGGTCACGAAAAGCTGTTCCACGAAATCTTCTTCCTTCGTGGTCATGCCGGTGACGCCCCGGCCGCCGCGTTTTTGCGCGCGGTAGGTGTCCACGGGCAGGCGCTTGACGTAGCCCGCGTGGGAGAAGGTGACCGCCACGTCTTCCTGGGCGATCAAGTCCTCGATTTCCATTTCCTCCACCGCGGCGGTGATTTGGGTGCGCCGCTTCTCGCCGTATTTTTCCTTCAATTCTTTGAGCTCTTCCTGAATCACGCCCAGGATTTTCCGGGCGTCGGCCAGGAGGGCTTTGAGGCGGGCGATGGTTTTGATGAGCTCCAGGTATTCCTCTTCCAGGGCTTTGCGCTCCAGGGCGGTCAACTGGTGGAGGCGCATGTCCAAAATGGCCTGGGCCTGAATGCGCGAGAGTTCGAATTTTTCCATGAGGGCCGTTCGGGCGGCCTCGGTGTTTTTGGATTCCCGAATGGTCTTGATGACCTTGTCCAGATGATCGATGGCGATGCGCAACCCTTCCAAAATGTGGGCGCGGTCTTCGGCCCGCTTCAATTCGTGGCGGGTCCGGCGGATGACGACTTCCCGGCGGTGCTCGACGTAATACTTGAGCATCTCCCGCATGGCGAGGACCCGCGGGCGTCCGTTCACGAGCGCCAGCATGATGACGCCCATGGAGGTTTCCATCTGGGTGTATTTGTAGAGCTGGTTCAGCACCACCTGGGCGTTGCCGTCGCGCTTGAGTTCGACGACGACGCGGATGCCGTCCCGGTCGGATTCGTCCCGGATGTCGGAGATGCCGTCGACTTTCTTGTCCCGCACGAGTTCCGCGATGGTTTCCAACAGCTGGGCCTTGTTCACCTGGTAGGGCAGTTCGTTGATGATGATGGCCTGCTTGCCGCCGCGGATGTCTTCGATCTCCGCTTTGGCGCGGGTCGTGATGGAGCCGCGGCCGGTTTCAAAATACTGCTTGATGCCCTCCCGACCGGTGATGGTGGCGGCCGTCGGGAAATCGGGCCCCTTGATGATTTTGAGCAGTTCGCCCGTGGTCACGTTCTCGTTTTCGATGTAGGCGTTCACCGCGTCGCAGACTTCCACCAGGTTGTGGGGCGGAATGTTGGTCGCCATGCCGACGGCGATGCCGGAAGAGCCGTTGATCAACAGGTTGGGAAGTTTCGCCGGGAGGACCAGGGGTTCCGTGAGGGACCCGTCGTAGTTGGGGCCGAAATCCACGGTGTTTTTGTCGATGTCGCCCAGCATTTCCTGGGCGATGGTCGCGAGGCGCACCTCGGTGTACCGCATGGCGGCCGGGGGATCGGCATCGATGGAGCCGAAGTTGCCCTGGCCGTCCACGAGCGGATGGCGGAGGGAGAAATCCTGAACCATGCGGACGACGGCGTCGTAAATGGCGCTGTCGCCGTGGGGATGGTATTTGCCCATGACGTCGCCGACCACGCGGGCGCTCTTTTTGTAGGGCTTGTTGTGGGCCAGGCCCATTTCGTCCATGGTGTAGAGAATTCGCCGGTGGACGGGCTTCAGGCCGTCCCGCACGTCGGGCAGGGCCCGGCCCACGATGACGCTCATGGCGTAATCGATGTAGGAGGTCTTCATCTCCTCTTCGATGGCGCGGGGGATCACGCGGTCCAGCAGGTCGCCTTGTTCGGTGTTTTTGGTGTCGGCCATGTCATTCTCTCCGAATTAAATGTCGAGGTTCTGGACTTCGGACGCGTGGGATTCGATGAACTGGCGCCGGGGTTCCACTTTGTCGCCCATGAGCACGGTGAACACGTCGTCGGCTTCGGTGCTGTTGGCGTCCAGCTTCACCCGCAGAAGCTTTCGATTTTGCGGGTCCATGGTGGTTTCCCACAACTGCTGCGGGTTCATTTCGCCCAACCCTTTGTAGCGCTGGATGGTGGCGCCCTTGCGCCCGGCGTCCTTGATGGCTTCCAGGAGCTCGGCGATGGACGCCACGTCCTTCTCCTCGGCGTCGACGACGACGCGGTACATCGCTTTGCTTTTTTCGTCGCCCTTGGCGACGGCTTCCACCGTCACGTCGAACCCGGCGTCCTGGAGCTTGCCGGCCAGCGCGTTGATTTTCTTGAGCTCCAGCAGTTCCTTCATGTGGGCGCTCAAATCCTCTTCCTCCACCCCGGCGGACCCGGTCGCGGCTTCCCCGGCCGCGGCCAACTGCTGTTGAAGCTTGGCTTTGCGGGTTTCCATGAAGGTTTCCCGCCAGGTTTTCACTTCTTTTTCCGTGAACAGGTATTTCGGGCCCGATTCCTCTTCAACGCGGTACAAGGGGAAGGCCTCTTTTTTGCTGAAGGCGAGATAGTCCGCCCAGGAAACGCCCTTTTTCTGGAGGCGCTTGCGCAGGGTTTCCAATTCGGTCAGGGCCTTGAAGGCGCCCTTGAGTTTCGCGCCGTCCACTTTGACCCCGGATTTGCCCTTGGACAAATTGAGGACCTCGGCCGTGTCCATGCCCTCGGCCAACAGCCACTCGTCCATTTTGTCTTCGGTGTCGATGTACATTTCTTTCTTCGCTTTTTTGATCTTGTAGAGGGGCGGCTGGGCGATGTAGATGTAGCCCCGGTCCACCAGCGGTTTCATTTGGCGGAAGAAGAAGGTGAGCAACAGCGTTCGGATGTGGGCGCCGTCCACGTCGGCGTCGGTCATGATGATGATCTTGTGGTAGCGGAGCTTGGCGATGTTGATGCCGTCGTCGCCCTCCACCTGGCCCACGCCGCAGCCCAGGGCCGTGATCAAGGTTCGGATTTCGTCGTTGGCGAGCATCTTGGCCAGCCGGGATTTTTCGACGTTCAGGATTTTACCCTTGAGGGGCAAAATGGCCTGGTAGGCGCGGTTTCGCCCCTGTTTGGCCGACCCGCCGGCGGAATCGCCTTCGACGATGTAAATTTCGGATTTGGCCGGGTCCCGTTCTTGGCAGTCGGCCAATTTCCCGGGCAGAGAGGCGGAATCCAAGGCGCCTTTGCGGCGCGTCAGTTCCCGGGCTTTCCGGGCCGCTTCCCGGGCTTCGGCGGAGAGGATCGCTTTTTCGCAGATGTTTTTGGCGGTGTTGGGGTTTTCTTCGAAGAACGTCGCCAGCGTATCGCTCACAATCGACTTCACGAGCCCTTCGGCTTCGGGGTTGACCAGCTTGCCCTTGGTTTGGCTGTCGAATTTCAGATCCTGGGTCGGGATGCGCACCGACAGGACGGCGGTCAGGCCCTCCCGGGTGTCATCGCCGGTGATCGTGTAATCCTTCCCCTTGAGCAAATCGTGTTTCTTCACGTAGTCGTTCATCACCCGGGTGATGGCGGAGCGGAACCCCGTCATGTGGGTGCCGCCGTCCACGGTGGAAATGTTGTTGGCGAAGGAGTAGACCTGCTCGGTGTAGGCGTCCGTGTACTGAATGGCCGCCTCGACCTGGATGTTTTCCCGTTCCTTCCGGAAGTAGATGGGCGTCGCGTGAAGGGGCGTTTTGTGGGCGTTGACGAATTTGATGAATTCGACGATGCCGCCTTCGAAATGGAAGAGGTGCTGCTTGTCGTCCCGCTCGTCCAATAAATTAATGCGGACGCCGGGGTTCAAGAACGCCAGTTCCCGCAACCGGGCCGCCAGCGTGTCGAAGGAATAGGTGTGTTCGCTGAAGATCGACGGGTCCGGATGGAACGTCACCCGGGTCCCGCGGTTTTCGGTCTTGCCGGTCACCCGGACGTCCTGGTCGGGTTTGCCGCATTTGTAGGTTTGGGAATAGACCTTGCCGTCGCGGTAGACTTCGACTTTGAATTTATCCGACAGGGCATTGACACAGGAAATGCCGACCCCGTGGAGGCCGCCGGAATATTTGTAGGCGTTCTGCTCGAACTTGCCGCCGGCGTGCAGGACCGTCATGACGATTTCCAAGGCCGATTTGCCCTTGAGCTTCGGGTCCTTGATGTCGTTTTTCGGTTCCACGGGAATGCCGCGGCCGTCGTCCAGGACGGTGATGGAGTTGTCTTCGTGGATGGTCACTTCCACCAGGGTGGCGTGGCCGGCCAAAACCTCGTCGATGGAATTGTCGACGGCTTCGTAGACCAGGTGATGAAGGCCGCGTTGGTCCGTGGGTCCGATGTACATGCCCGGGCGGCGGCGGACGGCCTCCAGGCCTTCCAGCACTTGGATGGATGAAGAATCGTAGGCCGCGCTTTTCGCGGGTTTGTCTAACGCTTCGGTGGCCACTCGTTGCCTCCTGGTTGTCGCCGCTTGGTCGGCGGCCCGTTTCGGTTGGGCGCTTTTGGTCGCCGGGGGTTTGGGTTTCTTAGGCATTGGTGTCGTCGGAAAAGGGGGTCGTCCCTAGACGGAAAATTATATCAGAAAGGGGGGCTTCTCCGCCAAAGGCGCCGTTCATTTTTTTGACCAGCTCCCGCTTGCGCAGGGTCAAGGTGTGAAGGCGGACGGAACTGTCGACGTCCACGTAGAGGCGACCGTTTTTGACGCCGACGGCCCGGGCCTTCGTCGCCTGGGGGCCCAGGAGTCGGTCCCACACTTCAAACAACGCGAAATGGCGGGGCTCGTATCCGGAGCGGGCCAAAACCGCGGAAAGAATCGCCGTGGCGGGCCGGAGAACCTTCACCCGCGGCCGTCGAACGGGGCTCAGGCGCGTTCCCCGGGAGCGTCCAGGACGCTGGTCGAATGGTCCACGGCGCCTTCCCGCACTTCGAAAATGCGGGCGTCGCCGATGCCGAAGGCGCCCCAGGTGGACAAGTCGGTCAAGGTCACGAAACATTGGGTGCCCGCCATCAGGCGTTCCGTGAGCTGGTGCCGCCGTTCCGGGTCGAGCTCCGAAAAAACGTCGTCCAACAAACAAAGGGGCTCCCGAGCCAATTTTTCCTTCAGGTAAAGGCGCTCTTCCCATTTCCAGGAGAGGGCAAACGTGCGCGTTTGGCCCTGGGAAGCCCGGGCCTTGGCGGGTTCGTCGCCCAGCCGAAATTCCACGTCGTCCCGGTGGGGGCCGATCAGGGTGGATCCCAGGGCGATTTCCCCTTCCCGAAGGTCGGCCAGGCGGCGCCGGTTGGCGTCCGCCACCTCGTCCTCGTTTTCCGAAGGAACGTGGAAAGACGGGCGGTAAATCATCGCGACCCGGTCCCGCCCAAGGGACAGGTCCTGCTGCCGGCGTTGAAGGCGCCCGGCGAATTCATCGGAAAATTGTTGGCGGACCACGGTCAAGCGGGCGCCTTCCTTGAGGAGCGCGAGGTCCCAGGGCTCGAGCACGTTGGATTTGGCCGCGCCTTCCCGCACTTGGCGCAGGGCGGCGTTTCGTTCCTCCAGCAGTTTCTGGTAGCGGGCCAGGGCGTCGCCGTAATCGGCGCTCACCTGGCCCAGGACGTCGTTTAAGGCCCGCCGGCGGACGCCGGGGTCCCCTTTCACCAAATCCAAATCCTCCGGGGAAAAGGCCACCACGGGAATGCGGCCCGCCCAGTCCCGGGCCCGGGCTTGGGGGCGGTTGTTGAATTTGACCTGGCGCATTCTCCCCCGTTTTTGGCGGAGTTCCAAGGCGATGGTTTCTTCGCCTTCCAGTTGGGCCACCAGGGCCAACTCGTCTTTGCTCTCCTGTATCCAGTGGCGTATTTCGGCCCCGCGATGGCTTTGGCCCGTGGCCAAAACAGCGATGGATTCCAGAATGTTGGATTTACCGGCCCCGTTGGGGCCGATGAGGACGTTCAGCCCGGGAGCCGGCGCGAGATCCAGCCGGGCAAAATTCCGGAATTGCCGGAGGCCCAGGTGGGTCAGACGCACGAGGAAGAGGGCAGAGGAAGACCCGGTTTAGGACACCTGCATGGGCATGACGACGTACTTGTAGTTGTCGTCGCCCACGGGGTGAATAACGCCGGGGTTGAGCGGGGTGCTGAATTCCAAAAAGATTTCATCGGCTTCCAAGGACTTAAAAACGTCCACCAGGTAGGCCGGGTTGAAGGCGATGGCGAAAGGTTCGCCTTTGTAGTCCACCTCGACTTCGGATTCCACTTCCACGCGGCCCTGGGCCGAGGCGGAAATCTGCAGGCGGCCGGCGGAGAGGGCAAAACGGACGGACCCGCCGCGTTCCAGGGTGCCGACGGCGGCGCGCTGGGTGGCCGAGAGAATCTGCTTGGTTTTCAATCGGAGCCGGGTGTCGTGGGATTTGGGGATCACCTGCTCGAAATTGGGGAAGTTGCCTTCGATCAGGCGGGAAATAATGACCACGTTTTTGTATTGGAACGTGACCTGGTTTTCGGTGAAACCCACGAGCAATTCGGCGCCTTTTTCATCGGCGCCCAGCACCCGGGCCAGCTCGTTGACCGCCTTGGTGGGGATGATGGCGTTGATGGAGGCTTTTTTGTCCGCGATTTCACGTTGAATGAAGGCCAGCCGGCGACCATCGGTGGCGACCAAAGTCATCTGACCCTTTTCCACCATGAAGTCCACGCCGTTCAGAACGTAGCGGGTTTCGTCCGTGGAAACCGCAAAGGCGGTCTTGCGGATCATGTCGCGCAAAATGGCGGGGTTCAGCGACACGGCCTTTTCCAAGTTGAATTCGGGAAGGACCGGATAATCGTCCTTGGGCAGGCAGGCCAGGGAGCAACGGTCCCGACCGGAGCGGATTTCTATTTTCTGCCCGTCGGTGCTTTTGAGCGAGACGTCTTTCCCGTCGTCCAGGGTGCGAAGGAATTCGCCGAGAGGTTTGGCGGGGACGGTCAAACTGCCGAGGGTCTTCACGTCGGCTTTGACCAGGCAACGAATCCCGACTTCCAAATCGGTGGACGACAATCGAAGGCCTTGATCCGTGGATTCAAAAAGGACGTTGGACAACACCGGCAGAGTGCTCCGGGGCGAAATGGCATTTTGAACCAAGTGAACGCCTTTCAGCAGTTCCTCTTTTTGGCAATGGATTTCCAGAGCGGCGTCGGTTTTTTTGGGCGAGGACATAACAGTGCTTGAGTTATTCAAGGCCATCCTCTTTCTATTGATCTATAAAGATAAGAGTCGTCGTAGGAGCCGTGCTCGGGGTAATGATAGTAATTTCTAAGACGGCGCGAAAGTCTTTGATGGACGGCGACTCTCGATCTTTTTTGAAATCGAACAACTTGTGGGAAAGACGTGCGCGTTGTCCCACTTGTTCGAACGGTCCCCCGGCCTTCCACCGATTCACCGGGTTGTTCAGAGGTTATCCCGGGCGTTGTCCCGAGGCGTTTCGGAGCAAAAAAGGCGGTCCCCGGTCGACGGGCCGAAACAATAAAACGGCGAAAAATTATTTGGAGCGAAGATCGCCCAGCGTGGCGTGGTTTTTCACTTGCTGGGTGATTTTGTTGACCAGGGCGGTGAAGTACGGGTCGGAAGTCATTTTGCCCCGGATCTTGTTGCAGGCGTGCATGACCGTGGTGTGGTCTTTGCCGCCGAAATGATCGCCGATTTCCGTCGTGGAGCACTCGGTCATGGTCCGGGCCAAATACATGGCGATTTGGCGCGGGAAGGCGATGGCGTCGGTGCGCCGCTTGGATTTCATGTCTTTGAGTTCCAAATTGAAATGATCCGCCACCACTTCCTGGATGTCCTCCACGCGCACGGGGCGGGTGGCGGCCGACGCCGCCACGATGTCCTTGAGCGTTTCCCGGGCGGATTCGATGGTGAGCGGCGTGCCGGTCAAGGAGCTGAAAGCGACGGTTCGAATCAAGCTGCCTTCCAGCTCCCGGATGTTGGAGCGGATCTGGCTGGCGATGTAGAGAATCACGTCGTCCGGGACGAAAATGTTCTCGGAAGCGGCTTTTTTGCGCAAAATCGCGATGCGGGTTTCGAGGTCCGGGGGCTGAATGTCGGCCACCACGCCCCATTCGAACCGGGAAATCAGCCGGGCCGAGACTTTGGTCTCGTTGGGCGTGCGGTCGGAAGAAATGATGATCTGTTTTCGGGTGTCGTAAAGGGAATTGAAGGTGTAGAAAAACTCCTCCTGGGAATTTTCCTTGCTCATGAGCGATTGGATGTCGTCGATCAACAAGCAGTCCAGGTTCCGGTATTTGGCCCGAAAATCCTTCATGCGGTCGAACCGCAGGGCGTCGATGAATTCGTTGATGAACCGCTCGCTGGTCACGTAGAGGACCCGGGCGCCCGGGTTGTTGGCCCGGATGCCGTGGGCGATGGCGTGAAGAATGTGGGTTTTCCCGAGCCCCACGCCGCCGTACAGGAAAAGAGGGTTGTAGGTTTTCCCAGGGTCCTTGGCCACGGCCGCGGCGGCGGCCTGGGCGAATCGGTTGGAAGGCCCCACCACGAAGGTGTCAAAAGTGTATTTGGGGTTGAAGGTTTCGTCCGAAACGTGGTTTTCGATTCGGGACGGGATCACCGGGGCGGCGGCCGGAGTCTCCGGAAGGGAATCCGGTTCGACTTCCTGATTTTCGGAGGTCTCAAACGAAACGGAACCGTCCCGGCCCAGTATTTCCCGCAAAGACGTTTCAATGGCGGTCTGGGCGTTCTTTTGAACCCAATCGGCGAAATAGCGATTGGGCACTTGAACGGTAAGAAGGGCGTCGCCCCAAGCCGCGGGACGGAGGGGCTTAATCCACAAATTGTAGATTTCTTCTTTGAATTGGGGCTTTAAACGCTCCAAAACCCCCGTCCAAATAGACTCGGCTGTTTCACTCAAAATCAATGAAAATCTCCACTTATCCACAGACTTATACACACGGTCTGATAGTAACTGTGGATTATCTTAATAACTTATATTTTGTTAAATAGTGCTATCTTTTGCCGCGGCGTAGCAACGGCAAGCCCATGTCCGAATCGAAGTTGCTCGTGATTTTTGGGTATGGAAAAGGGCTGTGAATAACTGAAGCGCGCCTATCTTAATGAAGCGGGCCAACGTTGTCAAGCGGGCGAAAAAAAATTTACAAAACAATATTTCCGACGGGAAAGAAGAGCCTGAACGTCAAAACACGCCGTTCAACGACGGAAAAATATTTTTTTTGCGCGGTCCGCGCCGGGCTTGACAATCCGCGGCGGTACGACTTCCTCGTCGGAAAAAACAAATTCGCTTCGGACGAGGCGCCCGAAATCGGCGCGCGGGATCGCGGCCCCGTTATTTCAAAAGCGGTCGGAGGTGGTGGCCGGTGTGGGAACCGGCCGCGGCCGCCACGGTTTCGGGCGTTCCTTCGGCCACGACGCGCCCGCCGCCCGCGCCGCCTTCCGGCCCCAGGTCCAAAATCCAATCCGCCGTTTTGACCACGTCCAAATTGTGTTCGATGACCAACACCGTGTTGCCGCCTTCCACCAACCGCTGAAGAACGCCCAACAGTTTTTCCACGTCCGCGAAGTGGAGCCCGGTGGTGGGTTCGTCCAAAATATAAAGCGTGTGCCCCGTGGGCCGGCGGCACAATTCCGACGCGAGCTTCACCCGTTGGGCTTCGCCGCCCGACAACGTCGTGGCGGGTTGCCCGATGGCGGCGTAGCCCATGCCCACGTCCACCAACGTTTGCAGCACGCGGGCCACCGTGGGAATGTTTTCGAAGAACACCGCGGCTTCCTCGGCGGGCATGGCCAGCACGTCGGCGATGGATTTGCCTTTGTATTTGATTTCCAAGGTCTCCGCGTTAAAGCGTTGCCCGGCGCAAACGTCGCATTTGACGTATACGTCCGGCAGGAACTGCATGGAAATTTTAAGCGTGCCGTCCCCTTCGCAGTTCTCGCACCGGCCGCCTTTGACGTTAAAAGAGAACCGCCCCGGTTTGTAGCCCCGGCGTCGGGCCTCCGGCAATTGAGCGTAAAGATCGCGAATGGGTCCGAAGGCCCCGGTGTAGGTGGCGGCGTTGGACCGGGGGGTGCGGCCGATGGGGGTTTGATCCACGTCCACGACCTTGTCCACATTTTCCACCCCCGACAAAGTTCGGTGGCGGCCCGGCTCCTCCTTGGCGTGGTGGAGTTTCTTGGCCAGGGCCTTGTGCAGGATTTCGTTCACCAAGGTGGATTTACCGGAACCCGACACACCCGTGACCGCCACGAAGAGCCCCAGGGGAATTTTGACATCGATGTTTTTTAAATTGAATTGCGAAGCGCCCTTGATCTCCAGGAATTTTTCGCCGGGCCGCCGTCGTTCCGCGGGCAGGGCGATGCCCCGCTCCCCACGCAAATAGGCCCCGGTCAACGATTTGGGTTCTTTGAGAAGGTCTTTGACGGTGCCTTGGGCGATGATTTGACCCCCGTGAACGCCCGCCCCGGGACCCAAGTCGATCACCCAATCGGCGGCGCGGATGGTTTCCTCGTCGTGCTCCACGATGACCAGGGTGTTGCCGATGTCCCGCAGCCGGTTTAAGGTCGTTAAAAGGCGGGCGTTGTCCCGGGGATGGAGGCCGATGGTGGGTTCGTCCAACACATACAACACGCCCACCAGGCCCGAACCGATCTGGGTGGCCAAATGAATCCGTTGGGCCTCGCCCCCTGCCAGGGTGGCCGATTCCCGGTCCAAATTGACGTATTCCAGACCTACGTCCACCAGAAACGCCAGGCGGGAGCGAATTTCCTTCAACACTTGCCGGGCGACGAATTGGGATTTTTCGGACAGGGGCAATGCGTTGAAAAAAGCGTGGGCTTCTTGAACCGACAACCGCGTGGCCTGGGCGATGGATTTCCCCCCCACGGTCACGGCCAGGGCCTCGGGCTTGAGGCGGGCGCCTTTGCAGTCGGGGCAGAGGCGGCTGCGCATGAAGCGCGCCTGGATTTCCTCTTTGACGAAGGCGGATTCCGATTCCTTGTAGCGGCGTTCCAGATTGCCGATGACGCCCTCGAATTCCTTGACGTTCTTTCCCCAGGGGGATTTGTGATCCATGCCGCCGTGGAGAAGGGATTTCCGTTGGGCCGGGGGGAGGGACCGCCAGGGTTTGTCCAGGGGGATTTTATTTCGTTGGCAGACCTCCTCCAGGATTTCCATGTAATAGCCCGACCAGGATTTTTTCCATCGATTGGTCCGGGTGGTGACCGGGTCCGACCAGGCCGACAGGGCCCCGTCGGCGATGGAAAGATTTTCGTCGGTCACAACCAGGTCTTCGGCCACCTCCAGCTTGACCCCCAACCCGTCGCAGTTGGCGCAGGCGCCGTAGGGGCTGTTGAAGGAGAAGAGGCGGGGTTCGATCTCGGGCAGGCTGGTGCCGCAGTGGGGGCAGGCGTGGTGCTCGGAGAAAAGGCGGTCCCCCCCCTTGCCTTCGGCCGGCGCGACGACCAGCAGACCGCGCGATTCCCGCAGGGCGGTTTCCACGGAATCGGCCAGCCGGGTTCGGCCCGCGGCGGAGACCGCCAGGCGGTCCACCACGGCGTCGATGGTGTGTTTCTTGTAGCGGTCCAGGGGGATCTTTTTTTCCAAATCCCGAACGTCGCCGTTCACCCGAACCCGGGCGAATCCGGATTTTTTTAATTTATCGAAAAGCGCCTCGTAGGTGCCCGTTCGCCCGCGGACCAGGGGGGCCAGGATCTGGACGTTTTGACCGTCGAATTCCTTCAGGATGTCCCCGATGATTTGGGTGGCGGAGCGGGGTTCGATTTCCCGGCCGCAGTCGGGGCAATGGGGCGTGCCGACCCGGGCGTAGAGCAGGCGCAGGTAATCGTAAATTTCGGTCACGGTCCCCACGGTGGACCGGGGGTTGTGGGAGGGCGTCCGCTGTTCGATGGCGATGGCGGGGGAGAGGCCCTCGATTAAATCCACATCGGGTTTTTCCATGAGCTCCAGGAATTGCCGGGCGTAGGCCGACAGGCTTTCCACGTAGCGCCGCTGACCCTCGGCGTAAATGGTGTTGAAGGCCAAAGAGCTTTTGCCGGATCCCGAAAGCCCCGTCACGACCACCATTTTATTCCGCGGGATCTCCAGGGTCAGGTTTTTGAGGTTGTGTTCCCGGGCGCCCCGGATTTTAATCACGTCGTCGGTCACGATCCGCCCCCCACCGGCGAACCGGCCCGGGCCCGGGGACGTCCGTCCGGTCCCCGCGCCAACAGCGTGCCCCGGGCGGTTTTGAGCGTTTTGGGATAATCCGCCGTGTAATGAAGACCCCGGGATTCGCGCCGAAACAAGGCGCCCTGAATGACCAATTCCGCCACGGCCGCGATGTTCCGAAGTTCCAACAGATCCGGGGTGAGAAGGAAATCCCAGTATTGTTCCTGGATTTCCCTCTGGAGCATTTCAATTCGGCGGCGGGCCCGTTCCAACCGTTTGTTGGTGCGGGCGATTCCCACGTAATTCCACATAAAGCGGCGGATCTCCTCCCACACCTGGCTGATGACCACCAGTTCGTCCGGGTTGCGGGCCTTGCCGGGGTTCCACCGGGGAACCCGGGCGGGGGGGACCACGAAGTCGGCGTCGGCCAGGCCTTTCCAGGAGTCGGCCACGGCGTCGGCAAAGACCATGGCCTCCGGCAGGGAATTGGACGCCAGGCGGTTCGCCCCGTGGAGGCCCGTGCAGGCCACCTCGCCCACCGCGGCCAGTCGGGCCAACGAGGTTTGCCCGTGAACGTCGGTCCGCACGCCGCCGCAATAATAGTGGGCGGCGGGGACCACCGGGATGGGCTGGGCCGTGATGTCGATGCCGAACTGCAGGCAGCGTTCGTAAATTTTCGGGAAACGGCGCCGGACGTATTCGGCGCCCCGATGGGAGATGTCCAAGAAAACGCATTCGTCCCCGGTGCGTTTAAGCTCGGCGTCGATGGCCCGGGCCACGGCGTCCCGGGGGGCCAGCTCCGCCCGGCGGTCGTATTTCTTGACGAAACGCTCCCCGGCGCGGTTTTTGAGAACCGCGCCTTCGCCCCGGAGGGCTTCGGAGATCAAAAAGTTTTTGGCTTTGGGGTGGTAGAGGCAGGTGGGGTGAAACTGAACGAATTCCATGTTGGCCAGGACGGCCCCGGCCCGGTAGGCCATGGCCATGCCGTCGCCCGTGGCCACGTCGGGGTTGGAGGTGTAAAGATACACCTTGCCCGCGCCGCCGGTGCAGAGGGCCGTGGCCTTGGCCGCGAAGGTGTGGACCACCCCCGAATCAACGTCCAGCACGTAGGCGCCGGCGCAGGCGTTGGGACCGTTTCGAAGGCCCAAACGTCGGCGGGTGATAAGGTCCACCGCAAAATGATGTTCAAAAACTTTGATCCGCGGATGGGCCCGGACCCGGTCCACCAGCACCTGCTCCACGGCGTGGCCGGTGTAATCCCCGACGTGGAGGATGCGCCGTTGGGAATGTCCCCCCTCCAGCCCCAACTCGAATCGCTGTTCGTTGGGGTCGAGGCTGGGGGCGGAGGAAAAACGGACGCCCCAGCGGACCAAATCTTTCAATCGATCGGGGGCTTCGGTGACCACCCGGCGGACCACGGCGGGGTCGCAGAGTCCCGCCCCCGCCGACAGGGTGTCCTTCACGTGGTCGTCGAACGAATCCTTTTCGGAAATGACCGCCGCCAGGCCGCCCTGGGCGTAGTCCGTGGCGGAGTCTTGGATGGCGCGTTTGGTCACCAGGTGGACCCGGCCGAGCTCCGCCGCCTTGAGGGCCAGGGACAATCCGGCGATGCCGGACCCCACGACGAGGAAATCCGATTGATAGGTCTTGGGCATGAAGGAGGATTTTATCAGTTGATCGACTTCGGGAGGGAAAGTTGTGAGAGCCGACGCCCGTTAAAAAAAGCTCCAGGTTCGTCCGGAGGTGTCGGTGTGGGAGCAATTGAGGGTGACTTTCCCCGTGTTCATGTTCATGTGCCATAGGCCCGCGGCAAATACCAACATCAACGCATCGGCCGTCGCGTCCGGATCGTTGGGGCCGACGCTGCAACACACCATGCCGGGCCCGTTGGGCGGGTTGGCCCCGTTGGGGTGGGCGGCGAATTTATAAATCGTCGGCCTGGTTTCAAGGTATTTGCCGCCCGAGTAGACAAAAGGGTTGTTTTGCAGGTCGGTGAAAAGCGCCGAAGGGTTGAGGGGATACATGCCGGCGTTGTCGGCATAGTAAATGCCCACCGCGGAGCGGATAGTGCCGGTTTGTCCGCGAACCACGGCGTCCCGTGCTTTGTCGACTAAATTGGAGAATTTGGGGAGGGCGATCGCCGCCAGCACTCCGATAATGGCCACCACCAGCATTAGTTCAATAAGGGTGAAACCATTGGACTCCAGCTTTTTTGGGCGGTCCAGGGGAGGCATATTAAATTTTAGCCCTTAAAATCGGAAATGCAAGGATCCGCCTAAAAGCGGGCCGACGCCAGCGGGCGAATTGTTCCGGCCTAAGGCCGACGAGGCGGGGATTTCCTTAATTTGACAGGCCAAGGCGGATCAGTGAAGGTCGAAAGCAGTCGCCAGCAAAGCGATAATTTCTCTTGAGATGGAATAGAAATCGCGCCATTCATAATAAAAGGCGTGGGCGTGGCCGACCCGCCGAACGCCCGCTTGTCGCAGGGGCCAAACGGAACGGGCGACGTGGAAATATTGGGAGACCACAAGAGCGGAATCCCGATGACGGTTCTGTAGAACGATGGCGGTGTTTTGGGCGGTGGCCCGGGTGTTGATGCCCCCGGGATCCCGAAGCAGGGCCGCGGCTGGAATGCCCTTCGTTGCCAAGTAATCGGCCATGACGGCCGATTCGTTAAAACCTTCTTTTCCAACTCCGCCGCTGACCAAAATAAGCGGTGCATTCGTCGTTCGGAACAACTCCGCCGCCCGATCCAGCCGGGCCTTCAGGCGGGGACTGGGGGTTCCATCGGGTTGGACGGTGTTGCCAAGCACGACAATCAGATCCGCCGGGAACAAATCATCGTTTAATCCGTAGGCGATCACTCCGGCGGCAAAACCGATGAAGGCGAGGAGGCCCCCGAGGACGGGATAGAACCAGCGGCCGCGGCTCGAAACCCGATCGGTCAACGAAGGGCCTTGAACAGTTGCAAGGCCCTGGCCGCGTCTTTCACGTTGTGAACGCGGAGAATGGCGGCCCCCTCTTGGGCGGCGCGAAGATTGGCGGCCAGGGAACCGGCTTCCCGGTCGGCGGGAGGAAGCGGCGTTTCCTCCCCGCCGAGCAACCGGCCGATGAAGGATTTCCGGGAGAGGCCCGCCACCACCGGAAGACCCAGGTCCCGGAAAAGGGAAAGTTTTCCGAGCAATTGGAGATTGTGAGCGGTGGTTTTGCCGAAGCCGAACCCGGGATCGATCAGGAGGTGGTTCCGGGCCAAGCCGGATTTCTCGGCAAAGGCAATCCGCTCCCGGAAAAAGGCCAAGAGGTCTTGCACCACGTCGGTGTAAATGGGATTGGTTTGCATGGTGCGGGGGTTGCCCCGCATGTGCATGAGGACGACGGGTACGCCGTGCTCCCGAAGAACCGACGGCATGGCCGGATCTTCGAGGGCGGTGACGTCGTTGATGAGGGAGGCTCCGCCTTCCAGGCACGCCCGGGCCACGGCCGCCTTGCTCGTGTCCACGGAAATGGGAACGCGGGGCAGGCGCTGGGCCAATCGTTCCACCACGGGCCGAACGCGGCTCAATTCTTCCTCCACCGACACCGGAGCGGCGCCGGGGCGGGTCGATTCCCCTCCCACGTCCAAAAGGGCCGCGCCTTCTTCCACCAGAGTTTCCGCCCGGTCGAGGGCGTCCTCGGGCCGGAGGCATTGGCCGCCGTCGGAAAAGGAATCCGGCGTGACGTTGATGATGCCCATGAGCAAGGGGCCCTGGGAAAAATCCAACGTGCCGGCGCGCGTGAGGAGGGAATTCATGGGGGCGGGTTCCGGGGAAACCTTGGGAAAAGGTTAACAGTTTTCGCGGGAGGGCGGGACTACCAGCGACTCCAGGTCGTTCCCCTCGAATCGGTATGCGAACAGGCCACGCGCAACAAAGCTTGGGTGGCGGGACGGCCCGTTGCGGAATTGGCATTGGCGCGCCAGTAGATGGCCCCGGTGTCGGCCACGGGGCCGGGACCGTCGGGCGACCAGGGATTGACGATTTCGATGTTCGTCGAGCCATTCCCGTGAATGCCGGGAACCCCGAACAAGAAACTCACATTGTCTTCTATATACTTCGGTTTAAGAGTGCCTTCCAAAGTGGGAAATCCCAATATCGGAATGGACAAAATAAAATCGACCGTCGGATAGATGGCCTCGTTGTCGACGTAATACAAGGACAGCGCGCTTCGAATCCCTCCGACTCTCCCGCGAAGTTCCGCTTCTTTCGCCTTATTGACCAGGGCCCCGAACTTGGGGATGGCGATGGCCGACAGGAGGCCGATGATGGCCACCACGAGCATCAGTTCGATCAACGTAAATCCCGTGCAAAGCGATGGTCGGGCCCTCACCAGAGGCTCCAGGTGGTTCCGTTGGAATCGGTGTGGTTGCAACCGACCAACACCCGACCAATGGCGCTTCCGTAGGCCCACGCCTGTGCGCTGGCCGGGGTCGGCAAGGAGAAATCGGTAACGAGTGGAAGGCCGGCAATTTCGGCCGTCTGAATATTGCCCCGCACATGAGACGGAAAGGTGGGAATCTCGATGTACGGAATTTGATCGAGATACTTTGGAATGAGGGGGGATTGATTCGCCGTCAAACCAACAATACTCGGAGCGTAATATCCTTCGTTATCGGCGTAATAGAGCGAAATGGCGCTCCGTAGAGAGCCCAACTTCCCCTTGATGGAGGCCTCCTTGGCTTTGACCACGAGATTGGCGAACTTGGGGATGGCGATCGCGGCCAGCAGGCCGATGATGGCCACCACGAGCATCAATTCGATGAGCGTGAATCCCACGCCCCGGGCCCCAATGAGCTTTTTCACCCTTTAAGCCTAACTCCAAAAATCGGGATTTTCAAACACTTAAAACGTTGATTACCAAAGATATTAAACAAGAAGGACCGTCCGGATTGCCGGACGGTCCTTCAGTTACGGGAAAAAAAGAATTGGGGTTTTAAGCCGGGCTTGGGGCCGGGGAAAAAGTGGCCCCGGCGCCGCCTTCTGTGGCCCGGGGCGGGGATCCGGCTTCGGGGGGCGTGGGCGTCGGCAGGGGGCGGCCCTCCACCAGGGCGGAAATTTCTTCCCCATTCAAAACTTCTTTTTCCACGAGCGTTTTGGCCAGGGACTCCAAAACGCCGCGGTTCTCCACCAGGATTTTTTTCACGCGCTCCTGGGAGTCGGCGATGAGGCGTTTGACCTCCTCGTCGATCACTTGGGCCGTTTGATCGGAATAATTCTGTCCTTCCCCCAGTTCCCGACCCAGGAAGAGTTCTTCGGATTTTTTCCGGTAGGTGATGGGGCCCAGGCGGTCCGACATTCCGTATTCGCAGACCATCTTGTGGGCGATTTGAGTGGCCTTGGACAGGTCGTCCTGGGCGCCGGTCGTGACTTCGTCGAAAATGAGCTGCTCGGCCATGCGTCCGCCCAAAAGAACGCAAAGGCGGTTGAGAATTTCGGACCGGGTGGTCAGATAACGATCTTCCGTCGGCAATTGAAGCGTGTAGCCCAGGGCCGGTCCCCGGGGAATAATGGAGACTTTGTGCACGGGGTCCGAGGTGGGAAGTTTTTTGGCCACCAGGGTGTGCCCCGATTCGTGGTAGGCGATGACGAGCTTTTCTTTCTCGCTCATCATGCGGCTTTTGCGTTCGGGGCCCGCGATGACGCGGTCGATGGCTTCTTCCAATTCCTTCATGTCCACCCAGGATTTGCTCCGCCGGGCGGCCAGGAGGGCGCCTTCGTTGACCAAATTCGCCAAGTCCGCCCCGACGAAACCGGGGGTGCGCCGGGCGATGACCGACAGATCCACGGTTGGGGCCAGTTTGACGCCCTTGGCGTGAACCTTCAGGATTTGCTCCCGACCCTTGAGGTCCGGCATGGGAACGGAGATTTGCCGGTCGAAGCGGCCCGGGCGAAGGAGCGCCGGGTCCAGCACATCGGGCCGGTTGGTGGCGGCGATCAAAATAACGCCTTCCTTGGTGTCGAAGCCGTCCATCTCCACCAACAACTGATTCAGCGTTTGTTCCCGCTCGTCGTGGCCGCCGCCGATCCCGGCGAACCGCTGGCGGCCCACGGCGTCGATTTCGTCGACGAATAGGAGGCAGGGGGCGTTCTTCCGCCCCTGTTCAAAGAGGTCCCGCACGCGGCTGGCGCCCACGCCCACGAACATTTCAACGAAATCCGACCCGGAGCTGGAGAAAAAGGGAACCCCGGCTTCCCCCGCCACGGCCTTGGCCAGGAGGGTCTTGCCCGTGCCGGGCGCGCCGAACAACAGGACGCCCTTGGGGATTTTTCCGCCGAGTTTCTGGAATTTGGCGGGGTCCTTCAGGAACTCGATAATTTCTTCGAGTTCTTCCTTGGCCTCATCGCACCCGGCCACATCGCCGAAGGTGACTTTTTGCTTCTTGCCCGACTGCAGTTTGGCTTTGGAGCGGCCGAAGGCCATGGCCTGCTTGCCGCCGCCCTGCATCTGACGGATGATGACGAACCACCAAAGGAAGAAGAAAATGCCGATCCAAAGGAGGTTGACCAAGATCGAGTTCAACCACCCCCGCTCGGCTTCGCCGGAAAATTTCACGTTATTGTTCTGCATTTCGGCCACGAGGGTCGGATCGGTCAAGGGCACGGTGCGAAAGGGGGCGACTTTCCCATCGGCGGATTTGATCCGCCCCCGCAGGAGGCTGGGGCCGACGCGGACTTCGATGACCCGCCCTTCCTTCAGTTCACGTTTGAAGGCGGAATAATCAATTTCCTGTTCCCCCACCCGGGCGGTGCGGAGACTTTGAATAAAAAAGAGGACCCCGGAGAAAATCAGGAGCCAGAGGATCAGGTTTCGGCCGTTGCCTTTCATTTGGAGGTCGCCTTTCGCTCGTAAACGCTCGGTTTCAACAGCCCCACGTAGGGCAGATTTCGGTACTTTTCCTCGTAATCCAAACCGTAACCGACGACAAACCCGGGGGGAAGCCGGAAGCCCACGTAATCCAATTTCAAGGGCACCCGCCGCCCGGAGGGCTTATCGAGCAACGCGCAGGTTCGAAGGGAAGCCACGCGCCGGGCTTTCAAAATTCGCCGAAGGCGGGCCAGGGTCAATCCCGTGTCGGCCACGTCTTCCACCAGAAGAATGTGCTTTCCCTCGGGGTTTTTCTTTAAATCCAACGTCAATCGGGCGGCCCCGGTGGACATCGTCCCTTCGTAGGAACTGACCGCCATAAAATCCAGGGCGCAGGGCACCGACAAGGTCCGAATCAAATCCGCCAAAAAGATCACGCCGCCCCGGAGGACGGCCACGACCAGGATGTCCCGCCCGGCGTAGTCCCGGGAAATGCGGCGGCCGAGTTCCCGAACCCGTTGTCGGAGAACCCGCTCCGAAAGCAGGACGCGCTGAATGTCGGGATGGCGGGCCATGGGTCGAACTTTACTATAACGAACGGCGCCCGTATTTGGTTCCCGGGCGGCGACGTTGAAAGAGGAGGAACCGGCCGGCGCGGGCGACGCGAACCCCGGGGAGGTCCAGAGGGCCGCGGGAGGGGCCGCCCCGGGGCGCCGCCGCCAAGGCCCGGACCCGTTCCACCGATTCAAAATGGGCAAGGCCGAAAACGTGGCGAAGGCGCCGTCGCTGTTCAACGATAGGATACCTCAAAAAGGGGGCGATATCAAGGCGAGCGGGGCTGTTTTTCCGTCGATGGGCATGGCCCGGGACGGCGAGGCGATCCCGCCAATAGTCTTCCTCGTCCCGCAGGATTTGGGCCGTTTGGGCCACCCGGTCGAAAAAACCAGGCCGCCACCGTTCCCATTGGCGCAGGGTCGGGCGGATCCGGTTGCGCAGAAAGACCGGCTCGTCGTTGGTGGCGTCCTTCCGCCAGGGAATCCGCCGTTTTTTTAAATAGGCGAGAATGTCTTTCCGAGATACCAAGAGCAACGGTCGTCCCAGGCGCGGGCCGATCCCCGCGGGCCAGGGGGCCTCGGCGGCCATCCCCGCCAAGCCGGCGGGACCGGCGCCCCGAAGCAGGTTCATAAAGACCGTTTCGGCCTGGTCCCCCAGGGTGTGGGCCGTGAGAACCATCGGACAGCGAAATTTTCGGGCCGATCGAGCCAAGGCGGCGTAGCGAAGATGGCGGGCCGCCTCTTCCAGCCCTTTCCGGCGCTTCCGGGCCCCCGTTCGCACGCCGACCCGTTGGACATCCAGCGGCAGATCCCGGTCACGGCACCAACGTTCCACGAAGGCGGCGTCGGCGCGGGACGCTGGACCCCGCAGGCCGTGATCCACGTGGCCCGCCGCGACGAAGGCGCCGGTGTCCCGCCGAAAGCGATCGGCCAGGTCGAGCAGGGCCATGGAATCGGGACCGCCGGAGCAGGCAATCAGGAGGCGGGACGGCGTCGGATCGGGGAGGCGGCGACGAAATTCGGCGAGAAGGTCGGACAACGCGGTTACTTGCTGGTCATCACGTACACCCCATCCCAGTCCGGGGGCGGGGGCGTGGTCAGGAATTGCTCGCAACGCTTAATGTAGATTTGAGAGGGCTTGTCATCGGGCGACGCCTTCAGGGACTCGAAAAATTTGGCCGTGGCGTCCGTGAACCGACGATCGCGGTAAAGCGCCAATCCTTCGGTGAACAGGGAAACGGATTTTTTCTTTTCCGGGGACACCCCGTTTTTCATGGCGAGCAATTCAAAGACCCGGATGGGCTGGGTTTTCCCCTTCACGCGGAGGAAATCCAATTCCCGGACCTCGACGTCGTCCTTGGCGGCCTGGAACGTGCTTTCGGAAATCAAGATCCGAGTCCCGAACATTTTGTTGGCGCCCTCGAGTCGGGAGGCCAAATTGACGGTGTCCCCCACGGCGGTGAAGTTTCGGTGGGTGGTGGAGCCCATGTTGCCGATGACGGCGGGGCCCGTGTTCAAGCCGATCCGGAACTCCACCACGGGCCAGCCTTTGTCGCCGAATCGTTGATGAAGTTCGGGCAAAAGCGCCATCTGTTTCACGGCGGCCCGGCAGGCCAGGAGCGCGTGCTTCGGCTGATCCAGGGGGGCGTTCCAGAACGCCATGATGGCGTCGCCGATGAATTTGTCGAGGGTTCCATCGAGGTCCAAGATCACGTCGGTCATCGTGCTCAGGTAATCGTTTAGCACCGCGACGAGTTCCTGGGGAGATAATTTTTCGGAGACCGTCGTGAAACCGGCGATGTCCGAAAAGAACAGGGTGACGTGACGTTCCTCGCCCCCCAATTTCATGCGGGAGGAGTCGCGGATGAGAATATCGATCACTTTCGGGGAAACGTATTGACCGAACATGCTTTTGATCCGGCGTTTTTCCTTTTCTTCGGTCAAAAGGCGGCGGAACAGCATCGTGCCGTACGTGGCGAGCAAGGCGACCAAGGGAACGATGAAATTGAAGACGTAATAAAAGCGATTAAAACCGAATTGGCAGAGCGCGTAGTAGACGATTAAAATGGCCCCCACAGCGGTTGCCCCGCGCTTGGTTTTTAATCCGGCCAGCCAGGGGCCGATCACGAGACCCAAAAGAAGAATGACGGGGAGAGACCACCAGGCGGGGGGCGAGCGGAGATAGGTGCCGTTCAGCAGATTGTCAAGGACGTTGGCGTGGAATTCGGGACCTGGGAAATTGCGCAGATTCGGAACAGCGGTGTTGTCGAAAAGTCCGGTGGCCGTTCCACAAACGATGACAATCTTGTTTTTAAAGGCGTCCGGGTGGGTCCGTCCCGAAAGAACATCGGCGTAGGGGTAGTACCGGTACGGCGAAGGCGACCCGGCGGCGTTCTCGTTCCAACCCGAAAAATTGACGATCATTTCGTGCCAGTCGCCCGACGCCCGTTTTTCCAAGGCCGCGGCGAGGCTTTCAACCGTCCGTTGGCGAACGACGGCCAGGGCGGCCAAACTCAGGGAGGGCAGGACGCGCCCCTCCAGAGAGACCCACAGGGCGGCGTTCCGTAGAATGCCGTCTTTTTCAGGGAACACGTTGACGTACCCGGTTCCGTTGCGGGGATTTTGGAGCGCGGCGATGGGCCGATCCACTTTTGACGGGGCCCCGTCCGCAAAATCGGTGATGAGCGAACCGAAAACCACCCGGCCGTTGGCCGCGGCCGTTCGGCCCAGGGCGGCGTCGCCGGACGGGTTTTTGCGGTCCTCTTCCAAAAAGAGAACGTCAAAGGCGACGGCCGCGGCGCCCGCCCGGCTTAGCAATTGAACGAGCCGGGCGTGCAGGTCCCGGGGCCAGGGGTAGAGCCCCAATTTTTTCAGGGAATCGTCGTTGATGGTGATGAGGGCAATGCGGGAATCAACGGGACGGAGGCCCCGTTGGGCGAACCGGAAATCGATGGAGGCGTTTTCGAGGCGATCAAAAAAGCCGAAAACGTAAAACACCAACACCGCGGCCGTGACGCCGACGACCCACCACGTGTTGGCGGAAGGGCGCTTTATTGTTTTTTCCTCGATCGCTTCGGTTTCGGGGCGGGGCCGGCGGCGTTTTGGAACCAATCAACGGTCCGCCGGAGGCCTTCTTCCAGCGTCACGTTCGGTTCCCACCGCAGGGCGCGGCGGGCGAAGGCGATGTTGGGCTGGCGGACTTTGGGGTCGTCCACGGGCAGGGGTTTGTGCACGATGGGGCTTCGGCTGCCGGTCAGTTTCTTGACCAGGCGGGCGATGTCCAAAATGGTGATTTCCCGGGGGTTGCCGATGTTCATGGGCCCCACGTGGCTGGAGAAAAGGAGCCGCAACAAGCCTTCCACCTCGTCCTCCACGTAGCACAGGCTTCGGGTCTGTTGGCCCCGGCCGAAGACGGGAATGGGTTTGTTGTTCAAGGCGGCGTCGATGAATTCGGGAACGGCGCGGCCGTCGTTTTTGCGCATGCGCGGGCCGTAGGTGTTGAAGATTCGGGCGATGCGCACCTTGACGCCGTGGGCCCGGTGGTAGGCCATGGCCATGGCTTCGGCGTAGCGTTTGGCCTCGTCGTAAACGCCCCGGGGCCCCACGGGATTCACGTGGCCCCAATAATCTTCCCGCTGGGGGTGCACCTGGGGATCGCCGTAAACTTCCGAGGTGGAAGCCAGCAGGAACCGAGCGTTCTTGGCTTTGGCGAGGCCCAGCATCTTGTGGGTGCCCAGGGCGCCGACTTTGAGGGTTTGAATGGGGAACTCCAAATAATCCCGGGGCGAAGCGGGGCTCGCGAAATGGAGAATCCCGTTCACGGGACCGTGCAGGTAAAGGTCCTGGGTGACGTCGTGCTTGATGAAACGGTAACGCGGGTGACCCGCCAGGTGGGCGATGTTGTCGGGGGAGCCCGTCAATAAATTGTCCACGCCGATGACCCGGTGGCCCCGCCGAAGAAGGTGGTCGCTTAAATGGGACCCCAGAAAACCGGCGCCCCCGGTGACGACGTAGACGCCCGGTTTCACGGCCACACGCGCGCCAAGGCGGCGACGACGGCGACGGCGGCGCCGAAGGCCAGCGGAATTCGAATCATCGGTTTCATGCGGTCCCAGAGGGCCACGGCCGTCACGGAGGACGCGTAGGCGCTCAACGCCATGAACGGGCAAAGCAAATAGCCGGCCACGGGCAGTTCAAGGAATCGGACGGGGTTGTCCAAGGCGGGGTAAATCCAGTGAGGGCCCGCCACGACGTTGGCCGTTTCCCAGAGGACGCCGGTGAGGAGCCCGGCCAAGCCCACCAGGACGATCTTGCGCACCTGGCCGACCCGGGCGTCGGCCAACAGGGAAGATTCCGCCCAGCGTTCGTTGAGCGGATCGCAGAGCAGGAGAGGAACGGCCCACCAAAGAGGCGAAAAAAGGCGGGGCCAGGCGAGGGCCAAAAACGCGAAGACCAACCCGCCGCTCACGATGAGAACGCTGGGGGCCCGTTGGAGGGGCGGCACGGTCACGGATTTGAAAACGCCGGCGGATTCGATCAAATCCGCCGTTTCCAAAAGGACGGGCACGGCCGCCGCCAAGGCGACGGCGCCGAGGATCCAGGCCGCGCCCCGGGAAGCCGACGTCACGCCGTGGGCCCAATAGCCCAGCCGGAGGTTGGCGATTTCGTTGAAGAGCTTGAACACCAGAGACCAGAGGGCGAGAAACAAGAAACGACGGGGATGCGACTGGATCAGGGATTCGCCGCGATGGCGATAGACCCATCCGTCGACCAGCAGAAGATAGCTCCAGGCGGCCAGGGCCACGAACCCGGAGGCGAAAGGTTCCCGGCCGCTTCGGGCCAGGAAGGTGGAAACCAGAAGAGCGCCGAACCCCAAAAGCATCAGGCTTCGGGCTCGTTCGGCGTGGGGAAGGGCGGCGCGCTGCGGGGTCTGTGAAATGGTCAAGGTGTCCTCGGCGTTCTTCGACTCGGGATTGGCAGACAGTTTACTTCTTCGCGGAACGACCGGAAAGGGCCGCGAGGGCCTGGATTCGGGAAGCCGATCGCCAGAGTTTTCGGTGTTTTCCAAAGGGGACAAACCCCGCTTCCCGGAATTGGTTTCTCCACCAGCGGTGGGGTTTCAAGATGCGGCGAAAAGGGTCGTTCTCCGCGAAACACTCCGAATAACTGAGGTCCACGAACAAATAGCGGCCGATGCGGGCGCAGTGCTTCAAAACCCAAGGGACGTCCTCCTCGTTCAAATACATAAAGGAATTGGCGTAAACGACGTCCACCCTCCTCCGGCATTCTTTCACGTAATGTTTCATGTCTTGATTTTTTATTCGTCGACGGTAGGGGTGGGGAATTTGTCGGTAAGCCCAGCGGCTCAGCTCGCACCCGTGCGGCCGCGTGCCCCAGGTGGACTCGAAAAATTTCAAGATGTCCCCCATGGCCGCCCCGAGGACGATGACCGATTCGATGCGCAACCCCTCGATTCGGGAGAAGATTTTTACGCAGTCGTTCACGCTGTTGAATTGCTTCCACGTTCGACGGTAACTCCGCCCCTCCCCGCCGTAGTTTTCGAAATGTTCCTCCCCCCATTCGGCGGACGGCGGGGAGGACCGACGGGCGGTCTTAGTTTCCATGAACGGGGTCCGGGGGCCGGGGGGAGGCGTCGGGGTTAATTTTTTGGGCTTTGCCGTCAAAGCGGGAAATGTAAGTGCATTTTCGACAAAGGTCCTCCACCAGGATCCCTTTTTTAAACCCCTCGCGGATGGCCGTGGCCCGGGGGCTTTGAAGCACGTCGTGGATGTTTTGGGTGCCGAGGTTTCCCAAATTAATAACGCCTTCCTTGTCCAAGCAACAGGGAACGACGGTCCCGTCGGCCAACACCCCAATGTGGGTGGACAGTCCGTGGCAAAAGCCCCGGGAGGACCGGACCGGTTGGTCGGGGTGGGGCCATTGAAATCGGGTGTCGAAATGCAGCGACGCCCGGCCTTTCAATGGAACGCTTTTCTTCCATCGGACATCCGGCACATTACCAAAATCGACGCCCAGCCCCCGCTTGATTTTCCCGATCAGACGACCGTTCCCTTCCAACGACCTGGGCGCTCCGTGGTTCCAGAGGCGGTAATTGATGTAAAGATCGGGGCGTTCCCGCCCGGCCCGCTCCGTGAAGTCAAAAATCCGTTGAAGGTAGTCCGCGTCGTCCTTTTCGGGAAAATTGTCCGCAAAACTTTGAAGCGAAAAATTGATTTGTTTTAGGGCCGGATGCAACAGAATGTTCGAGCGGGTCGGCTGGAGCAAGAACCCGTTGGTCGTTAAATGGATGGGAAGGCCCAGGGAAGCGCAGGCGTCGACGAAGGAATTAAAGGCGGGGTGGAGCAGGGGTTCCCCCATCAAATGAAAGCCGACTTCTTCCGTCAGCGGCGCCGCGGCGGCGGCGATTTTCCTAAAAAGGTCGATCCCCATGAACTGCGTGTCCCGAGCGACGGCGGGGCAGAAGGAGCACTGCAAATTGCAAACGTTGCTGATTTCGATGTAGACCCTTTTAAATCGTTGGGCGATCGCCGGCGGCGCTGGGGCAAGGCGCGGGGTTGGCCGAACGGAAAGGACGTTCACGGACGGGAAGGGGTCGGGGCGAGGCGTCGCCCGGGGAGGCCCGCCGTTCCCCGTAGGATCCCCACCCAGCCTTGGAACAGGGGTTGAGCCAGCCGACGCAACCCGCGCCAGCGGCGGTGGCGGTGGAGGCGGATTTCCCGTCGTGTGCGCCCCTCGACGGCTTGGAGCTCTTGGTCCACGCCGGGTTGGGAAAGCCATTCGCGAACCATCGCGGGATCGACTTCCACGTGGAACTGCAGGCCGTAAACCCGGTCGCCCCAGCGGAAGGCCTGATGGCGGCAGCGGGGCGAGGTGGCCAGCAGCGTGGCGCCTTTCGGTAAATCAAAAGTATCGCCGTGCCATTGGAAGACCGCGGCGGTTTTGGGAAAACGGGCGAACAGAGGGTCCCGCCGGGCGGCGTCGGTCCGATGGAGGGGGTACCAACCGATTTCTTTTTTGTCATTGGGATAGACCCGTTGGCCCAGGGCGTGGGCGATGAGCTGGGCGCCCAAACACACGCCCAGCAGGGGTTTCTTCGCCCGAATAGCTCGGCGGAGGTAGGCGATTTCCCGACGCAGAAAGGGGTATTTTGATTTCTCGTAGACGCCCATGGGACCGCCCATGACGATCAGCGCGGAGAGGCTTCGGGGGGACGGCAGGGCGGGACGCCCCCGGGCGATGTCGATGACGCGAACGGGGTATCCGGCCGCCCGAAGGGCCGGGGCGAGGGTCCCGAGGCCTTCGTGGGGGACGTGGCGGAAAACGAGAACGGGAGCGGCCGACGGCGGGCGCCGGGCGCTCATCGGGTCGGCGCGAGGCCGGCCAATTCTTTGGGCAAGGAAAAGTGGACGTCCTCTTCCCGGACGGTGACTTCCTCCACCCGGCCGCCGCGACCGGTCAAAAGAGCCACCACGCCCTGCACCAGGTGTTCCGGCGCCGAAGCGCCGGCCGTGACGCCGACGGTTGTGACGCCGGTCAGCCAGGCGGGGTCGATCTCGCCCGCGCCATCGATCAAATGGGCGGAGCAGCCCGATTGACGGGCCACGTCCACCAGTCGTTGGCTGTTGGAGCTGTTTTTGGAACCGACCACCAAAAGGAGGTCGATGTCGCGGCGAAGCAAATCTTTGACCGCGTCTTGGCGGTTTTGGGTGGCGTAACAGATGTCGTCCTTGGGCGGCGTCTCGGCGTTGGGGAAGCGTTTTTTGATGGCGAGGATCACGTCCCGGGTTTCGTCCAGGCTCAGGGTGGTTTGGGTGAGAATCATGAGTTTTTCATCGAGCGGAAAGGGCAGGCGGACCACGTCGTCGACGTTTTCCACCAGGGTGATCTCCCCGGGGGCTTCGCCCAGGGTTCCTTCGACTTCGTCGTGCTCCCGGTGGCCGACCAGCAACAGGCGGAAACCTTCCCGCCGGAAACGGTGAACTTCGAGGTGGACCTTGGTGACCAGGGGGCAGGTGGCGTCGATGACCCGGAGGCCGCGTTCGTCGGCCCGGCGACGGACTTCCGGGGACACCCCGTGGGCGGAAAAAATGACCACGCTTTGGGCGGGGGCTTCGTCCAGGGTGTCGATGAAGACCACGCCCCGGGATTTAAAATCGTCGACGACCGCCCGGTTGTGGACGATTTCTTTGCGGACGTAAATCGGGGCCGGAAATTTCTGAAGGGCGATGTCGACGATATCGACGGCCCGCACGACCCCCGCGCAAAATCCCCGGGGGCGGGCGAGGAGGATTTTCACGACGCCCCGCGTTTGACGAGGCGGAAAAAGGCGTCCTGGTAGTCGTTAAAAAGACCGTAACGATTCAGCAGATCGGCCAGGGGTTTGACGAAGGACGGATCCGTTTCGGCCTTGCGCAGGAGGGACTCGATTTCCCGACGGCGGCGCTCCTCGGCGCCTTCGGGGTTGAAGAGGCCCCGCTCGTCCAACTCGCGCACGTTGACGGCGAAACTTTGGGACGTTTCCTCCAAAATGAATTTCATGAGGGCGAAGCCCCAGCCGGATTCGGGCCCCAGGATGACGGCCGCCCGCCCGGCGTCCCGGTCGTCCAAGTCCTTTCGGATGTTGCGGGCCAGTTCCCGGGCGTCCGTGTGGTGGGGTTCGGTGGATTCCAGAATATTGCGGAAATTGTACTCCAGGCCCCGCAAGCTGTCGGAAAAATGATCCTTCAGGAACCGCTCGTAGGCCGAGGAATCCTCCCCGAAGTCCTTGAACCGTTGGACGAAGGCGTCGGGGGTGAGGATTTGAGGGCGTTCGGCGATGACCTTTCCGGTGCGGAGGGTGGACCGGGCGGGGAGGGCGGAAATGGAGGTCACCAACTGATAGGTGATCTCGCTTTGGCCGAAGGTGGCCAGCCGATGACGGGGGAAGCGGAGAACGCGGATCTCCCGCATGGCCTCCCACAGGTGGCTGGTGTTGCGTTTGGGTTGTGACAAGGAAATGACAAAACAGCCCTATTTCTTAGGCTGTTTTTCGTCCTTCTTGGTCGGTTCCGCGACCCGGGCAGAGGGCTCTTCCGGAATGGCCTCGTCCACCGTGGTGGTGTCGCCTTCCACATTAAAATTGTAATCGTCGCCGTAATCGCCGACGGTTTCGTCAAGGGCCGGGTAGGTGGGGGTGGCTTTCATGGATGAATAAATGAAGAAAAAGAGTCCGAAAAACACCAGGATCCCCAAAACGGACGCAACAATCTTCTCCCCCCGACTCATGCGTATCTCCTTTTGACTATTAATTTCAAATCGATTTATTGACCGACCGGAAAGGGTATTTTACCATATCCCCGTGTTCAAAGTCGTCCGTGAAATCCACTTTTGCTACGGCCACCGCCTGATGAATTATGAAGGGAAGTGCCGCCATCCCCACGGACACAACGGCCGGGTGGAAGTGGAGGTTTCGGCCCGAAAACTCGACCCCCGGGGCATGGTGGTGGATTTCGGGGACATCAAAAGCCGCCTGCAGAGCTGGATCGACGACCACCTGGACCACCAGATGATTCTTCGGAAGGACGATCCCCTGGCGAAAACGCTCAAAAGCCTGGGCGAACCCTTTTACTTAATGCGGGACAACCCCACCGCCGAGAACATTGCCAAGGAAATCTTCACCGTGGCCCGGAAGCGGGGCCTGCCCGTGACCCGCGTGACCCTCTGGGAAACCGAAAAGTCCTGGGCGTCCTTCCAGCCCTAGCTTTTTTTCATTTTCCAGGCCAGGTCCATGGCCTCCCGGTCGTAGGGCCCCGCCAGGGTGCCCTGGGCGGCAAAGACGTAGAGGGCGCAACGGTATATGCTGTTGGCCACCCCCATGGTGTAGAAAAAGGCGAAGAGGCCGGCGACCCAAAGGCCGGTGGTCGCCAGAATCAGCAGGGGCATTTTAAAGTAGGACGCCGCGATTATCCCCGCCGTGTAAAGTCCGATCGTTGAAAAAATAACGATGAACCCGCCGAATTGAAGGCCCACGAACCCCGCCAGGGATTCCCCCCAGGTTTTTTTCAGGGTCTCCGCGGAGCGTTTCAGAATGGCCACCGGGTTTTTTTCTTCCTCCATGACGAGGACCGGAATGGCGAAGACCGAGGCCACGCTCCAGGCCACCCCGATGAACCGAAGGATCCATTTTCCCACCAATCCCACCCGCTCCTCCAGGGATTTAATGAGATAGCCGATCACTCCGGCGAAGAGGGACCACATCAGGATCGCCGGAAGTTTGGTTAGGGCGAAGCGCAAACCGCCGGTGACGGACACGCCGCCGCCCTGGAGGGCGCTGATGATTTCATGGTAGAACGCGGTGGTGAAAAAGGTCGCCAGAAACATGGAAGCAAAATAAATCACGGCGAGGTACACCATGGCCTGGGGTGTCAGGGACAACTGTTGGTTTCGGCGCTCTTCCGGCTTGGCCGCGGCCATTCGGTCCATGGATTCCCGGGTAAAGACGCTTTCGCTCACGGCTTTCCAATGCGCCCCTTCGGTGTAGCCGTGGCCCGTGGGCTGAAGAGCCACGGGGGCCAGAAAGAAAAGGAGGATGCCCAGGGTGCAGGCGGTGATCACGGCCGGAAAGACCATCAGCTTCGGGTGATCGACCATGACGGACAGGGAGCTTTTCATTAAACGCCAACTGTTTTGGATGCGCTTCAAAAAGGCCATGCGGAACCTCCGGCGTGCGGGTTGGAGAGACGATGATCTTTACTTATAGCGGCAAAAGGGGCCTATTTCAAGGCCCCGCGCCTAAGGGCGGTGGATTTCCACGCCGGCCCAGGCGAGTCCTGGGAGGGCGCGTTTTTTGATGAGGACGGTGACGGCCCGGGGTTTGTATTTCCACAGCACGAGGTCCGCCGCCTGCTCCGCGACGGTTTCGATCAAGTGAAAGGATTGAGGCGTTAACTTTTGCCGAAGGGCATCGGCCACGGCGGCGTAGTCCATCGATTGGGCCAGATCGTCGCTTTTGCCCGCCGCGCTTAAAGACAGTTCCAAAGTCACGTCCATTTCAATCCGCTGGGGGAAGGCCCGCTCGGCCTCCGTGCAGCCGATTTTGAGCCAAAGTTCCAACCCGTTGATGATCAATTTATCCATGTTTGACCTCTAGGGCTTGATCCCCACGAATTCGATGTCCAGGGGGATCGTTCCCGTGTTCTCAAAATAATAAGCGGTTTCGGCCGGGATGACCAAATAACCGTATTGAAAATCCACCGTTTCGGAACCGATGTAGGCCAGGCCTTGACCCGCGGCGGGGCGGACCACCAGGCGAACCCCGGCCCGGCGTTCCGTAACGGTACGCGCGCCGGCGGGGATGGTCCAGGCGCCCTTCGTCAGCGGTCGGGCTTCGGGAAGGGAATCCACGGCGTGGTAGAAAGCCGAGACGTCCATGGTCATGGACGGCGCGTGAATTTCCGGCACGACCACTTTGACCGGACCCCGGGTTTTTTTGGGTCCCGATTCCAGGGACATCAATATTGCCGCCCGGTCCCGAGCGAAGGCGTCGGTCAAGCTTCGCTCTCCCGGCGGCGTGTTGTGCAAAAGTTTTTTGTCGGTGTTTTCCAGCAGGCGGTCAAAGGCCCGGAGCGTGGCCCAGTAAACGGTGCTTTCCGATTTCCCGGCCTGTTGATCGGACGCGGCGGCGTCTTTCAAGGCGTCGCGCTGGGCGAGATACAGGTTCCACCGTTTTTCAATGCGGGCGGCCACCCCGGGGTCCGCGGGCGGCGTCCGCCCGGCGGACCGGAGGCGGATCAATTTTTGACTTTCACCGCGCAGGTAAGACGTGTCGGCCGACAATCGAACGGGGGGCGTGCCGCCTTGAACTTGGTATTCCTCAAAAAGCTCCCGCAACCGCGACTCCCCCGTCACGATGGCCCGGGAATCCTCCGGCACGGCGCGGATGCGTTCCAGAGTCAAAAGCCGAATTTCCTCCCGCCCATCGTTCATTTCCTTGAGGCTCATTCGTCCAGCGCCGAAGGCGGGAGCCGCGAACAGCAGGGTGAGCAGCAGGGGTCGGATGGTCATGTCAGAAATGGGAGGAAGCGTAGCCCAGGTCCACGATGCTGCAGGCTTGAATGGGTTGCAAACCCAAGGCCCGGGCTTTTTCCAAAACCTCGGGGCTTTCGGTTCCTGGGTTCAGGAAAAACTCCTTGGGTTGTTTGGCCGCGATGTCCGGCAGAATTTGCAGCAGGGCGCCGGGCGGTATGTACACCGTCACTCGGTCCACCGGCGGGACATCCCGGATGGACTTGAAAACGGGCAAACCCTCGACGGTGGTTTCCCGGGGATGAACGGGATAAACCCTGTAGCCGGCCTTCAAATGCGCCCGGACGGACTTGTTGCCGAATTTGGCGCGGTCGTTGGTGGCGCCGATCACGGCCACGGTTTTTTCGGCCGAGCGGGGCCCGTTGTTGTCGGTCACGAGAGAGAACCTGGGCGGGTGACGGAGGATTGCCGCGAGGCGTGAGATCTATTAATTGTCATCTTTTTTCCTTCAGGCGTTGTTTAACCGCCTTTTCCACCGTGTCGAAGAGGTTATCGACAAAAATCCCGTATCCCTCGGCGTTGGGGTGGATCCCGTCGGCCAGATTCTTGGCGGGACGGCCCGCCACGCCTTCCAAGGGAAAGGGCGCCAGCGTCGCGCCCGCGTCCGCGGCCACCCGCGGAAATATCTTCTCATAACGGGCGGCCCAGCCGAAACCAAAATTTATGTAAATCCGCATCTGGCAAAGAATCGTTCGGGCCCCCGCGGCCCGGGTCCGGCGAAGGATTTCCCGAAGATTCTTTTCCGTGTCGGCGATGTTTTTTCCCTGGAAAACATCGTTGGAGCCCAGGCAGACGATCACGATGTCCGGGCGGTCCTCGAGGCTGAAATCCAGGCGGGCCAGGGCCTCAAAGGTCGTGTCCCCGGATTGGCCGGCGTTGGTCACCCGGACGGAATGGCCTTTCTCTTTCAGCCGTTTTTCAAGGATGGCCGGATAGGATTGACGTTCGGGATCGGGAAGGTCTTTCCCGGCGGTTAAGCTGTCGCCGAAACAGAGGACATGAAGGGCCGGCGGCGGAACCGGGGGCGGGGTGTTTTGCCCACAGGCGGCCAGGACCAGCAACCCGGCGGCCAGAGTTTTATTCATAGCGAAGGACCTCCATGGGCGCCGTGCGCAGAGCCCGGGCCGAGAGCGCCAGGGAAAAGAAGCCCATAAAAATCGTCGCCGCCGAGAGCCCGAGGAGTACGAACCCCCAGGGCATGACGAAGGGCAAATCCATCACGCGGTGGATGAGAACCCAGGCGGCCACCGTGCCCACGGCCAGGGCGGTCAAGGACGCGGCGGCCCCGCGAAGGAGGTGTTCAAGCAGGAACACCCGGAGGATTTGGGAAAGAGTGCCGCCCAGCGTTCGGTAAAGGACCGCTTCCCTCTGGCGGTCGGCCAACCCCGCCAGGAGGCTGGACGTTAAAAGCAAAAGGCCCGCGGCGAAAGTGAACAATCCCAAGGCGTTCACCACCCGGGCCAGTCGACCGAGGATTTTGCCCGTCAATCGGGCGATGGCCGTCACGTCGATGGTGGTCACGTTGGGCAGTTCCCGGGCGAGTTGTTTTTCGACGTCCAGGAGGCGCCCGGCGTCCAGGTGCACGCCGCCCATGAAGGTGTGAGGCACCCGGTCCAGGGGGCCGGGTTTGAAGTAAAAATAGAAAAAGGGTTGCCGGACTTTTTGATCGATGGATCGCAGGGAACTGACGGTGGCCGACAGGCGCCGACCCAGGACGCTGAACTCCAGCCGGTCCCCCACGTTCAGGCCGAACCGTTTGCGGTGTTCGGTAAAGCCCGACACCTGGGGGCCGTCGATCCGGTCGTTCCAGAGGGTCCCCCCGGCGACGACGGCATCGGTCGGAAGAAGGTCCGGGCCGTACGTGAGACCGAATTCCCGGGTAAAGGAATCGCCTTCCTCCCCGCGTTTTTGGGCGCGGGCGTTTAAATCCCGAACGGGCACCCCGTTCACGGAGACGACCCGGCCGCGCACGAGCGGGAAAAGGCGGAAGTCGGTTTTCACGATCCGCCGGAAAAGGGGGATTTGGGAGGCTTGAACGTTGATGAAAAAAACATTGGGCATGTTTTCCGGGAAAGATTCGACCAACTGGGCCGTGAGATTTTTCTGGGCCAGGGCCAGGGTCAGCACGGCGGCGAAGGAGAGGGCCAGAGAGACCGCGGCGGCGTTCTGAAAGGCCCCGGGCCGGGAAAGGACCCGCAGGGTCAATCGCGGGGTGAGCCCCCGCGAGATCAGCCCTCGTCGGAGGAGCCGGGACAGGAGAGAGACGACCAGCGAAGCGCCCAAAATCAACCCCGCGATGGCGAGCAGGTACTCGAGCGCCAACCCCGGCCGACGGACCTGCAGGACCACCAACCCGTAAAAGAGCGGAGCGGAAAACCCCCCCACGATGAAAAGGCGGCGCGGGGAGGGAAGGAATCGCGGCAGGTCCCAAGACAAAATAGAGTTCGGGGATATCTCCGCCAAACGCCAAAGGGGCAGGATCGTGAAAAGCGCCGCGGCGCCGACCGCGAGGCCGCCCGTCTGGAGAAGGGCCGCCCCGGGGAACCCCAGGGCCACGCCCACGGGGATCATGTCGCCAAACAAGCGGGCCAGGAGAAACGACACCAACCGCCCCAGGGCCAGCCCGCCCCCGAGCCCGGCCGCCAGGAGCAGCGCGACCCAGGCCCCCCACAGGCGGAAAAGAAATCCACGGGGGGCGCCCAGGGCGCGCATCATACCGAGGGAACGAAGAGAGGCGGCGATCGCCGATTGCAGGGCGCTGGCCACGCCGATGCCCGCCAGAGCCAGGAGGAAGAGCCCCAGGAAGTTTAAATAGGTGAGGGTGTTTTGAACGAATCGAAGGACCCCCGGGTTGTCCGTGGCCCAGGATTTTACGTCGGTGGTCTCGGCGGCGGCGCGATTTTTGACCTCCTCCAAAACGGGCTCCAGGGTCGTCCCCGGCGGGACGTTCAGGTACAACTTGTTGAGGCTCCGGCTCCCGGGGCCCAACAGGCCGGTGGCTTCCAACGTTTTCAACGGGAGAAGAAGGCTGGGGGCGAACTCGAAGAAAGAGGCCGGGGCGTCGGTGCGGGTCGCCAAGGTGTCCGCGATCGTTACGCGGCGGCGGCCGAGGATCACTTCGTCGCCGACGGAAAGGCCCAGCTGGGCCAATATTTTTGGCGACGCCACGGCCCCGGCTTCGAGCGCCGCGGCCAAGGGCCGGCCGGACCCCGTGGTGATTTGCCCGTAAAGGGGATAGCCGGGGGAAAGGCCCGACAGGGTCGCCTGGGTCACGCCGTCCCCCCCGGCCGCCCGCAACATGGAAACCGTGTCCACGGTGCGGGCCGCGCGTAGCCCGGGCCAACGGTCGGCGGCCCAGCGGTGGACGTCGTCCAGCAGACCGGGGGTTCCTTCGACGGTGATATCGGCGGCCCAAAGTTCCCGGGCCTGATGCTTCACGCCGGTTTCAACGGCCGCGTTGAAGCCCGAGAGCCCCAGGAGCACCCCGGACCCCAGCGCGACACTTAAGGCGAAAAGCGCGGCGTGGACCGGTCGATGGCGTATTTCCCGTTGGGCGAGGTGGAAGGGGGTCACGAGGCCGGGGAGAGGGCGCCGTCCTTTAGGAGGACGCGCCGATCCGCCCGGGCCGCCACGGCGTCGTCGTGGGTGACGAGCAACAGGGCGCGTCCCGCGGCGCGGGTGTGCTCCTCCAAAAGGTCGAGAACCGCTCGGCCGTTTTTGGAATCCAGATTGCCGGTGGGTTCGTCGGCGAATATCAGCGGGGGTTCGTTGACCAGCGCCCGGGCCAGGGCGGCCCGCTGTTTTTCCCCGCCGGAGAGCTGGTCCGGAAAATGTCCGGCGCGGTCGGCCAGCCCGACGCGCTCCAGGAGCGCCCGCCCGCGGTCCTCGGAAAAGACGCCGGAGCGGAAGGCGGCCGGAAGAAGGACGTTTTCCAATACGGTGAGGCTCGGCACCAAGTGGAAAGCTTGAAAGACGAAACCTATTTTTTCCCGGCGAATCCGCGCCAATTCCTTTTCCGGCAAAAGGTCCAAACGCTCCCCGCCCAGAGTGATTTCACCGGAGGTGGGGCGATCCAATCCCGCCAAGAGGGAAAGGAGGGTGGATTTTCCGCTTCCCGAAACCCCCTGAATGGCCACGGATTCGCCGGTCGCCATGCGAAACGAAACGCCCCGCAGAACGTCGAGGGAGCGACCATCGACCCTATAGGATTTATTCAATTCCCGGGCGTCAAGGACCGGCTCGGCGGTCGACGGCGCGCTCATCGGTCGGCCGCCTTTCGATCTCCGCGCACGGGGGTCAGCGAAGGGAAAGTTTTTTGTATTTCGACCGGCGGGATTCTTCCCGGCCGCCCAGTTCTTCCCGGCGCTTGGCTTCGTACTCCTGGAAGTTCCCCTCGAACCAGCGCAGTTTTCCCTCGCCCTCGTAGACGATCAGGTGGGAGCAGACGCGGTCCAGGAAAAAGCGGTCGTGGCTGATGACCATCACGCACCCGGAGAAATCCAAAAGAGCGTCTTCGAGGGCGCGGATGGTGTCCACGTCCAGGTCGTTGGTGGGTTCGTCCAGGAGGAGGACGTTGCCGCCCTTGAGCATCTGCTTGGCCAAGTGGAGGCGGTTGCGTTCGCCGCCGGAGAGGGAGCCGACTTTCTTCTGTTGGTCGACGCCCCGGAAGTTGAAGCGCGTCAAGTAAACCCGGGCGGGGACTTCCTTGTCGCCGAATTTCAGCAGATCGCTGCCGCCGGAGATTTCCTGGAAGACGGTCTTGTCGGGGGAGAGGTCTTCGCGTTTCTGGTCGACGTAGGAGAACACCACCGTTTCGCCGATTTTGACCTGCCCGGCGTCGGGTTTTTCCTGGCCGACCAGCATGCGGAAGAGCGTGGTTTTCCCGACGCCGTTGGGACCCACCAGGCCCACAATGGCGCCGCGGGGCACGCTGAAACTCACGTCCTTCATGAGGCCGTTGTCGCCGTAGGCCTTGGAGACGTTTTCAAAATCCACCACGCGGTTGCCGAGTTTGGGCCCTTGGACGACTTCGATGTCCAAGCTGTTGACGTCGATGGTTTTTTGCTGGGAGGCCAGGCTTTCGTAGTCCCGGACGCGGGCCTTGCTTTTGGTCCGACGGCCCGAGGGGGTCTGGCGCATCCATTCCAATTCCTTTTCCAAATGTTTCTGCAGGGCCGAGGCCCGCTTGTCCTCGTCGGCGAGCCGTTTGGCTTTGGCGGCGAGCCATTCGTGGTAGCTGCCCTCGAAGGGAATGCCTTTGCCGTGGTCCAGTTCCAAAATCCATTGGGTGATGTTGTCCAGGAAGTAGCGGTCGTGGGTGACGACGATGACGTTGCCCGGGTATTCCTTGAGCGCGTTTTCCAGCCAGGCCACGGTTTCGGCGTCCAGGTGGTTGGTGGGTTCGTCGAGAAGGAGCATGTCGGGCTTCAGCAAAAGCAGTTTGCAAAGGGCCACCCGGCGGGCTTCACCGCCGGAGAGCACGTTGCAGAGCGTCGTGTCCTCGGGCAGAAGCAGGGCGTCCATGGCGACGTCCACCTGGCGTTTCAAGTTCCATCCATCAATGGCCTCGATTTGTTCCTGCAACCGCCCCATTTTTTCCAGGGCCTTTTCCATGTCGTCCGGGGAAAGTTCGCCCGACATGCTTTCGGAAATCTTGTCGTAGTCGGCCAACATCTTTTTGATGTCGGCGAAGGCTTCCTCCACTTCCTCGCGAACCGTTTTCGTCGGGTCCAGGCGGGGCTCCTGGGGCAAGTAGCCGATTTTGGCGCCCTTTTTGGCCTCGGCTTTTCCCCGAAAATCCTTTTCCACGCCGGCCATAATGCGGAGGAGGGTCGATTTGCCGGAGCCGTTCTCCCCCACGATGCCGATTTTGGCTTTGTGATAAAAGGAGAGGTAGATCCCTTCGAACAGTTTCTTGGACCCGAAGGATTTGGAGAGATCTTCAATCGTAAATATATATTCGCCGGCCATGGGGTGCCTTTCTTAAATGAGAGACGCGGGGACTATTATAACCCGTCGGGAGGCCTTCGGGGGAGACCAACGCCCGGACGCCGGGAGATCCGGGCCCAGACGCCCTCCCGGGGGCGCAGGGCGATCAATAGTTCCGGGCGGACGGCCGGGCGGGGCCGAAGTTCCCAGGCGAAGGACCGCGCGAAGAAAAAGAGGAGGGTTTTCCCCAGGAGGGTCGCGAACCCCTCCCCGATGCAACTCCGGGGCCCTTCGCCGAAGGGAAGGAAATAGCGGGCGGGGACGCTGTCGCGGCGGGACGGGGCGAAGCGTTCCGGGTCGAAGCGGTCCGGTTCGGGGAAGGCGCGGGGATCCCGGTGCACGAGATAGGTCATCATAACGACGTGGGATCGGGCCGGAATCCGCGTTCCGGAAGGGAGGAGGTCCGGTTCCGCCGCGTCGCGGCCGATGCTGTAAATGGGCGGGAAGAGGCGCAGGGCTTCGCAAAAAACTTGTTCCGTGTAAACCAGCGCTCGCGGGTCCGGACCGCGGCCGTCCACGGGGACCGCGTCGACTTCTTTTTGAAGGCGGGCGAGAACCGCCGGGTGGCGCGCCAGGAGCCACAAGGACCAGGCGATGGCGTTGGCGGTGGTTTCGTGGCCCGCCGCCATAAAGGTGAGGATCTCGTCCCGAATCAACGCGTCGGGGAGGGGCCTGCCCTCCTCGGTCTTTCCGTTAAGAAGGGCGTCCAGCATGTCCCCCCGGGGGCCCGACGCCCGGCGGCCCCGGACCAGGGCGTCGGCCGTTTCAAAAAACAAGGGAAAAGTTTGTCGGTAGCCTCTCCGCCAGGGAAGACGGGCCAGATGGGGCCACGGGGTGAGCAAGCCCCGTTGAAGGTACCGCTGGCCCTTCAGGAAGGCCGCGATGAGGTCGTCGAGGACGGGTTCCAATTCCGAGGAGAAAAACGTTTTGCAAAGGACGGTGAAGGCGATGCGCGTGAGCGCCCGGGCCAAATCGACGGTCGCCCCCTCGTTCCAAGACGCGGTCATCCGCTGGGCCACTTCCAGGGCCGTGGCGGGAAGATTTTCAAAGCGGCGAGGGTGAAAAGCGGGAGACAAGAGCCGCCGCTGGCGGTCGTGCAATGGCCCGTTGCTCGTGACCAGGCCCTGGCCGAGGACGTCGTAGCCCACCGCGAGGTTCCCCCGCTTGAGGTAGGCTCCGTGGCGGGCCACGAGGATGTGGGCCATGTCGTCCGCCGAGGAGAGGAGAAGAAGGGGGGCGCCGCCGTGGGGGAGCTGGATCGCGGGCCCGAACCGATCCCGCCACCGGGCCACAACGGCCAGGGGATCCCGCAAAAGGGCGGGGTATTCCGCGAGGAGCGTTCCCCAGGAAGGACCGGGAGCGACGCGTTCAAAGCGAGGGGCGGCGGCCGGAGTCAAAGGGGGTTTGTCCCAGGGAAGGGGAGCATCGGGGCGGCGGCTCGGTGGACCGTCGAAAAATCAATTCCCCGACGCCGGGTGAAAGAGCCGGCGGGATTCCGGCTCGCCCAGGAAGCGCCAATGCCAAGGTTCGTAACTCACCCCTTGGGGGTTGTCCAAGGGGAAGGACAATTCAAATTGGTGATCGGCCGCGTGGGCGCGGAGCCAAAGAAAGGCTTTCGTCTTCTCAAACGATTGATCCACATCGGTATCCGGCGCGTCACCGTCCCCGAGATCCAGAGTCCATCCGGTGTGATGTTCGGAATAGCCCGGGGGCGCCACCCACTTGGCCGCTTCCCGCTCGGAGTCGCCGTATTTCCGGCGGGCCCGCTCGAAAAGGCCCCGTTGGTATTCCCGGCTTCGAAAACCCGAAATGGGGATCAAAGACACGCCGTCCCGCCGGGCGGCCTCCGCCATTTTTTGGAACGCGGAGGCGGCGGGGGCCCGCATTTTCACCCGCCGACCGGAGGCCCGGTAAGGGCCGGCCTCGGCCAAATCGACCGTCCGGGCCTCACGGTAGCGGTGGTGCCCGAACTTAACGGCCGGTGCCGCCCGGAGAGGCGTCGCCAAGCCGGCGGCCAGGCCCAGAAGAAGGATTTTTTTCAAACCGGGGGCCGCTTGCGGCGGACGTTTTCCCGGGCCCAGAGCCAGGCGTAAAAGACGGTGACGAGGAGGGTGAGGACGGACATGGCTTTCACGATCTGGGGCTGGGTCATGTCCCACCACACCATGGGCCGAAAGTAGCGAAGAATGAAGCCCGTGGAGTAAGTCTTGGAAGGATCGTAGTAGGCCGTAAAGGCGTTTTCAATTTTGGTCATGGGGCAATAGAGGCCTTGGGACAAGGTGATGAACGCGATCCAAACGCTGGCCAGATGGACGGCCCGCCACACGGGCCGGCGCCAGACGAAAAAAACGCCGAAATTGATCCACAAAACGTTCAGTCCGTGATAAACGGCCACGGCGTGGGAGAGGACGCGCCAGATCATGGGTGAATTGAAAATCCGGGAAAAGGGCAAAAGCCCCGGGCCGCTGTGGAACGGCGCTCTTTCCGGCGACCGACCCGGAGGCGAGCGGGGGGGGGACGGCCCATGGGAGTTAAGGGAGGGCGGAAGCCGCCGCGGTGGGGCGCGGCGGAAGAGCCGGGGCCGCGATGGGCTTGAGAAGCGACTGGCCCGTGCCGCGGTCGAACAAATGCATTTGCTCCAAATTGAACACGAGATCCATGGTCCGCCCGGCCTCGGCTTTGACGTAGGCGGGGACCCGAACGACCAAATCCACGGTGCCGGCTCGGAGATAGAGATAGATTTCGGAACCCATCGGCTCGACGACGTCGACCACCGCCTTGACGCTGGACCCGTCGCTCACGGGGTAGTTGTAAAAAAGACGGTCGTAGAGGTCCTCGGGGCGGATGCCGAAATTGACTTCGCGCCCGACCAAGGGGCGCGCCTGGTCCGCCAGGGTCTTGGGAACGGTCAGGTTGAAAGAGGCGTGGCGCAGGACCGGTCCCCCCCGGCCGGTTTCCACGATCACCGGGAAAAAATTCATGGGGGGATTTCCGATGAAGCCGGCGACGAATTGGTTCGCCGGGTGTTGATACAGTTCCAGCGGGGGGGCCACTTGCTGGACCTCACCGTCCTTCATGACGCAAATGCGATCGCCCATGGTCATGGCTTCCACCTGGTCGTGGGTGACGTAGACGATGGTGGTTTGGAGGCGTTCGTGGAGTTTGGAGAGTTCCAGCCGCATTTGGACCCGGAGCTTGGCGTCCAGGTTGGACAGGGGTTCGTCAAAAAGAAAAACCTGGGGTTTCCGGACGATGGCGCGCCCAACGGCGACCCGCTGGCGCTGGCCGCCCGAAAGGGCGCGGGGTTTCCGGTCCAGGTAGGGGCCGAGGGTCAATATGTCGGCGGCTTCACGGACCCGGCGATCGATTTCCGCTCGGGAATACCCACGAAGTTTCAGCCCGAAGGCCATGTTCTCGTAGACCGACATGTGGGGGTAGAGGGCGTAGTTCTGGAACACCATGGCGATGTCCCGGTCCTTGGGACGGACGTGATTGACCATTCGACCATTGATGTGAATCTCGCCGGAGGTCAATTCTTCCAGACCGGCGATCATGCGGAGGGTGGTGGATTTGCCGCAGCCGGAGGGGCCGACGAGGATGAAAAATTCCTTGTCGGGAATGTCCAAGGAAACGTTGTTGACGATCGGGTGATCGCCGAAACTTTTCGTGAGGTTCTTGAGGATCACGCGCGCCATGGGGCGTTTCGTCTCCTGGTCTCCGCGAACCACGCGGTGGAGGAACTATTGTATCAACTTTCCGATCGTCGGAAACAAGGACGAAGGGCCCGATCCCGAACCCGCCGACAAAAACATCGGCAAAAGGACCCGTACGGGACAACGGCCCCCGGCCTTGATCGAGGGGACTCCGCCCGATTCAAGCGTCGGACCGGGTTCTCCGCTCCGACGCTGAACCCGCTGACCGGAACATCGGCAAAATGGCCCGTACGGGATTCGAACCCGTGATCTCCGCCTTGAGAGGGCGGCGTCCTGGGCCGCTAGACGAACGGGCCATTTTGCCCACGGTTCCGACGGATTTTCGTCTTGCCCGCGAAGGCGCGGGGCGGAGGGGAATCCGGGTCGGGTTCGGGAGGCGGGGGATGGACCCCGGCGGGCGCGGGGCGGTGTCAGAAAAGAGCTTGATAAATCCGAAGGGATTTAATTCGACCGTCGAAGTTCATTATACCGGGTCGGTCGGGACCTGTCAAACCGTCGTTTCGGGGGGAGAGGGCGGGGCGGAGGTGGTTTCCGGCGCGAGGGCGGCCCGGCGTTGATCCAACTCCGGGATGAGCATTTCAAAAACGAGCCGATAGAAATGAATTTCCATGCAAACATGGTGGATCACCCAGGGGAAACGTTGGGGAGACGAGCGCAAAACGTTCCAAAAAAATCGGGGGATTTCACGCCGGACCGGCCCGGGGACGCCCCGAAAAAACCGCCAAGCGGACCGGGCCAGGCCGAATATCCCTCCCGCCACGCTTTTCCGCTTCAGGTGGGCCTCCCGCACCGAGGGCATCAGTCGAAAGACCTGATGGAATTCCTGTTGGAAAATGCGTCCCCGATCCCGAAGAGAAACGGGCGCGGGGAATCGGTGGAGGGTGTCGACCGCCCTCTCAAAATAGGCTCGCGGGTGGTAAACGCTTTCGAGCAACCGGCGGTGACCGTCCAAAAAATCGTTCATGGGCCGGCGGTACCGGATGTTGGTGTAGCCGGAAATGAAGGTGTGTTTGGTCTCTTCCCCCGGGATCAGTCGCCCCTCTTTGCGCATGCGATCGAACAGGGGCGTCCCCGGGAGGGCTACCAGGGGGCTGATGTAAACGTTGGGAATCGCGGCCCGGGCGATGAAATCCCTCTGGGCCTCAAAAATGTTTTCCGGATCGTTATCAAAACCGACGATGAAACCGGCCATCACCTGGATGCCGGCGGCCTGAATTTTCCGCACCCGGTCCAAAAGGGGATGGTTCGTGTTTTGAAACTTGCGTGTTTCCTTCAGGCTGTCCATGGACGGCGATTCAATCCCTAGAAACGCCAGAGTGAAATCGGCGGCGGCGACCGCTTCCAAAAGGGCGTCGTCGTCAGCCAAATTCACCGTGGCTTGGCAAAAGTAATGGAAGGGGTGCCCGTGCTCTGCGTTCCAGGCGTTCATCGCTTTTAAAAGGAGCCGCACCTCGCGCCCATTCCCTATGAAATTATCATCGACCACCCCCACCTGGCCCCGGTAGCCCGTCGCGTAAAGCAGATCCAGTTCGTGGATGAATTGGGGGACCGTTTTCAGGCGGGGCACCCGGCCCAACATGACGATGATGTCGCAAAACTCGCACTGGAAGGGGCATCCCCGGGCGAACTGCAGCGGCACGTTGGTGTAATGCGATAAATTCAGGAGATCGAAGCGGGGAGCCGGGGATTTCGTCATATCGGCCTTTTCGTCCGTTTGATAAAGGTCCTTCGGCCGCCCGGCTTCCAGATCCCGCAGGAATTGCGGCCAGGTGATTTCCCCCTCGTTCAGGACCAGGGCGTCGCAATGGGGTCGGCATTCCTCGGGGCAGGCGGTGGGGTAAGGCCCGCCCATGACCACGAATTTCCCCCGCGCCCGGGCCCGGTCGGCCGCACGGAAGAGGGCGTCTTTTTGGGGGAGCATGGCGGAAAGGAGAACCGCGTCCGCCCAATCCAATTGGGCGTCGGTCAACGGCTCGCAATTGAGGTCCACCACCCGGAGGTCGTATTCGGGAGGGGTCAACGCCGCGATGGTGAGGAGTCCCAGAGGGGGCACGAGGGATTTTTTGGCGATCAAGGGCAAGGTGTACTGGAGTCCCCACATGGTCGGCTTGAACTCGGGGTACACGAGCAGGAAGCGGCGCGTCGTCGGAAAAGTGGCCATAAGTTAAGTATATCCGACGAAACCCCACGTGACAAGCGCGCGGGCCCGCCAATCAGCTAAAATCCGGCCATGGAAGCCACTGCGTCGAAGAGGGCGTTGGAGGGGGTGCCGGGCGTGTCCCGCTGGCGCTGGGCCCTCGAATTTTCCGGGCTTCACCGGAACCCCCTCGGGGCGCTGACCTCCTGGCGCGGGCGGTTCGGCCCGTTGTTCCGGTTGCCGACGTCGCGGCCGGTGGTGGTCCTTGCGGACCCCGCCGATGTCCGTCATGTGCTCGTCGCCAATCCGGCCAATTACCCCAAGGGCGGCAACTTTGAACTCACCCGGGAGACCTTGGGGGAGGGGTTGGTCACCAGCAACGGTCCCTGGCACGATCTCCAACGGCGCCGCCTTCGGCCGCTCTTTCAAAAAGGTCGGTTGCCGGACCTGCCGGCCCTGACCCGGGACACCGCGGACCGGGTGACCGCCCTCTGGGGGAACGGCGCGGAAGTCGACGTGTCCGCCGCCATGTCCCGCATCGCCCTGACGGTCGCCGGCGGCGCGCTGTTCAACGTGGATCTGCTGGACCGGGCCGAGACCATCGGCGAGGCGTACCTCGCGGGGCAACGTTACATGGCCGCCGGGGCTTTCACCCCCTGGAGCGCCTGGTCGCGGCGCCGCCGCCGGGGATCTTTTGAACGGGCGACGGCCGCCCTGGCCGCGCTGGGGGAGGACCTGATCGACGCCACCGCGGGGGCGATCACCCCGACCCCGTTTCTGGAGACCCTGCGGGCCGCGACCGATGAGGCGAATCGACCCATCGCGCGCAAGAGGGTTCGGGACGAAATCCTTACGTTTTTGGCCGCCGCTCACGAAACGGTCGCCACGGCGCTCACTTGGACCCTGCGGCTGATCGCCGAACGTCCGGATCTCCACCGGGGGTTGCAGGAGGAAGCGGACCGGGGAGAGGCCGGGCCTTTCTCCCTGACCCAGCGGGCCCTGCGGGAGGCCATGCGGCTTTGGCCGCCGGTCTGGTGCTTGGGGCGGCGGGTGGCGGAGGCGGACCGGCTGCCCTCCGGCGTTTCGTTGCCCGCCGGGGCCCACGTTCTAATTTTTCCCCATTTGTTGAGCCGGTCCCCGGCGTACTTTCCGGACCCCGAACGATTCGACCCGGACCGATTCACGGAGAAGAGCGCGGCCGCGATCCCTCCCGGTGTCTATTTTCCCTTCGGGGTCGGCGCGCGATCCTGCTTGGGGGAAGCCTTCGCGATGACGGAAATGACCGCGCTACTGGCCTATCTATTCAAACGGTTTTCGTTCGAGGCGTTTGCGGCGGCGGCCCGGCCGGAGTGGTTGGTGACCTTGTGGCCCGGGGAAGGCATGCGGTCCCGGGTGTCCCGCCGCCCGGTCAGCGCGCCCGTTCCATCAGGCGGCGGCCGTACAGGGGGCGGATAACGCGCCGGACGATCCACCGGTTGAAGCGGTCCGGCGTTGACGGCAGGGGACGAAGGACATCGACGATCAGAATTCCCCGCGGCTCGGCGGCCTCGTTGAAGACCTCGTGATCCGCGCAATCGTCGAACAGCAGGTCCTTCCCCTCTTGCCACGTGTAAAAATGGTTGATAATCCGGAAGACGGGCGGCCGTTCCCTGGGAACCCGAAGTCCGAGGTGGTACCGCAAATACCCCCGGAAGGGTCCGTGATGGGCGGGGACGGCTTTTCCCGGGTCGAGGATGGAAAAAAAGGCTTGGTAGACCCCCGGCACTTTCTCCAAAGCGGCCAGAGTGTCCGGGCAGTCCCGCCGGGCCGCCGCCGGAATTTCGCCCATGGCGTTCAGCAAATAAACGCGCCATTTTTTGGTCGAATCGTCCCCCTGGGAAATGCGGGAGACGTGGGGGTCCAGCTCGTGGTAAGAGGGAAGTTGACCCCGTCGGGCGAACACTTTTTCAAATTCGGCCCGAACGGTGGGATAGGCGGCGGTGACGCCCGTGAGCTCGGGAACCGTGGACGCGACATCGAAAAGGGCGGGCCCCTTGGACCCGCCGGTGTAACGGGCCAGGTAGGCGTTGACGACCGCCAACCCGAGGTCGGCGATTTTTCGTTGGCACCGCAGGGTCCAGGAGAGAGGTTTCATGGCACCGGGGATTGTTTCGCGCATTGTAACTCAAAATTGGATTCTCGCGAAACCGGGGGCCGCCGCCCCGGCGGGTGCGCGCTGAGGGGCGGAGGGCCCCGTGCGCCCGCGCGGCCGGGGAGCGTTTTCGGCAAAAAGTCACCGGGGGCTTTGGGGCGTCCACCTGGCGGTGGTCGTTGCCGCGCTCTCCTTCGCGGTGGTGGGGGCCTTCGGACGATTCGTTCCCCCGGTGGGACGGTCGACGGTCCGTTCGCGCGTCCCGCGGTTGCTTTGGTGCCCCGGGGATCCTTTTCGCTTTCCAACGATTTCCACGTTCACTGGGCGCCCCTGGCGGGCGATGGGGATTTGCCCGTTTCCACTCGGCCGTCAATGACGGGGTGGCCTCAAACCAAAAACGTTTCCTGTTCGCGAAAATACGCCCGGGGGGCCGTCGCGCCCTGGGACACGTCGTCGTTGACGCCCCACAGCGACGGTCGTTCGTGTTGGGCGTACGAGGCCGCTCCCCCGGCGCCGGCCGCGGACGCGGATTACCACCGGCGTCGAGCGGCGGTCACCCGGTGGCCCGCTTTTTCGGATCCGCCGACCCCCTCTTTGGTGTTGACCCAGGGCCAGGTGTTGAACGGGAAGGGCCCGGCGAAAGCTTTTCCCGCGGGGAGCGGCTATTTTCGATCGTAAGAAAATCCAGTCGGGTTGGTTTTCAGGCCTTTTCAGCGGCGGGATCCCGGGGAAGGGCGATTTTTGTTGAGGCCGAGGAGGGGAGCGCTACGCCACGGGTTTGGACGGCGCTTTCCTGGACGTCGAAGCGCTCGTTTTGTGGGAGTCGCGTTGCGATGTTTGGTTGTGGGGGAGTTCCGTCGTCGTTGGGGCGACGGCGGTAAAAACGAACGGCGGAATATGACCGTGTATGCCGACGCCGGGGTGATCGACGGCGTCCGCTGGCGTTTCGGGAGCGGTCCGGCGGGAATTAAAGGCGACGGGCGAGATGGCGCAGTCGGAGGGCGATGACGACGGCGCTCACGACAAAGAAGCCGTAAACCGATTTACCGGCGGTTTGCCCCAGCAGGGGGAGCAGGGGGGGCAAGATCAGGACGAAGAGGATCAGGAACAAAACGGCGAACACCAGCGTCTGAATCACCGGCTTAAGGGTTGACAAGGGATCCACGCAGCGACTCCTTCAGATCTCGAATGGCGTTCATGACGCGATGGGCAAAGGCCTCCCCGGTTTCCCCCGGCGCGGCGGCCAAGGGTTTCCCAAAAACAACCCGGAGGCGGGGAAACCGCCAGGCCCGATGGTTTCCGTGCAAGTAGGCGGGGACAACGGGGGCGCCCGTTTTGACCGCCAACAAGCCGACGCCGCCTTTCGGGCGCCCGAATTCCCCGCCCCGCTGCCGTCGGCCTTCGGGAAAAACGATCAACGCCCCCCCGGCCGCCAAAATGCGGTGCGCGGTTCGAATGGCCCCCACGTCGCCTTCTTTCCGTCGAATGGGAAACGCGTTTACCTGCGAAATAATCCAACCAAAGACGGGCCATCGAAACAATTCCTCTTTGCCCATGTAATAGAGCGGTCGCGGCAGGCTCGAACCGACGAGCGGAGGGTCGATGAAGGAGGCGTGATTGGCCGCGATCAGCAAGGGGCCCGCCAGGGGAACATTTTCCCGGCCCTCCACCCGAAGACGCCAGAGTGTCCGGAAGGCCAGACCGCTCAAACCGTGGCCGAGGGCGTACATGGCGCGTTTGACCCACCCGCGCCATCCCGGGGGCGCCAAAACAAAATGGTCGTTCCAATCGTCGACGTGCGTCACGCCCGCGCCTTTCGTCGGATTTCCGCGAGGAGCAAACGTCCGACTTCCGGAAGGGTGTACCCCGTCGTGTCCACCACCACCGCGTCGGCCGCGGCGCGAAGCGGTGACGCCGCCCGATTTCGGTCCCGGTCGTCCCGCTCGCGGATGGAGCGAAGAATTTCGGCCAAGGCCGGCGCCGGGCCTTTGGCCCGGAGCTCCTTCCACCGACGCCGGGCCCGTTCTTCGGGCGTGGCGTCCAAAAAGAATTTGACGTGCGCCCGGGGGAACACCACGGTGCCCACGTCGCGGCCTTCCATGACCACCCCGCCGCCCCGGCCCATGCGCCGTTGCCGGTCCACGAGGATTTTTCGCAGGCGCGGGCGCACGGCGATGGCGCTGGCCGCCCCGGCGACTTCCGGGGTTCGAATGGCGCCGGCCACGTCCACCCCGTCGACCCGGGTGGCGCCGTCGGTGAAATCAAATCGGGTCTTTCCCACCACCCGGACCAGGGCCCTCTCCGCGTCCAAGGACACCCCGGCCCGAAGGGCCGCCCAGGCCGCGGCGCGGTACATGGCGCCGGTGTCGATGTGGCGAAACCCCAGGGCCCGCGCGAGGCCCCGGGCGGCCGAGGATTTCCCGGCGCCGGCCGGACCGTCCACCGCGACGACCCAATGCGGGAGAACGGCGGGGCGCGCCGCTTTTCGTTTAGGCTTGGACACGGAGCTTTTCAAATTCCTGCCAGAAGGTGGGGAAGGAGATGTCGACGCAGTCGGCGTCCAGGATGTGGGTTTCCCCCCGGGCGATGAGTCCGGCGACGCCGAAGGTCATGGCCAATCGATGGTCGCCGACGGAATCGACGGTCGCCCCCGTCAGGGGGGTCGGGCCCGAGATGCGAAGACCGTCGGGCAATTCCTCCACCCGGGCCCCCAGGGCGTTGAGCCCGCGGGCGACGTGGGCCAGCCGGTCGGATTCTTTGACCCGCAACTCTCCCGCGCCGCGAATCTCGGTGGTCCCCTCGGCCTGGGTGGCCGCCAGGGCCAAAATCGGCACTTCGTCGATCAGGCGGGGAAGGATTTCCTCGCCGAATTGCGTGGCGCGAAGGGGCGCGGGACGAACCAGAAGATCGGCCAGGGGCTCCCCGGCGACCACCCGGACGTCTTCCTGCTTGATGGACGCGCCCATTTTACCCAGGATTTCCAGGACGCCGTCCCGGGTCGGATTGATGTTGACGTTTCGAAGCATGACTTCGGAGCCCGGGGTGAGCAGGGCGGCCACGATGAAAAACGCGGCGCTCGAAATGTCCGACGGAACCACCCACTCCTGGGGTTTGAGCGATTGCCCGCCCTGAACGCCCACCCGTTTTTCCTCCACCGTCAACTTGACGCCGGCGGCGGCCATCATGCGCTCCATGTGGTCCCGGGAGCGGTGCGGTTCTTCGAAAGTGGTCACGCCTTCGGCGTAGAGGCCGGCCAACAAAAGGCAGGATTTCACCTGCGCGCTGGCGACGGGACTTTTCCAGTCGATGGCGCGCAGGGGCCGGCGGCCGTGAATGCGGAGCGGGGCGAAACGGCCGTCCCGGGCCGTGATGTCCGCGCCCATTTGCACCAAGGGATCCACCACGCGTTGCATGGGGCGGGCCGAAAGGGATTTGTCGCCCATGAGGCGCGTGGCGAAGGGTTGTCCGGCCATGACGCCGGAGAGAAGGCGGATGGTCGTGCCGGAATTGCCGCAATAGATGTGATCGGCCGAGGGTTCGGCCAGGCCGTACAAACCGCGGCCCACCACGATCCACTCGCCGCGTTTGTCCAGCTCGATGCTCACCCCGAGGTTACGAAAAGACTCCGCCGTGCGTTCGCAGTCGTCGGCTTCCAGCGGATGAACGATCCGCGAGGTGCCCTGGGCCAAGGCGGAGAGGATGACCGCGCGGTGCGTGATGGATTTGTCCGGCGGCGGACGGGTTTCGCCCCGGAGAGCGCCCCCGGGAACGACGACGCGGCTGGAAGTGGAAATCGACATGAATTAACCTCGAAGGAATTCGTCGTGAAATCGTTGGGCGGCCCGCAGCTCGGGTCGGGGCCAGCGCCGGGCCACCAAACCGCCGAGGGTTCGTTGAAAATCCCGGGCGGCCCGACCCAAAGGCGCCGCGTTCGAATCGAAAATCCCCCGCCAGAGATCGGGGTCCGCCCCGGCCACCCGGGTGGCGTCCCGAAAACTTCCCGCGGCCAGGGAGCGAAGGGCCTTTCGCTCCGACGGATTTTGGCCCCAGCGGCCGGCGGTCAACGCGAGGGCGTCGGCGATCAAATGCGGCAGGTGGCTGACCAGCGCGACGGCGCGGTCGTGGACGCTGGGCGACACGACGACCGGATGGGCGCCCACGGACCGCCAAAAGTCGGCCGCGCGCCGAAGGGCGGCGGGCGGCGTGTCGGCCGCCGGCGTGAGAGCGCAGGTGGCGCCGACGAATAGATCGGCCGCGGCGTTCTCGACCCCGGATTTTTCGGAGCCCGCCATGGGGTGCGCGCCGATGAAGAGCGCCGTCCCGCCGCCGTGAAAAACGGATTTCATCCCTTCCACGATGGGCCCCTTAACGCTGCCCACGTCCATGACCAGGGCGCCGGGTTTGAGGCGCGCGGCGAATCGGCGGGCCAAGGGCACGATGGTTTCGACCGGCGTGCAAAAGACGACGACGTCGGCGCCCGGGAGGGCCCGGGCGGAATCGGTGAAGCCTTCGTGAAAGACGCCGCGACGTCGCGCTCGGCGGACCGTGGCCGGGCGGTGGCTCAAGCCGATCACCCGGGCCCGGGTTCGGCGGCGCAGCGCGAGCCCCAGGGACCCCCCGAGGAGACCCACGCCGACGATCACGACCCGCTGCGGTTCCGGCACGGCGAGAGGGTCCGGTTAAAGCGTTCGGCCGACCGCTTCGGCCACTTGCCGAAGTTCTTTGACGATGCCGTGCATTTGGGCCGGCAGGAGGGCTTGATGGCCGTCGGAAAGGGCGGTGGACGGATTCGGGTGGCATTCGATGATGACGCCGTCGGCGCCGGCCGCGATGGCCGCCCGGGCCATGGGGACGATGTAGTCCCGCACGCCGACCCCGTGGGACGGGTCGACCACGACCGGCAAATGCGTGAGGTGTTTTAAGACGGGCACCGCGTTCAGGTCCAGCGTGAAGCGGGTCGCCGTCTCGAAGGTGCGGATGCCGCGTTCGCACAACATCACGTTGGTGTTCCCTTTGGCCAGAATGTATTCCGCGGCCATGAGCCATTCCTCGATGGTGGTGGCCATGCCGCGTTTGAGCATCACCGGTTTCCGCGTGCGTCCGACCTCCCGGAGAAGATCGAAGTTTTGGGCGTTTCGAGCGCCGATTTGGAGGATGTCGGCGTATTGTTCCACCAGGTCCACCTGGCGGGTGTCCATGACTTCGGTAATGACGGGCATGCCCGTGGCTTTGCGCACGTCGGCCAGCAGTTTCAGCGCGGCTTCGCCCAATCCCTGGAAGGCGTAGGGCGACGAGCGGGGCTTGAAGGCGCCGCCGCGGAGGATCTGGACGCCGGCGCGCTTAAGTTCCCGCCCGGTGCTTTCCAGATTTTCGCGGGTGTCCACCGAGCAGGGGCCGGCCATGATCACGACTTCCTTCCCCCCGATTTTGACCCCGTCCAACTCAATGACGGTGTCGGATTTTTTGAATTGCCGGCTGACCAATTTGTACGGGCGGGAGATGGGGGTGACCAGCTCCACCTGGGGCATGGATTCAAAGACGTCCTTGTGGGCGATGGCTTTGTTTCCTTCGCCGATGACGCCGATGACGACGCGTTCGGCCCCCTGGGACAATTGGGCCGTGAAGCCGAGTTTTTTGATTTTGGCGACGATCTCTTGAACTTCTTTTTTCTTGGCGCCGCTTTTCAGGGTGACGATCATAGCAGGGTCCTCGCTTGGCGAAAGGCGTTGAGAAATTGGCGGTTTTCCTCCGGGCGGCCCACGGTCACCCGGATGTGTTCGGGCAGGCCGTATTCGTCCATGGCGCGGACGATGACGCCCAGGCGGAGAAGCGCTTCAAACAATTCGTCGCCCCGGTGGGGGGCGACGTGGATCAACAAAAAGTTGGCGGCCGACGGCACCGTCGCGACGCCCAGCTTCGCGAGGGATTTTTCAAGAAACCTTTTCTCCCGGGCCACCAGGGCGGTGGTGCGTTTCAAATGGGCCCGGTCGCCCAGGGCGGCGACGCCGGCGGCTTGGGCCGCGATGGAAACGTTGAAGGGCGGGCGGACCCGTTCGACGGTTTCAATGATCGGCTCGGGCGCCACGGCGTAACCGATCCGAAGTCCGGCGAGTCCGTAGGCTTTCGAGAAGGTGCGGAGCACCACCAAATTGCGCCCCGCCTTGAAAAAGTCGATGGCGTTGGGATAATCCCGGCGGGAGCGGGCGAATTCAAAATACGCTTCGTCGATCACGGGAACCACCCGGGCCGGGAGGGTGATCAGGAGTTCTTCGAGGTCGTCGTGGGCGTTGTAGGTGCCCGTGGGATTGTTGGGGTTGGCGATAAAAAGGAATTTGGTGCGCGGCGTCACGGCCGCGGCCATGGCCTCCAAGTCGTGGGTCAGGCGGGTCATCGGGACCGAAACCACCCGGGCGCCCATCATTTCGCCGGCCATGCGGTAACGAATGAAGGCGTGATCGGACACCACGATTTCGTCCCCCCGGTTCAGATAGGCCCGGGCCAGCAATTCGATCAGCTCGTCGGACCCGGCCCCGACGGTGACTTGGTTGAATTTGACGCCGAGCGAACGGGCCAGAGTCTGCCGCAGGGTCACGCTGAAACCGTCGGGATAGCGGTGGTACTGGGGCCCGGCGGCCGCGGCGGCGGCCCGGGCTTTGGGCGACGGCCCCAGGGGGTTTTCGTTGGACGCCAATTTGATCACGCGCTTGAGCTTGTACAAACGCTTCACGGTTTCCATGTCGCGCCCGGGGGTGTAGGCTTCAAAGCCCTGGACTTCGGTCCGGGGCGGGAACGGGGCGGCGGCTTCCGGGGAATTCGAAAGGTTCACGGTCAGTCCCCGCGGGGGTAGCTGCCCAACAGCTTTAGGAACACGCTGTGGTCTTTGAGGTCGCGCATCACTTTTTGCACCCGGGGTTCGGCCACGTGGCCCAGGAAGTCGATGAAAAAAACGTATTCCCAGGCCTTTCGTTTGGACGGTCGCGATTCGATTTTCGTCAAGTTGAGTCCGGCCTGGCGGAAGGTGCCCAAAAGATCGTGCAAGGCGCCGACCCGGTCTTTCAGCGAAACCAGGATGGAGGTTTTGTCCCGGGTGGATCCCGAGGGGCTGGCGATCTTTTTGCCGAGAACCAGGAACCGCGTGCGGTTGTGGCGGGCGTCTTGAATGGACGATCCCAAAATCTTCAAGCGGTAGATTTCCGCGGCCAGGGGGCTCGCGACCGCCGCCACGCCTTCGTGAAGGGCCGCTTGCGCCGCGGCGTCGGCCGTGGAAGCGGCTTCGTGAACGGGGACGCCGGGGTAATGGCTTTCCAGCCAGCGCCGGCATTGGGCCAAGGCCTGGGGAAAGGACGAAAGACTTTTGACTTTCTTCGTGCCGGGCGCCGCCAGGAGGCAATGGTTGATCGGGTCCTGGCGTTCCGCCGCGATCACCAGGTCGGACTCCATGAACATGTCCAGGGTGTGGTTGACCATGCCTTCCGTCGAATTTTCAATGGGGACCACGCCGTAATCGGCGCGGCCTTTTTCCACGTCGTCGAACACGTCCGTGATGGATTTGGCCGCCGCGTAGCGGGCGCCGCGACCGAAGTGCTTCATGGCCGCCTGGTGGGTGAAAGTGGCCTCGGGGCCGAAGTAGGCGATGGAGAGCGGTTTTTGAAGGAGACGGCAGTTGTTTATCACCGTCCCGAAAATTTCCTCCATGGCGTCGGTGGGAAGCGGTCCCGGGTTGATGGCCGCGAGGCGGTCCAAAATCTGACGTTCGCGGTTGGCCGCGACGATTTCCTCGCCGCGCTCCGCTTTGACGCGGCCGATGCGCTGAACGATTTTCGCCCGGTCGTTCAGGGCGCGCAGGAGGTCGTCGTCGATTTTGTCGACGCTTTTGCGAAGTTTATCCAGTCGTTTGTCCATGCCGTCCGTCCTTGGGTTCGGGGCGCCGGGCCAACAGCGCCGCCTGGCGGTGTTCCGTTTTTTCCCGGCGGAACGAAAAAAACCGCCGGTCGCAGACCGTGCACCAGGGCGCCGCGCTGAACCGCCGGATTCCCAGCCGCCGGGCTTCGACGCGAAGCGCGGTTTCCAAATCCAACGTGTGTTTCCCGGGGGCGCCGCGCCGCCGGCGGACCGCCCCGGGAATGTTCTTGAAGGCGTCCGCCACTTCCGGCCCGACTTCGTAGCAACAGGCCCGGACGTGGGGGCCGAGCGACGCGTGAAAGCGGTTCCGGCGTCCGGAGGTGCGTCCCTTCAGCGCGGCCACGGCCCGGGTCAAGATCCCGTCCCGGACGCCGCGCCATCCCGCGTGCAGCAGCGCCACCGGGCCGGCGGGATCGACCAAGAAAACGGGTACGCAGTCGGCCGAGAAAACGCGAAGCGCCAAGTTCGGGCGATCCGTCCACAGCCCATCGGTGGCCGGTCGTTCCGCGGGCGCCGTCGGGGCGATCGCCCGCCAAACGCGCACGCCGTGGACCTGTCGTCCGCCGGCCCAGGCCGTCGGTTGGAGTTTCGCGCGTCTCATCGTGCGGGCCCAAGCCGCGGGGTTTTTCATATCCCCCCGCCCCCGACCCGTCACGCGCGCCACGACGGAAAAAACTTTTTCCCAACGCACCGCGACGGCGTCGCCGCGACGCCATCGCCAGCCGGGGTTAATCGGCGTGCGGATGGGGGGCGCTCGCTTCAATGCCCCGAATCGCGAGCATGAATTCCTCGGGGTTGGACGACGCGACCACGGCGTCCTCCAGGCGCACCCGTCCCCGGTTGTAAAGATGCACCAGGGCTTGGTTGAAGGTTTGCATGCCGTAAAAACCGCCGTTGCGGACGGCGTTGTGCAGGTCGCCGAAATTGTTGTCCTGAATCGCTTTTTGAACGTGGGGCGTCGTCACCAGAATTTCCAGCGCGGCCTCCCGGGAGCGTCCGTCGACGGTGGGCAGCAGCCGCTGGGAAATGGCGCCCTGAAGGGTTTCGGCCAACTGGAGGCGCACCTGGGCCTGCTGGTGCGGGGGATAGAGGTCCAGAATCCGGCTGATGATTTGAATCGTGTCCGTCGTGTGGATGGTGGAAAGCACCAGGTGGCCCGTTTGCGCGGCGGTGATGGCGGCGGAGACCGTTTCCAAATCCCGCATTTCGCCGACCAGGATGACGTTCGGGTCTTCCCGCATGGCGGCCCGAAGGGCGTCGGCGAAGCTTCGGGTGTCGAGCCCGAGCTCCCGCTGGTTGACGATGGATTTTTTATTGGTGTGTACGAATTCGATGGGGTCTTCAATTGTCAAGATGTGGGCTTTCCGCGTCGAATTGATGTGGTCGACGATGGCGGCCAAAGTCGTGGATTTTCCGGAACCCGTCGTTCCGCTGATGAGGATCAGTCCGCGGCGGCATTCGGCCAATTTCGAAACGGCGAAGGGGAGGCCCAGGCTTTGGATGGTGGGCAATTGGGCCGGGATGTACCGCAAGGCGAGGTTCACGGCGCCCCGTTGGTTGTAAATGTTGACGCGAAAGCGTCCCCCGGAGGAAAGGGCGAAGGCCAAGTCGATCTCGTTTTTTTCTTCGAAGCGGGGCCGCAGGGATTCCCCCATGAGAAGGAAGCCCAATTCCTGGGTTTGGGCGGCGGTGAGAACCTCGCCGGTGACGGAGGGTTCCAAATCCCCGTTGACGCGGATCATGGGGACAAAGTGGGGGCCGAGGTGAATGTCGGAGCCTTTTTTTTCCGCGACTTCGCGGAGCAAGGCCTGCAACAAAGCGGGCAGCTTAAGCGGGGATTCGGCCATGGTCAGTGAAGCTTTCGAAGTTGGCGACGAAGGTAGGCGGGGCGGCGGAGGTCGTCGGCCAGGACGGGCAAATCGAGGGGCGCGGCGGCCGTCCGGACCGCGGGCCGCCGGGTCTCGGCGGCGTCGCGTCCGACGCGGCGGAGAACCGCGCCTTTGCGCGCGGGCGGGAACCCCGTGGCGATCACGGTGACGCAAAAACGGTCTTCCAGGCCGTCGTCGAACACCTGGCCGTAGAACACGTGGGCCTCGGGGGAGGCCGCGTTCTTGATGTAGTCCATGGCGCCTTTGACTTCGTGCAGGGTGATGGATTTGTTGCCGGCGATGTTGACCAGGAGCCCCTTGGCGCCGTCGATGGACAAATTTTCGAGCAACGGCGAATGGATGGCTTTCTTCGCGGCTTCCACCGCCCGCCCCTGCCCCCGGGATTCGCCCATGCCCATGAGGGCTTCGCCCGCGCCGGACATGATGCTGCGCACGTCGGCAAAATCCACGTTGATGAGCCCGTGGCGGGTGATCACGTCGGTGATGGCCTGCACGGCCTGGCGTAAGACGTTATCGGCCACGCGGAAAGCTTCGATGGAGGTTGTGTTTTCGTCGATGATTTCAAAGAGGCGGTCGTTGGGAATCGCCAAAAGCGTGTCGACGTGGGGGCGCAATTCATCGATGCCCTGGTCCGCTTGGTTCTTTCGGACGAGGCCTTCGAATTCAAAGGGGCGGGTGATGACGCCGACCACGAGGGGCTTCGGGTCGAGGCTCTTGGCGATTTGGGCCACCAGGGGGGCCGACCCGGTGCCCGTGCCGCCGCCCATGCCGGCCGTGATGAACACCATGTCCGCGCCGGTTAGGATTTCCTGGATGCGGTCGCGGCTTTCCTCGGTGGCTTGGCGCCCGAGCGAGGGATTTCCACCGACGCCCAGGCCCTTGGTGGCCGTTTCGCCCAATTGCAGGCGGACGGGCGCGAGATTTCGGCGAAGCGCTTGGGAGTCCGTGTTGGCCGCGATGAATTCGACGTGGGACAACCCCGCCTCGATCATCCGATTGATGGCGTTGCCGCCGGCGCCGCCCAGCCCCATCACCTTGATGTTGGCCGGCTGTTCGTTGAACTCCTGGGTGAATTTAATCTGGACCATGGAGGTTAGAAGAAATCTTCCACGAAGGATTTGAGCCGTTGGCCGAGGCCGACGCTCCGAACCGCCCGGCGGCTGCGGGACCAATCGCCCCCGTGCCGGTAGGTGACCAGGCCCAAGGCCGTGGCGTAGCCCGGATGGCCGAGAACGTCCGGCGGACCTTGAAGGCCCTGGGGCAGACCGATGCGGACCGGCAGGTCCAAAATTTGCTCCGCGGCCGCGGCCAGCCCTTGCAGTTGGGCGCCTCCGCCGGTCAAAATGACGCCGCCGCCGGCGACGTGGTCGGCGTAGTTGGATCGTTGGAGTTCCTCGCCGATCAGGCTGAAAATTTCCTCGACCCGGGGGGCGATGTAGTCGAAAAGGGCTTGGCGCTTGACGCGTCGGGGCGTTCGACCGTCGACGCTCGTGTATTCGATCTCCTCGTCCACGTTGCCCTCGGCCCATTGGCGGGAGGCGGCGCCGAACCGCTCCTTCACTTTGTGCGCCTGGGACAGCGTCGTGCGAAGGGCGTGGGAAAGATCGTGGCTGATGTTGTCGGAGCCCAGGGCGAGTTCTTTGGTGAATCGCACGCTGCCTTCGGCGTACACCGCCAAGCCCGTGGTTTGGCCGCCCAGGTCCACGAGCAGGCACCCGAGGCCTTTTTCTTCGGCGCTGACGACCGTGTCGCCCACCGCCAGCAAGCCGTAGATCGGCTCCTCCACCTCGAAGCCCGCCCGGGCGATGGCCTTCCACACGTTGTTCAAATGGCTTTGGCTCGCCGTGACGATGTGGACGTCCACTTCCAGGAGACTGGCTTCCATTCCGACGGGGTTGGGCACGCCGCTTTGACGGTCGAGGATGAAGTCCTGGGGGATCACGTGCACGATTTCGCGGTCCGGGGAAATGGGAACGGCTTTGGTGTTTTCCACCACTTGGTCCCGATCGGAAACGGTGATTTCCTTGTCGGTGCGGGCGATGTTCATAGCGCCGTGGTGGTTGAAGGTTTGGATGTGGGCGCCCCGAACGCCGATCAGAACGCGGCGGGAGGCCCCGGTGAGCCCCGCCATTTCTTCCGCGGCCTCGACGGCCCGGGTGACGGCGCGCGCCGTTTCATCGATGTTGATCACCACGCCGCCCTTGAGTCCGGCGCACGGCTGCCGGGCGGCGCCCAGAATCTCCGGAGCGTCGGCGTCGGGGGCGTGTTGAGCGACCACGGCCACCACTTGACCGCTCCCCACATCGAGACCGGTGATGAGATCGGGCTTTGGCATTGTTCTCCCTCAGGAGCGACGGCGGGGCGGGGCGGCGGCCGCGCGCGGTTTCGCGGCCACGCGTCGGTCGTCCACAAAGCGAATGTATTCAAACCCCCCGGCGCCTTCCGGCGCCGCCAGCACGCGCGCGAGCCGGCGGGCTTTCGGACCGAGAACCGCGGCGTCGGCGTCGGGCGCGCCCCATTGGACCGGGGTGTCCCCGGCCAGGTACAGGACGGCGTCCCCGTCGGAAGACATTTTAATTTTGTAGAGGCCTTCCGTCCAGCGTTCTTTGGTGTTTCGCAGGCCGGCGAGGAAGGCCAGGGCGTGAGCGCGGACGGCCGGATCGTCCGGGAGCGCCAGCACGGGGAGGCCCGCCCCCTCGCCCGGGAGCGGGAAAAGGGTCCCGGTGCGGTCGATTCCCCACCAGCTTCCGTCGGAAAGGGCCCGGGCTTCCGGCGTTCGTTGGACGACGGTCACCCGAACGGTGCGGTCCCACCCCCGCTGAAGGTGGATCGTGGACAAGGCGGGAAAGGCCGCCCGGAGCCGTTGTTCCAGGGCGCGACGGTGAAATCCGAAAAGCGGTTGGCCGGCTTTGATCTCGAGGGCTTCGGCGAATCCGGGCGGGGCGTCGCCGTCCACGCGGACCGCCTCAATGGACAGGGACCGGGAGCGGGTCCAAAAACGGTGGGCGCCCCAGGCGAGGGCGGCGGCCGAGCCGACAAAGAGAAGGGCCCGGGACAAGGCGGCGAGGGACTCCGCGAGCGATCGCCAGCGGTAGGCCGCGTGGCTGCGGCGCACCGTGACTTTGTGTCGGCGTCGCTTCATGCCGACGCGGCGTCCCGAAGAGCCAGGGTCAATAGGCGAAGGACCAGATCGTCAAAGGAAAGGCCCGCCGCTCGGGCCGCGTCGGGCAACAGGGACGTGTCGGTCATGCCCGGCAGGGTGTTGACTTCCAGGAGGTACGGTCGGTCGCCCCAAATCAAATCCACGCGGCTCACGTGGCGGCACCCCAAGGCCCGGTGGGCCGCGAGGGCGAGGCGTTGAAGGCGCTCCGTTCGGCGGGGCGGCAGCGGCGCCGGCACCGCGTGGCGGGAACCGCCGGCGGCGTATTTGGAATAGAAATCGTAAAAGGCGTGCTTGGGGATGATTTGGACGACGGGCAAGGCCGCGTCGTCCAAGATCCCCACGGTGTATTCCGGGCCCCGCAGATAGCGTTCCACCAGGGCTTCCGGCTCCACCGCCCAGGATTTCCGAAGGGCGGGGCCCCATTCGCCGGCCCGCCGAACGATCTGCACGCCCACCGCCGAGCCTTGGCTGGCGGGTTTAACGACCCAGGGGCCGGCAAAGGGGGGGCGGTCGACGGGGTCTCCGCGACGACGAAGGAACCAGGGCGCCGTGGGCAGACCCGCGTTCTTAAAAAGGGCCTTGGCCGAGGGTTTGTGCATGGCCAGGGCGCTGGCCAGGACGCCGCTGCCGGTGTAAGGAATTTTCAGAAGATCGAGAAGTCCTTGAAGGCGGCCGTCTTCCCCGAAAGGGCCGTGGGTCACCAGAAAGGCGAGATTAATTTTATGGCGGCGAAGGGCGTTGGGAAGGTCGGGGACAATGTCCAGGGGGTGGTGCCCAAGTCCCAGACGCTTTAACGCCGCGGCAACCGCGCGGCCGCTTTTAAGGGAAATCGCGCGTTCGGCGGAGCGCCCCCCCATCAGGAGCGCGATTCGCCGGCGCCGGAGAGCGGCCGGGATCGACGGGGTCACGCGTCAATCCCCGACGGGCCAAACTTCCAGTTCGAGGTCGACGCCGCATTTTTCCCGGACGGTTTTTTGAACGAGGGCCAAGAGGGCGTGCACATCGCCGGCCGAGGCGCGGCCGAGGTTTTCGATAAAATTGGCGTGTTTCGGAGAGATCCGCGCATCGCCCACCCGCGTTCCCTTAAGGCCCGCGGCCTCGATGAGGCGGGCGGCGTGGTCCCCGGGAGGATTTTTGAAAACGGAGCCGCAATTTTTGGTGCCCAGCGGTTGTCGTTCGGCCCGGCGTTTCAGCTGTTTCTCGACGGAAGCGAGGATATCATTTCTGTCCCCGGGTCGCAATTTGAGGCGGGCGGAGAGGACCCAGTGGTCCGTCAGATTGGACCGGCGGTAGCCGAAGCGCAGATCCTTCTTGGTCAAGAGGCGTTCGCGGCCGTCCGCGTCCAGGGTCAGAACCTCTTCCACCAGCGAGCCCAAATCGCCTTCCGGGGTGCCCGCGTTGGTCATGAGTCCCCCCCCGAGCGTCCCGGGAATTCCGGCGAAGGGTTCGGCCCCGGTCAGTCCCCGTTCGGCGCAGGCCCGGGACAGTTGGGGCAAAAGGACCCCCGCGCCCGCGTTGATGCGCCCGTCCTCTTCAAAATGGAACGTTTCGAATTCCCCCCGGAGGCGCGTGACCACCCCGCGCACGCCCCGGTCGCCCACCAGTAAATTGGACCCTTGCCCGATGGGCCAAAGAGGAACGCCGTGGTCGGCGGCCCAGGTCACCAGGCGGTCCAGCGCCGCGCGGTTCTCAACTTCGACGTAAAAGTCGGCCGGCCCCCCGATGCCCCAGGTGGTGTGGCGGGACAGGGGTTCGGCGCCTTTGGCGCTCGGGAAAAGGCGCCGCAGATCGGAAAGCAGGGCGGAAGCGCCGCCGGTCACGCGAGGCGGTGGAGGTGGGGCAGCAATTTTTCCCCCCATTTCCAGACGTCCCCGGCCCCGAGGGTCAAAAACACATCGTTGGCGCGGAGCAACGGGACGAGGCGATGTTCGTCGTCCGTGGAGGCGACGCGGTCCACGAGGATCGACTGGGCCCGGAGCCGGTCGGCCAAGGCGTCGCTGGTCACGCCCGGAATCGGTTTTTCGCCGGCGGGGTAGATGTCCAGAAGAAAAAGTTGATCCACGCCGGTGAAGGCCCGGGCGAAGGCGTCCATCAATTGTTTGGTCCGGGAGTAACGGTGGGGCTGAAAGAGCACGACGACCCGGCGTTCGGGCCAGCGTTGACGCAGGGCCTCGACGGTGGCTTTGATTTCGGTGGGGTGGTGGCCGTAATCGTCGACGACGGTCACGCCCCCGGCTTCCCCCTTGAGCTCCAACCGGCGGCCGACGCCCGTGAAGGTGGAAAGGGATTCGGCGATGGAGTCGAAGGCCAGGCCGGTTTCGAGGCCGACGCCGATGGCGGCCAGGGCGTTTAATATGTTGTGGCGGCCGGGGCACGCCCAACGGACCAACCCCAAAGCGTCCTTCCCCCGGCGGACGCGAAAGCTCACCTGGGCCGGGGTGAACCGAACGTCCTCCGCCCGGAGGTCGGCGGTTTCGGAAAACCCGTAGGCGACGACGGGCCGTTGAACGCGGGGGCGGACCCGCTGGACTCCGGGATCATCGGCGCACATGAACACGGCGCCGTAAAAAGGCACTTTGTTGGCGAATTCCACGAACCCGGTGTCCAGGGCGTCCATGGTTTTCCAGTGGTCCAAGTGATCGTCGTCGATGTTGGTGACGACGGCCAAGGTGGGGGACAGTTTCAAGAAAGACCCGTCGGATTCGTCCGCTTCGGCCACCAGGTATTTCCCCTGGCCGACCCGGGCCCCGGTGCCGGTGGAATGGAGCCGTCCGCCGATGACCACGGTGGGGTCCAGGTTCCCGGCTTGCAAAACCAGGGCCGCCAAAGAGGTCGTCGTGGTTTTGCCATGGGACCCCGCGACGGCGATGGTGTGTTTCAAGCGGGCGATTTCCGCCAGCATTTCAATCCGGGGAATGATGGGGATGCCGCGTCGGCGGGCTTCCAGCACTTCGGGGTTGTCGGGACCGACGGCGGTGGAGGTCACGACCACATCGACGCCTTCCACGTGGCGCGCGCGGTGGCCGGTGAAGACGTTGGCCCCCAATCCCCGAAGCCGTTCGACAACGTCGGTGGCTTTTAAGTCGCTGCCGGAGACTTGGCACTTAAGCACCAAAAGAATTTCGGCGATGCCGCTCATGCCGGCGCCGCCGATTCCAACGAAGTGAATGCGTTGAACTTTTCCGAACATCAGGTCACGTGCAGTATAGCGAACTTTAAATAATCCGTCTCGGGCATGGAAGGGCGGACGGGGTGGTCGGGCCCGGCGCCGGCCGTGTGAATCACCACGGCGCGGCGGCCCGATTCGTGGACGGCCCGGGAAAGGATTTGGCGGAATTCCTCGCGGTCCACGTGTTGGGAGCAACTGGCCGTGGCCAGAAACCCGCCGCCGGAAACCCGCCGGAGGGCCAGCGTGTTGAGGCGCACGTAGGCCTTGATGGCCTGAGGCAGGTTTTTTTTGTTCGAGGCGAAGCGCGGTGGGTCGACGATGACCAGGCCGTGGTTGTCCTTGGAGGTCACTAAAAAATCGAAGGCGTCGGCCCGGGTGAACGCGACCCGGTCGCCCAAGGCGTTTTTTTCCGCGGCGAGTCGCGCCAGGTTGAGCGCGGGGTCCGACTCGTCGACGCCCGTGACCCGGGCCGCGCCGGACTGAGCGCACGCCAACCCGAACCCGCCCGTGTGGCAAAAAACGTCGAGGACCGATTGGCCCTTGGCCAGCCGCGCCGCGGAGGCGCGGTTCGCCCGGTGATCAAAGAAGTAGCCCGTTTTTTGGCCTTCCAACAGATCCGCCGCCAAGTGGAGCCCGTCCGCTTGGAACCAATGGGGCCGGTCCGGGGCGCCTTCAACCGCCGACACCGATTCCGGCAACTTCTCCAAACGCCGGGCGGCCGCGTCGTTTTTTAAAACGACGGCTTTCCACGGGCCGAAGGTTTTTACCGCTTCGAGAACCAGAGGCGTCAAGCGGTCCATGCCCGCGCAAAAGGACTCGACGACCACGGCGTCGCCGAACCGGTCCACCACGAGCCCCGGCAGGTCGTCGGATTCCCCGAAGACCCAGCGGTAGGCGCCGTCGGAGAAAAGGCGTTCGCGAAGCTCCCGGGCGCGGCGAAGGCGGCCGGTGAAAAAATCCACGTCGATCGGGACGGGCCGGCGGTCCAACACCCGGCCCGCAATCAAGGATTGGGGGTTGTAGAAGCCGACGCCCAGAGGTTCCTCCCGGGAGGATTCGAAGCGGACCAAGGCCCCCGGTTCCAACCCGTCGGGGGCGGATTGGACTTCGTTGGAAAACACCCAGAGATGGCCCCGGCGCAGGCGTCGGTCTTCGTGGGGTTTGAGCCGGACGACCGGCGGCGCGGCGGGATCGGTGGATTTCAAGGAAGCCCCCAGACGGGATGCATTTGGGAAATCAGTTTGACCGACGGAAGCTTTTGGCGGGCCCAGTCCCACCAGGAAACGATGCGGGCCGGGGGCGGTGGGACGACCGACGCGGGCGCCGCCGATTGGGCGTCCTGCAGGCGGAAATTCAAGTCCGCGACGGGGGTCACCGGTTGAAGCACGAGCGGCGGCGTGGGCGACAGGCGAAGGAGGAGATTGACCGCTTCCTCCATTTCCTCGTCGGTCGTTTGGGAAGTGAGGACAAGCTTGGCGAACGCTTTGTCCCCCGCTCGACGGAGGACTTCCTCGTGTTCGGCCCAAAAGGGCCGGCCGATGGCCGAGGGCAATTTGATGTCGGCCGCCACGACGTCGATGTCGGCGGCGACCCGTTGAAACAAATGGGGGTGGGTGGCGCTGGTTTCCAGATGGATCCGGAGGCCGAGGGTTTTGAGTCCGGGGAGGAGGGCTTCCAAAAAATCGGTTTGAAGCAGGGGCTCCCCTCCGGTCAGACTGATGCCCGCGTGGGGGCGTTCCCGGGCCATTTCCCCCACCCGTTCCAAGACGTCTTGAACGGTCAACCGGGGATGGCCTTCATCGGTCAAGCTGTCCGGGGTGTCGCAGTAGCGGCAACGCCAAGGACACCCGGCGAAACGGACAAACACGTGGCGTTCGCCGAGGTGCAGGCCTTCGCCCTGAAGGGAGGAGAAGATTTCCGATACCGGCGCGCGGGGCGCGTCGTCGCGGGGGGCGGGGGCTTCGGAAAGCGGGGCGGGGTCGGTCATGGTCGTTGGCGGGAGCCCGTGGAGGATACCACTTTCGGCCGCGGATCGGCGGGGTCGGCGCGGCCCGCCCGTCGAAAACCGTCGGCGCGCAAGCGGCAGGAATCGCATCGGCCGCAGGGGCGCGCCCCTCCGGCGTAGCACGACCACGTGTGTTTCAACGGCACCCGAAGGCGAAAGGCCAGTCGAACGATGTCGGCTTTGTTCAGGCGAAGGAGCGGGGCCCACAAACGCGGCGGTTTTTTTCGCTCGGCGCCGAGGCGGGTGCCGCGGCGTCCCACGGTTTCCATGGCCCGCAGGTAGGCGGGCCGGCAGTCGGGGTAGCCGGAATAATCCAGGGCGTTGGCGCCGATGACCACGTTGGGAACGTCGAGGGCGTCGGCGCAGGAAAAGGCGAAGGAGAGAAACACGGTGTTCCGAGCGGGGACGTACGTCGAGGGAATGGGTCCCCGGCCGATGGCGTGAAGGGGGTGGTCGGGCAGGGCGCCTTTGTCCAACAGGCGACTTCCCCCCCAGGGCAATCGAAAGGAAACGACTTGGAGCGGCACTCGGGCCCGGCGGGCCACGGCGCGAGCGGATCGAAGTTCCCGGCGGTGGCGTTGGCCGTAATCGAAGGCGATGGCCCGGCAGTCCCATTTTTTCATTTTGAGAGCCCAATAAAGGGCGGTGGCCGAATCGAGCCCTCCCGAAAGCAAGACGACGGCGCGCCCGGGCCGAGCCGGTCGATGTGTTTTTTGAAAACGGCCGGAGCGGCCGAGGGGTCGAATTCTTTTCATGCCGGTCAGATTCGTCGCTGCCGCGCGCCGAACGCGGTCAGACGCCGTCAACGCCTTCCAGGCGGATGCGGGAAACGTTGGGTAGGTTCCAACCGAGGAATCGGTGGCCAAGGCGAGAAAACTTGGCCGGGTCGTCGGAGGAAAAATAGTCCACGCGTCCGCGGGGGCCCCGCGACGCCAGGAGACCGTCCTGGTCGAGGCGGCTGCGCACGGCCTTGGCGGTTTCTTCGGCGGAATCGATGAGTTCAACGGTTTTGGCCACGCGGCGCAGTACATTTTTAATCAGCGGGTAATGGGTGCAACCCAGGACCAGGGTGTCGATTTTTCTTCGAAGAAGGGGGGCCAAATAAAGGGCGGCCACGCGTTGAGTGATCGGGTGGTCCGACCACCCTTCTTCGACGAGCGGCACGAAAAGGGGACAGGCCCGGCTGAAAACGCGGATGGTGCCGTCCAGCCGTTGGACCGCGCGCTCGTAAGCGCGGCTTTGAACCGTGGCTTCGGTGCCGATGATGCCCACGCGGCCGGTGCGGGTCGCCGCCAGAGCGGCGCGGGCCCCGGGTTCGATCACGCCCAAGACGGGGACGGGCATGAAGGCCCGCAGTTCCGGCAGGGCCAGGGCCGAAACGGTGTTGCAGGCCGTGACCATCATTTTGACGTTTTTTCGTCGGAAAAAACGCGCGACTTCGATGGAAAAGCGCTTGACGGACTCCGCCGATTTCGAGCCGTAGGGCACGCGGGCCGTGTCTCCCACGTAGATGAAATGTTCCCGGGGCAAAAGCGAAACCAGGGCGCGGAGGACGGTGAGACCACCCACGCCCGAATCAAAGACGGCGATGGGGCGGGGGCGAGCGGCCATCAATTTCCCCCCGCCGACGACTGCGCCAGGCGCGCCTGGATTTTTCGTTTTTCGTAGTCCAGCAATCCGGCGTAAACCGTTTCGATCAGTTTCTGGTGATAACGGGTGGAGCGCAAAAGCCCTTCTTCTTTGGGATGGGTGATGAACCCCGTTTCAATGAGAATGGCGGGCATGGCCGTCCCGCGCAGAACATAGAAACCGGCCTGTTTGACCCCCCGGTTGATCAGGGGCAATCGCTGCCCGGCCTGGCGGGCGATCAGGGCGGCGATTTCGGAGGAATCGTTCATGTGTTCGTTTCGGGCCAGAGACCACAGCAGCTCCTCGACTTTTTCCTTGGCCGGCCCGGCCACGCCTTCCAAATCGACGACGGCGTTTTCGCGGCGGGCGACCGCCGCGGCTTCGTCGTCGGTGGCTTTTTCCGAAAGGTAATAAATTTCAAATCCATTGGAGGCCCGCGTCAGTCCGGCGTTGCAGTGCAGGGAGATGAAGAGGTCGGCTTTGTTTTTGTTGGCCACGGCCGAGCGTTCTTCCAGCGTGAGGAATCGGTCGTCGGCTCGCGTGAGAAGGACATTGAAGCGGTCCTCCGAGCGAAGCAATTGGGCCAGGGCCCGGGCGGTGCGAAGATTGACGTCTTTTTCGTAAGTTCCGCCGGGCCCCACCGCGCCCACGTCTTTGCCTCCGTGGCCCGCGTCGATCACGATGGTGCGGAGGGGCGACAGGGCCAGGTAGGGCGCGTCCAAGGAGGACCGGGGGGGGGCGGCCGAAGGCGGGGCGACCAGAACGGGGCCGTTGTCCTCCATCGGCGGTGGGCGGCGCGCCGGGGACCATACCGCGCCTTTCGGCACATCGATGGTGAGAGTGCGGGGCGAGGCGGTGGTGTAGATGTCGGGCGTCCCGGCGCCCGTGGCCAGTTGAACGGTCAGGTCCGTGGTTCGGGCGTGGGGATCCATTTGGACGGAGGCGACGGTGCCCTCGTCGAACGTGAGCTTTTCGGATTGGGCGGCCCGGCCGTCAAAAAGGCGTAGGTAGAGCGTGTTGTCTCGTTGGCCGAGCAAACGATAATCCACGTCGGGTCCGATCTCGACGGAAACGCGGGTCTCCCGGGGGTAATTGAAGACCCGGGCGGAGGAGATGGACGGGATGGGGTCGACGGTCAAAGACGGCGGGGCGTCGATCCATTGGGTTTTGGTTTTTGTGAAGGCCTGGTGCGCGGGGGTCGTCAGAAGGGAAACGGGCAGAAAGGCGGAGTCCCCCCACCAACGCACGGCCGTTTCCAAGGCGATCGGTTGCCCCCCCACGATGGCGGAGGAACTGTCTAAAACGAATTCGGCGGTGCGGTTTTCGAGGCGGTAGTCGAATTTTCTCGAAACGCGCTTCCAGGCGACGCGGCCGCCGTAAATTTTCTGCAGGTTTTCCAGCGGCAGGCAGGCGACGCCGTCCACGCGAAAGAAAGTGACGGGACCGCGGTTTTCGCCGTCCACCACGACGTTCATGGATTCGGCGGGCCAGGGCGGTCGCCGAGCGGCGCCCAGGAGGGCGACACCCGCCAGGAGCCAGGCGGCGGACTTTTTTAAGGGCATGCCCTCATTATATTAAACATCGACGCCCTTTTCCCCGTCGTCCTTATCCCGTGTGATTGAGAAAAAGCGGGGATTGTTGTATTGTTACACCGGGATGTTTAACATGAAACATTCCTCGGAGGCGTTATGGAGAAGGCGAAAAGAAGTTTAACTGATTTTGAGCGCGGCGTAATCATCGGTTTGCTGGTGGGAGGGGGGCACTTTGGCGGGGACGGGCGCCAGCCTCATATTCTCATCAAAATGCATGTCCGGCATCAGCCGCTCTTGGAGTGGTTGTCCGCCCGAATTCCAGGCGCCAGGCTCTATGGTCCATACAATCACGGGGGAAGAAACTACGCGCAGTTGATGGTGAGGGGGAAGCCGCTGCTTGATTTTGTTTTGGGGCTGATTTCCGATTCGCGTTGGTGGGAAATTGACCCTCATTCGCACCAGCGCCTCCGGGAGATGATTGATCGGTATATGACGCCCGGCGGATAAGGCGGGGGGGCTATCTTTTCTTAAAGGGGAAAACGAAGAGGAATCCAGCCAAGAAGCCGCCGGCGTGGGCCCACCAAGCCACACCGCCGGCATCGGCGCCTCCGGCGGAGGCGCTTAATATTGACCCCCAGCTCTGGAGGGCCTGGAGCAGGAACCAAAAACCCAAAAAAAGAATTGCCGGGATCTCGATGAAACGAATAAAGATCCAAATCGGGACCAAGGCCATGATTTTGGCTTTAGGGAACAGGATGAAGTAAGCCCCCATGACACCGGCAATGGCCCCGGAAGCTCCTACCAAAGGCAGCGATGAGCGGGGGTTAAGGTAGACCTGGGAAAGGGCGGCACAGGATCCGACAAGCAGGTAGAATAATAGGTAACGGCGGTGTCCCATCCGGTCTTCCACATTGTCCCCAAAAATCCACAGGTAAAGCATATTGCCCAAAAGATGCATCCATCCGGCGTGAAGAAACATAGAAGTGGGGATTTTAAACCACTCTGTTCTTGGATGATTGATTAATAAGTGTGGAATTAGAGCCCATTCGGTTAAAAATGACTTAAGGGCCTGGGGAGAAGACTGGCGAAGTTCGAGATAGAAAACCCCGGCATTAACCAAAATCAACAGGATATTAACAAAAGGGAAAGTACGCCCTTTGATGTTGTCTTTGAGGGGAATCACCGTTTGATTTTCGGGAGGCCCGGCGATGGGAAAACGCTCGGTTCCAGGCGAGAGGCCTCCGACCATTGTTTTCGAGACTCTTCGGGCCGGTTCTGGCTACTCAAGAAACGGGCATAATCCGCCCGAGCCTCCGCGGAAAAAGGGTCAATTTCAAGAGCCTTAAGAAAGCAAGTCTCGGCAGCGGTCGCGTTCTTTTGAGCCGCCTGGGAAAGACCGAGAGCCAATTGGGCATCCACATCGCCTCCGTTAAGTCCCACCGCCTGACCGGCCACGACGACCGCTTCATCGGAACGCCCGATTAATAGGTAGGCCCGGGAAAGGAGGGCCTGGGCCGAAGCAAGCCGGGGGTAGGCGTCCGAAACCAGCTTCGCGTCCACCACCGCGTCCGAAACGCGTCCGATGTCCAGGTAGGCCCATCCCCGGGCGAGCAGAGCGCCCGGGTGTTCGCGGTAAAGTTCGACGGTTCGGTCGATCCAACGCAACCGGTCCTTGGCGTCGCCCCGACGTCGAGCGATATCCGCCAGAAGTAACAAAACCCCGGCATCGGTGGAATCCAAGTCCAGGGCCCGTCGCGCGTGAATCCCCGCATCGGCGGCGCGATGGCAATGGAGGTCGAGCTGGGCTCTCGCCACTTCATAATCCCGTTGAACGCTTCGGGCGTATTGCCGCCCCTGAAAATTACGCGAAACGCTGTCCCAATCCTGGGGCACGCTCCAATCCGCGTTGGACCGAAGAGGGGGGAGGCGGCGATTGATTTCGGATAAAATGGCTTCCGCGCGCTCTTCTTCGCCCCGCAGCCCCAGCCAATAAGCCAGAGAAAAACCGGCTTGAAACCGGTTGTGGTCCCCCTGATAAACCCGTGCGCACAGGCCCTCCGCCTGATCCCGCCGCCCTTGCTGGGCCCGCACCCCAACCAACAAAAGGTCCGCCTCCGGATCCTCCGGGCTTCGCCGAAGTCGCCGGATGGAGGTTTCCGCGGCATCAATATTTCCCGCCGCCAGATGCGCCCGGGTAATTTTAAACAAAGTGTCCCGGTCCTCCGGGGCGGCGCGAAGGACGGACCCGTAGCGCGCCAAAGCTTTCTGAAACAAGCCCTGATCAAAAGCCAGGTCGCCGGATAATTCCAGAAGTTCCGGACGATTGGGGAAAAGTTTTAACCCGTCTTCCAGCAGTGAAGCGGTCTTCGGGAAATCGCTCTGGGCTAAGCGAACGTTGGCGAGAATAAAGGTGGGCCGAAAATCCCGGGGCGAAAGACGCCGCGCTTCCTCGAGATATTCGGCCGAAAAGGAAAGTCGGTCAAAGGCCAAATTAAGGATCCCCAAGCCCAGGGCGCCGGCGGGATTTTGGGGAAATTTTTGATGGAGAATACGGCATTCCCTCTCGGCGTTTTCAAGCCCTCCCAGTTTCAGGTGAGCCTCGACCAGAATCTCGCGCAGAGACTCTTCGCGGGACGGCGGCCAGGAGCGCCCGGCCAAAGCCTCGGTGGCTATTTCAGACGCTTCGTCGGCCGCGCCCCGATCCAAGGCCCGTTGAGCCCGCGCCCAGGGCGTGGACTGGAACCAAAACCAAATAGATCCGCCAAGAACGCAAAATCCAAAAACGATGACAGTCAGGCGGCGACGGGGCATTCTCCTATTTTATATGAAGTGATCCGCCTCCACCAGATGTACTTGACTGCCTAGGCCGCCGGCGTCCTTTCAGGGCAAGACCGACAAAATCGTTGGCCAGGATTTCAGGCTCGCGATGGAAGCGATGGATACTATAATGAATCCGAAATTTTGAACAAGGGGGGAACTATTGACGGCTTGAAATTGGGAGCTCTCGCTTACGGGCGGTTCGTTTCTATAAAGGCCGCTTGGCCGGAATTCCAACCCTTCTCGGGTAGTTGAGAGATGTTTGTGTCGATTTATAGATACGTATTATGTGTCTATTCCTGTCGATCCCCGGAAATCGATAAGCCGTCAGTCCGCCCAAAACGCCTCCCAATTCTTTAAGGGCCCGCCCGGCCCCCTCGGCCTCCGCCGGCGCCTCGACTCCCCGGTGCAGGAAGCAATACCCGCCCGGCCGCACAAAGGGCATTGTGAGTTCCATCACTTCCCCCAGAGGCCCGACGGCGCGGCAGAGGGCCACATCAAATTTTTCCCGGAATTCCGGCTCCCGGGCCACCTCTTCGGCCCGACCCACCCGCGTCACCACGGAAGCCCCCAAAACAGAAAGAAACCCTTCCACGGCGCGCAATTTCTTCTGGATCGAATCCAAAAGAGTAAGGGACCATCCCGGTTTCGCAACGGCCAATGGCACGCCGGGGAAACCACCGCCGGAGCCGACGTCAATCACCCGCGCCGAAACCATCCGCCGCGCTTCGGGGTCCATCAAGACGGACAGGGAATCGAGAATATGGTTCAGCCAAAGTTCACTCTCGGTGGAGTAGGAGACGAGGTTGATGTCCCGGTTGGTTCGGGCGAATTCCCGGGCCAGCAGGTCCAGGCGATTCAGGGTGTCGGACTCGGTGCCGAGGACGTCCAGCAAAGGGCGGGCTTCGGGAGGAACCGTCATGCGGGGAGGGCGGGGGATTTCATCGCGCGGCGAACTCGCGCCGTCGACGTTCAACGTGAACCAACAGCACGCCGACGTCCGAGGGAGTCACCCCCGGGATGCGGGCCGCCTGCCCGAGGGACGCGGGCCGCACCTTCTTAAGTTTTTGTCGCGCCTCGGTCAACAATCCGTTCAGCCGGTCGTAGTCCAGATCGTCGGGAATTCGCCGGGATTCCAGTTGCCGGAATTTCGCGATTTCCCGGGATTGGCGTTTGAGGTATCCCCAATACTGTTTTTCCAGTTCCACCTCGCGCCGCACCTGTTCCGCGGTCCATTGACCGCTCAAGCCCGCGTCGGTGGCCCGGCGGGGCAAGGCGCCCGCGGACGGAATCGAGGGAGGGACGTCGCCCAAAAAAACGGACTCCGCGTCGTTCGGCAGGGCTTCTCGAACCGCGGACCACAGCGTGGATCGGTAATTCACGAAAGCGTCATAGACGGGTTCGGAAATCAGGCCGACCCGTCGCCCGTGGTCCATCAGCCGCAGATCGGCGTTGTCCCATCGAAGATGGAGGCGCCACTCCGCCCGGGAAGTCATGAGCCGGTAGGGTTCGTCGGTTCCCTTGGTGACCAAATCATCGATCATCACCCCGATGTAGGCTTCGTCCCGGCGGGGGGACCAGGGGGTTTCGCCCCGAAGGGCCAAAGCGGCGTTGATCCCCGCGACGATCCCCTGTCCGGCGGCTTCTTCGTAACCGGTGGTCCCGTTGATTTGGCCGGCAAAAAAGAGCCGCTCGATGGCTTTGGTTTCCAACGTCGGGCGCAACTGGGTGGGAGGGCAAAAATCGTACTCCACGGCGTAGCCGTAGCGGAGGATTTTGGCCCGTTCGAAGCCCACGATGGAGTGAACGATGTCGTCCTGAACGTCTTCGGGCAGGCTGGTCGAAATGCCGTTGGGGTAAATCTCGCTGGTCTCGTAACCCTCGGGCTCGACGAACACGTGGTGCGACGCGTGGTGGGCGAACTTGACCACTTTGTCCTCGATCGAAGGACAGTACCGCGGCCCCGTGGAGGTAATGACGCCGGAATAAAGAGGGGAGCGGTTGAGGTTCCGCCGAATGATGTCCTGGGTTTTCTCGGTGGTCCGGGTGAGCCAGCAGGGCAGCATTTTTTGATCGAGCCGCCCGGTGAAATGGGAAAAGGGCGTGGGGGGGGCGTCTCCCGGGGCCGGTTCCATGCGGGCATAATCGAGAGTGGCGCCGTCCAGGCGGGGCGGCGTTCCGGTTTTAAGGCGACCCACTTCAAACCCCAGCGCCCGAAGGGCGTCGGAGAGCCCGCTCGAAGCGCGTTCGCCGATTCGCCCGCCGGGCGTCTGTCGGGGGCCGACGTGCATGAGACCTCGCATGAACGTGCCGGTCGCGATCACCACCGCCCGGGACCGCAGGGACGAACCGTCCGCCATTCGAACGCCGGCCGCCGCTCCGCCGTCGGTGAGAACGCCGATGGCTTCCCCTTCCAAAACGGTCAATCCGGGTTGGTGCAATACGGTTTCGGTGACAACGGCGCGGTAGAGATTCCGATCGCATTGCGCCCGGGGGCTTAAGACCGCCGGGCCCTTCCCCCGGTTAAGCATCTTGAACTGCAGTCCGGCCCTGTCCGTGGCCCGCGCCATTTCGCCGCCCAGGGCGTCGATTTCCCGGACCACCTGGCCCTTGCCCACTCCCCCGATGGCGGGGTTGCAAGACATCTGGCCGATCCTGTTTTTGTCCAACGTGAGGAGCGCCGTGGATCGTCCAAGACGTGCGGCCGCCAGGGCGGCTTCCACCGCCGCGTGCCCGGCACCGACAACCACGACGTCAAAGTCTAATTTCATATCTACAAATCATATCATTTTAACTGGCCGTTTTAACCGGAGGCGAAAACCCGCAGGAGGGGTGGGGGGCGGACGGGGGGGTTAGGAACGGTGGGCAAAGGCGGTGTAGATGGACAAACCGCCGAAAATAAAAAAGAGAATCGCCGCGGGCCATCGGATCCACTTCATTCCGAGTCGTCGGGAAACGGCTTCGCCGAAAAAAACCGCCGCGCCGTCGGCGGCCATCATGCCCAGGGTGGTTCCCAGGGTAACGAGCCAAATATTTCCAAATTTAGCGGCCAAGGCCACCGTCGCCAATTGAGTCTTATCGCCCATTTCGGCCAAAAAGAAGAGCACGGTGGTCGTGGCGAAGGGGCCCCAGCGCGATTCTTTCGGCTCATCGAGATCGTCGGGTTTCAATGTCCAAAGACCGAACAATACAAAGGTCGCCCCCAGGAGGCCCGCCAACAGCGCCGGGGAAACCCGGGCGGCGATCCAATTTCCCGCGGAAGAAGCCAACCCGTGGTTAAGGATCGTGGCGGTCAGGATGCCGGCGAGGATGGGCGCGGGTTTCTTGAAACGGGCGGCCAGGGAGAGGGCGAGAAGCTGGGTCTTGTCGCCCATTTCGCTCGCGGCCACAAGACCGAAAGAAGCGCCGATGGTTTCAAGGGCCGACATGGGGCAAGAGGGTAAAGAATTCGAACCGCCGCGTCAATGGCGTCCTGACCGCCGCCCCGCCTCGTCGCGCCCGGGGCCTCCGTTGCGGTGGAAAGACCTTGTCGTCCATGCCTTCTCCCGACCTTTCGACTTCCGAAAGTTCCCCGCCGACGGGCCGCCTATGCTAAAATCAACGAGGCCGATGGTCCACCCCGACTCCCCTCCCCCGCCGGTTTCGGCGGCGGAAACCGAATCCGCGCTCAAGGCCGCGCTGGTGGCGTCGGAGAAATACGGCCGCTTTAATCACCGGCGGCTGGAAGCCCTGGAATCGCTCGCGGAGTTTTTCGTACGGCGGGAGCGGTGGCTCGAGGCGGAACCCCTCAAACTCCAAATTTTATCGGCCAAAGAAAAGCTTTACGGCCCGGAACATCAATCCCTGGCCCCGACCATGGCGGAACTCGCCTTGGGTTACGAAGCCATGGGACGCTTCGATCCGGCCGAGGCGGTGTTGAATCTCGCGCTCAAAATCAACGAGCGGGACGCCATGCAAAACACGGCCGCCATTTCGGGCAACCTGGCCGGCTTGGGCCGCCTGGAAGCCATTCGCGGACGATGGTCCGACGCCGAAACCCATTTGGTCCGCGCGCTTAAAATCACGCGGATCGTTCATGGACCCGATCACACGGAAATGGCCCGACTTTTGTCGAGGTGGGGCGAAGCGGCCCTGGAGGGAGGCCAAACCATGGCCGCCCACGCCAAGCTGGAAGAAGCCGACCGAATTTACACGCACGCGCTGGGCGCCGCCCACCCCGACACGGCCAACGTTTGGGTGCAACGCGGCCAATGGGCCCGCGCCATGGGCCGCTGGGCGGAAGCGGAAAATTTTTACCGTCGGGCGCTGGCGGTCCACGAACACCGCGAAGGCGGGTGGGGCCTTTCGGTCGGATCCGTGTTGCTGAGCCTGGGCGTCTTGGACAACGCCCGGGGGCGTTTCCGGCGCGCGGAAGAACAATTGAGCCGCGCCCGGGCCATCCGGGAAAATATTTTGGGCCCCGATTCGCCGGGCGTGGCCGACGCGCTCGGCCCCTGGGCCGAGGCCGTCGCGGGGTTGGGGCGGTTTGAAACCGCGGAGGAAGCGTATCTGCGGGCGTGGGGGACCTTCGAAAAATGTTTCGGACCGGAGAGCCCGGCTCTCCTGAGGACGATCAACAATTTGGCGGAGCTGTATTTCCGCCGATCCGCCGACGAGGAAGCCGAACGGCTCCTCCGTCAGGCGGTCACCCTGGCCGAGAAAACCCACGGGCCGGAGAGCCCGGCGTCGATCCGGGCGCTCCAGAACCTCCTCGTCGCCTTCGAGGCGCAGGACCGGTGGGACGAAGCCGAAGCCGTGCGCGCCAAGCTGACCCCGACGCGGGGCCGCGGCCGCCCCGCCGGCCCCGAGAGGACGAAACGATCATGAGCTCCGCCCCCAGCGATCTGCAACCGCAGAAAATATTCACGGCCCGTCGCCGACGCGCGATTCTTTCTTTTCGGCGGAAAGGCGACGTGGTGTGGTTTGTCGCCAGCATCGGCCTGTTCATCGCGGGCTTCACCTCGTTGGCGTACACCCTATTGCAGTTGCGTCGGCCCCTCGTCATCGCCCGGCCCTCGGACCCCGCCGCCGCGCCCCTGGCCCCGGACGTCGTGCCCCATCCCGTGGCCCCGGCCGCTCCGGCCGCGCCGCCGGTGGCGGAAGTCTCCGTGACGCCGGTGGCCCCGGCCCCCGCGGTGGAGGCCGAACCCGAAACCCCCGTGGAAGCGGAGGTCCCCGCTCCGCCCCCCGCCAAAAGAAGCCGGGCCGAGCGTCGGGAAGCGGCTCGGACGGAGGCCCCGGCGCCGCGGACGCGCGCCTACGCCCTTTTGGACGACAAAGCCACGGCTCAGGTGTTGTTCGACAAAAACGCCCGGATCACCGCCACCGCGCTCACCGCGGTGGGGGAACCCGCCCTTCGGTTGGATTACGATTTCCAGCGGGGCGAATGGGTTCAGGCTTTTCTCAACATCAAGCAGGATCTCGGCAAATACACCCGCGTTCAGTTCGCCTTCAACGGCGAGGGGGGCAATAACACCCTGGAATTTAAAATCGTGGACGCGGACGGATCGAATTTCGGCGCGACCTGGACCCACCGCACGGGCCGATCGGCCTGGACCGTGGTGGACGTTCCGCTAACGGAACTCGCGTATCTCTGGGGTGGGGACAACCGAATGGATTGGTCCCGCGTCCGGCAAATTTATTTTGCCGTCTCCCGCAAAAACGGCGACGAGGGCGGCAAAGGACGCGTGGTCATCCGCGGGGTGACGTTTTCTTGATTTCCCGCCGGAAATTCGGCCGCCCGTGACGGACCGCTTCTCCCGGGCGCTGGTCGCCATCGACCAAGCCAACGCCGCGGATCCCCGGCGCGCGGCCAACGGCAAACCCTTTGAAATCGACCACGCCGAACGGCTCACGGCGTGGCTGGAGCGGCTCCGCTCCTCCCCTTCCGATCTGCTCCGCCTGGCCGGACGCGGCCAGCACATCGAACGATGGACGATTCCCCGAGAGCGGTATCCCGAAGGCCGCGCCGGATATCTTCAATGGCGGGAAGACCTAAAACGGTTTCACGCCCGACGCGTGGCGGACATCCTCACGGCCGTCGGTTATTCGACCGCCGACACGGACCGGACCACGGCGCTCATCACCAAGCGCGCCCTGCGGGAGGGAGACCCCGACGGCCAGGCCCTGGAAGACGCCCTGTGCCTCGTGTTTTTGGAAACGCAGTTTCTGGAATTAAAAAGCAAAACCCCGGACGATAAGATGCGGGACATCGTCCTTAAAACCTGGCGCAAAATGTCCCCCGCAGGCCACACGGCCGCGCTCACATTGCCCCTCGACCCCCAAGCCAAAACTTTCCTGGAGAAAACCCTTGCGCCATCGCCATTCCCGTCGGTCTAACCGACCCCAATCCAAACCCGCCGCCCCCGCGGCCCGCTCCCTCAAGCCCGCCGGCGGCCCCGCCCCGTCCCACGGAGCCCCGGGCGAAATGGTGGAAGGAGTCCTCCAAAAAAAACCGCGTTTCGGCTTCGTTCTTTCCGAAAACCCCGACCGTCCCGATTTGTTCGTCGCCGGGCCCAGTTTGCGTTTGGCCATGGACGGGGATCGCGTCCGCGCGCGGGTGACCCGGCCCGGCGTTCGTTCCGAGGGCGAAATTTTGGAAGTTCTCTCCCGCAAGCGGTCGACCTTGGCGGGCGTGTTTCGATCGGCGCCCAAACCCTGCCTTGTGCCCGAAGAAGGCGGCGAACCGGTGCGCGTGTCCGACGTGGGCGGGTTGAAGCCCAAGGACGGCGATTTGTGCGTGCTCCGGGTGAGCCAGTGGCCGGACGGCGAACACGAAGCGGCCGGCACCTTGATTGAAGTCATCGGCCGCCGAAACGATCCCGCGGCGGATCTGGCCTTTCTGTTGCGCAAACACGAATTGCCCGGGGAATTTCCACCCGACGTGGAACGCGGGGCCGCCGCTTTCGGCGACGACGTGCCGCCTTCGGCGTATCAGGGACGCAAGACCTTCTTCGACCTCCCGGTGTTCACCATCGACGGCGCCGACGCCAAGGATTTCGACGACGCGGTGTCCCTGGAGCGGCGTCCGGGCGGGGGCTGGCGCCTGGGGGTTCACATCGCGGACGTGGCTCACTACGTGACCGAAGGAAGCGCCCTGGATCAGGAAGCCATCCACCGGGGCACGAGCGTCTATCTGTCGGGCGCGGTCATCCCCATGCTGCCCTTTCCGCTCTCGGACAATCTCTGCAGCCTTCGCCCCCACGTGGCCCGGCTGACCTTGACCTGCCTCATGGACTTGGACCCTTCGGGCCGTGTGGTGCACCACGAAGTTTTTGAAAGCGTCATTCGGAGCGCCCGCCGTTTCACCTACGACGAGGTGGAGCTGATCCTTCAAGGCCAGCGGTTGGAGGTGTCGGACGCCGTCCGGGACGCGGTTCGGGAAATGGGCGAACTGGCCCGCACCCTGCGGGCCTTGCGCTTCGGCCGCGGTTCCCTGGATTTCGATTTCCCCGAGCCCGTGATCATCGTCGACGACAAAGGCTGGCCCATCGACGCCTGCCGAAAGGAGCGGGGGGAATCCCACCGCCTGATCGAAGAATTCATGTTGCTGGCCAACGAGACCGTCGCCCGGCACATGGCCGCGGGCCCCTTCCTCTACCGCGTTCACGAACGACCGGACCCGGCCAAGATGGACACCCTGGCCAAAACCCTGCGGGCCGTGGGCGTGGCGGTTCCGGCGACCATCGGCTCCGGAAAGCCGGCCGCCCTCCGTCAAGTGCTGGAGAGCGTCAAAGGAAAACCCGTGGAACCCATGGTGCACACCCTGACGCTCCGAAGCTTGAAGCAGGCGGTTTACTCGCCGATCAACAAAGGGCATTTCGGCCTGGCTTCCGAGGCCTACACCCACTTCACCTCGCCCATCCGGCGCTACCCGGATTTGCTCGTCCACCGCATGGTGAAAGAGCGGATTCACGGGCGCTTCGACGCCGCCCGGCAAAGCGCCTGGCGCAGCCGCCTTCCGGGCCAAACCGAGGAGTCCAGCCGCCTGGAACGCCGCGCCGTCGAGGCGGAACGGGAATTCCTGGCGCTCAAGCGCGCCCAGCTCATGACCCGCCGCATCGGCGAAACCTTCGACGCCGTGGTCACGGGCGTCACGGCCTTCGGCGTTTTTGTTCAACCCACGGCGGTGTTCGTGGAAGGTCTCGTCAACGTGGAACGCCTCCCCCGGGACCGCTACCAATTCGACCCTCTGCGCCTCCAGCTTCGGGGGCAGCGAACGAACAAAACCTTTCAGCTCGGCCAGGCCGTTCGCGTGCGATTGGCCGGCGTGAACGTGGAAAAACGCGAGTTGGATTTCGCCCTGGAGGACGCTCCCCCCAAATCGGGAACTTTTTCCCGCCGTCCGCGTTAAATTCGTTGAACCGTTGAACGGTTTCGGGGTCCGTCCCGGCACTCGCCGGGCGTACGTCGATGGTTCATCCCGATCCCCCCGTCCGACCTTGCTTTTCTTTTGGAGGCGTTCATGATCGTCGTCACCGCGGCCACGGGCCACATCGGCCAATCGTTGGTCCAGGAATTGCTGGTCAAGAAACAGAAGGTCCGGGCCGTCGCCCGTGACGCGAAAAAGTTGAAGTTTCTGGCCGATCGGGGAGCCGAAACCGTGTCGGCCGATTTGGCGGATCCGGCCGCCGTGGCCGAAGCGTTCCGGGACGCGACGGCGGTGTTTGCCCTGATTCCGCCTTCCTACGGAGAAGAGGATTTTCGCGGCTACCAAAACAAAGTCAGCGTCGTTCTGGCGGACGCCCTCAAGAACGCCGGGGTCCGGCACGTGGTCAACCTCTCGAGCCTGGGCGCGAACCGGCCCGACAAGACCGGACCCATCAAAGGTCTCCACGACCACGAACAACGGCTCAACAAGTTGGACGGCGTTCACGTCCTTCATTTGCGGCCGACCTATTTCATGGAAAACTTCTTTTTCAGTCTTGGCCTCATCAAGAGCCAGGGGATCAACGGAAGCCCCCTGCTTCCCGACGCGGCTTTTCCCATGATCGCCACCCGCGACATCGCGGCGGTGGCCGCCCGTCGCCTCCTGGCCCGGGATTTCATGGGAAAATCGGTTCAGGAACTTCTGGGGCCGCGGGAAGTGTCCATGGCGGAAGCCACCCGTGTCATCGGAGCGGCCATTGGGAAACCCGCCCTGCCATACGTTCAATTCCCCTACGCCGACGCGCGGGCGGCCATGATCGGCATGGGCATGTCGCCGGACGTGGCGGATCAATTTAACGAGATGTACAAAGCCTTCAATGAAGGCGTGGTTCGTCCCACCCAGGCCCGAGGCCCTCAAACTACGACTCCCACCACCATCGAGGAATTCGCCAAAGGATTTGCGGTCGCCTACAGTCAGAGCTGACTTCATCACGATTCGCCGCTGAACGCATGGCCGTCCCGCTATGGACGGCCATGCGTTTTTATATCAATAAATCAATTCAATTATTAATATTGAATATTTTAATGCCTAATTGGTTGAAGTGTTGCAAGTAAGTTGGCTGAGGACGGGAACCTTCGGTTTCGTCCAGTGTCAAAAGGGGGCAACGGAAATGAAACTTTGCGAGGTGCTTCAATGAAAACGCTCAAACCCCTTTGGTTTCCCACCATGCTGGTCCTGACCTGGTGCGCCTTTGTGCTGGCCACCACCCTGTGGATCCGCGCGGGCGGCTGATTTCCCAGCCACAAATTCACAAAAAAATATCGATTCAATTCACCACGGACTCCAGGCGGCGTCTTAGGAATCCGTGTGGTTGCAATTTACGCGGACTTCGCCGTTCAATCGATTGTAGGCCCAGCCGCGCAGCGGAGGCGCGCCCATATTGGCGTCCCCGATGAACGCGGTCGCACTCGTGAAGGGACTCAGTTGGTGGGAGGGGACGGTCGGTATTTGAATGGCCGGAAATTCGTCCAGATATTTTGGAACCAGCGGGCGAAGAACCGTGATTGCCGCGTGATTTAAATCTTACGGGTACGCCCCATCGTTATCGGCACAATAAATGGAAATGGCGGTTCGGACCGTGCCCAGCTTCCCATGAATGGCGGCTTCTTTGGCCCGGATGACGAGAGCGGAGAATTTGGGGATGGAAATAGCCGCCAAGAGGCCGATGATGGCGACCACCGGCATCAATTCGATGAGAGTAAAACCACGCGCCCGGCGCATGTGACCCCCCGACTGACTTATACCCCCCTCTTTGGCCCCGCCAATAACTTTAAAAGCGTTTTTCCCGCCCAATTGCTAAAATTCCGCCCATGCCGGAAATCGAAGAACACTTTCAAAAACTGATCGACCTCATCGATATCGAGCGCGAGGCCGAGAAGGAAGAGAACAAGCGGGAGCTCGACCGCTGGCCCGTGGAAACCCGGGAGCAGTTGGGGAAAACCGTTTCGCGTCTCGTGATCGAACGTCAGGACGTGGGCGTCGGCGGGATGCCGCTCCTGGTCCTCTCACGGCCCCCGGCCGGCGAAGCCTTGTCGCCCTTTCACGCCATGGATTCCGGCGACATCGTGCGTGTCACTTTTTTGCAGGGGAACTTCGCCAAAGAAGGCACCCTTTACGACGTGGAGGAATACCGCGTCACGGTCGCGCTGAACGAGGAACTGATTGACCCGCCGACGGGGAAATGCCAGATCGACCTTCTGGGGTCGGATGCCACTTACAAACGGATGCGCCGGGCCCTGGACATTGTCCAGCGGGCCACGGGGCGTTTGGGCGATTTGCGCGACGTGTTGATGGGCCTGCGCTCGGCCCAAACCGATCCGCCCAAGGAAATTGAATTTTACAACGAAGGTCTGAACACCTTTCAAAAAGACGCCGTCCGTTCCGCCCTGGCGGCCAAAGACGTGGCGCTGGTGCACGGCCCCCCGGGCACCGGCAAAACGACGGTCCTGGTTGAAATCATCCGGCAGGCCGCTCTTCGCGGTTTGTCGGTATTGGCCACGGCGCCCTCCAATATCGCCGTCGACAACATGCTGGAAAAACTCCTGGACAGCGATCTCCGCGTGGTTCGCCTGGGCCACCCGGCCCGGACCTTGGAAAGCCTGCGCCACGCCACCCTCATGGCCCAAATGGACGAACATCCGGACCAAAAACCCATCGCGCTCATGGACCGGGACCGGGAACAGTTGGTCGTTCAGCGGTATCGTCGGCAAAACCGCGGCACCTACGATCCCATCGAAGACAAGGAAATGAAGAAGGAAATCAAGGCGCTGTGGAAAGAGGCCCGCAACCTCGAAAAGGCCCTGGCCAAGCGCATCATTCAACGGGCCCACGTGGTTTTGGCCACCCATGGCGGTATCGGAAAAAACCTTTCCGGCGAACGCTTTGACCTGGTTTGCTTGGACGAAGCCAGCCAATCGACCGAACCCCTCTCCTGGGTGCCAATTCTATTGGCTCAAAAGATCGTCCTGGCCGGGGATCCCCTCCAATTGCCCCCCACCATCTATTCGAAAGAAGCCGCGGCGGCGGGCCTTAAAACGACGCTGATGGAACGTCTTCAACCGGAATTGCCGGAAAATTTACAGGCCTTGCTTCGTGTCCAATATCGAATGAACGAAACGATCATGCGTTTCTCTTCGGAGCGTTTTTACGAGGGGAAACTGATTGCCGACGAATCCGTGCGGGATCACGACGCCCTGGGACTGCCCCATGTTCAACCCACGGACTTGACCCAGGGAACCTTGGTTTTTGTCGACACCGCCGGGACGGGTTACGCCGAAACATGGAACGAGCTCCTGGACAGCCGGGAAAACGAAGGCGAGGCCCGGTTGGCGGCCCTCCTTTGGGAGGAATTGGAAGGGGCCGGTATCCGACGGGAATGGACCGCGGTCATTTCTCCCTACGGCGCCCAAGTGCGGATGCTTCGGGGTTTCCTTCCCAAGGGGATTGAAGTGGGCACGGTGGACGGTTTCCAGGGGCGTGAAAAAGAAGTGGTGATCGTGTCCCTGGTTCGATCCAACGAAAAAGCCGAGGTGGGCTTCCTATCGGACACCCGCCGGATGAACGTGGCCATGACCCGCGCCCGCCGACTTCTCATCGTCATCGGCGACTCCGCGACCATCGGCCAGCACCCTTTTTACGCCGCCTTTCTGGACCACGTCCAGGCCCACGGACAACACCGCAGCGCTTGGGAGTGGCTGAAGCAATGAATTAATGTGTTGGGTGGAACATTTCCGCCATTTTCCGACGATATAATCCCACCGGCATCAATTTACATTCCCGTTACAATAATTTAAGGCCAAATTCCGACGGTTCTTGTTAACTAGTAATGACGAAAGTACGGCCAGCCCAGCGGCCTACTATATATATGGCCGAGGAGAGGCAAAAGAGCTTATGACCGAAGAGCGCGGGAAAACCTCCGGGATGAAAAAAGCGGCCGCGGCCGTCATCGCGTTCGCTTTCGTTTTAACGTCCGTGGGCGAGCCCTTTGCCCAGACCAGTTTTTGGGCGGATCGTCAAACGTCTCGGGGCCAGGCCTCTTCCTCGGAGGATCGGCGCTCGCAAAATCTTCTCAACGGCCTGTCCTGGCCCAACGAATCGTTGAACCCGGTCTTGGGCGCTTACCGCCTGCCGGCGTCCCTGGGTTCCGTCGTCGAAACCCACCTCGCCGAGGGCGGCAAAGCCGGCCCCACCCTCATTCATTTGCAAGACGCCCACGGTCTCTACCCGGCGCAATTCAACGCCGCGCAAACCTTGGCGGGTCTCCTTCGCGCCGGTTGGTGGAGCGGCGATACCGCCCGGCTGAACGTGTATCAGGAAGGCGGAGCGGGTCCGGCCGATGTGGAGTGGTTGTCGGCCTTCCCGTTTGCGGACATTCGGGAAAAAGTCGCCAAGGCCCATTTGCAAAAGGGGGAACTGACCGGGGAAGAATACCGCTCCATCGTTGAATCGTCCGGCACGGTTCGACTGATCGGGGTTGAAACCGAGAATCTCTATCGAAAAAACCTGGCCGCCCGGCACCAAACCGCCGCGGCCCGCGCCGCCGCGGATCGTTACATGGCGGCCGTGCAAGCCCGCCTGGAGCTCGTCAAAGCCAAGGTCTACCCCGAATCGCTTAAAAAACTCGACGCCCCGCTTCAAAGCTTCGCCGCGCAAAAAATTTCCTTTGTTCAATACGCCCAAGCGCTGCTGTCGGTTTCCCCCGCCGGAGCGTCGGCGGAAACATACCCCAATCTGGACGCCCTGGGCCGCTTGTCCCGCCTGGAATCAAGCCTCGACCTCCGGGCTCTCTCCCAGGATCGGGCGGAGTTGGTGGAAAAAATCGGCCAACGATCGTCCATCGCGGACATCGAAAGCTTGGCCGCCCGGGCCTTGTCTTACCGACAAGGACGGCTGACGGCCGCCGAATTTTATGAGGGTCTTTTGGCCGTGGCCGACGGTCTCAAACGTCAGAAAGTCGACCTCCCGACCCGACGCCTCCGGGACTATGTCGGATACCTGAAACTTTCGGAAAGCCTTCGCCACGAAAGCCTGGTGGCGGAAGTGGACCAGCTCAAGAACCGCCTTCTGGAATCCTTCGCCAAAGACGATAAGGTCTGGCGCCTGGTCGTTTTGGACCGCCGCGTCGCCCTCGAAAAACTGTTGTGGCGTCAGGAAATGACGCCCGATCAATACGCGGCGTTCCGTCAAGAAGGCTCACTGGACTGGAACGAGGTGGAACGCTCTCTGGCCGCCCAGGGCGCGCCCGCGCCCGCCCCGGACTTGTCCTGGGCCAAGTCTCTTCCCCAGGTTCGCGACTATTATGAGCTGGCCTTGGAGCGCGACGTCGCCCTGGTTAAAAACACCTTGGCCGATATGGAAAAAACCGGGGCCCGGCGGGCGGTGTTGATCGCCGGTGGTTTCCACACGCCGGGACTCACCCGACTTCTTCGTCAATCGACCGCCAACTACGCCGTGGTTCAACCCCAATTTGCGACAGACGCGTCGCCTTCCGATTTGACCATCAGCCAGGAGCCCCGCGCTTTTAGCCACACGGTTCGCGAAGCGAACCAGTTGGTGTTTCGGGAGGGGACGTCTCTCTCCCAAAATCTGCCGGGACAAAGCCTCATCGAGATGTTCGCCAAAGGGTCGGAGCGCGTGCTGTCCGTGCCCAAAGGCGAAGCCGCCACCAACGAACAACTCCTGACGACCTACCGGGATTGGTTGAAAACCCAAGGCGTGGCCCTGGAGCTTCGGGAAGTGGCCCAGCTGGTCGACAACGCCGGCAACAAGGCCCAAACCCTTTTGTTCGGCGAATTCAACGGACACGTTTTTATCATCGCCAGCGACTTGACGTCGGACCAAATCACCTGGATCACCGAAGACACCGTCCGCAACGGCGAAACGGCGAACCTGAACAGGCGATTTTCGTCGCTTCTTCAATCCCGGCCCGGTTTGCAAAAACTGTGGGCCGACGTTCTGACCGCCTTCCGATCTCTGAGCGCGGCCCAGGGTCGGGGGAACACCGCCCAACTGCGCCGAACCCTCGACGAACGCTGGGCGGCCTTTTCCACCGCCGGACAACTTCGGCAACTGGCCCAAACGGCGGTCAATGTCGATGTTCTTCCCACCGCCCAGGTTCAAAAAGGCGAAACGGCCTTGGCCGCCGCCCGCCGGGCCACGGCGTTTTCCTCCTCGCGGGTCTGGGGCTCCCTGGTCCGTTCCTGGCCCTCGACCCGAAAATGGGCCGTCGGCGCGTTGCTCTTTTTGGCCGCGCCCGTGGCCATGGCGGGCGAAGCGGCGGGCCTCTCCGTTGGGGTTTCCCCCGCGGGGTTGTTGAGCCTTCTGGCCGGCGCCACCGCCTTGGGTTGGGCCGGGTTCCGCTTCGCCCGGTCCCGATCCATGGGCCCCCGTCTTCGAACCTTGCTTTTGGCCGTCGCCTTGGGTGTTCCCGCGCTCCTGGCCACTTCCGCTTTCAATTCGGTGGAAGCCGCCCAGCTTTCGGCGGACGGGGCCCATTACACGGTGGAAATGAAAGACACCGTGTGGAGCATGGCGCGCCAGGATTTGGTGAAAGCCGGCGCGGCCTCGCTGACCAACACGGACATTGCCCAACGCGTCGCCGACTACGCCAAGGCAAATCCCGGCGTTGATCTCCACCACATTTCGCTTGGCCAATCGATTGAACGGCCGGTTGTGCCCGGAGAAGCAACGTCCGCGGGCGCGGTCGACGCCCCGGCCACCACGGCAAATCTTAACACCGTCGACGGCCCCTTCTCCCCGGAGGCGGCGCTCCCGGTCCCGCCGGCAATCCCCGCGGACGGGCTGGCGCCCCCCTCCGTCCCCTCCGCCCAAAACCGGAGCGACGCCGGCCCAACGGCCCAAGGGCCCACCCCCGGACCGGAGGGGACCGGCGCGACTCCCGATCGGTCGGCCGCCACCGGACGCTTCTCTTGGCCGTCGGCGTTGAACGTCGGCGTCCTTTCCAAAGTGGGCGCGGCGATTCTCATGTTCTTTATGCTGCCCGACACCGGATCGGCTTTTGACGCCGCACAACAAATGTCGGCCGCCGGCGCCCCCGACACCGGGATGCAACTTAAACTGGCCACTGAAATGGCCGGTCCGGCTTTTAGCTTGTCCGGGCTCCTGGAATCCCTGCGGATCGGTTTTTCGCTTTACATCGGCCCCTGGGCCGCCGCGGTCCAAGGCTGGCTGGCCGACGCCTCCTTCGCGGATTGGGTCACTCCCACCTTTGCCATGGCCGGAATGGTCGGAACTCTCCGCCTTTGGCGCGGAACGCCCAACGGTGAAGACGTCCAGCGTTGGTCCGACCGCGTGGCCGCCCGAATGACCGGGGAGTTGGAAAAAGGGCCCCGAACGGCGCCCAAATCCTGGAACGCCCCCCTGCGTCGGTGGCGCCGCAACCAATTGACCGCGGAAGACGAGGCGCGGGTGGCCGCGACGCCGGCGGGAATTCGCCGAACGATGCTGCGAAACTACCTGGCGTTTAGGCAGGGGCAATTCCCCCGCTACAACACCTACGGCGCCCACGGTCGCTACATTTCCTTTATCGGCCTTTCGGAAATCAAACGGATGACCGCCCGGGTCGAAAAATCCGACGAAACCTTGGCCGCTTTGCGACGTCGAGCCAAAGAACTCGACAAAAAGATCAAACGGCTCGTGGGCGATCGAAGCACCCTCGCCAGCGACGAAAAGCGGCGGGAGTTGGCCGAGCTCAATCGGGCCCGGGACCAAATCGACGTTGACGCCGTCGCCCGCCGCACCGTCCTCCAACGCCCGTTCGTTGACGCTCTTCGGCAGGCCCTGGCCCAACGCAAAGACGGCGTGCTCGGAGAAACCGGCGATTCGTTGCGGGAACAGCGCGACGTGATGTGGCGGACGTTCGAAGGGACGTACGCCTATTACGAAACACGCCTCGTGCCCGACGGTTTTCAGCTGCAAATGGGGGCGCGCTTTTTCCTGACCTTGGCCGCCATCGGGCGATTGGCCTTTACGGGTATTTTCCTCTCCCAGGTTTTTTTCTTCCCCTCCTTCGCATTGACCGCCGTTTCGTGGGTGGTCCTGGGGCCCCTCCTCTACAACATTTCCCGTTCCTTTGTGGATCCCCTGCTCGTCATGGTTTTTATGATGTTCGGACCGCCGCCTCAGGGGCACGCTCGGCGGGACTTCCTGGAGGTCGTGCGCGAGCACGCCCAAAAGACCGGCCGTCCCTACGCCTTCTCCGTGGAAGTCCCCAAATGGTCGGGCAACCCGCTCGATGGCTACTTAAAGACGGACATCGGCGCCGCTTATTTCAAATCGGCCAACGGCCTCACGGCGAGTTTCGATCTCTCCCCGACGGCCCCCAGCGCGGCCCTTCAATTTCCCCGTACTCTGGACGCCGCGGGACAAGCCGAATTCACCCGATTCATTCAAGAAAAAATGTGGGAAGGTTTCCGGCTGGACGTCGCCGTGACGTTCGAGGACGTCCGGGCCAAGGATGGATCGGTGACTCCCGGGGTGACCGTGGCCCGTCTCCGTCCCGCGGCGGGAACCGCCGGGCAACGGTTTGAAACCCGGGTCAACGAGATTTTGGCCGCCGCGCGCGGCGAACCCCAACGCTTGTCGGTCGACGGGGTCCGCGTGGTCGACAACGAATGGGTCGAAGTGGATGTCACGGAAAATTATGTCAATCCCCTCGGCGTCGGGTTCCCCGAAATCGGCGGCCCCACCGCGGCCGAGGAAAAAACCTGGGCGGGCCTGGGGAAAATGATCGAAAAGGAATACGGGCTTCCCCTTTCCCTCGCGGCGGATCGGGAACCCAACATCTCCGTCCGGTTCGATCAAGTCGGGGAGCAAGTGGTCCGCCGGGTGGTCTACCGCTATGGCGTCCCCCGCCAATACCGCAACGAAATCGCCCAAAACCTCGACACAACCACTCGTTTTCTGGACACGATCCATCTGGAGGCGGATGTCTGGGCCGCCTACCGCCGGGTGGACATCGAGAACCTCCGGCAAACCTTGCGCGACACCGCGGTGGAGCCCGGATCGCCCGAAATCTTTACGATTTCCTTCGCCATGCCCACCAACACCAGCAACGCCCAGCTCATCCCCTACGAACTGGAAAACCTCCAACGGCTTCAGGCGGAAATGGACGCGGAATTCCCGGGCCGGGTCAGCTTCGTTTACTTCAACCAATCCATGGAGTGGGCCGAAGCGTTTTTGGCGGGCCCCGCCGCGGTTTCGGCGGTGTCCGCCGCCATCGGGGACGCGGATCCCCTGAAAAAACTCGGCAACCAATTTACGCTCTTCGACAAAGAAGGAGCGCGGCTCTACGTTAACGTTCAAGGGAACGCCGTCACCACGGTTCGGGTGAGCGTCCAGGGCCGACGCACCGTCCGAACGCTCTCGCGGGGCGAGGCGACGGAATTGATCAAAGGGGTCGACGCTTCCGCGGTGGATCGCGTGGTGCAATGGAAACGGGGCGGCTGGGGCAAAAAACTCGGCAACGTGGCGGGGTTGGAATGGTTGAAGTCCGGCCACACGCGTCCCCCGGCCTACAACAATCCGGATGGCCACGAAAATTTCACCAACCCCGACGCTCCGCTCTTCCCCAACGCCAACCTCATGGCGGGCGACATCCTGGGGTACTTCCGCAACGACGTGGTGATCCACCGGGCGGACGGGACCACCGTCCGGTTTGCGGGGTCGAAAACCGACGCCAATCAAATTTCAGTGACCGAGAGCCGGGGCGGGACTCGAACGCTGACCCGCGCCGAGGCCAACAAAGAGTTGGCCCAGCGCATCGCCGATTTTCACACCGATCGAATGACCGACGGGGAAGGTCGTCCCCTGGAACCCGACGATTTGAGCGTCGTCATGGACGACAAGAACTCCATTTTGCCGGGGGCGGTGGAGGCCGCCATCGGCGTCGCCGAACACCCCGCCAACCAGGGCGTGGTCGGGTTCAACCCCGCCATCGAAGTCGACCCCCCGCGCAACACCCGCGGCGGCCAGGCCGGGTCTTATTTCTCCAGCATTCTCCTGGATTACTTGGACAAGTCCCGGGTGATCCACAACATGTACGACGCCCGGTTCAAAGCCGGTTTGTTCGGAAAGATGTCGGCCATGTACGGCAAAATTTTCAAACGCGCCGCCTACGGGGATTCCTTCACCGATGAGCGGGTCACCGTCGCCCGGGCCCTTTCCCACGACTGGCAGGAAAGCCAATTCTCCCCCACGGAAGCCGTGTACGGCGACGTCGCCCACACGTTCCAGTTGATGGAAACCTCTCGAGACGAAAAAAACCGGGAAGCCGTCCAGGTGTTCCGAATGCAATTGGGGAATCGATTTGAGTTGCTTCGGCTGGTGATGTCCCCGGTGGCCGACCGTCCGGGCCGCGTGAGCCTCACGGTGGAACGACTGAACCCCGAGGGCCAATGGACGGCCTGGCGCACTTTCGCCGCCTCGGAAACGGAAAGCGCGAAAGTCCTCGTCACCCGGGTGGCGGCCTATCTCACCAACGCCATCGGGGTTCGGGAGCGGGATCTGCTGACCCTGGCCGGCGTGGTGGACCGGGATTTCCGCTGGCTCCGGGGCGATCTCCAGATGCAGTCCACGGCCAAGCCCTACGAAAAAGACGCCTTGCCCCACGCCCACCGTTACCACCTGGGGGGCATCGATTTCCGCCTGAACGGCGATCCCTCCTTCTTGATTGTGCTGGCCGGCCTGATTCCCCTCTGGTTGTTCCCCGACCAAGCGCTCATGGTCAACAAAACCCTGGCCTACGTCCTTTTCGGAATCACCATGCTGGGCGTGGCTTTCCGGGGCCATTTCCTTTATCCCGCCTACTACGACGCCATGAGCCGGGTGCAGGTCCTGACCGTCAACCCGTGGCTCGGCAAACCGCTTTTGTGGGGCCTGTTGGTCGTGTTCGGCGTGAAGAATTTCCTTCTCTCGCTGCTCACGATTTCGGCCACCACGCTGATGTCCTTGCCCATCGCCATCAAGCGGACTTTCTATTTGGAAACCGTCGCCAAAGTCATCGAATTCGTCAAAAACGTTCCGTCGGTGTGGGTCACCTCCAGCGCCACGGTTGTGCGCGAACTCATGGGCGTGCGGATCGCCGACACCTGGAAAAGCGAAATTTCGTTGATGAACTTGGTCGTCTTCGGCGGGCTCAGTTTCGCGGCCTTCGCGGGCCTGATCTACACGGGGAACATTTATTTCGGCGCCCTTTTCCCTCTGGGCATTTCCATCATCGTGGCTTCCATCCTGACGGGCTGGGTCATCGCCCACTTCGCCGGCCAGGCCTACCGTCGGGACGATCGCAGCGCCATGATGAAACGCTGGTTCCAGGTTTACGGGCTCTCGGCCCTGATCGCCGGCTTCATTTTCTTCGCCCCCGTCACCAACTTCCTGACGGACCTAAAAATTCAGTCGCTCCGAACGCCCACCGCCGCGGAAATCGTTCTGAAGCAATTGGCCGACCCGGTCACCAAGCCCCGCCCCTACACGGGGGTCGACATTTCCGGCGGCCTGGCCCTGCAGGTCCAACGCACGGAGCCCATTGCCCAGGAAGCCGCCCCCAAAATCCTGCAAGCGGCCCTGAACGTGGGCGCCGGCGTCAAGGCCGAAGTTTTTCCCGGGGTCGAATCGATCCGGCTCACCGGGATTCCCAACACGGCCCTCCCGTTGCCCGGGGACGTGCGAACCAGTCCTTACACGACGGCGCAGTTTCAGCCCCCGGAACCCCTTGGGATGTTGAAGAAACCTCAATTAACGGACGATCAGACCAAGAAATTAGCCTATCTTCTTTCCCAGTTGGATCGAATGAACGCCGACGAAGTAAAATGGGAAAACGTCGCGATTTACGGCGGTTCCACGGCCTTGATCACCCTGGTGCCCCCCTCCGCCATTGGGCTCAAGGTGGCCGACGTCGGCGCCTACCTCAAAATGTTGTCCACCGGCTATCCCTGGTTGCGGGAACCCATGGTGGCGAAATACTGGGCCCAGACGGCCCTCTTGCTGGACATCAACGCCTCCATGGGCGACGCGAAAACCGCCAAGGCCGCCCAGGTCCGGTCGGTCAAGGACATTTCCCAATTGCTCCTTTGGGACAAGATCAAAGAGGTGTGGGACGTTGACTACACGAAGTTCGTCCAACAGGGCCAGTCCCTCCGGAATCCCAAAACAGGCGCTCCGATGATCACCGAGGACGATTACCGCGAGCTGGCGGATAAAGCCACCGGGTCCATGGACAAATACGAGGTCCTTTCCACGGCCGTCATCAACTTGCACTACGGTTTGGGATACCCGCTCGAAAAGATTACGCCGGAGCTTATTTGGCGCTTTACCCGGCTTTCCTACGAAATCGAAAAGTCCTGGGAGGCCGTGGTTCCCAGCGTCGATATCAAGCCGGTCCAGTTGTTCCCCAAACCCGTCGCCAAAGGGTTGCGGATCATGGGGAACATCACCTTCGTGCTCCCGGTCAAAATCCCCTTTATTTCGGACGCCCACTTGGAAATGATTCCCATGGTTACCGCCTTCTATCAGGAACCGGGCGGTCTTCAGGAATTTTTGACCCAAATGCTGGAACACAACGAAAAGAATTTGCGGGAACCAAGCTCGGAAGAATACATGAAGACCTTCCTGGAGCGGATCGGCGCCGAATACATTCAGCAATACAGCGATCCGGCCAAATTCCCGGCGGACCCCGCCCTCTACGCTCTGGTCAAGGACCGAATGACCGAAGATTTAAAGAAGTTCAACAAAAAGCCCTCGGACAAGGATCTTCGGCTGGCCTATCTTCAAACCGAGTACAACCTCGGCCGGATCGCCTATTTCAATCGGGCCAAAGTCGAAACGAAAAACATGGCCGAGATCCGAACGGCCGCGTTGTCCGTCGCCCGGGAATTGTCCACGATCCAAAGCATCGCCAAGTCCCTGGCGCCGCGCCTCTACGAGAGCCACATGAAAATGGAGCCGGGCGTCCTGGAAGTGGAGGGGATCATGCTTTACCTCCTCCAAGGGGAACCCGAGCGCAAGACCGAATATTTGCGCGTGTTCCGGGACGTCCTCAAATCGTCCGAGGCGATCCTGGCGGACATGGCCCAAAACAAGTGGGCCGTGAGCGACGCCTACACCCAGCACGTGCTTTCCCTGTTGCCTCCGGCGCTGGTGGCCGACATGTCGCCCAAAGCCAAGGAATACAACGTCTTGCGGGACCTTTCCATGTTGCAACTGAACATTCAACTGAATGGGATCAAGAAAGCCGACGGCCGGCCCTACACCTACAAGGAAACCATGGAAGCCCTGTTGGCGGTCAAGGCCCGGGTGGCGGGTCTCCGGGTGCCGGAAAAACCGGGCATCATGGCGACCATGCTGCTCCATTCCCTCAAAATGAAAACCCAGCACCCGGAAGTGACCGACAAGGAATATTGGGAAGGCAACCGGCTGCCGGTGTTGCGCTATTGGGCGGCCTGGAGCGCTTCGCCGGAATTGATGAAAAAACTCGACGCGGATCCCCACTGGGCCTGGTATCGGAACAAGATCAACGGGGAAATCGAAGCCGAAATGGGCGCCAAGATCACGGACCCCGAGGTGCGTCAGTTCAACGCCGTTCAAAGCATGGCCCAATTGGCCGACGCCGTTTACAACGCCTTTCCCAACCTCAAGAAAGAGCATCGGGGCGATCCCGCCCGGACGGCCGACCTTCTCCTCTCCCTGGCTCACCGTTCCGAGGCTTACACCCAATTCTTCGGCACCTTGAAAAACATGCCGGTCAACGCCATTGGTTTCCAGGAATACTTCGTGGTGGCCGGCTACGAATTGAACGGCATGGCCCAGAAATTCGATCCTAAAAAAGCTTTTGAAAAAGAAATAGACGGGTTTGTGCTCCGTCCTGTCAACGATCTGTGGAACACCGGCCTTTACGAATCCCTGCCCAAGACCTTCGTGGACGCCGTGCGGGTGCGCATGAAAGACACCCAGGACCGTCTGGGCATCGGCGATCGTCCGATCAAGGCGGACGATTTGAAAATCCAGGCCATTCAGGCTTTTTACAAAATGACGGCCTCCGCCCTGTTCAGCGAAAAGTATCCCACGCCTCTTCCCGCCTATTCGCCGGCCTTTTTGAAGGACGTGGTGACCTTGGGCCGGGAATTGGTCGGCTACGCCGTTCAAGTCGGCGAACAATCGGCCGGAATGCCCCGGGTCAACGATTACGTGGTCAAAGAGCCCGGCATTCTGGAAAACGAAGCCATTCAAATTTATTTGCTCAAAAAAAGGGCGGGCGCTAATTTCAACGTTAAGAATTATATTTCTTACACCCGAACGATCTTCGCAAAAATCGATTCCATCCTGCGGGACCAGCCCGGGGTCCTGAAATCGGAAACCTTCGCGAAATACCGCGCCATCAAATCCACCCTCCTCTCGGAGCAAGCCAACAAACAGATGAGCGACCGGGGTCGGGACTTCCTGGCCCTGCGTTCCCTGTCCAACTTGGTCGTCAACGCCGAGCACAACGACATGCGGCCCAAGGCCCCCCTGGCGGCCCGGGCCTTGAGCGCCGAAGGTTGGATGGCGGCCTACCTGGACGCCTGGGATCATTTTGAAAATGCCCCCAAATACGGCGGCAAAAAATACCAGCACGTTCCTTACCGCGAAGAAGGGTTCGTGGACATGGTGACCCTCTTGAAACAGAAATGGGGGTTCACCAAATTCTGGGAATCCTATTACTACGAACGCTTAAACCAAGTGGAACAGTTCATGTCCGACCCGGCCTTCCTCAAATTCATCCGAACGGCGGGCGGTCAGGGCGAAAAACTACTGTGGGTGATCAACGACGACATCTTTCAGAAATCCGGCATCCGCTTCGACTCCAACCACCCGATTTTCACCTTCAACGGCGTCATCGGATTGACCGAAATGTTCATCGACGCGGCCAAAAAATTCCCCGGGACCGAAGTCGATTATCAGTTGCTCGCGACCCGGTATCTCCGGTATTACGATCTCTTTCACACCGCCGACCCGGCCACCGGCAAGCCCCGTTTCCCGAACCTGCCTTTCGCGGAAGAAGGCTTCATCGAAAGCTTGGTGACCGGCGGCTACAACTTCGAAGCCAACGGCGGAACCTTCGAAGACGAATTGCGAATCATGAAGCTGCGGGACGTGGACGCGTTGATGGGGGCCAAGCTGTTGGACCCCGACGAGAAATTCCGCGACACCTTTGTGCGCGGGTATTTGGAAGGCATCATCCGGTCCGAATCCACGGTCCCGCCCGGGGTGAGCGCCCCGGTGATCGATTTCTTCATTCTTCAGAAAATCGTTGGCATCGGGCAAACGTACAACATGTTGACGGGTCCGTCGGTCGGGGTGGGGCAACCCTCCTCGGTGGACGTTCGAAAGGACACGCCGGTCCTCAAAACGGCCATGCGGGCCCTCGTGTTTGTGCACGGCGGGATTCGTCAGCAAACGGCCGACCATAAGGACCTCTACCCGAAACTTCGGCCCATTTTCAATATTCTCGGCGAGTCCGAGAAATGGGTGGGCCGCATGCACGCCACCGGCTTGCTGGTGGAGGATCGATTTCCGGAAGTTTTCACCCACTACATCGACGTGCTGGAACGCCACTTCGACGAGCTGAAGGGCACGTACCTTCCGCCCGAGCAAGGCGCCGGCGGGGCCCGCTATCTGGGCGAATTGGGAACGTACCTCCGGGTGTTGAAAGAAAACCTCCGCAAGGACGCCGCCGCCATCGAGGCGCGATTCGTCACGCGGGACCAGCGCACGCGCCAATTGGGCCAGGCCGCGGGATTGGAAGAGGAGAAGGCCGGTGCCGCCGAAGAAGAAAGCCGGGCCCGCGTTGTTTTCGTCCGCCCGGAAATCGACGAGAGCCAGTTTATTCTCGACGCCGGGTACATCGTCACTGAAATCCTGCGGGACATGGAGCACGAAATCGGCGCCTCCGGCAACGCCGCCCTCAAAAACGTGACCGTGGACCGGCTGATGAGCCACTATTTCAAGACGTTGGCCCATCTGAAAACCACGCACTACAAAAACCAGATCATGCAAATTCAAAGCTACCGGGATTCCGAAGCCCTGGGCCGTTTGAACGGCAAGATCAACAACTACGCCATGCGGTTCGCCTTCATCGACTACCTGGTGTATTCGGCCCAGGGGGACGCCGGCCTTCGCGCGTTTTTTGAATCCAAGGGTATAAAGTCCGCCGAAGAGTTCATGGATCGGTTTTACGCCAACCTCGGCATCGTCCAAAAAACCGACGGGTTGAAGCAGGCGTTGGACGAACTGCGGAACGCGAACGAATACTCCGCGGAGGGCGTCGAGTTCAGTTACGCCATGATGCTGACGTTGAACCACAAGATCACGCCCGAAACGCTCACCCGCGTTGCCACCCACATTCCCGACGTCCTCCGGGATTACAACGAATATTTGTTGAAGCCCGGCGTGGGCGCCACGGGCAAATCCCTGAAATTCCGGGTGGACTCGGCCGTGATCCTGTACGAGGCGCTGGCGCGGGAATTGGCCCTGGCCCGGCCCTTCGGCGATACCGGCGATCGCATGGAAGTCAAACAAAAGCGAACCAACGAGCCCTGGATGGTGGACACCCTGGTCAAGGCCGTCTACGGCAATCTTTTCGGCATCTATTTGGAAGACGAGAATCCCGAACACAAGAAATTGATGAAAGAATGGGAAATCAAGGCCTTCGGCAAGGATTTGAAAAGCATGGTCCAGCAACTGGCGTCCGAGCCGACGGTGATGGGCCAGAAAAACGCCTACTTCGATGAAATCACGAAGGTGGACGAGGCGATTCGGGAACGAACGGCTAAATACGAAGCCGCCAAAGGCGATCTCCGGGAGTCCCTGGCCGAGGATTATCAAATCCAAATCCGAATTCTTAAACAAATTCGGGCCAGCCTTGAAGAACGAATGGGTTATCTGTTGCAATTGGCCGAAACCATGGACCGCACCTACGCCGCGGGGGTTCAAGACAAAAACCAGGCCGTCTTGGAAATGCTGATTCTCTTGTCGGCCATCGGGTTCGGCGCCGGGCTGGTGTCTTTCTCCCGCCGACGCTCGGACCGATCTTCCCGGGAGGGATTGACGGGCATCGACCGCCTGCGGGCCGATTTGGCCGATTTGAACGCCCGTCGTAAACAGGTTCCGTACCTGGGCAACGCCGCCCTGGCGATTTATCTGGGTCTGCCCGCCGCCTACGGGCTGTATTTCGGAGCGGTACTTCCCCGTCTGGCCCAGGACACCGGATCGGTCTTTAGTCAGGCGCCTTATCAATTTGAGGCCCCCCGGGATTCCCAGGGAACCCTGTTCGCCGACGGCGGATTCGTCGTTCGCGAAAACCGGGAAACGCGGGACGGCCGACCCATCGTGGAACACAAAATCATGAGCGGGGGTTACTTGGTGGGTCGGGTCGAACTCAACACGGGCTACGCCGAATTCATGCCCGGCGCCGTTCCGGGGGCCAACGGGTTGTCCTACCCCCTGAACCCCGGGCCGTCCTTGGTGATGCTGGGGTTTGGGGAAAACAAACCCGACGGTAAAAAGGCCTACAGCTACCGCGGGTCCCTGAATCAAGTCACCTACGCCGTTGATTCGAGCGGGCGTCTTGTTCTGTCCGGCACGTTGCGCGACGCCGGCGGCGCCTTTGAAGCCAAAAACTATCAAATGGTCGTGAGCGTGTCCGCGGGACAGACCCGCGTCAACGTGTCCGGCGACTTTACGGCCCGGCGGGCGCTCAACGTCAGCGAATTCAACATCGGCAGTCTCAACACCCAAAGCTACATCGGCGTTCCCCAGGGGGCCCCGTCGCCGTCGGACCGCTCGTTGTCGTTGGAAGCGCAGGGCGCCGTCCCGGCCAACCGGGTCTACCTCTATTTCGGCAACGACCAAAAACTTCCGTCCAGCGGCTTAACCCCCTGGACCGTTCAATCGGTGTCCTTGGGCGGCACCGCTTACAACAACACCCCCAGCGTCCGAATTGTCCCCGAGTCGATCACCTTCAACGGCCGAAAAATGGATCCCGTGGCCGCCTACACCCTCTTGCCGAACCAATTCGATCGCCACAACGTGGCCATCGCCCCGGTCATCGGCGGCGGGACGCCGCTCTCCCTGCAGGCCGGCGGGCAAATCAGCGTTCGCTACACGGTGGACATCACGCCGGTGGTCGTGAAGAACGACGGCGCGGCCGCGCCGTCGGCTCCCGCCAGCGGCGCCGCGAACGCCACGGTCAAAAAACCTTTCAGCCTTTGGCAGACGGGAATGGCCTTCCTGGTCTTCGCGGGAGCGGCCTATTTCGGCTACGACGCCGCGGCGGCGGGGTCCGCGAGCCAAATGGTATTGGGTGGGTTTGTGGGATTGCTCGGTTCCTGGGGCTCCCTCTTTTACGGCCGCCACCTGACCTTGGGCCTCTTTGCCCTCGCCGCGCGACCCGCGACACGCTCTAACGAGAAGCTGGATTTGGGTGTTTTGGCCGCCCGGCACGGGTTGGCAAGTTTGGAATCGGTCGGCAATTTGCCCGTCGGGATTTTCGCTGAAATCGAACCCTCCTCGGGCCGCGGGTTCATCGCTTCCTGGTTGGTGGCTCCCTGGGAACGGGCCGACGGGGTTCGACGCGCCCTGGTGAGGCTCGTCCTCGTTCACGAAGCGCAGCGCCTCCGTTTCCGGAAGCTCGGGTTTTTTCAAACGTCCTTTTTGTATCTGATCAAGCCCTTCTCCGCGGTTTTCAAAGCACTTCGAGAGAGCTTGGACGGGAACTTCCGAGCAACTTGGACGGGCGCGAGCGAATGGGCCCAAATGGGATCGGGACTGTTCAGCTACGCCGCGAACACGGCGTTGAAAACCCTTCCAGCGGCACCCGCCCTGCTCGTGGCCGGTCCCGTGGCGGGATTGGGCGGCGCCTCCTTCCTGACCGGCGCCCTGGGATTGGTGGCCGGTCCGACGCTTTGGACTCTTCCAGACTCTTTGCACTCTCTCCTGCGGGGCGGCGGGTTCCTGGGCGCGCCGGGAGTGGCCGACAGCCGCAAGGGCGACGCCCTGGTGGTCAGCCTCCCCGAAGGCAAGCTTTCCCCGGCCGTGGGCCGGGCCCTCCTTCAATTTCTTTCCGGCATCGGCGGGCGCCTGGAATCGGACGGCGGACGAGCCCCCGTTCACGTGGAACTCGTGGTCGGCACCGAGGCTCCTTCGGCCGCCCAACGGGAGCAACTGACCGCCGCCTTCCGCCAATTGGCCCAATCCGGCGGTGTTTCCAAGGACCTTCAGGATCGGCTGACGGTCAACGTGGCCCACCGCGATCCCGAAGCCTTGAAGCTTCGCCTGGGCGAATTGGCCCTGGCTTCCAATATCAACGTTCTTTCCGGCGGGGAGGAAGCCCCCTTCTGGTTCGGCCTCGGGGTTCCCCTGCGCCTCTTCGCGGTCCGCCTGCTCGAGAAATTGACCCGGGTGGAGGTCGAAGTTGTCTTCACCGGCGCCGAAGCCGAGGCCGTGGCCCGCTTGACCGGCCGGAACGTGGAAAACGGCCAATTGCGCTTGAACGCCCTGGGTCGCCCCCTGGACATTCTGGACGCCGACACCCGGAAAATCGAGACCTTCAACCAACAAGCCTGAGCCCCCGGGAGCCCCGAAATCCGAGGGAAAACCCGGCGCATTTTCCTTGTTTTGTTCGTGGTCTTTTTTGCTACACTCCAGGGAGCCGGACGCCGCGGTCCCCGTCCACACTCATTGCTGAGAAGGGTACATGAAGCGACTCCTCCCCATCCTGGCTCTCCTTTGTTTATGGGTTTTTGCCCGCGCGGGCAAAAACCCGCTCCCCGAACACGATCAGCAATCCCGGGTCTACCGCTTCAAGCCCGTCCAATACAAAACCATCGACTCCTATTCCGACGAAAAACCCTTCCTGAATCAAGTCGCCCGGGACACCTGGGGCTACTTCCGCGATTTGGTGGACAAGCAGACCGGCATGCCGCTGGACAACGTGCTGATCGCCTCCACCTACACCAAAGTCAACAGTTACACCTCCACCACCAACATGGGCCTCTATCTCATGTGCCTGGTTTCCGCCGAAGATTTCGGCTACATCGCCCGGGGGGAAAGCCTCGCCCGGGCCCGGCGGCTCCTGGCCACTTTGCGGGGCGTGGATCATTGGGAAGGCCAGTACTTTAATTATTACGAAACCATCACGACCGACGCCTCCTCTCGCTTTGTGTCCTCGGTGGACAACGGTTGGTTGGCCGCGGGGCTGATCGTGGCCCGCCAGGCCTACCCGGAGCTGGAAACCGAAATCGATCCGATGCTCCGCCAAATGGATTTCTCGAAACTGTTCGACGCCGAAGCCGGTCAGCTCTATTTGGGTTACGACGCGGACAAGAAAAAGCCCACGGAATCCCACTACGGTTTGCTCTGCACGGAACCCCGCCTGGCCTCCTACATCGGCATTGCCAAGGGCGATCTTCCCCACGATCACTGGTATAAATTGTTCCGAACCCTGCCCTTGGATTGGGATTGGCAAAACCAGAAACCCAAGGGAAAAATTGTTGAAAAAGAAGGCGTTCCGGTTTTTTACGGATACTACGAACGCAACAAAGTCCGCTGGGTGCCCTCCTGGGGCGGAAGCTTGTTCGAATTCCTGATGCCGACCTTGGTGTTGGACGAAGGACGCCTCTCTCCCAAAGGGCTGGGGGCGAATAACAAGATCGCCTTGGACGCTCAAATCCGCTACGCGCTGGAAGAGCGCCGTTACCCGGTGTGGGGGCTGTCCCCCTGCGCCACGCCCGACGATCCCCTGGGGTATAAGGAATACGGAGTTCCCTATTTGGGCGCCAAGGGTTATCGGGACGACGGCGTGGTCACCCCCCACGTCAGCTTTTTGGCCCTGTCCGTGGACGCGCCCCGCGCCGTGGAGAACATCCGACGACTGGCGCGGTTCCGTAATTTTTACGGCGAATACGGGTTTTACGACAGCATCAACGTTAAGACCGGCCATATTTCCCCTCGTTACTTGGCGCTGGATCAGGCGATGACCCTGGTGGCGCTGAACAACTATTTGAACAACGGCGCGATTCAAAAACGGTTTTGGAGCCATTCGCTGATTCAGGCCCAATCCCGGCTACTCCGCGACGAGGTTTTTTTTTAAGATATAAGGACCCGAGCCGGTGACGACCCGGGCCGTCGGGGTTTTGACCCACCCCGATCCTGATCTTTCCGCGCCTTATTTCGTTGAAATTCTGTCCGGCCTTCGGCGGGCCCTGGACGATTTGCGGATTAATCCCGATTCGCGCGCGCCGCTGGCGGGGTTGATCCGGGTGGCGCCGGAAGGGGAGACGCCCCTTCCCGCGTCCTGGCGGCGATTGCCGACGGTGGTGATCAACGGCCGGTCCCGGACGAGTCCCTGGCTGGACGTCGACAACGTGGCCGCGGCGCGGCAAACGGTTGGCTTTTTGATTCGTCGGGGACACCGGCGCATCGGGCTCATTAACGGGAAGCTGGACACGGCCAACGGCCGGGACCGCCGACGGGGGTTTCGGCAAGCGCTTCGAGCGGCGGGAATCTCCCCGGATCCGGCGCTGGAAATGGAAGGGCGGTTCGACCGGGCGCGCGGCCGCCGGGCGATGAAGCGGTTTTTGAATTTGCGGCGGCCTCCCACCGCGGTGTTCGCGACCAACGACGCCATGGCCCTGGGGGCCTTGGAGGAATTGCGAGCCCGGGAGCGCCGGGACGTGGCGGTGGTCGGGTTTGACGATGTCCCGGAGGCCCGGAAGGCCGGACTCACGACCGTTCGTCCTCCCCTTCGTCGGTTGGCGGTCGAAGCGGGCCGGGCTCTTCGTCGCTGGATTCAAACGGGAAAGCGGCCCGGTTGGCGGGCGCGAACCCGGTCGGCGGAAACGGTGGTTCGGGCGTCGACCAGAAAACGCCCTGTCAAATAGATTCAAAGTTCGTACGTTAGGAGACGATGTGAACGTCATCGCACGACGTTGTATGTTGCTCGCCGCACTGGCCGGCGCCGCCGCCCCCCTGGGGGCCGCGGTCATTGATTCTTTTGAATCCCTTTCGGGTTGGTCCACTTTCGCCGACACCGGATCCACCGTGACCTTAAGCGCCGTCACGGGGGTCACGGGCAACGCCCTTCAGATGAATTACGACCTGACGGCGGGGTCCTTCGTGGGCATCACCCGCGCCTACAGCTCGCGGAATTACGCGGCCGTGGGGGCCAACGCCCTCCGTTTCGCCTACCGGGCCTCGGGCCCCACCAACACGGCCCAAATCGAATTCGTCGACGCCGACAGCACGACCACGGTTTTGGCCGACGGCCTGGTTTATAAATTCCCCGTCACCCCCGACAACACCTGGCGCGAGCGCACCGTCCCTCTGACGGATTTCATCACCTTCGCCAACGGCAACGCCTCCTTTGATTTGTCCCAAACCGCCAAATTCAGCTTCGGCGTCACCAAAGACAACGGAGCCGCCGGCACGGGCACGGTCTACTTCGACGCGTTCCATTTGATCCGGGCCACCCAGCCCGTGTCCCTGATCGATGGAAACGAAAACACCGTCCCCGGCTGCGTGGCCAATTCGGTTCTCAACACCTGCGTCAACGATCGGATCGGTCCCCAATCCATTATCTATTTCCAAAACGCGGGGTCGGGTTACTCGGCGGTGGTGTCGACCCAACCCATGAAAGGCGCCAAAACGCGGGAGCTCAAATGCACCCTGGGCGGCGGTCAATTCTGCGGGGTTGCCGAAGAGTTGGGCGGTATGACGGTGCGGGGCGACGAGAGCATTCGGTTCTACGCGTTGTCTCTGAACGTGGCCGAAGCCCTTAAAATGGAAGTGAAAGACGTGGCCGGCGTCACTTTCAGCACCGCCGTGACGGGGATCCCCCAGATCAACTTTTCGACCTTTACCTACTCCTTCGCGGCCATCGCCGCGGCTCAGCCCACCCTTAATTTGAACGCCCTCAAAGAAATCGTTTTTGTGTTCGACACGGCCGGTTCCCACAACGTTTATTTCGACGATCTGGCCATCGTGCCTCCGGCGGCGACGCTGTCCGACCGGGCGGTGGTGGAAGATTTCGGGTCGGACTTGGTGGAGGGGAATTTCGTGACGGCCGCGCCCACCCAGGCCACCGTCGGCCTTTCCTACGTGGACGATCCCACGTCCCTGGGCGCCGGGGCCGACAACCGGGTGGCCAAGTTGGATTACAGCTTCGCCGTGGACCCCTCGACGCCCTTCGCCGTCGCGGAACGGACCCTGGGGGTCAACCTCTTGGCCGAACCCGGCCTTCGCTTCCGCTTCAAAGGCACCGGCGGCAACGAGAATTTAGAAGTCAAGATCACCGACGGGGACGGGACCGTTTACGTCAAGAAATTGTCGGAGGTGACGGACACGGGGGGCGCTTGGAAAACGGCCACGCTGAAAAGCGACCAGTTCTCCTTCAGCACGATCGGAAGCGACGCCCGCCTGGATTTGAAAAACATCACCAAGGTGGATTTTGCCGTGTCCGTTGGCAAAGCGGCGGCCGGAACCCTGGCCTTGGACAATTTGGAATCGCTCCCGGCCATGGATTTCCAGAAATCCTCCATCGGCCGAGTGTTGACGGAAGTCGCCACCCCCAACAACCCCTTCTCGCCCAACGGCGACGGGGTCAAGGATTCTTTCCGCCTCGCCTACAGCCTGAGCCAAACCGCGCACGTGGTGCTCCGCTTTTACGCCCTTCACGGGGCGTTGATCAAAACCATCGACGCCGGCGATCAGGTCGCCGGGGAGCACGCCATCGATTGGGACGGCGCCGCGGACGACGGTCGGCGGGTGGGCAACGGCCTTTGCTTGTTCTCCTTGGAAGCCGACGGGGTGATCGACGGGAAAGATACCTTTAAAGAAATCGCCGGGGTGCTCCGATGAACCGCCGCTGGTCTTTGACCGCTCTCCTGTTGATGGCTCCCGCTTTGCGGGCCGCGTTTGAACCCCTGGGATACGGGGCCGCGGCCAAAGGCATGGGGGGCGCCTACGTGGCCGTCGCCGAAGACGGCACCGCCGCCTATTGGAACCCGGCCGGCCTGGCCTTGGTCCGCCAGCCGCAACTCACCGCCTCCATGGAAGATTTGTACGGGTTGGGCCTCCTTCGCTACGCGGCGGTGGGCTACACCCACCCCCGGGTCGGCGGGGGAACGCTGTCGACCCACCTGCTTCACCTGGACACCACGGGCGAAGCCGATTTTTACAAATACGCCGAAAGCACCTATTTGGTGGCCTACGGCAAATCCCTCTGTCAGGATTGTTTGAGCGTCGGGGCGGGGCTCCGTTATTACGCCGCTTTGGGCGGCGGGGCCCGGGGATCGGGCGTGGGGTTGGACCTGGGGCTTTTATGGCGCCCCTTCGACGACCGCCTTCGCCTGTCGGCCGCCTGGCAGGACGCGAACCAGCCTTCGATCCGCTGGGACACCGGGGCCAAAGACCTCCAGCCGTACACGGTTCGGACGGGCGCCCTGTTTCGCCTGACCACCACCACGGACCTGGCGGCGGAATGGGACAAGCGTCGTTTTGAAAAAGCCCAGTGGCGGTTCGGCGGCGCCCAGCGCCTGATGAAAAATTTGGTGACGCTCCGGGGCGGTTTGCACCGGGGAGGCGACGAAGAGCAATGGGGCTTTTCCATCGGCGGCGGCTTCCATTTCCGGACCTTCGATGTGGACTACGCCTGGGACAGCCAGGAGGCCCTGGGCAACACTCAGACCATGAGTCTCGGATTGAGGTTCGGCCAGTGAAAATCCTTCGCCCCCTTTTCGCCGGCGCGGTCCTGGCCGGGTCTCTCTCGGTGGTCGCAACGACCGTCCGCGCCGCGGGGCCGATCCTTTTGCTGGACAATTTTGACGAGGACAAAACCGAAAACGCCCTGGGCGGCGCCACCGGCGCCTGGATGGACCCCGAGGACAAAAGCCAGGGATGCACGGCCACGCGCGTGCAGTTGGACCGGTTGGGCTCTCTCGGACGAAGCCTGCGGCTGGATTTCGACATCGAAAGCCAACGGGAAAACATCCGCGTGCCCACCAATTTTTCAGTGGCCAGCCCGGCCGTCACCTCCAACCAGGCCTTCAATGGATATTACTCCGTGTTTCCGGCCCAGGACCTTCGCCCCTACAACTACCTAATTTTCTGGGCGAAAGGCGACGCCACGGCCGGTTACACGCGCTCTTTTAAAATTGAAATCAAAGACGGGTTGAGCTCCGGTTACAAAGGTTTCGTGGTGGACGGCCTCGGGACGGACTGGCGCCGGTTCGTGGTCCCGCTCCGGGAATTCGCCGACATCAAAGACTGGGGCGCGGTGAAGGAATTCGTCATCGTTTTCGCCCCCGACGCCGTGACCCGGAAGAGCGGAACCGTTTACGTGGACGGCGTGTATTTCGCCCAAAATCCCGATAACAATTTGACCCAGCCCGAGCGGGAGCTTTCCGCCCGTCACGCCGATAAACCGGTGACCTTGGACGGCAAGCTTTCGGAATGGCCCCGCCGGGACTTCGTCGACCTGTCCCCCTCGGAATTCGTCGAGTCCGGCGCCCGGGGGGCCCGGGACGCGGGCGCCCGCTTCGCCGTCCAGTGGGACGAGCAATGGCTTTACGCGGCCGTGGATCTGGAAGACAACGACGTTCAAAACGGGGAGGAAGGCGAATCCCTGTGGAAGGGCGACGTGGTGGAAATCTACGTGAATCCCACGGGGCCGGCCTTCACGTGGGGCGACCCGACCGCGTTCCAGCTCGGTTTTTCCCCGGTCTCGGCCTCCGCGTTGCCCGGCCGCTGGGCCTGGTTCCAGCGCCGCGCCCCCAAGGAAAACGAAGCCCGGTACGCCTGGGACAAAAAAAAGCACACCGTCGAAATCGCGGTGGCCTGGTCCTTCCTGGGACTGACCCCCGGGGTCAACCGGGACATGGGTTTCTCCCTCGCTTTTCACGACAAAGATTCCGCGGACGGAACGCCGGAAGCCAAGCTGCAATGGAGCTTCCAGTCTCTGGGCGGTAAAAAAGCGCGACTTGGAAAGTTGGTGTTGAAATGAAACCCACTCGACGATTTGGTTCCGCCCTGGCCGCCTTTCTGTGGATGGGCGCCTCCGTCCACGCGGACGCCGGTCAAACCCTCGCGGATTTTGACAACACCGCCCCGGAGCTCTTCGCTTTTAAGGACGAAAAAGGCAGCGTGTTGAACGCCAGCACCGCATACGCGGACGGCGAAAAAGGAAAGCACCTGGGCGTTCGTTACGGCATCGTCCCCGGCGGTTTCGGCGGCGCGGGATTGGCCCTCAAGGGGTTTAACGCCTCGGGTTACCGCTATTTGGGTCTGGACGTTCGCGGCGATGCCGGCGGGGAGATTTTCGACGTGGGACTTCGGGACGCCAAGGGCCAGGAGCGGAAGCGACCCATCGCCGCCTACACGGACCTGTCCAAAACCTGGCGGCGGGTGCTCATTCCCCTGGGCGATTTCGGCGGGGTGACGCTGGCCGCTTTGGACAACATCAGTTTCGGGTTCGCCGAAAAACAAAAAGGGCGGATTTACATCGACAACATCGGTTTTGAAGGCGCCGCCGCCGGTTCCGACGGCGCCTTGGTGAACAAAGCGGTGGTCGACGGCTTTGACCGCACCAACCCGACCCAGGCCTACCGGGTGTTCACCGGGGACCAATCGTCCCTTTCTTTGGCCTCGTCGCGGGTTCTTTTTGACGGCGACTACTCCATGGAAATGCAGTATCAGTTCTCCACCAACCGCCCCTGGGGCACCTGGGTCTCCGCCCAGCGGTCGCCCGCCGAGCCGCTCAATTGGACGGGGGTCGATGAAATTAAAATGTGGGTCAAGGGCGACGGATCGGAAAACTATCTTCGATTCCGCTTCACCGAATCCGACGGGGAAATGTGGGAATACCTGGACAAAACGGCCCTGGCCTCCACGCGTTGGTCCCTGGTCGGCATGCCGATCAAAGCGTTTAAAATTGTGGGTCAACCGCCCAAGGGCACCCCGCCGGACTTGGTCGGCGTGAAAGCCTACGAAATCGCCTTGATGAGCCCGACGTCCTCCCAAACCTCGGGCGCCCAGGTGACCGCCGGGCGAATCCAAGTGGATCTCCTTTACGTGACCGGGGAGCGCTTGTCCTCCGGCGGCATCGTCCCGGCCGCGGCGCCCCAGCCGGGCGCGCCCGCCACGGCCGCGATCCCTTCGGGGAGGATCCCCGGACTCGCCGCGGGCAACGTGGATTTCAGCCTGCAGGCCTACACGGAATACTTTTACACCCCGGAGGAAAAAAGCGCGGTAAACCATTTGGCCAAACTGACGACCACCGGCAAGCTGGGGAACTACAGCGCCCGGGTCGAATTTGGTTCCACGTCCCAGGAATTCGGTCAGGCCTCGACGTTTGTGGGGTCCTCGGTGACCGCCACGACGAACCGATTCCCCGGTTTGGAAATGCCGAGTTTTCAGGTGTTCATCACGAACCTCCACCCCGCGGTGTCCCTCGTGACGCTCGGGAACTTGTTCATCGATTATTCGCCCGACCTCTTCGCCCCGGTGTTCGGGTTCAAGGGGATCGAGGTGCAGGGCGACGTCGACCGATTGAACTACGAGGGGTTCGTGATCAAGCATTCCCTGAATTCCTTCACCGGTGGCGCCCGCGGCGTCTACTACCTGCCCAGTCTGAAGTTGTCCGCCTACGCGGTTTACTGGGAACAAAACGGCCGCCAATCCAACGCGAGCGCGGTGTCCAACAGCGCCCTCCAGCCCGCCGCCAATAGCGCGGTGTTGAAATTGGAACGCCTGGCCCAGGACATGACCTACCACCTGCAGGCGGACGCCCGGGCCTGGAACGATCGACTCCGACTGGTTTCGCTTTACGGCTACAACACGTATCGGCAAAACGCCACCGCCGATTACTCCGATCCTTTTAATCCCGTCTTCTCTCAGTTTGTCGACCCGTCCTATCAGGCGGGGGGACATCTTTGGCGGAACCGCGTCGAGCTTTATGGCGCCGGGGATTTCATCGGCTGGCGGGGGCTCGATTTGGCCTACGGCTACCGGGACATCGGCACGGGGTACAAGCCCCATTTCCGCCAGGTGCCTGTTTTTTACGATGACACGGACTCGGATCAGTGGGGGCACAACGTCCGGGCCATTCAGCGGCACGGGGGATGGACGCTCTCCGCCGAATACGACGCCATGCGTCGCCATTCCGACGCGGCCTATTTCCGCCACAAGTTCCTGTGGGGCCTGGGCCACTACGGCTACCGGGGGATGGACGTTTCCCTGACCCAGGATTACCGCCGGGAGACCTACAAGTTCACGAGCGATCGATCCGCCTTCACCACCGACAAAAACGAAAAGGTGATCGGCACCGAGCTTTACGTCCGGGCTCAACTGTCCCCGCGGGTGGCGGGCTGGGTCAAACCCCGGCAGGAGCGCATCTGGCACCCCGCGACGAACGGCACTTTCACCTCGGACAGCCTCCAGGCCCGGTTGGAATATTACGTCGCCAACAACGCCAAGCTCTTCGCCGAGCACAAAATCACCCGTTTCTCGGAAGGGGCCCTCGAACCCCAGGGGACGCCTTTCGACGACAATTTCACCCGGATCAGTTTCGAAGTCGTGTTCTAAACCCTTCATGCGCCGCGTCCTGTGGCTCCTGCCCCTTCTCTTTTCCGTCCGATCCGTTCGGGCGGAAAGGCCGTTGGTGGTCTGGGCCATGGGCGAGGAAGGGAAAAAGATCGCCCTCATGGCGCGGCGGTTCGAAGCCGCCCACCCCGGCGTCACCGTCGAAACCCAGGCCATCCCCTGGGAGGCGGCCCACGCCAAGCTGTTGACGGCGGTCGTCGGCGGCATTCCCCCCGACGTCAGCCAAGTGGGCACCACGTGGATGGCGGAATTCGCCACCATGGACGCCCTCGAACCCCTGGACGCCCGCGCCGCGCTCTCGGCCACCGCCCGCCCCGAGGCGTTTTTCCCCGGGTCGCTTCAAACCTGCCGGGTGGACGGCGCCCTCTTCGGCGTTCCCTGGTACGTCGACACGCGGGTTCTCTTCTACCGCAAGGACCTGCTGGCGTCGGTCGGTTATCCCGCCGCTCCGTCCACCTGGGAGGAACTCACCGCCGCCGCGCGCAAATTGTCGACCCGCCGCACGTCCGATGGGCGCCGCGGTTACGGCATCTCGCTCGGCGCCCGCAGCTGGGCGGATCTCTTGATGACGGTGTGGCAAAACGGCGGCGATCCCCTTCGCCCGACGTCCCCGGCCTTCTACGGCGCCGTCCAGCACTACATCGGATTTTTTCGAGAGAATCTGACCCCCACCAAAGAAGCCGCGGACGTGGATCTTTTCCACGCCTTCAAAACCGGCTACTTGCCCATGTTCGTGTCCGGCCCCTGGATGCTGGAATTGATCCGCAAGGAACTTCCCGAGTTGGATGGTCGTTGGGGGGTGTCGATGCTCCCGGGGAAAAAGTCCCGCACGTCCTTCGTTGGCGGGTCCAACCTCGTCGTGTTCAAGGCCTCCAAACAGAAAGAGCGGGCCTGGCAATTCCTGGAATTTATGAGCGATCCGGCCAACCAAGTCGAATGGATGAAAATCACCACCGATCTCCCTTCGGTTCAAGTCGCCTGGCGAGACCCCTATTTTAACGACAAGCCGCTGGTCCAGGTGTTCGGCCGCCAGCTCTTCGACACCGCCAGCCCGCCCACGGTGGCGGAATGGGAGCAGATCGCCAGCGCGATTGACGACACGATGGAGCGGGTGGTCCTGGATTCCACTCAGACCGAGGACACCATCCGCGTCGCCCTCGCCGAATTGGAAACCCGCATTTTAAAACTGCGCTCGGTGCGGACCCGGGAGCCGCGAAGTTGGCGCCGGTTTGGCCGTTGGGCCGGGGTGGCGACCCTGTTGGCTCTCGTGGGGTTGTGGCTGACCACGGTGGGGCGCCTCCGCTCCCGGGCCGACGGCGCGCCCGCCGAGCCCCCGTTCCATTTCCGTGATTTTTTCCAGCGGGACCTGATCGGCCTCCTCTTCACCGTTCCGGCGCTGGTGCTCCTGGTGACCTTCCTGTTTTTGCCCATCGCCGTGTCGTTCCTGATGAGTTTGACCGACATCGACATTTTTTCCATCAACAAGTGGCGCGATGTGCAATTCATCGGGGTCAACAATTACCTGCGCATCGTCCAGGATCCCGTGTTTTGGCGGTCCTTGTGGAACACGCTGTATTTCGCCGGGATCGGCGTGCCGTTGACGATCGGGGTGTCCCTGTTGGCGGCGGTGGCCTTGAACCAGAAATTCGTCCGGGGCAAGGCCTTGTTCCGCGTCGCCCTCTTCGCGCCGGTGGTGACCACCGTGGTGGCCGTGGCGGTCGTCTGGCGCTGGCTCTACAATCCGGAATACGGCGCCTTCAACTGGTTTTTGCAGAACCTCGGCCTCAAAAAACTATTCTGGTTGTCCGACCCCCGAACGTCGCTGCCCTCCTTGATCATTATGGCCGTGTGGAAAAATTTCGGCTACAACATGGTCATCTTTCTGGCCGGACTCCAGACGATTCCCGAAAGCCAATACGAAGCGGCCCGCATCGACGGGGCGAGCGCCTGGCAGAGTTTTCGTTACATCACCATCCCCGGCCTGGCGCCGACCCTTCTGTTCGTTCTCATCATGACGACCATCGGTTATTTGCAGTTTTTCGCGGAACCCTACGTCATGACCCGGGGCGGCCCCCTGGATTCGACCATGTCCATCGTGCTTTACATGTACAACCACGGTTTTCGGTTTTTCAACCTGGGCTACGCTTCGGCCATCAGCTACGCTCTCTTCGGGCTCATCTTCATGTTCACCTTCGCGCAGATGCGCCTTAAGAAGAGCGGTTTCGAGGTGTTCGTGTGAGCGCCCGAAGCAAGCGCTGGATGTCCGACGCCGTCGCCGCCGGGAGCGTGCATCTTCTCCTGGCCGTCGCCGCGGCCGCGACGCTGATGCCGTTTTTTTGGATGATCTCGACGTCGTTTAAAACCGGGGGCGGGCTGTTCACCTACCCTCCGACGTGGATCCCCCGGGAGCCGACGCTTCAATGGTACGCGCAATTGGTGCGGGAAGTGAATTTCCTGGTCCATTTTCGCAACAGCGTTCTCGTTTCGGTCGCCATCACCGTCTTGAGCCTTTTCGTCAATTCCATGGCCGGCTACGCTTTCGCCAAGCACCGGTTCCGCCACCGGGACAAAATATTCAGCTTCCTCCTGGCCACGATGATGGTGCCCGGCCAGTTGACGATGATCCCCGTTTTTCTTCTGCTCAAAAAAATGGGATTCTTGAACAGTTTCCTGGGACTCATCGTGCCCGTGTGCGCCAACGTGTTCGGCATTTTCCTCATTCGCCAGTTCATGATGTCGATCCCCAACGATCTGATCGAATCGGCCCGAATCGACGGGTGCTCGGAATTCCGGATCTATTGGAGCGTGGTGCTGCCCCTCTGCAAGCCGGTCCTGGCCACGCTCAGCATCTTCACGTTCATCGGGTCCTGGAACGATTTTCTCTGGCCGCTGATCGTCATGGTGCGGGAGGACGGCTACACCCTGCCCGTCGCCTTGGCCAATTTGAACGGCCAGCATCCGACGGACTTCGGGCTGCTCATGGCCGCCGCCACCGTCGTGGTTTTGCCGGTGCTGGTGGTTTTCCTGGCCGCTCAGAAGTACGTGATCCGCGGCATCGCGACGACGGGGCTCAAGGAATAGATTTTTCATGCATTCTCAGGAATCTTCTCAAAGGAGCGGAACGATGAACAACTTGCGAAAAGGGACGGCGCTGGCGCTGGGTCTGATGATGGCCTGGAGCCCCCTGCCGGTTCTGGCGAAAAGCAAAGGCGGAGCCCCCGCGGCGAAAAAAGCGGCCCCGGAGAAAAAAGCGGCGGCGGGCGGCGGCGTGATCTTGGACAACTTCGATCGCATCGACTGGGCGTCGGCCAAGGACACCGGGTCGGAACTTAAACTGTCCCAGGCTCAGGGCAAAAACGGTTCGGCCATGAAGATCAGCTACTTGATGGGCACGGGGAAATGGGTGGCGATTAACAAATCCTTCTCCATCCCCAGCTTCCGGGGCAAGGCGATTTCGTTTTGGATGAAGGGCAAAGGAGCCGCCAACAACCTGGAAATCAAGCTCGTGGACGAAGACGACACCAATTACGGCGTCAAACGTCCGTCCTTAACGACGGACGGGGATTGGGCGCAGGTGACCTTCACCGAGGCCGATTTCAGCTACTGGTGGGGCGGGGACCAAACCCTGGGCGCCGTGAAGGATCTCTACATCGCGGTCGCCGCGGCGGGCGACGGCGGGTCGGGCGAAGTCCTGATTTCGGATTTGCGCCTCGTGGCGGCGAACCCGGCCGGCGCGCTGGCCAAAGACGGGTTGGTGGCCGACGGCTCCAGCCTCGAATCCTGGACGCTGGCCAAGGGCGAAGGCGCCAACGCGACCCTCTTTTCGGGCGCGGGGTTGAAGGGAAAGGCCATTGGGGTGCAATATTCGATCCCGGCCAATCAATGGGTGGCCATCCGCAAGACGCTCAACGCCGACTTGTCGGCGGGGAACGCCGCGTTGGTCCTTCGCATCAAGGGCGAAGGGGATCCCAACAACGTCGAAGTCAAGGTCGTGGACCGCGACGAATCAACCTTCGGGAAGGTCTTCCCCGGCATGGGCGCTTCGAACGCCTGGCAGGAAGTCCGCATCCCCTTGTCGAACATGGAATACCTTTGGGGCGGTGACAACCGGTTGGACGCCACCCTCATCCGCCATTTGGACATCGCCATCAGCGGTCCGGGCGGCGAAGGCAAAGTTCTGATTAACGACATTCGCGTTCAGAAATAAGACGCGGTTTTGACGGCGGAGCCCGGTCCTCGGGAACGACGCGGGGGCCGGGCTTCCGCTTTCTTTTATCCCATTCACGGAGAGCGCTTTATGGAGCGGTTCGCAAACAGAAGGGGCACGTGGCGAAACAAAACGGCGGCGCGGGGCGAAAACGTGCCCCCGCCCCTTCGGGGCGGCGCACGTTGGGCCGCCGCGCTGGCCCCCTTCCTTTTGGCCGTGGCCACGGCGATGGCCGCGGACGGCCTCTCCGGCGCGCGCTCCCGGGGCGTTTTCAACATCGGACCTTCCCAAGGCACGGTCAACACCGTGCCGGACCCGGACCTTAAAAAACCGGTTTTAAAATTTGATTTCAACGCGCCCGCCGGCGCCCTGGTGGGCGTCTGGACCAAGGATTACCCCGCCACGGTCAATTCGTCGGTGGTTCAGCGTCTGGTCGCCGCGGTCAAAGGACCGGCGGTTCTTCCGCCCGTCTCCGTGGCGCTGGAGGTCAAAGGCGTCCGGGAAGTTCAACGCGTCCCCCTGACGCTCCGTCCGGGCTGGACCCGAACCGAGGCGGTCATCGACTGGAACCGCATCGGCGCCCTCAAGGAAGTGGTTTTCGTCGTGGCCCCGACGCCCGGCCAAAAAGCCGCCGGCGCCCTGTTCTTTGATTTGGAATTTGCCGCGGGAGCGCCGACCGCCCCCCCGGCCGCGGTCAGGCCAAACCCCAAGAGCCTCGACGCCGCCCACGCCCCCGCCCGGGGGTTCTTCAACATCGGACCGGCCGACGGGAAAGCCACCGCCGTTCCCGGCCCCGACGGTCGCGGCGCCCTTCAATTCGACTACGCGGTTCCGGCCAAATCCATGGCCGGCGTGTGGACCAAAGGCTACCCGGCGTCGCTTTCCGCGGCCGCGGCCAACGCCGTGGAAGCCACGGTGCGTTTCCCGATCGCGGGCGCCGCCCGCCGTTTGTCGGCGACGGTGGAACTCAAAGGCACCAAGGCCGTCCAGCGGATCCCCCTGGAATTGAACGACGGGGTCTCCAAAACCCTCCACGCGGTCGATTGGAAAACCATCGGACGGCTCAACGAGGCCGTGCTCGTGGTGGCCCCGACGTCCGGAAAAACCGAAACGGGCACCCTCCTGTTTAATTTGGAATTCGTGAAACGCGCCGCCTTGCCCAAAGCGGGCGGCGCCCTCCGCCTGGCGGAGGCTCCGGAACGGGGCGCTTTCAATATCGGCAAAGCCCAGGGCGCGATTTCCCGCGTTCGGGACGGGAATCTCCGCCGCGAGGTCCTTCGCTTTGATTTCACCGCCGCGCCCAAAGCCGTGGTCGGCTTGTGGAGCAAGGGCTACGCCGCCGATCTGTCCGCCGCCGTGGCCAACGCCGTGTCCGTCGGGGTGAAAAGCGGCCGCGGTCCGGCCGTCGCGACGGTCGTCCTGGAAATCAAGGGCGCCAAAGAAACCCAACGCCTTCCCCTGTCCGCGGGGCCCGATTGGTCCCGGACGGATCGGGCGGTGGACTGGGACACGATCGGCAAATTGAAAGAGGTGGTCTTCGTCGTCACGCCCGTGGACCCGGCCAAAAAAGGCGTCGGTCGATTTTATTTTGATTTGGCGTTTGTGAAAACGCCGGTGGCGCCCGCGGGGGGGCCGGGACTGGGTCTGCTCAGCGCCGCGGACAAGGGGATTTTCACCATCGGCGCGGCCGAAGGCCGGGTGGCCGTTGAACCCGAGGCCGCCGCCAAGAAAAACGTTTTTAAATTCAGCTACGTCGTGGCCAGCGGCAGCGTCGCGGGAGTTTGGAGCAAAGGGTATCCGGCCGAATTGACGGCCGCTTCGGCCAACGCCGTCAACGCCGCGGTCAAAACGACGGCCGCGGAGCAGCGGGACGCCGTGGCCGTGGCGTTGGAGCTTAAAGGCGACAAAGCCCTCCAGCGAATCCCCTTGGAAACGGGCGAGGGATGGACGACCACGGAGCACGCCATCGATTGGACGTCGATCGGCAACCTTAAAGAGGCCGTTTTTGTGGTGACGCCGGCGCCCGGCCGCGCAAGTCGCGGGGACCTGTATTTCGACTTGTCCTTCCTTCAAGGCGGGACGCCGGACCTCGCCGGGGCCGGCGCCCCGGGCGCCTTCGGCCTTTTGAACGCGGGCAAGCGCGGCGTTTTCAATATGGGCGCTTCGGACGGTCGGATCACGGTGGCCTTCGACGACACCGTCAAAAAGGATTTGATTCGGTTTGAATTCACGGCCGCCAGCGGGTCCGCCGTGGGGGTTTGGAGCAACGAATACCCGGCGGCGTTGACGCCCGAAACGGCCAACGGCGTTCGCGCGGCGGTCCACGCGGCGGACGCGGCCCAGGCCGCGTCCCTGTCGGTGGCCGTTGAAATCAAAGGTCTCAAGGAAACCCAAACCATCGAGATCCCGCTCCACGACGGGTGGACCACCGTGCGGGAGGGGGTGGATTGGAAAACCATCGGCGCCCTCAAAGAAGCGGTTTTTGTCGTAAAACCCGCCCCCGGGGGCGGGTCCGTGGCGGGGGCGTTGGGCCTGGATCTGGAATTCATTCAAGGCGATTTCGTTTTGAGGAAAGGCCCGCGCGTCGGCGGCAAGATCGGCCTTATTTTATTGACCGGGTTCCTGCTTTTCCTGGCAACGACGCTCGTCGGCCGTTGGATTCGACGGGGGGCTTCGTCGGCCGCGGCGGCCGACGCCATTCCCGTCCCGGGGTTGAAGCGGGACCTGTTCCTTGGCGCCCTGTTGGCGGCCGGATTGGCGGGGGGATTGGCCACCTTCGTGTTGGGCGCGCTCCCCGGATCCGAGGGGCCCTTCGGCTTCCTTCTTCTGGGCGCCTTGGGCGCCCTGTTGGGGGAGGGGATGACACGGGCCCTCGCGCACCGTCCCGGCACCCCGGCCGAGGTCTTTTTGAATTTTGTCTACACCGGATTGGTGGCCGCCAGTTCCAGCCTGCAGCCCCTCTGGCTGGCGCCCACCGCCACCGCCCAAATCTTTTTGAACAACCACCTCACGGCCGCGGTTCTTTTCGCGCTTTATCATGGGTTGAACGCCGCCTCTCTCTCCGCCACCGGTAAATCGCTGCGGGCCGTGGTCGGCGCGCTGGTCACGGGGATCCCGACCTTGTTTGGCGTACTGCTGACGCTGCAAAGCGCGGGGTACGTCGAGGGATTGGCGGACGCGTTGACCGGCGGCGGTTTTGCCGGACGCGGGCCGCTCCTTCAGACCCTGGGACGGCTCCTTTTGGTTTTTGCGGTCAACGAAGCGGTGGCCAACGCCATCGGACTCGCCGTTAAGGGCAAGGGGCTTTCCTCCGCCCGGGGTCATTTGTTGCTCTTTGTGGTTTCGCTCGGGGTGGTGGTGGCGCCCCAATTCGCGGACGCCGGGTCCTCGGCCTGGGCCGCTTCGCTGCCCCCGCCCGCGGCCGCCGGAGTGGCCGTTTTGGCCGCCATGATCGCCCAGGCGGGACTCTGGGCGGAAGTGTATCTCGTGTCCGGCATGGTGTTGGACGGCATTTACGGTTACGCCCCGGCCCGGGTTCCCCTCTACCGCCACGCCGCCGTGGGCCTGCAAAAGGGCTTGGCTTTCAGCGGCCTTTTCCTCGGCATTCTCTACGCGGTCAAGCTCGGGTTGTCGGCGGTCCCGGTCCAGCAATTTCTCGCGGCGTCGCCCGTGGTGGCCGGCGCGGTCCTCGGGGCCTTGGTCTATCCCTTCGCCAAGGCGATCGTGGAGAGTTTTGATGGAAGCATGTCGTTTTTCCGCCGGGCGGCCTACAGTTACCGCAACGGCTCCCTGTACGTCCGCGGCGCCGTGACGGGCGCGGCCCTCGCGTTGGGCTTCAGCGGCGGCTGGTCCGGCCGTTCGACGGCCGAACGCCTGGCCTTCGGCCTCGCGGCGGGCGCGCTCGCCTCGGCGGGCGTCAGTTGGGTTCGCGACCTGGTGTACGGCGCCACGCGCCGCGGCCGGGTGGGAACCTGGAAAATTTACCTGGTGGACGGCGGCTTGGGCGCTTTCATCGGCGCGGCCCTGGCCTTCTATTTGGACGCCGCCCAGGTTCCCGTGTTGGTGGAGAAGTTCAAGCTCTACACGGCGAGCGGGTTGCCGTCGCAGAATTACACGATCTACGCGCTCCTCAGCAAATGGGGCCGGGTGGACGTGGGCGCCTTCACCGGCGGCGCGAAAATGTTTTTCAATGAATCCGTGGCCGGCGTCATCACCTGGGCCATCGCGGCCTGGCTTTTCGCGGTCAACCGGGTTTTCATGACCGCCTACTTCCAAAAAGACAAGCAGCCCATCCGGCACTTTTTTTCCCGGTCCGGCCTGGTGGAAATGGGCGTCAACACCATCCACGTGTTGCGGTGGGGCCTCTGGATGGCGCCCATCATCAACACGGGCCTCCGCATGATGGGCCAGGCCACCTGGTACAACCAGGACGGGGCGATTCGAACCCTCGTGGCCATCGTCAAAAACATCACGCTTCACCCCACGGACTTTCAGGCCTGGAGCCTCAACCTCTTTGTGGCCCTGTTGGCTTACGACATTGTCCGCGTCTTGATTTGGATCGACCACATGGGCCTTCGGGTGGCAACCCTGGTCAACTTGAGTTTCCTCGGGATGGACAAGCTGGACGAACGGATCGCTCGTTTCATCGGCCCCGCCGCCGCCCAGCGCTACATCCCCGAAGGCGTCAAGCGGTTCACCACCTGGGCCCCGCTCCTGATTCCCTTCTACATTCCCCGTGGGGCGGACTGGGACACCGCCTGGGAAACCTCTCAAAAGATGCAACGCGCCGCCGCCGAGTCGGGCGGGTTGAACGCTTTTCTTCAGAGTGTTTCGCCCCTGACCTGGGCGCTTTGGGGAGCCGGGGCTCTGGCCCTGTTCACCGGAATGATCTTCCTGGGTCGAAAGCGGGCGGAGCGCCGATCGGGCGTCCGAGCCCGTTCCTCCGAATTGGCCAACCGGGAATACAAAGTGGTGGTGCAAGAAAACGGGGAATTCCACAGTGAAATTCTGCAAAAGGGCTACGACCTAACCCGCCGGGCCTACGACACGCTGGATCCCGCCGGCCGCACGTTGTTCTTGGTGGATACCGAAATCCCCCTGGGCCGCCCGGGCCGCCACTGGCCTTTGGCCGGCAATTTTCCCCGGGACCGCTTTGACGCCCCGGTGGTCGAACGTTTTGGCGACGCTCTGCGGTTGATGACTTCTTCCCACGGCGTCCGCGCCACCATCGACGTCCGTCTTCCGGACCGGGACACCGCGGCCGAGCTTTGGACCCTCACCCTGGAGAACCAGTCCGACCAGCCCCGCCAATTGGTGGCCGTGCCCTACGTGGAGTGGGTTCTGGATCGCCCCGATTCCGACAAAGGCCACACCCAGTACGGGCGTCTGTTCCCCGAAATGGAATACGTCCGGGAATCCAACGCCGTGTTGGCCTGGCAAAAAAAGACGAAGACCATGGGTTACCTGGCCGTCCAGTCCGCGCCCCGGGGTTTTTGCACCTCCCGCATGGACTTCATCGGCCGCGCCCGAAGCCTGTGGTCGCCCCGTCTCTTGGAAACGTTGAAATTCCTGGAGCCCCAGGACACGGCGGGCTACCCGACGTTCGACCCCATCGCCGGCCTTAAAATCGACGTGGAATTGGGCGCCCGGGAATCCAAAACCCTGCGGCTGATTCTGGGAAGCGCCAAAAGCCGCGAGGCCGCCCTGGCGGTTCTTCACAAGCATCTCCGGCCCGAATCCGTGGCGCCGGCGAGTCCCGCCCGGAAGGGCCACCGCGTGCCCCTGATCGGCCACGGGGAGATTCCGCCGGGGACGCCCCAGCCCTACTCCGATTATTCCCCGGACGGGAACACCCTGCGCGTTCACACGCCTTTCACCCCGCGGCCCTACGACCACGCCTTGTCCAACGCGGTGGGGCATTACGTCATGGTGACCAACCGGGGACTCCACACGACCTCCAACGGGAACTCCCAGCAAAACCCCGTGACGCCGGATTGGCCCGACACGGTGACCCGGGAACTCCCCGCCGAAGCCATCTATCTTTACGACCCCGACGAAAAGGAATGGTTTTCGCCGACGCACCACCCGCTGAACGACTCCGCGGCCAAGAACACCGCGGCCTTCGGCGTGGACGGGACGGCCGTTTTCCACATGACCAAGAAATCCTTGGCCACGGAATTGACCGTGTTCGTTCCGCCCCGGGAACCCCTGGGCGTTTACCGCCTGACGGTTAAAAACAAGGGGACCCAGGCGCGCCGATTGCGCGTGGCGCCCTATTTCCAGATTGTTCTCGCGGGCCAGGCGGAGCCTCGGCGGCGGCCGCTCAAGGTGACGTTGGATAAATCCCTGGACGCGCTTTACTTTGAGAATCCGGTGAACGCTTTCCGATGGGGCCCGGCGTTCGCCTCCCTGTCCATCCCGGCGGAGCGGATCGAATCCCAGCGGGGCCGATTCTTCGGAACCGGCCGGGGGGTGGATCGTCCGCTCCTGGTGGAACGGGGCGAGCCCGATTGGACCCAGACGTCGGACGACCGGCCGGTGGCGGGTTTCCTGGGCACTTTGGATATCCCCGCGGGCGAAGAGCGCACCGTCGTGGTGGTGCTCGGCCAGATCGATACCCGGGAACAGGCCGCCGAGCTCATTCGGAAATACAAAAGCGTGGAAGCCGCCCAGGCGAGTCTGGACGAAACCCGCCGGTGGTGGTCGAGCCTGGTGGGCACGGTGCGGCTCGAGACCACGAGCGCCGACTTCGATCGATTTCAAAACTGGCTCAAATACCAGGCGGTGGCGGAACGAATTTGGGCCCGCCGGGGTTTCTATCAAACCAGCGGCGCCTTCGGTTTCCGGGATCAACTTCAAGATTCCGTCAACCTGTCCTGGGTGGACCCGGCTTTGGCGCGCAAGCAAATCCTGCTTCACGCGTCCCAACAATTCATCGAAGGCGACGTGGTCCACTGGTTCCACACCCTGCACGATGGACGCACGGCGTTCTCCAACCGGTCCCACGCTTCGGACAACCTGCTTTGGTTGGCCTGGGCGGCGGCGGAATACGTGCGACTCACGGGCGACGAAACGTTGCTGGACGAAATGACCACGTACTTGAGGGCCGAAAATCCCTTCCTGCCCCTGCCCCACAACAAACACGGCTGGGGGACGATCTATCCCCGGTCCACCCGGGGGGATACGGTGTACCGGCACTGCCTGAAGGCCATCGACTTGGTCCTTGAAAAACGCATGGGAGTCAACGGGATTCCACTGATAGGAACCGGCGACTGGAACGACGGTCTGGACGAAATCGGAAGCGAGGGGCGGGGGGAAAGCGTTTGGCTGGGCTTCTTCCTTCTCTATATATTGAAGAACTCACTGAACATCATCGAGAAAAAAGACGGTCGTTCCCGCCGGGATTACTACATGAAGCGGGCCCAGGAACTCGAAGCCGCTCTGGAAAAAACCTGGCGCGGGGACCGCTACCTGCGCGCCATCCACGACGACGGAACCGAAATCGGCGTGAAAGATTCGGGGGTCTGGGAAATCGACGCCTTGACCGCCGCCTGGGCGGTCATGGCCGGCCTAAACCCCGAACGGGCGCGTACCGTGTTTCAAACCGCGCTCAAAGTCCTGGAACGGGAAAACGTCATTCTTCTGGGTTGGCCCGCTTTGCGGGAAGACACGAAGCCTTATCTCGGCCGAAGCAGCCACTACCCCGAAGGGGTCCGGGAGAACGGCATGTATTGTCACGGCGTTCAGTGGCTTGTCAAAGCGGCGCGTATTCTCGCGGAGAAAGCGGAGGAGGACGGGGACGCCCCCAAGGCCAAGGAATACCGGGACGCGAGCTATCGTTTGTGGATGAAAATCGCCCCGCTCTCCCATTTGGCGCCGGGCGAAATCGAGGTCTACGGAGGTCAGCCCAACAAGCAATCCGCCGACTTCTTGACCACCTTCGACCAGGGGCGCATGATCTGGCACGGCTACACCGGCGCCGCGGGGTGGATGCTCCGGCAGGCTTTTGAGGGCGTGGCCGGGGCTTCCCTCGCTGGAAATCAGGTGGTGCTGCCCTTGGATCTCCAGGAACTGCGGGGCACTCTCCGCCTCAAGTCCATTTCCCGGGACTTGTCCAACAGCCCGCTCCGGCCCGGGTAAAAAAGCTTCAGACGATTGAAAACCCACCCGCCGGCGGTTCCTCCGCCGGCGGGTTTTTTTTATTAAAGTGTCGACGGAGAAAATACCGATTGCGCTTCTGTCAAAGAATATGCCCACGTGGGCAACTAAATGTTACATACTTGTTACATCTCGTTAACCATCTCTTTCCGGGACCGTATTACAATGTATCCAAGAGTTCCCGGCTCCCATCGAAATCGACAACGCATTGTTGGAGCCGGCGCCGGAAACCCGTCAATGGCGAGGGGTTCGATTCTTCGCCGGCGCGGGACGGTCAGCGGCGACGCGCAAGGCACCGCGCGCCGGGCACGCCCGGCCGATCCGTCCAGGGCCTCTTCACCGGCCTCGAATTGACGGTGCCTTCCAGCGACGGTTCCAAAGCCCCGCACTCATCCTTGATGTATAGGAGGAATCACATGAAGAGACTCACCACTCTGGTAGGAGCGCTCGCGGTCGCTGCGTTCGCCCTCACCAGCGCGCAAGCGGCCAGCACCGCGGACACCAAAACCGCCAACGTGTCCGTGACCATCGCCGGCGTCAACACCATCAGCCTCGCGATCAAAAACATGGACGGCACCACCGCCGCGACCATCGGGTTTGCGAACGTCGACCCGGGCGGGTCCACCTGGACGGCCAAGGGCTCGCAATTCCTTCAGCTGAGCGTCAACGACAACATCAACACCGGCTGGGAACTGCGCAACTACACCGACAACTTCAACTTTGCCGGCGGCGTTCTGCCCGACACGACGACTTGGGGATACCAGTACGGCGGTCTTCGCGGCACCGTAAACGGCAACCGGGCTGGCGTGGGGTGGTTGGTTCTCCCCGATTCCGACGTGGCCAAGAACTTCGGAGGTCCCGATGCGGCCAACCCCGTGGATGGCGCGACCAACGGCTACACCTTCCTCAAGGATCGGAGCGACCGCAATCCTCCCGGGTTTACCGACCAGTCTTTCGACGGCTCGGCCGGCTACAAGAACATCGCCTTCGGCGGCCTGACCGAAACCCGCATTGTGCGTCCCAACCGCCCCGGCGGCAACGACGTTCTATCGGGGAAAACGGCGCCCTTCTTCTACTTCCTGGGCGGCGACTTCAAAGGTGTTGCGCCGGGCGATTACACGGCCACCATTACCTTTGAATTGATGAATCTCTAAAGCCACAAGCCCGGTGGCGACCCGGGGGCTTCGGCCCCCGGGCGCGCCCGCGGGTTGGCTTATGCGGAATTCTTTGTTTCTGGGCGCTCCGGCGCTGGTGCTTCTGTTCGCCCCCGTTCTCCGGGCCAACACCTTTTTGGAGGTGCGGCCAGGGGTGGTGGAAGAGTCCGTCCCCGCGGGTCAATCCGCCAAAGGGAAAATGATCGTTCGCAACAACGGGGACACCGAAGTCCTCGTGGAAATTGAAGTGCGGGACGAATGGGCCGATCGCACGGGCCTTCCGTCCCTGCCGCCCGCCGAATGGCTTGACCTTAAGTTTCCCCACCCTTTCGTCTTAAAACCCGGCGCCGCCAAAGAAGTCGCCTACACGGTAACGCCCCCCGCTTCCTTCAGCGGCGAGGCCATGGCCATGGTCGTTTTTGGAGGCCCCACCTCAAATCCCGGCGGCGGAACCGGCTATCGATTTCGCCAGGGAATTCCGGTTTACATGCTTTCGACAGCGACCGTTCAGGGCCAAATTGCCCTTGCCTCACTCCAGGTTTACCTCAATTCGCTCAAGCAGCTCGAATTTGCCGTCGAACTAAAAAACAACGGGCCCGTCCACGTCCGTCCCCAGGGCGCGTTGAAGATTTCAAACCCGCGGGGGATTGAAATCGGCGCCGTGTCCCTTGCCGGCGGTCTGCCGGTGTTTCCCACCAAAAATCAAAAATTTTACGCCCGAGACCAACAAAACGCTTACCCCGAGGGTCTCTACCGTGGGCAACTGAACGTGACGGGCGAAAAAGGCGGTCTTTTGTTATCGGGGAGCCTCGGTTTCCGAATCGACAAAAAAGGCCAAGTCACGGTCACCAGCCCTTTCGCGGAGACCCCCGGTGCGCCTTAAGGCCAGTCCCCTATTCTTAGGCTTGGCCTTGGCCATCGGCGTCCTCGCCGGAAAGCCTACCGCGGCCCGGGCCCTCGACCTGCGGCCCGAATTGATCGCTTTGCGAGGGGAGCCCGGAGATTCGATTTCAACCGATTTGGCCGTCGTCAATAATTCCTCGGCGTCGGTTCGCGTCACTTTGGAAGTCCACGGCCCGGGCGAAACTCCCGCTCCGTGGCTGTCGTTGAGGCCCCGGACATTGCGTCTTCCGGCGGGCGGCCGACGAACCGTTCGTTTGAGCGCCCGGGTCCCCAACGCCGTGGGGGAGCTGTGGGGCGAAGTGTGGTTGCGTCAACGCGCCGCGGGCGAATTGACCGAAACCCGCGTGATTCGTCGCGTGGCCCTTCGGGTCGCCGGGACCGAAGTTTTTGACGCGCAGTTGAAAGACGTAAAAGCCGCGGTGGAAGGCAACGACGTCGTGGTGAACGCCGTTTTGGAAAACACCGGCAACGTGACGATGCGCGCGAAGTTGGTGGCGGACTTGGAGCGATTGGACGGCCCCCTCGTCCGGGCCGTGTCGGACTTGACCAATCAACCCCTGGCCCCGGGAGAAAGCGCCCGGGTTCGTTTGGCCGCGCCCAAGGTGGGTTGGTTTTGGACCGGGCACGGGGCCCTCTCGGCCTATTACCGGGATTCCGAAGGAAAAACGTTTCAAATTCTCAAGCCAATCGGGGAGCCTTCGCGTGCGGCGCCGTGATCGAATTCTCCGATTCTGGGTGGGAGCCGTTGCGGGGCTCTTATGGTCCGCCGACGTCGGCGCCCTCGAGGTGAAAATTAAAAACGTGGCCGACGACGAAATCGCCCCGGGAGTGGTGTTCAGCACCGCTTCGGGCGCCGCCAACCAATACCGCACCGGCCTCCAATACATCGAAATCGCCCACCCCGAATCCCGTTTCCGGAAGGTCTTTGTTTACACCGACAACGGCGCCGCCTTCGGGCAATCCAAAGAGGGCCTGGTCAATCAAGACGACCCGGGTCAACCGCCCGTGCCTTTTTATTGGCGAAATTTCCCCGGTCGTCCCGAGGCTTTCGATCCGGGGAACGAATGGGCCTGGACTCTTTTGCTGGAGAAATCCCTGCCGGAATTCGCCGTTGAAGCCACCAAGGACGCCCGGGCTCTGGTCACGCCGGGCGACGACGGGCTTTCCCGCGTTGCGGTCGCTTTTAAAACGCCCGTGGAGACCGAGCGGGGAACCTACGTGTCGCGGTTGGTGCTGGAAGAAATCAGCGACGTGGCCGACATCAACGGACCGGTGGTCGACCACACGCCCTTTAACGACGTCATCCTGGTCAACATTCCGATCGGAGTTCAAACCACCGCGGAGGACGATGGATCCGTTGTTTCTTCAACGTTTTATTTCCGCTTGGACGGAACGGGCCTGTTCCAACCCCGGACGACGATTTTAACGCCGGACCCCGTCAACCCTTTTAAGTGGATGGTCCAAGCGACGCTCGATCCCGGGGACGTGCATCCCGGGACCATGGACTACTATTTTGCGGCCCGGGACAATTTCGAGAACGAAACCGTCACCCCGATCTATCGGGCCAATTTGGTTCCCGAAGACGGGGCCGTCACGCGAACGATGTCGGTCGAGGGCGGCTTGACCACGGTGCCGGTCGGGGACCCCCTCCTGCCGGGTCTCACCCTCGATTTCCCGCCCCACAGCCTGAACGGCGACCAAACCCTTCAGGTGACGCTCAAGCCCTCGTCCAATTACCCGTCGGTGGAGGGTCGAACGCCGCTCCGGGTATTCGACCTGTCGCCGGACGGGCTTCGCTTCAGCCGGCCGGTCACCCTCAGCATTCCCTACCCCGACCAGGATCAAGACGGGCGGGTGGACGGCACGGGCGTGGACGAGACGTTGCTGCGCGTGTTTTGGTTCGACGGCCACCTCTGGCGCTTCGTGGGCGGGCAGGTGGACCCGGTGGCCAATCGGGTGAGCGTGGCCATCTCCCATTTCAGCGTCTACAGCCTGGCGCCCCTGGCCACGACCTTGACGCCCGACATGGTCCGGCCGGCGGAAAAGATCATTACCCCCAACGGGGACGGCCAAAACGATTACGCGCAATTCAACATTTCGGGCGAATTCACCGTGGAGTTCTTCGATTTGAGGGGCGAGCGGGTGCGCCGCCTCTCGGGCATCAACATTTGGGACGGCCGGGACGACGACGGGAAATTGGCGGAAACCGGCACGTATATTTATCGTTTGACCGGACAGGGATTGACGGTGACGGGCGCCCTGGCGGTGGCGCGCTGACATGAACGCTCAAACTCTTCGACGATCTCTGGCCGCCGCCGGGGTTCTGCTCGCCGGCGTCTCCGGTGTCCGAGCGGCGTTTCGCGACCCCCTCTGGTCCGCCCGGGCGGCGGCTTTGGGCGGGGCCTTCACGGCCCTGGGGGACGATCCCACGGCGGCTTTTTACAATCCCGCGGCCACCACGGAAATGAAGTCGCCGGCGGCCAACTTCACCTACGCCAAATTGTTCACCGGGTTGGACGAAGTCAACGTGTCTTTAAGCCAATTCGCCTACGTCCGCCCCTTAAAATCCTTCAACGTCCTCTCGGTGGGCTGGGGGAGCGTCAGCGCCTCCAATTTGCGGCGGGAAGACACGGTGACCTTCGGCGCGGCCCATCTGTTTCGCGATTTGGGCGACATCGGCAACCTGGCCGTGGGCGTGTCGGGCCGTTTGTTGTCCCAATCCTTCACTTTGGACAACCGGACGTCGAGCGATCCCGTGTTCCGCGACGGGCGCACCCGAAACGACTTCGCCTTGGATGTGCACATCCACCTGGCGGAAGTGGACGCCTTGTCCCGGAACATGGCGTTGGGCCTTTCCGTGCGGGGAATCAACCGCCCGGACATCGGGTTCGCCTCGAAAGACAAACTCCCGATGGAGGCCGTGCTGGGGCTCGCCTACCGATGGCGGAATTGCACCCTGCCCCTGGACATCGTTCAACGGGGTTCCAACGTGACGCCCGAAGCGGGCGTGGAGGCCCGGTTCGCCGCCGACCACCTGGCCCTTCGAATGGGGAGCGACACCCATTCGATCGGGACCGGCTTGGGTTATCGTTACGAACGCCCCACGGGCCTCGTCCTCTCTTTTGACTACGCTTTCCTCTGGCCCCTCAATATCCAAGGCACCTCGGGTTCCCACCGGGCGACCCTGGGGGTGCGGTTTTGAACTTGAACTTCTCAGGCCGGAAGGCCGGATTCGCGGCCGGGGCCCTGGCGGCGTTGGCCGGGGTTGCCGCCCGGGCCGAACCCCAATCGGTGGCCGTTCGTTCCGTCGGGGTGGGCGTTGAGGCTTCGAGAATCGTCGATAACTTTGACGACGGGGACAACACCAACGCCCTGGGCGGGGCCATGGGGGACATGGCGTCCGTGGGGACGACGATCGATCGGACTTACGACACGGAATCTCCCCACGCCGGGGCCCGCACGCTTAAATTCACCTATGGTTTGAGCCCCCTGGGAAGTTACGCCGGGTTTTGGATGAAGCTGGCCCCCGCCGCCGCGCCGATCGACATTGCCTCCTGCACCGGTTTGCGCTTTTGGATCCGCGGCGCGGTGGGCGGCGTGGAGCATTTGAAGATTCAAATGATCAACGGCAGCGCCGACCCCGCCCGGCGAACCGCTTTCGTTTACGTGAACGATTTTCTTCCGACCGGACGCGTGGAGTCCGTTTGGCGGGAAGTGCGGATCCCCCTGGCCGCCTTCGGGAATCTGGACAGTTTCGCCAACGTGGTGGAAATCTCCTTCGTGTTTGAACAGGCCTACGCCGACCGGTCGGGGCTCGCCGTCGACGGCACCGTTTACATCGACGACGTCGGGTTCCAGGGTTCGGCTTTTCCCGCCGTCCCCCTGGACGCCTTCGCCGACGGCGAAGACCGCAACGCCCTGGGGGGCCGCGTTGGGGACATCGGGAGTACCACGAGCATTTCCCACGTCTACGACCCCCTTCAATTCCACGGCGCGTCCCGTTCCTTAAAAACCGTTTACGACGTGACCGGGAACGTGGGCACCGACTTCGGCGGGCATTATTTCATACTGGGAGGCGGCCTGGATGGGTTCGCCCCGCAGCCCGTGAATCTGTCCGCCTACCGCTATCTGAAATTTTGGGCCAAGGTCGGCGTTGGAAACCCGAGGCGGTTCGCGGTGGGGCTGCAATCGAACGCCCCCGCGGGGGTGGCCACCGTGGACATCGACGGCCTGACCACCGCCTGGGAACAGTACACCGTGGACATGGACGGTTTTCCTCCGACCAGCTTGGACAAGGGCACGCTGAAGCAAATTCAACTGGATTTTCAAAGGGCGGTCGTCCTGAACCAGGGCGGCGACCTGCAAGGCGTGGTGTACTTCGACGATTTCGAATTCGTGCGCTAGCCCGTTCCCGCCCCGTGAAAATCGCCACGTTTAACGCCAACTCCGTCCGTTCCCGCCTGCCCATCGTCCTGAAATGGTTAAACGCGGAGCGCCCGGACGTGTTGGCCGTGCAGGAAACCAAGGTCATGGACGACCAGTTTCCCCGGGCGGATTTTGAAAACGCGGGTTGGCACGCCGCGATCCGCGGCCAGAAATCCTACAACGGCGTCGCCTTTTTTTCTCAAAAACCTCTGGATTCCGTGGACGCCACCTGGGACCCCTCGGGGTCCGGGGAGGCCCGCGCCCTGGTCGGCCGGCTGGGCGAGTGGCTGTTGATCAACACCTACGTGCCCCAGGGGTTCGAGCCCGACTCCCCCAAATTCGAAAACAAGCTGAAATTTTACGCGGGCTTAAAAAAACTTTTCGCCAAGCACGTCCGGCCGGACGCGCCCGCCCTGTGGATGGGCGATTTGAACGTGGCGCCGACGGAAATCGACCTGTGGGACCCCAAGCGAAACGCCGAGCACGTTTGCTTCCATCCCAAGGCCCGGGCGGCCCTGGCGGCCGCCTGCGACGGGCTGTGGACCGACCTCTTCCGGGAAAAAGAAAAGGGGCCGGACCAATACACCTACTGGGATTACATGATTCCGACCAATTTCACCCGCAATCGGGGGTGGCGCATCGATCACATGATGGGGACCCCGCCGGCGGTTCGGCGGCTAAATAAAATTTGGATCGACCGGACGCCCCGGGGGTGGGAAAAACCCTCCGACCACACCTTCCTGGTGGCGGAATTCGACTGACCGCTTCGGCGGCCCCGAACCGTCCGTGATTTTACGCTGCGACCTCCATCTCAACGGCGGCCATCGCAAACTGATCCTGTCCCCCCACGCCGACGAGACCCTGGACCACCTGGCCCTAAAGCTTTCCGCCTTCCTGCTCCTCTGGGCCGAGGAGCCCCTGGTGGCCCCCTCGGCCAAACACCCCGCGCTTCTGGGGCAGGAATTCCGCCCCGACCTCCTGGCCCTGGACGACCGGGGGGAAGCGCGCCTCTGGATCGAGTGCGGCACCGTGTCCATGAACAAGCTTTCCAAGGTCTCCCGCCGGTTTCCCTACGCCCAACTGATCGTCGTTAAAGAGTCGCCCGAGGACGGTCGCCGCCTGCGCCGGGACCTTGAGGCCGAATCTCTACGGCGGGCCCCGGCCATTTGGGCCTGGCCCAAGGAGGCCTTCCGGGATTGGCGGAATGCCCTGGGAGAACGCACGGAAGCATTCGGGGAAAGCGGGGACCGCTCGTTGAACCTGGTGATCAACGAGACGCCCATCGCGGTCGATTTCCAGGTTGTGGAATAGGGCCCCGGGGGCCCGGGAGTTTGTGGGGCGACCCCAAGGCGCGGTCCCGTCTGGGAAAAACCGGACAGGAATGGTAAAATATCGATTATGACCCAACCCACCTCCGAAATCCTCGCCGCGCGACGTGGCCCCAAAGAACGACGGCCCGGCCCCGACACCTTGGCCAAGGTCGGCAACGTCATTGCGGTCGGCAGCGGCAAGGGCGGCGTGGGGAAATCCACGGTGACCGCCAATTTGGCCGTGGCCCTCACCAAGCTCGGCGCCCGGGTGGGAATTTTGGACGCGGACATTTACGGCCCCAGCCAACCCCGGTTGCTGGGCGCCCCCCTGGACCGCCCCCCCGCCGAGGACGGCCAAATCACCCCCATCGTCCGCCACGGCATTCCCCTCATGTCCATCGGGTTTATCGTGCCCGAGGGATCGCCGGTCATCTGGCGGGCCCCCATGGCGCTCAAGGCCCTGGCCCAATTTTTGGGGAACGTGGAGTGGGGCGAATTGGATTATCTGTTGATCGACATGCCGCCGGGCACCGGCGACGTGCAGTTGTCCCTGGCCCAGCAGGCGCCCCTGACCGGCTGCGTCGTGGTGACGACGCCCCAGGACGTCGCTTTGGGCGTCGCCCGGAAGGGCCTCCGCATGTTCGAGCAGGTGAAAGTGCCGGTTTTGGGCATCGTGGAGAACATGAGCGGGTTTGTCTGCGAGAAGTGCGGACACGATCACAAATTATTTAAGAAAGCCGGGGGCGAAACCCTGGCCCGGGAAACCGGCGCGCCGTTTCTGGGCGCGGTGCCCTTGGAAATCGCCGTCATGGAAGGCGGCGACGCCGGCGAACCGATTTTGCTGCGCACCGACCAATCCCCCGCGGCCAAGGCGTTCCTGGAAATCGCCCGGCGTCTGGAAGCCGAAGTGGCCCGGCAAAACGCCGGCACTTCCGCCGAGGAGCCGACCCAGGCCAAAATCGGTCCCGCGGGCGAATTGCGGCTTTCCTGGCCCGACGGCCACGAGGGCGCCTACGCCGCCTGGACCCTGCGCGGCCGATGCCCCTGCGCCCAGTGCGTGGACGAAGACACCGGCCGCCGGGTGTTGGACCCGAAACGCGTGCCTTTGGACGTCCGGATCACCGGCGTTCAGCCCGTCGGCCGTTACGGCCTGGGGCTGGCTTTCACCGACGGGCACAACACCGGCATTTACAAATTCGCCGATTTCCAGGCGATCTGCGAATGCCCGGCCTGCCTGGCCCGACGGGGAAAACCCGCCGAGACCTTTTCCGTTTGAGCGCCGTCCGCATCACCGCCGCGGTGTCGCCTTCCGACCCGCGGGTGTGCGCCTTCGCCCTCGATCGTCCCGTGTCCGACCGTTCCGTCGTTTGCCGCGCCGCCGCCCAGGCGGCCGGGTCCCCCCTTTTTGAGGAATTGTTCAAACTGCCCGGCGTCGTGCAGGTCTGGGCGGACGGATCTCGCGTGACCGTGGCCCGGGGCGAGGACACCGATTGGAAAACTTTCGCCGGAACGGTCGGCGCGGCGTTGAGGCTCGCTCTCAAAAGCGATCGTCCGCCGGTGGCCGCCGGCGTCCCCGCCAACGCGGCCGGCGGCGATCTGGCGGCCGACATTGAAAAAGTGCTGGCGGAGGAAATCAACCCGTCCCTGGCGGGCCACGGCGGTCGCGCGGAACTGGACGGGTTGGAGGGCCGGGTGGCGCGAATTCGGTTTGTGGGCGGTTGCCAAGGGTGCGGCGCGGCCCAGTTGACCCTGGCCCACGGGGTGCGCCGCACGCTCTTGGATCGCCTCCCCGCGCTCTCCGATGTTCGGGACGTCACCGACCACACGGCCGGTGAACGCCCCTATTACCCCTCCGGCGCCGCGGGCGCCAGCCCCTTTCCCTCCGCGAAGTAGCCGCGGCGCGGTCCCATGTCCCGGGTGGATTTTGTTTCCTTCGATCGCGCGCGGCCCGGTTGGAATTATTCCTTTCAAAATCCCCGGGGAACACGATGGGCGCGCCGTCCCTCGGAAGTGGAGGGCGTTCTCGGCTGGGCCGAATCGGAATCAAAACGCGGGCGCTGGGTGGCCTTGGCCCTGGCTTACGAAGCCGCCGCGACGTTGAACCCCGAGCTTCCGGCGGGGCGGTTGGGCCCGGAGCCCCTGGCCTGGGCCGCTTCCTTTTCCAAACCCGTCCCGGCGGTCCGGCCCCGGCCAAAACCATTTTCCCACACCCCCTGGCGGCCCGGGGTGGACGCGGACGCCCACCGTCGATCCATATCCCGCATCAAAACCCTCATCGCCCGGGGAGACACCTACCAGGTCAATCACACCTTTCCCTTGGAATGCCGGTTTTCCGGCGACGCCCGAAGCTGGTTTTGGTCCCTGGGACCGGCCCAGGGAGCCCGATACGCCGCGTTCATCGACGGGGGTCGGTGGAAGTGGCTCAGTCTTTCCCCCGAGTTGTTTTTTGAGCTCCGGGGAAACCGCGTGGTCCTCCGGCCCATGAAGGGGTCCGCCCCCCGGGGGCGTTGGCCCGCCGAGGACGCCGAACTCGGCGCCCGTCTCGGGCGGAGCCCCAAGGACCGGGCCGAAAACCTCATGATCGTTGATCTCCTTCGAAACGATTTGGGCAAAGTCGCCCGGCCGGGAACGATTCACGCCCGCTCCCTTTTCCGGGTCGAAAAGTATCCCACCGTGCATCAATTGACGTCGACCGTCGCGGGGCGCCTGGGCCCCGGCGTCGCCTGGCGGCAGTGCCTGGCCGCGCTCTTTCCCAGCGGCTCCGTCACGGGCGCGCCGAAGCGGCGGACCATGGAAATCATCCGGCGGTTGGAAACCGCGCCCCGGGGCCTCTACACCGGCGCCATCGGATTGATTCGACCCGACGGGAGCGGGGGAATTCAACGTGGCCATTCGGACGATCGCCCTGAATGGGAAAACGGGCCGGGCCCGTTGCGGGGTCGGCGCCGGGGTGACCTGGGGCTCCTCCGCCGTCGGGGAATGGCGGGAATCCCTTCTCAAAGGGGAGTTCCTTCGCGTTCCGGAGTTCCAACTGATCGAATCCCTTCGTCTGGAAGAGGGGCGTTGCCCGTTGAGGGAATTTCATTGGCGGCGGCTGCGGGACTCCGCGAAGCGTTTCGGGTTTGCGGTGGATCGAAAGTCTTTTGATCGGGCGTTGGCCGGCCCGGCGGGTCGACGGACCCGGGGGGTGTGGAAAACGCGCCTGCTTTTAAATCGGGAGGGACTTCTGGACGTTTCGTCCGAACCGCTGCCGCCCGCGACGGCCGCCTGGCGCGTGGCCCTGTCGGTCAAGCCGGTCGACGACGCCGACCCGTTCCTGTTTCACAAAACCACCCGGAGGGGGGCCTACGACGCCATGGCCGCGGGGCGCCCCGACGTGGACGAAGTGGTGGGTTGGAACCACCGGGGGGAACTGACCGAGGGAACCCGGACGAACGTGGTTTTGGAAAAGGGCGGGCGGTTCTTCACGCCGCCGGTGTCCTCGGGCCTCTTGGCGGGGGTGTATCGGGCGGCCCTGCTCCGCCGACGAAAGATTCAGGAGCGCGTGTTGCGGAAATCCGATTGGCGGCGGGCCGATCGGGTGTGGTTGATCAACGCCGTCCGGGGATGGATTCCCGCCCGGCGGATGAATTAACCGGGGCCGCCCGTTCCGTGGCGGCTTCCGCGCCCACAAAACATTGCCAGACACTACCGCGGTGCTTTTCGATCCAACAATTCACGGCGGGGTCGGCCCCCGTCTCCTGGACCACGGAGGACCGAACCCTCCCTCAGGCGCTAAATCCCCCCATTGTTCCGCCCGACCGGCCAGCGGGGCGTCACCAAATCTCGGTCGAGAAAGGAAAAGCCGTGGAACGGGGGTCGGAAACTTGACATCGAACGGTTTTTTGATAGACTGACGTTATTCTCGCGCGCCGGGGAAGCCCTGTAGGACCGCGTTGGTCGAATCAGGCACTGCCCCGCAACGGTGAAGCCCCGATGAAACGTCGGGGACAAGTCCGGTCTACGGCGCGCGAGCCATACTTCGCCGAAAGGCGCCTTCGCGGGAAGGACGATCGACCCCCAACAGACTCCCGCCCTGTTGGGTTTTTTTTGCCCTTCTTTTCCCGCCTCGGCGTTGGGTCCGAAATGCGTTTTTGCCGAATGGTCCTGTTGCTCCTCGTCGCGGCTCCCGCTTGGGCGGGGGGGCGCGAGCGACGCCTCGCCTCCCTTCTTCCTTCCCATTCGGAAATCGTGACGGCCCTGGGCGCGCGGACCGCGCTCGTGGCGGTGTCCGATTCGGAACATCCCGGGGATTTCCCGGGCCTGCCCCGGGCCGGGGCCTTGGAACCCCGTTGGGAAGTGCTGATGGCCCTTCGCCCCGACCTGGTGCTGGCCGACAGCGCCCACGAGCGGTTCGCGGCGGATTTTAAACGGTTTCACCTGCCCGTCCTCTTTTTGCCCGCCACCCACGCCAAATCCATCGAAGACGTTTTCGAGTTGATTCGGGTCCTGGGCGACGCCATCGAACGCGGACCGCAAGCCGCGGCGCTTTTGTCCGCCCTGCGGGACCGGCTGGCCCGGTTGGACGCGCGTCCCCTTCCCGCCCATCGACCCCGGGTGTATTTCGAAATCTGGCCCCGCCCCCTCCAGTCCGTCGGGGCCGCCAGCTTCCAGGGCCAATTGCTGAAGCGCGCCGGCTTCGACAACATCGTTCCCGACACCACCAACGAAATGCCCCTCCTCTCCTCCGAATGGATCGTCAAAAGCCGGCCGGACGTCGTTTTTCACACCGGGGTGGAAGGGGCCGAAGACCTGGGTTCCCGTCCGGGCTGGAAGGACCTTCCCGCCGTCCGTTCCGGGCGGGTGATTCGGGTGGACGCGGATTTGATTTCCCGGGCGGGGCCCCGGGTGGTGGAAGCCTTGGCCTATTTGATGGACGAGGCGGCGCGACCGTGAACGCCCGGCGACGCTCCTGGGCGGTGCCCGCGCTTCTTTTGTTGCTCCTGGGCGCGTTTCTTTTCTCCCTGACGGTGGGCGCGGTGCCGCTGGGGAATTGGAACGAGCTTCGTCCCGGCGGGACTTCCTGGGACATCTTGTTCCGCCTCCGACTGCCCCGGGTACTTCTGGGCGCCGCGGTGGGCGCCTTGCTTTCCACGGCGGGGTGCGTGCTTCAAGGCGTTCTCAGAAACCCCCTGGCGGACCCCTACCTGCTGGGGCTTTCCGGCGGGGCGGCTCTCGGTTCGGCGCTGGGATTCCTTTTGGGCGTCACGCAACCCGCCCCCTTGGCCGTGGTCGGGGCTCTGGTTTCCCTGGGCCTGGTTCTTCTCTTGTCCCGGGGCGCGGGCGCGCCGAGCGCGACCTTGATGGTATTGGCCGGAGCGGCCCTGCACGCCTTCACCTCCTCGGTGCTGACCTTCATTCTCTCCCAAGCCCGGCGGGATCAAGGGGCGAACATCCTCTTTTGGCTGCTCGGAAGTTTGGACTCGCCGCCCTACGGGCGGCTGATCCCCTTGCTCCTTTTGTCCGCCGCGGCCCTGGCCGGCCTCTTTTGGGCGTCCCCCGCGCTCAACCTCCTGGCCCTGGGTCGGGACACGGCCCGGGCCCTGGGCCTATCCGTCGACAAAGCGTTGTGGGGCATCGTCCTTTTGTCCGCCCTGGCCACGGGGTTGGCCGTGACGTTCAACGGGGTCATTCCATTTGTGGGTTTGATGGTTCCCCACATGGCCCGGTTGCTCGTGGGATCCGATCATCGATGGAGCGTGCCGGCGTCGTCCGTTCTCGGGGCGGCGCTGGTCCTCTTGGCCGACGCCCTGGGCCGTTGGGTTTTGGCCCCCCAAGAAATCCCGGTGGGGGTCGTTACGGCTCTTTTGGGCGCGCCGTTTTTTCTGGTTCTGCTTCGGCGGGAACGAAGGAATCTCGGATGACCGTTCTCTCGGTCAAGAACTTGTCCTTCGCCTATCCCCGCTGGGAGGACGACCGTCCCTTCGGCTTGAAGGACATTTCTTTCGAAATGGAGGCCGGGGATCTCTTGGCGATTCTGGGGCCCAACGGCGCCGGCAAATCCACCCTGCTCCGCCTGTTGGGCGGAACCCAGGGGCCCTGGTCGGGCGAGATCCGCCTGGGGGGCGATCCCTTGGAGACGTTGTCGGCCCGGGCCGTCGCCCGCCGGGTGGCCTGGGTGCCCCAGGACCTCTCGACGCTTTTTTCCATGACGGTGGAGGACGTGGTTTCCCTCGGGCGGTTTTGCCACGGGCCCCTGTGGGGGCGCCGTTCGATCGCCGATCGTCGGGAGGTTCACCGCGCCCTGGAGGAAACGGATTTGACCGCGCTCCGCCATCGATCGGTGGACCGGCTGTCCGGCGGGGAAAGGCGGCGGGTGCTGTTGGCCCGGGCCTTGGCCCAGGAGCCGGACCTTCTTTTGCTCGACGAACCCACGGCCCACCTGGACCCCCGCCATCAAGCCGAATTGGTGAACGTCATTGAACGCCTTCGCCGAGAGCGCCGGCTGGCGGTCGTCGCCATTCTGCACGACGTCAATTTGGCCTACGGTTGGTGCCCTCGCACCCTCTTGTTGTCGGGGGGGCAATGCCGGGCCTTGGGCCCCACCTCGAAGGTGCTGTCCCCGGAGCGCCTTTCGGCCATCTACGGACTGGACGCCACGGTTCGCTCCGGGGATTCGACCGCGGCCGGTTTTGTTCAATTTCTCTATTCCAAGAAAGAATCAAAGGAGTCGTTATGAAGCGCCTCTCACTCATTTTAATTCTGGCCACGGCCGGCCATCTTCGGGCGGAGGACGAGGGGGTTTTTCTCTCTCTCACGCGTTCCTCCACGCCGGACAAGCGACTGCCGACCAATGTTTCCCGAATGACGTCGGAGGATTGGGAATCCCTGGGCGCCTCGGCCCTGGACGAGGGCGTGATGCCCCTGCCGTCGGTGGTGGTGCAGAAATCCGGCGGCCCCGGGTCCTTTTCGACCCTGCGCCTCCGGGGCTCGCCCTCGTCGGCCCAGCAGCAGATTTTGATCGACGACCTTCCGCTCCTGGGCATTTCGAACCAGTTTTTTGATTTGTCCCAGATGCCGCTCACGGACATCGACCGCATTGAAGTGGTGCGTGGGGGCGCGTCGGTCCTCTACGGCGCCAACACCACGGGCGGCGTGATCCATCTGTTGACGAAGCGTCCGGTGGGGGACAAGCCTCAGACCCGTTTCAAAAGCGAGTTTCGCTCCTACTACACCCAGCTGTACGAAGGCGACATCCGCCACCGGATCGGCGGGTTCGACGCCTACGCCAGCGCTGGGCGATCGCTCACGGACGGTTTTCAAAAGAACGCGGATTCGGACAATTTGCACGGCACGCTCAAGGCCGGCTACACCTTCGGGAACGGCGCGCGCTTTGCCCTCGACGGGTCCATCGTGGACGGCGAAGTCGGGAATCCCCACGGGACCGTTCTTCCGGTGGAGGAGTGGGACGGGAAAAAAGAACGGGAAGCCGTCGATCCCGCCGCCCGGGTCGACCAGAAAGCCCAGCGGGGCCACGGGCTGGTGTTCCTCCCCCTGGGCGGCTCGGCCAGTGTTCAGTCCACTTTTTACGGTACGGGCCAACGATACGAAACGCGCCCGTCCAAATCCGCCGCGCCGGATTTCGAGCAGGACAACCGGTTCTGGGGCAACGACACGCGTTTTCAATGGTCCGACGTTTTGACCCTGGGGGCGGCCTACGAATGGGACGGGCAAAAGACGGCCGAGTCCGCCTTCGCCCCGGCCCGGGACAACCACATCACCAACGTCGGGGCCTACGGGCAGCTGAGCCTCGCCCTGGGAGCCTGGGTGTTCATGCCGGGCCTGCGGTACGACAGCCACAGCGCCTTCGGTCCCACCTGGAACCCGCGATTCACGGTGGCTTGGCGCGCCGCGGAGAATTTAAAACTCTCCGGGAACGCCGCGCGTTCCTTTCGCGCGCCGTCCTTCCTGGAGCTTTATTACGTCGACGCTTTCTTTTCCGGAAATCCGGATTTGAAGCCGGAAAAAGCCTGGTCCTACGATTTCGGGTTTGAGGTGGGTGGGAATTCCGCCCGTCGATTGTCCGCCACGGGTTTCTACACCAAAATCGAAGACCGGGTGACCGTCAACGGGGGCTTCACGTCTTACGAAAACGCCCCCCAAGCGGAGCTGGCGGGGGCGGAGGTGGAAAGCCGCCACCCCCTCCTCCCCCGGGTCACCGGGCGGGCGTCCTACACCTACACCCGGGCCATCGGGAATTCCCTGACGGAAAACACCCACCGGACCCTGCGCCTCACGCCCCGGCACGCGGCCTTCTACCAGGCCGCCTGGCGACCCGGCAACGACTGGGAGCTTTCCAGCGCGGTGCGGTACGTGTCGCGGCAGTTTCAAAAAGACGACCAACAGGGGCTCGATCTGCCGACCTTCGCGGTGTGGGGCGCCCGGTTGTCCAAGAAAATTCTCGCGGCCGAATTCTACGTGGCCTGCGACAACATTCTGAACCGACGCTACGCCCTGACCTTCGACGCGGAATCCGCCTTCCCCTATTCCACCACCCGGAACCCGCAACCGGGCCGGACGTTCTGGATGGGAACGACGATTCGCTTCGAGGATTGATCGACTTGAGCGAGGCCCCTCTCCCCGCGAAGGCGGGGGGAGGGGCCTTTTTATTTCTGTCGCAAGTGAATCCTTTTGGGCCTTGGCGCGTCTAAAGGTATATAGGAGGACCTCATGAACGTCGAACGCGTCTTAAGAGGCATTGCCGGATTTTTCGTTTTGTCGAGCTTGGCCCTGGCCCAATGGCACAGCGTCCATTGGTTGTGGTTCACGGCCTTTGTCGGTATAAACCTCTTCCAATCGTCTTTCACCAATTGGTGCCCCATGATGACCCTTCTTCGTAAATGCGGCGGTCGTTCCTGCGGGAACCCGTGAAAAAAATCCTTTTCTCCGGAGTTCTCTTCCTGTTGGGAGGCGTCCTTCGGGCCGACCCCCTTTCCCTGGAGAGTCTCGTCCGCGACGTCCTGGCCCGAAACCCCGGATTGTCCGCCGCCGACGCGGGGCGTCGGGCGGCTCAGGCGGGGTTATCGGAAGCCCGGGCCCAGCGTCTCCCCCGGCTGGCGGCCTCCAGCGTTTTAACGCGGGGGGACGGCCCGGTCTACGCCTTCGCCTCTCTGTTGGATCGGCGGTCCTTCGCCGCCTCCGATTTTGCCGTGGACGCTTTGAATCGCCCCGGCTACACGACCCACCTCCGCAGCTCCCTGGCTTTGGGAGTCCCCCTCTTTGCGGGTTTTGCCATTCAAAGTCAGGAACGTCTGGGCGTCTTGGGCGTTGAGAAAGCGGCCTGGGAGGAGGAACAGGCCCGGCAGTCCCTGCGTAGGATGGTGGTGGAAGGAGCCCTCCAACAGTTGCTTGCCCGCGAGGTCCAAAACGCGCTGGCGGAGCGCATCGCCGCCGCCGAAGCGGAAATCGCGGGCGCGCAAAAATTGCGGGCCAAGGGATTGGTTCTGGGGTCCGACTATTTTGCGGCGGAAGCCGTTCTCTCCTCCCTCCGGGCCCAAGAACGTGAGGCCCGGGAAATGGAGGGGGGCGCCGGGGAGACGCTGGCCCTTCTCCGGGGAGACTCGTCGTCGCCGGTGGAAATGGCCGGGACGTTGAGTTCGGTGCCGCCGTCCCTTCCGCCCGAAGAGGAATTGCGCAGAGCCCTGGCCGCCCGCCCGGATTTGGCCATCCTGGACCGCGGCGCTCTCCAGGCCGCGACGGCGGCGCGGCAGGCGGGGCGGTTCCCCTGGCCCACGGTGGACGCGGTGGCCGAAGTTCAGTCGAACACCGACGACTTTTCAAGCAACGCGGGCCAACGTCTGTTGATGCTTCGGGCCCAGTGGTCCCTCGGGGACCCCGCCCGGGGAGCGCGCGAACGCCGGTCGTCGGCCTTGGCCGCGGCGGCCCAACGGGGCCGGGACGCCCTCGCCGAACAAGGCGAAATCGAATGGCGCCGGGCCCTCCGCGCCCGAGCGACGGCGGCCGCGGTGTCTTCGGAACTGGATCGCACCGTGGAACAGGCTCGGAAATCCCTGGAGCTTTTCCGCCCGCTTTACCGGGAAGGGCGGCAGAGTATTTTGGATTTGCTGAAAGCCGAGCAGGCCCTGGCCGACGCCGAAAAGGCCCGGGCGCAAGCCCGCCACGCCCTGTGGCTCAGCCACGTCCGAGTCTTGGCCGCCGCCGGACTTTTAGAGGAAAAAAAGGTCGCCGCTTTGGGCCGCGGCCTGGAGTCCCGCCCATGAAAAACCCCCACGCCGGAATCGCCGGCCGACTGGCCGAAACCTTTTTAAGGTCCAAGCTCACGCCCCTCCTGGTGGGCGCCGCTTTGACCTTCGGCCTTTTCGCCACCCTCGCCCTGCCCCGGGAAGAGGAGCCCCAGATCAACGTCCCCATGTTCGACGTGTTTGTGGGATTCCCCGGCGCCAGCGCCCGGGAAGTGGAGGAACGGCTGATCAATGTGGGCGAGCGGCGATTTTGGGAAATCCCCGGCGTGGAATACGTTTATTCGACGGCGGAACCCGGGCTGGCCATGTTCATTCTTCGTTTCAAGGTGGGCACCAATCCCGAGGAGGCCATGACCCGGGTTTACACGAAAACCTTCGCCCACATGGACACCCTGCCGCCGGGGTCGACCCAGCCGCTGATCAAACCCCGTTCCATCGACGACGTGCCCATCCTGGCGTTCAATCTTTCCGGCCCGGGCCAGGACGGCTTCGCCCTCCGGCGCCAGGCCGCCGCGCTGCAACGGGAAATCAGCGCGGTGCCGGGGGTTTCCGAAACGGAAATCACCGGCGGTCGACGTCGCCAATTTTTGATTCACTTCGATCCCGGCGCCCTGGCCCGGCATCGGTTGACGCCTTTGGAGTTGGCCGGAACGCTCGAAGCCTCCAACGCGCGGCTTCCCGCCGGAACCCACCGCGCGGGGGATCGATCGGTGGCCGTGGAAACCGATGCGCTGGTGCGCACCGTTGAGGATTTAAAGAACATTGTCGTGGGCGTGTCCGGCGGGCGGCCGGTGACCCTGGCGGATGTGGCCCGGGTGGAGGACGGTCCCGACGAAGAGGAAACCGTCGTCGCCCAGTGGGACAAAAAAGACGTGGGCGCGAAGGAAGGCCGGCCCGCGGTCACGGTGGCCGTTTCCAAGCGGCGAGGCGAAAACGCCACCCGGGTGGCGGAGGAAGTGATGAAGCGGATCGCGGACGTCCGGCCGACGCTGCTCCTGCCCGGCACCGCCCTGGACGTCACCCGGAACTACGGCGAAACGGCCAAGGAAAAATCAAACGAATTGCTGTTCCACATGGTCCTGGCGACGCTCTCCGTGACGTTGTTGATGGCGCTGGTGTTGGGTCTTCGGGAGGCCCTGGTGGTGCTGGTGGCGATTCCGGTGACCCTGGCCCTCACGCTCCTGGTTTACCATCTGCTCGGATACACGCTCAACCGCATCACCCTTTTCGCCCTCATCTTTTCCATCGGCATCCTGGTGGACGACGCCATCGTGGTGGTGGAGAACATCCATCGCCATTTCACGATGAACGACGGCCGCTCCGTTTGGCGTTTGTCGGTGGACGCGGTGGCCGAGGTGGGCAACCCCACCCTCCTGGCCACCTGGGCCGTCATCGCGGCCATTCTCCCCATGGCCTTCGTGTCGGGTCTCATGGGGCCCTACATGCGGCCCATCCCGGTGGGGGCCAGCGTGGCCATGCTGTTTTCGCTCGGGATCGCTTTCGTGGTCAGTCCCTGGGCCTTCGCGCACATTTTGGAATGGTGGAAACCCCGCCCCGCCGCGGGGCACGGCGCGGAATCCCGGCTGGATCATTTCTACCGTCGGATGATGGGCACTCTCCTGTCCTCGACCCGGGCCCGGTGGGCGTACCTGTTGGGCACCGTCGTGTTGCTGGCGGCCGCGGCGTCCCTGGTTTATTTTAAAGCCGTGACGGTCAAAATGCTGCCCTTCGACAACAAAAACGAATTCGAAGTGGTCCTGAGCCTGCCCGAGGGCGCCGCGCTTTCACAGACGAAACGCGCGGCGGACGAGGTCGCCCGGGCGCTTTTGGAATCCCCCGAGGTGGAGCGGGTCACTGGCTACGTCGGGACCGCGGCGCCCTACAACTTCAACGGGCTGGTGCGCCATTATTTCCTCCGTCAACGTCCCCACCAAGCGGACTTGGCGGTGAACCTCACGGACAAAAAATCCCGCCGGATCCAAAGCCACGGGATCGCGACCGTCCTCCGCCCGGGAATCCAGGCCATCGCCGACCGATACGGGGCCCGGGTTCAAGTCGCCGAGATTCCCCCGGGACCGCCGGTCCTTTCCACCTTGGTTTTTGAACTTTACGGGCCCGACAACGTCCGTCGGGACGCCCTGGCGCGAAAGTTGGAACAATGGCTCAAAACCGCCCCGGGGGTCGTCGACGTGGACAGTTACGTCCCCGCGGTGGAACCACTGGACCGGCTGGTGGTGGATCGGGAAAAGGCTTCGCTCAACGGCCTGCCGCCTGCGGCGGTGGCCCAAACGGTGTCTTTGTCGCTGGGAGGGCAAACCCTCGGTTTGGCCCACACGGAGGACCGGGAGTCGGTGGAAATCCGTCTTCGTCTTTCCCCGGAAAACCGGCGGGGGTTGGACGCGCTTCGGGGCATTCAAATGATGTCGCGAAACGGAACCCTGCTCCCCCTGGGATCCTTGACCCGCACGGAACGGACCGAACGGGACGCGCCGGTGTACCACAAAAACCTTCAGCGGGCGAGTTACGTCATCGCCGATGTGGCGGGACGGCAGGAAAGCCCCGTCTACGCCATCCTGGCGCTCCGCCGCGGCATTCGCGAAATGGCGGAGAAGGAGGGGTTCGATCTGCGGGAATATTTTTCAAAACAGCCCGGGAATTCCCAGGAATGGGCCCTGAAATGGGACGGAGAATGGCAGATCACCTACGAAGTTTTTCGGGATTTGGGGCTGGCCTTCGCCTTTGCCCTGCTTTTGATCTACGTGTTGGTGGTGGGGTGGTTCCGTTCGTTCCTGATTCCGCTGGTGGTGATGGTTCCGATCCCGCTGACCTTGGTGGGCATTTTGCCCGCCCATTGGGCCCTGGGGGCCTTTTTCACGGCCACCAGCATGATCGGCTTCATCGCCGGGGCCGGGATCGTGGTCCGCAATTCCATCATCCTGGTCGACTTCATCCACCTGCGCCTGGCCGAAGGCATGCCCCTCAAAGAGGCCGTGATCGACGCCGGGGCCGTGCGCTTCCGGCCCATGTTGCTCACGGCCGCGGCGGTGGTGGTGGGCGCCGGGGTCATCCTCTTTGATCCCATTTTCCAGGGTCTCGCCGTGGCCCTCATGGCCGGGGAAGTCGCGTCCACGGTTCTCTCCCGGGTCGCCGTCCCGGTTTTGTACTACATGGTTGTCCGGCGGTCGACCGAAACAGCGAAAGAGGGCGGCCGGGCTTAACCTGGAATTCTCAGTTGCCCGCGGGATTCGCCAAAAAATTCGGGCCTTTTTCCCTCACAAATAAGATTGTCTGTAGTCCCCGCTGCGGCCCGCCCTCTTTTATTCGTAAAAACGCCCGCCTTGTTCGTCTCGCATCAGCGGCTCTGCCGCCCCCGGTGCCGGGAGCCCTGCGACCGGCCGCATCAGCGGCTCTGCCGCCCCCGGTGCCGGGAGCCCTGCGACCGGCTGCATCAGCGACTCTGCCGCCCCAAGTGCCACGGGCTCTGCCCTTTGCCGGTCCTCGCGCTCAGCTGGGAAATTCAGGTTGACGACCGACCCCGGGCGCCATCGCCCGGGACCAATAACGTTCCACGGGATCCGGACGTCCCGTCACGCGCTCGGCGTAAAGTCGGAATTGGCGGGCGCAATCCTCCCGCGAAAGAAAAAACTCCCGAAATTGGCTTTGGTAAAGCTCCATGGCGTCGAGTTTTTTTTCAAATTCCGGCCTGACGCCCACCACGGTGCTCTCCCATCCCGGGCCAGGGCCGGCCGGAGGACGCGCGTGGGAAGCCAGAAGTCTCAAGAGGTAAGCCGTTACCACGGGGCGAGCCGCCAGGCGCAGAAGAGCGGGCCGCAGGTTCCGCATCAGCGCGGTGTCCATATAAGCCCGGCTCGTTTCGATCCAGGACCGGAGGATCGACGCCGGCGCGAGGGATTCATCTCCCGGGAGAGGCGAAGCGCTTCCCAGGTCGTTGAAGCGGTACCGAGTCGTGTGCGGCAGAAGGCAATAGGGCGCGTCTTCGTAATAGATCAGGCGGGTCCCCAACGATGTTTTTTCGATCAGCCGATGGGTCAGCACGTGGTCCACGTGCCAGCCGATCCCCAAGGGGACGTAAAGCGCGTTGAAGACGATCCCTTTCAAGGCCCCGTCGACTTTTTCCCGCAAGGCGGGGAAGCCCGCCTCGTCGCTTGTTTGCGGCGGTCGAAAGAGGTTCCCCAGGGACTCGTAGGCCGGGTCCCGGTAGACCGCGTCGGGTTCCCCCAGCCGCCGGGATTCGAATCCCAACAGGCGCGCCGCGGCCACTTCCTCCTTGTAACGCTCGGAACCGAGAACGATCCCCCGGTTCTTGATGGGACGCGGGAATTCCGTAAAGAGATTAAGTACGAGGACCGGGCCGGTTTTCGCCAGCCGTGCGAGGAGGCCGCCGCAGGAAAACACCGCGTCGTCCAAATGCGGCGACAGGAATACCGCGCGATAGGCGTCAACCACAGGGGGCCGCCCATTCCCGATACACCGTTTCCAAGGCGTTGGTCACGGGAGCGAGCCGGAAATTTTCCGCGCTTCGGCGAGCGGCGGCGCCCATGGCGGCGCGCCGGACGGCGTCGGCGGCCAGGCTCGATAGGCGTTCGGCCAACGCGACCGGGTCGTCCGGGGCGACCGTAAAACCGTTCACGCCGTCTTCCACCAAATCCCGGGCCGAGGGGATGGCGTTGGTGACGATGACCGGGCGTCCGAACCACATGGCTTCCAGCAGGACCAATCCCTGGACTTCCTGGACCGAGGGAAGAACAAAAATATCGCACGCCGCGTATCGTCGCGCCAGGTCCGCTTCGTTCAGAAACCCAAGGAACATCACGTTCCGCTCCAATCCGAGGGAACGGCAAAGGGCCCGCAGGCCTTTTTCCTCGGGCCCCCGGCCCGCGATCCACAGAACGGCATTCGGGTGGTTGGGAATCAGCCGGGCGAGAGCCCGCAACAAGAGCGGAAGGTTTTTTTCCCAGGCCAATCGCCCGGCGTAGAGCAGAGTCAATCCCGGCGGGCGCGCCGCGGGCGTCACGGGCCCATCGTCGTAGCGGAGCGCGTTCGGAACCACCCGCAGGGGGGCGCGCACTCCCCGGGCGGTCAGCGTTTTCGCAATTTCGGGGGAGGGGGCGATCACGGCGTCGCAGCGGTTTTGATGGGCCACCAGTTCCCGCCACATCCAGGATCGGAAGGGTCGCAAAAGGATGTTTCGGCTGAGAACCTCGGGCCCGAAATGGTGGGTGGCGAGTTGCGGAATCCCCCGGGCCCGGGCCAAGGCGACCGCGCGTCGCATGAGAAAGCCGACGTAATGGTGGTGGACGAGGTCGGGGGCCACGCGGTCAAAAACGCGTCGAAGGGTTCGGCGGGAAGGCAGCGCCTGGTAAAACCCCAGCACCGGCAGGCTGAACGTTCGAAAAATCGCCGCACCGCCCCAGGACTCTTCCGCCGGTTGGCCTCCCCGCCGCGAGGTGACCACCGCCACGCGATGGCCCCGTCGAAGGAGCTCCGGGATCGTCCGTTCCAAATACACCCCGACGCCCGTCACGGCGGGTCGGAAGTCGTCGGACACCATTAAAAGGCGGAGGGAAATGAAGGCCTCTCTTGCCGAGCGCGCGCGGATGTTGCAGGTCGACGGAACGACGTCGTCATTCCTATTTAACCCGGGCGCCGGGATCTGTCAATCCCTAAAAAAAACCCCCGGCGCCGAAGGGCACCGGGGGTTTTTGGAAACCTTTCGTTATTTGGTGGGTCGCAGGGAAAACAGCCGCGTCACCGTGAAATAGGCGATGGGCAGAACGCCCCCCAACACAAACACCAGGTCCCCCACGACCCGGGCCCAGGTGGTCGTTTGAAAGAAGGACGAGTTCAAAACCGCGGCGCTTCGCGCATACCAAAACCCGTGATTAATGCTCTGCACCAACTGGTAAATCCCCGCCGGGAAGATGTTGAGCAGGAGCATCAACATCAGGCCCGCGTTCAGGGACCAGAAAGACACCCCCCAGAGCCGGTCGTTCCAACGCTCCGGCCGGACAAGTACCCGTGTACAGAAGGCCAGGGCGGCGATGGCCAAGTTGCCGTAAACGCCCATGAGCGCGGCATGCCCGTGGTTGGACGTCAGGTAGGTTGCGTGTTCGTAATAGCTCACGATGGGCAGGTTGATCAGGAATCCGAAGACCCCCGCGCCCAGGAAGTTCCAAAAACCCACGGCCATTAGAAACATCACCGTCCATTTGTGGGGGAAGGCCTTGGGGTCTACGCCCAGGACGCTTTTGTCCTGGCGCAGTTTGATGAAATCCCATGCCTCGAGGGTCAGCAGGCACAGCGGGACCACTTCCATGGCGGAGAAGATGGCGCCCAAGGCGAGATTGATCGCCGGTTGCGCCGTCCAGTAGTAGTGGTGGGCGGTGCCGATCATGCCGCTCCCGAGATAAAGAACGATGTCGAGGTAAACCACCCGCAGGGCCGCTTCCCGGGAAACCAAACCGAGAAGAACGAAGATGTGGGCCACGACGATGGTCGTGAACAGCTCGAAAAAGCCCTCCACCCAAAGATGGACGATCCACCAGCGCCAGAAATCCGCCACGGCGAAGTTGGTGCCGGGGCGATACATCATGCCGAAGGAATACATGAGCGGAATGGCCACGATGGAATAAAGGAGCAGATACGGCAGTCCGCCCTTGTCCTCCCCCGCCAACGTGGGGCGAATGCCCCGGAAGACGATAAAGGCCCAGATGACCATGCCCGCCGTGAGCAAAATCTGCCACAAGCGGCCGAGTTCCACATATTCCCATCCTTGGTGGCCCAGCCAGAACCAGGCTTTGCCGAGGAGGCCCTTCACGCCCAGCCATTCGCCGGCGATGCTGCCCACCGCCACCAGGACCACGGCGCCGAAGAGAATGTTGATGAGAATCGACTGGCCCCGGGGTTCCCCCTTGGCCAAAAGCGGCGCGACAAACATTCCGGTGGCGAGCCAGGCCGTTGCGATCCAAAAGATCGAGAGTTGAAGATGCCAGCTGCGGGTGATGGTCAGCGGCAAGAAGGACCGGGTGTCGATGCCATAAAAGCCGGCCCCTTCCACGAAGTAGTGGGCGGTCACGACGCCCATTAATGTTTGAAAGAGGAACAAGAGCGCCACCACCAAGAAATACTTGTAGGTGGCTTTCTGGCCCGCCGTGATCGGGATGGCATCCACGGGCGGCACCTGGGAAACGTCCATTTTGCCCCCGCCCCAACCCAGGAAGTTGAAACGACCGAAGAACATAAGAACGAGGCCCAAAGCGCCCAGGAAGGAAATGAGGCTCAAGGCGCTCCAAATCACGACCGCCAAGGAGGGTCGATTGCCCGCCGTCTCATCGGGAGGCCAGTTGTTGGTGTAGGTGTGATTTTTGCCCGGACGGGGGGTCACCGCGGCCCAGGCCGACCAGGTGAAAAAAGCGGCCAGGGTCCGAAGGTCCTCGTCGCTGGAAATGTAATTGGTCGGAAGCGGGCGGGTTTTGTCGGCGTCCTTCAGAGTGGCCCGTAGGTGGTCCACCCGTCGCGCAAAAGCGGTCGCAAAGGCGGGAGTCACCGTCACGTTGTTGGTCGCGGGGTCGTACCGGTTGTTTTTCAATTCGGCCACCACGCGCGACGCGATGGACGCCCGATCGGGTTCGGGCAGGCCGGTGTAGGTCGATCCGCCGCCCTCGGCGGCGTAGATCTCCCTCAGGTCCTCCGCCAGGCCGTGGAGGGTTTCCGCGGTAAAGTCGGGCCCCCGGTAGCCGCCGTGGCCGAAAAGCGTGCCGTAATCCATAAGGCCGTATTTTTGGAAGACGTCCTGTCCCGCCTTCACGTCCTCCGACGTGAAAAGGGATTGCCCCGAACCGTCGACGACCGCGTTGAATTGGGGCGGGGCCCCCCGGTACGTCGTGCGGCCCATGAAGATCAGGCCGGTCAAACCAAAGATGACGGTGAGCACGGCGCCGTGCCTCCACCAGGGGGAAATGCCGAGGGTGCTTCGGGGTGCGTCCATGGATAGCCTCCGAGGTTGAATTGAGCGATCAGGATAGAAGATGATCGGGGGTCAAAACATGCGCTTAAACAGGCATCGGGCCGGGCCCTTGGAGGGTTCCTCTTCGAACACAAAAAGGAGGCGCGGCCCTCGGCGACAAATTCTTGCGCCGCTCCGGGGGTAACCCGTCGGGGTCGACGCAACGTTTGTTTTAGGTCAGGGGAGGGGGACGGGGGATCGGGACAGGCGGCGCAGGGCGTCGGGGTTTAGGAGGGCGATCCGTTTCCAGCCCGTTCGGACCCACCCGCGTTTCTTGAATTCGGACAAGGTGCGAATGGCGGTTTCGGGAATGCAGCCAACGAGCTCGGCCAAGTCTTCCCGCCGCACCCGCACCTCGGCGCCGGGGGCTGGGAGAAGCATCAGCAGAAGGTGGGCGAGGCGTTTGTCCACGGGTTCCAAGGCCCGGGCGCGCATGTCCTGGGCGTGCCGCAAATGGTCGCCCACCTCTCCGTGGACCGCTCTCGAAAATTCCAGGTGCTGGGACATCAATCGGTCGACAACCGCCGCGGGGAGAACGAGCACCTCGGCGTCCTGCAGGGCATACACGCTCACAGGGTAGGGTCGGTGGTCCAGCAGGGCGATGACGCCGCAGAGCCGCCCGGGGACGATCAAATCCATGGCGGACACCCGTTCGCCCTGGGAATATTTCAACGTCTTAAAAAGGCCTGTCAAAACCAAGAAAGCGGCCTCCCCGGAATCCCCCTCCTGAAAAAGCGAAGCTCCGGCCTTCACCCGTCGGCGGACGAGAGTGCGCGCAAGTTCCGATCGTGTCCCGCTCGGCAGGGCGCTCAGAACCGAGGACGGGGGAAGTCCCTCGGTCGATGGAGGGCGCCGGGGGGTCAAGGCCGACTCCGCGCCCACCGTTTGGCGGTCCAATCCACCAGGAAAACGCTCAGGGTCCCGACAGCCACGCTGACGGCGATGTCGATGGCGTGGAGAGTGGAAAAATGGAAGAGACGCCTCAGGAGCGGGGTGGAAAGCACGACGGCTAAAAAGAGCCCTGACCCACCGACCACGGCCCACAGGGCGCGGTTGGGGGCCCGCCAGCGCGCCCAGGTCGATTGGGTCCAGGAGCGGTTGGCCAGGATGAGCCCCGCGTTGGCCGCCATGAGCGTGGTGAAGGCCAGGGCCCGGGCGTCCAACTCCCCGTGTCCCCGACGAAGCGCCACGGCGAACACCGCGAACACCGCCGCGAAAACGCTCACGCCCTGGGCGAGGCTCGGCCCCAGGGTGTCCCACCCGAACAAGCGGTCGGTCGTTTTTCGGGGGGGGCGTCTCATGGCGTCGGGCTCCGGCGGTTCGGCCTCAAAGGCGACCGAGCAGGCCGGGTCGATGACCAAATGCAGGAAGGCGATGTGGATCGGCAACAGGACCAGGGGCCAACCCAAAAACACCGACGCCAGGGAGAGCCCCGCGATCGGCACGTGAATGGCCAGAATATAGGCCATGCCTTTTTTTAAATTGTCGAACACCCGCCGGCCGCCGGCGATGGCGCTCACCAGAGAGGCGAAATCGTCGTGGAGCAGAACCAGGCCCGCGGCCTCCCGGGCCACGTCGGTTCCCCGCTCGCCCATGGCCACGCCGATGTGGGCGGCCTTGAGCGCCGGCGCGTCGTTCACCCCGTCGCCGGTCATGGCCACGATCTCGCCGTTGGCGCGCAGGGCCCGGATGAGCCGCAGTTTGTGCTCCGGCACCGCCCGGGCAAAGACGTTCACCCGACGCAGGCGCTCGGCCAGCGCCTCCTCGGACAGGGCGTCGATCTCGGGCCCCGTCAAGACCTGGTCGGCGTTGGACAAGCCGATGGCCCGGGCGACGCTTTGGGCGGTGCCCGGGTAATCGCCCGTGATCATGGCCACCCGGACGCCCGCCCGACGGCATTCCTCGATGGCGGCGGGCACGTCTTTCCGAACCGGGTCGGCCAAGGCGATCAGCCCCAGGAATTCAAAATCGAAATCGTGCTGGAGGTCCGGCAGGACATCGGCCGTGAAGGAGGATTTGGCCACCCCCAGGAGGCGGTATCCTTCCCGGGCGTGTTCGTCCACCCGTCGACGAAGAGCCTCGAGACGTTCCGGCGGGAAATGACACAGGTCCGCGACGGCTTCGGGAGCGCCTTTGGCGGCGATGACGAAGCTCTTCCGGTCCGGCGAGGTCCACACCTGGGACATGGCCAACAGTTCCCGGGAAAGCGGGTATTCCTTGACCAGCGTCCAGTCCCCGTGAAGGTGCTCCGTGCGCGCGAGGAATCGGCCGCCCAGGGCGTGAAAGGCTTTTTCCATGGGGTCGAAGGGGTTTCGCGCGCTGGCCAATATCCCGAACTCGAGGATTTCATGGAACGATTCCGCCAGCGCGCTCCCGGCGGGGGGAATGTCGAAACGGAGATCCCCGGGCAGGAGGCGCTGGATGTCCATCCGGTTTTCGGTCAAGGTGCCGGTTTTGTCGACGCAAAGGACCGTCACGGCGCCCAGGGCTTCGACCGCGGGCATGCGGCGGGCCAGGACGCCCCGCTTGGAAAGTCGCCAGGCGCCCAGGGAAAGGAAAATCGTGAGGACCACGGGGAACTCGTTGGGCATGAGGGCCATGGCCAGGCTGAGCCCGGCCAACACCCCGGTCAGCCAGGCGCCGCGCCAAAAGCCGGTCACCAGCACCACCGCCGCACACAATACCGCGCCGACGACGGCGACGACTTTCACCAGGGAGGCCATTTCGGTTTGCAGGGGGCTGGGGCCCGATTCGGCGGATTCAAGGGCCCGGCCGATTTTGCCGATCTCCGTGGCGGCGCCGACGCCGGTGACGCGCACCAGGCCCTGCCCCTGAACCACCAAGGTCCCCGCGAAAACGTAGGGGGAGCCGTCCCCGGCGGTGGTCGGCGTTTCGCCGGGGACCGCCGCGCGGACGTCTTTTCGAACCGAAACCGATTCCCCCGTGAGCAGGGATTCGTCCACGGCCAGGTGGGAGGAGGAAAGCAGAATCCCGTCGGCCGGCACCCGATCCCCCTCGGCCAACACCAGCAGATCGCCGCGAACGACGTCCCGCCCGGCCACGCGCCGCTGGGCCCCGTCCCGAATCACCAGCGCCCGGGGACTCGACAAATCCCGCAGGGCCTCAAGAGCCCGTTCCGTTTTCCCTTCCTGGAAAAGCGTGATGCCCATGATGAAAAACACGAACCCCAGGAGCATGGCCGCCTCTTGGCCGTCGCCCAGGGCGAAATAGAGGGCGCCGCAGGCCACCAACAGGAGGAACATGGGTTCCCGAAAAACGTCCAAGGCCAGGGCGACCCACCCCCGACGGTGGGAAGACGGCAGCTCGTTGGGGCCTTCCGCCCGACGGCGGGTTTCGGCGGCGGTTTGGGTTAGGGATTCAAATTCCTGGGAAGCGGGAAGGCTTTTGGCGGGCGTGGCGGACATGGGGGCATTGTAGCTCTCTGCTCGACGGGCGGAAACAGCGGGGCGCGGATTCCGGATGTGGGGGAGGGGGGATTTGGTATAATGCGATTTCCGGATTTTCCTTTGAGTTTCATTTGTGTCCGGGCTTTCCCGGCCAAAGTGGCGGGGATGGACCAATAATTTGAAATTGAGGGTCATCCACACCAGGGCTGTGACCGAGGCGTGGGAGTCGAGGAAATGGTTGGAGCGCGCTAGCGCGCAAACCGCCCCGGCCAGAGACGCCGGGGCTGGATCAGCAATTTGAAAATGAGGGTCATCCACACCAGGGCTGCCCCTGCCGAAGACGCAGGGGCTGCCCCGACCATTTAGGGTGAACCTCTTTGTAGGACGGGACTGCCCCCCACGGAAAGCTTGGGGACTGCGCCGGCTACTCATCACGAAGTGACGGGGCTGTAGCTCAGCTGGGAGAGCGCGTCGTTCGCAACGACGAGGTCGAGGGTTCGATCCCCTTCAGCTCCACATTTTTCATTCGTTCCAACCCAAAAGAAGGGCCTGTCTCCAAACCGGAGGCGGGCTCTTTTGTTTTTGGGCGATTTCGGGGGTTAAGCCTTCCGAAAGGGGGTGCGGTTCGATCCCCTTTTGCTCGGGATTGTGCAATACGTTTTTCAGAGCAAAGAGGTGGCTTTTGATGTAGAGCGGGTCCATCGAAATCCGCAATAAATTTCGGAAAATCATGTCGTCCAATCGATCGGCGCTGATTTGGCGGGTGGCGCAGGAATTCCAACTCCGGTGGTTGGTGCTGGTGCACCGGTAATAGAAATAGCGCCGTCGCCCGGTGGCTCCGGATTTGTCGGTGTGGGTGGGGCTCATGCGGGAGCCGCACTCCACATTGTATGAGCCCGGCGTAGGGAAGGTCGTGGTAAGGAGACGAAGGCCGGCGCGATTTTTGCGCCGATTCTGCCATGAGTTTTTGAACGTGGTCAAACAGCTCCGCTGAAATGATCGGCTCGTGTTGACCGGGATATAGCTTGCCCTTGTAAGCGACTTTTCCGGTCACCGCGGGATTTTTAAGAACGCGGAGAACGAAAGAATCAGGCAACTTTCGATCATGCCACCGATCTCGAAGGGCAAGTGTGACTTGGTGGGCGCAACGGGCCTCCGCGTACTTTTCGAAAATAAAGCGGACAGTGGCGGCCCGTTTAGGGTCAATTTTAAGTTTGCCGCCCTCTTTAAAGTAACCCACGGGCGGCAGGCCTCCATTGGAGAGACCCCGCTGCGCCCGTTGTGCGCATTTATCCCGGATACGTTCGGAGGCAAGCTCCCGCTCGAATTGGGCAAAGGTGAGCATGATGTTGCGGAGCAATCGCCCCGCGGGGGTCGATGTGTCGAAACGCTCCGTGACGGAGATAAACCCCACGCCATATTTTTCAAAAACCTCAATTAACTGGTAAAAATCGCGGGGCGATCTGGTGAGTCGGTCGATCTTATAAGTGATCACCATGTCGATTCGACCGGCCTGGACATCAATCAAAAGTTTTTGAAGGCCCGGTCGATCTGTGTTGGCTCCGGTGTAGCCCGGGTCCGAAAAAACCTGAGCCACAATATGGTTTTCTTGGCTGGCAATAAAAGAGCGGATACGGTCTTCCTGGGCTTCGCAAGAGTTAAATTCGACCTCGGCCTGTTGGTCGGTGGAGACGCGGCAGTAGATCGCGCAACGCGTCGATGTTGGTCTCTTGGCTTGCATGGGGGGCCTCCAATGGGTAAGATGCGAATGCTTGCTTTAGTAGATACATAAATTATACTACATCACAATAGGTAGTTCAAGCCATGAGCATTGCGGAAAGTTTGCGACGACTTCGAAAGGCCAGTGGATTGACACAGCAGAAGCTCGCTGAAAAAGCGGGTGTGTCGATGATCGTCGTGACAAAAGTTGAACAAGGAACGACAAGGGATCCCGCCATGTCGTCTTTGATTAAGTTAGCGGATGTTTTTGAAGTGAGCAGGACCGTCCCCCGGCCCGCCGGGATGGGGGAAGCAGGGGGAAGGGCACCAACCTGGGGTTGCGCGCGGTGTTGGGATTGAAAAAGCCTTGGCCGTTCGGCAGGGGATCGAGAAGGTGTTTTATTCGAAAGAGATGATCACAGTCCGCTTCCGATGCGGGGCCATTGTCGACGGTAAAACCGGGCCAAATGAGACGATTTCTTCCGCCGCTGGAGCGTCCCTCCCTGCCGCCGCCCCCACCGCCCCAAAAACAAAAGAGCCCGCCTCCGGTTTGGAGACAGGCCCTTCTTTTGGGTTGGAACGAATGAAAAATGTGGAGCATATGGACTGGCCGCCAACCTTAGATGTGTATTTCGCAAACACGGGCCACAGTTACTGGGCGAATTACCGCCTGACCGGCGACTACAAGCTGCGGCCCACCCTGTAGGGGATCGGTGTATCGACCTGTTGCGAATGGAGGGGGGGGCACGGTGTGCCCCCCAACCTGCCGCGTGTGTAGGGGGGGGTGCGGTGCTCGACCAACCTCTGCGGCCGGTGGTGCCGCCGCCGTGGCCGTGACTTTTTCGACCGCTATACCGGGACCTCTTCCACTATTGAATCCTTCAATCCATTTCCCCTTTGAAAAGATAGTGGCAATGGGTTGATCCTTGCCGCGGAACCTTCCGCCATCGGCGGCGGTGTTGGGTGGAAAACCCCCGCGCGAGAGCGCGGCGGCCGGGAAAGAAAAACCCCGCCAGCGGCGGAGAAAACCCCGGCGGTTGGTTGAGGAAAAGAAAGAACACACTGCGGTTGATTCGTTTGTTGGAAAACCCCCGGACGTGGTCAGCTTCGGTTGGACGCTGGAAAACAGGGTCGCGGCCCGCGCGTCGGCACGAAGAAACGTGCGCCGCCGCCCGGCCCGCTCGGTTTGTGGGTGGACTGGGACGCTGCCCGCTGCGCTTGAAAACCTGGAGAAACCCCGGTCGCCCCGCGCCCGCACGAGCAGCACGCGCGGTCGCCGGGCTTGGCGAGTTGTGCCGTTGGACGCTCCCCGCTGCGCTGGAACCCCCATCCGCCCTGTGAGCCGCCGTCGTGGCTACGCCCCGTCGTCGGCCTTGCCTGGCCTGGGGTCAAGGCCGTTGGCCTCGCCCCTCCCCTCGGTCGCGCGCAGGTTCAAATTCTTCAATCTTTTTCTTGGTTTTGCCCCAACAAGCCCGACACGTGGAACGTGGCGGGTTGGTGGGCGGTGTGTCGGATGGTCGAGGTGTAAATCTTCTGAAGGGGGGTACTTCTTTTGAAGATCATCCAACCATGGTTTTTAAGCCTGATTCTGTTGGCTCCCCTTCTCCACGCGGGGGGCTATGAGCATCCTCTCCAATCCGGCGGCGGCAATCCCTCCACGAAATCCGACTTTTCTCAACGTCTCTCTCAGTTCATTTCTTCCAACGGCAAAGGATCTACCGGGGAGGAGCTTCTAAAAAGTTACTTCGCCGACCGGCGAAACCTGTATTTCCCTGATCTTATACTTGCCTTTGGTAAAAACACCCAATCCGGTAATGTCGCTTTGGCACCGGGGGCGATCGGTGGAGCGCCTTTCCAACGAAGCGTTTTTGTATGTGGCTGTTTTTATCGAAGAGGGTGCACCGGTCTTGAACCAAAAAGCAGTTGTTATGAACCCGCCCGTCATCATGGCGGGGGATTCCCGGGATGTGTGTTTTAAAGAACCGAGCCAGTTTCAAGTTCGATTGGAGGGGCTGGCCTACGAAAAGGAAAAAGACTCCGGGTTGAACGCCATGGAGGTTATTAAGCTTTACACAGGAAAGGAACCCCAACGGTACGGCCAGCGGCCTTTGGAAGGTGTCTGCGCGGCGGTGGATATGAGCAAGGCCGAACCGATCCCGGGTACGACAATTCGGAAGACGTTCATTAAGTTCCCCTTAGAAAAAGAGGCCGTGTACCGGTTGAACGTCCATCAAACGGGGAATGAACAAAGCAGCGATTTTCACTTTTCAAACATGCGCCTGTCCTGGTTCGGCGCGGGGGTAGGGGCCGGGGCGACGAACAAAAGCGAGACATTCAAAAAAGCGACAGTAAAGCCCTACATCTTCGCCCATCTGTACGTTTCTAAGTTCCAAAATGAATGGAACCGATCCCTGGCAATCGTGGCGGGGATTCCCATTGAGAACAAAGTTCAAGAAGCCATGGTTGGTTTGCGATGGAGCCCCGCCAACGAATGGACAAGACCGGATTTCTCCCGATTCGGCCTGATTGTAGGAAGTCAGTATCACCGCCCGGTTGATGAATATGCAAACCAACGACAATGGCGATTCTTTGCGGGGGTGGATTACAAGTTATGAAAAGGCCCTAAAAAGAAAAACCGCCTGTCCCTCCCAAACGCCGAGTGGAGCTAGATGTCCTGCGGCTTCAAGGCCAGATTGAGGGATTAAAGGAGCGGCTCGGTTATGCCGACTGGCGGAAAATCCTGATCTTGGCGGTTGGGATCGAAGGCGCCGCAGATCGGTTGATACGGGACCTGGTGGCACTGCATTTAGATGCATGGGGGGATGGTGTGTCTGAAGGCAAAAAAGAGGAAATGGACCAAATTTTGAAAGTTGTTCTTAGGCGCATGTAAAAATTTAAAGAAAGCTGCCCAGTTAACCCATAACGGGAGAAAAAATGGAATTCCGAGCAAAGCCCCTGGAAATTTCAGAGGAAGACCCCTTTAAAAACGATGTAATGAACCGTAAGCCAGTTATTGAGGGGCTTACAACACTTACATCTAAAATTAACACCCCATTCGTTATGGCTGTAAATGCCCCGTGGGGGACGGGGAAAACGACTTTTATAGAAATGTGGCAGAAACACCTCTCAAAAGAAGGTCACCCCTCGGTATACCTCAACGCGTGGAAAACGGATTATTCAAAAGAACCCCTAATTGCGTTCATTTCTGAGCTGGAGGAGCTGTCCAAAAAACTTAAATTGAAAGGGGACAAACTTCAAAAAGCCGTAAATCTAGTTAAAAAAGGGCCCTTAAACATGCGGTGCCGAAACATGGTGTATTTAGATTTAAAAGAAGATACAGTTTCGACTAGTGCGGAGAAAGCTGCAGAGGAATTTTTTAAATCGATTTCTATGGAAAAAGAAGCGGGAGAAAAATTTCGGGAAAATCTCCGAATCATATCAGAGACGGTAATCGCGAAAGCCAACCTAAAATTCATGGACGGCAGAAAGGTGAAACATTATTTTAATGTCGAAGGATTGCACGCGATAGACAAGGACCAGCTCGGATCAAGTTTAAAGGCGATTTACGGGGAAGGATTAAATGCGCGGGAATATTTGAGACGCTTTATTGACTTGGAAGTGAACTTGCCTTGGGATGCGAAGAGTTTAACAAAATCACTCATGGGTCGTTTTGGCGTGAACGATTTCTTCGCAAATCGCATGCACCCAGAGCTGAAGGAAGAAGAAGTTTTATTAGTTCGTTGTTTTGAAGAATTATTTCAATATTTTAAAGTCCCTCCGCGTGTGCAAGAGCAGTGCTTTACAAGGGGCAATGACGAAAGACGAATCCAGCCGACTTTTGATCGTTTTTAGGGAAATTTTCCCTGACCATACAAGCAGTTTGCGTTAAATGATCATACGGCAAACATGCTAATGAAAGAAATCTATAAGTCATGCCCAAAAAAGGACTTTTTTGAAAACAGAACAATCCTTATCATCGAGGCCTATTTGGCCTTGTCAAAAACAAACCGCGCGGAAATCGGTAATGATTTGGTGACGTACGATTCAGTTGTAAATTCTCAAACAGCAAGCAAGTCTGACAAAGATCGTGCAGGAGACTTGCAAACCAGTGGGGAGGACGCCCATCATTAAAGTCGGTTATCGAGAAGATTGAATTTGCCCATTCATTTACTTGAAAATGAGTTTTTGGCTGGCAGGAGATTGAATGAAACCAACTAAGGGAAACCGAAATGTTGCAGTTTTAAACGAAGCAGGTTACACGAAGCTCTTCTCGGATTTGCGTAAGCTTTGGGAAGCGGGGAAGACCCGGGCGCGCTCAGCGGTCAATTACCAGCTGTTAGCCACCTACTGGGAAATAGGGGGGCGGATTGCGATGGAAAACCTGACGGCCAATATGGGGTATGAAAAAGCCGTCCTGACCCGGTTAGCGAAGGACATGCAAACCGATGTGACGACCCTTTACCGATGCATCCAATTTCATGGCGTGTACAAAGCTGTTCCCCGGAGTGATTTTTTAAGTTGGAGTCACTACCGCGTCCTCCTGGCAATCAAAGATTCGACTGAGCGGCGAAAATTTAATGACCTTGCCGAAAAAAACCGTTGGACTCGGGATCAATTATTAGAAGCGGTTGAGTCCGCGGGAAAGGATGTCCCCGCCGATGGGGCATCAAAGAAATTAAAGCGCCCGACGACGGCTGGTTATGTTTTTAAAGGGACTGTGCTAGATGTGGTTGACGGCGACACACTGGTTCTCGATATTGATTGCGGATTCGACATTAAGAAAAAGCAACGCATCCGGTTGTCAGGGATAAATACACCAGAAATAAATACGACGGAAGGCCAAGAGGCGGCGACATTTGTTCGTAATCAATTGGCGCAGGTTCCCTTTGTTGTGGTTCGGACAACAAAGGTTGATATTAACGGCCGATTTTTAGGGGATGTGTTTTATAGTCACGAATCAAAATTAGAGATAGATGGAGTATATAGGGATGGACGATATTTAAATCAGGAAATAATAGACAAGGGTCTAAGTGTTTGAGGGGGGGGGCGCAGTCGCGGCCGGTTTTAGCGTGACCGAATGTTCTTAATGAGAAGAGGTTGGGAAATGGGGGTCGATCATTTGGATCAATTCCCGCGCTGCCATAGTCTGGTGACCGTCGCGCCGGGCGACGATACCGTAGTTATCCCGGCCAAAGAGTTTACTGGCGTCTCGGGTGGCAAGGTCCCGACGGTTGTCTTTGGTCAAACAGAGCTCAGGAAGGACCGCCACGCCAAAGCCTGCCGCCGCGTAGGTCTTGATGGCTTCCCACCCGCCCGCTTCCAATCCAACCTGATAAGTTAGCCCAGCCTTCGCCAAAGCCGCCTCGACCAACACCCGCGTGATGGATTGAGAGCCCGGAAAGAGGAGGGGATGGGCTGCTAACTCATGCAACGTCACGGCGCCGCCCTTTGCGAAGGGGTGCCCCTTGGCGCACACCGCAAACCGGGCGTAGGTTCGGCTGGGGCGATAGACTGCCCAGGTGGGGACCATTGTTAAGGAACGGACGCCCAGGTCCAACTCCCCGTTCTTTAGCATCCGAAGGGTCTCCGCCGCTCGCTGGTTGTGGAGGATGATCCTGACCTTGGGGTGCTTCTTCCGAAACCGCTCCAACACGCCCGGCAGCACATAAAGGATGGACGATTCCCCTCCGCCGATCCGCAACGTCCCCTGGGCCTCGCCCTCAAGCCGCTCCTTCATACGGTCCTTGAGGCCCTCCCACCGCTCCATCGCTGGTCCCGCCTCAGCGGTTAGCGCCTCTCCGGCAGGGGACAGGACGGCTCCGCGTCCGCGCCGATCAAATAACTTGGTTCCCAGTTCCCGTTCCAAGGCCTTCACCGCGGAGCTGATTGCCGGTTGGGAGCGGTGAACCGCCTCAGCCGCCTTTACATAACCCCCCAGTCGCGCCACAGCCAGGAAGGACCGAATCTGTTGAATTTCCATAACAATATATTAACAAAATAAATATGAAATATAAAAAGTATCCATTAGACAAATACAATGAGTGACGTTAAAATAAGGGGGTAAGAACAAAGGAGGGACATATGAACAACCCCATCAAACCGTTGGCCCGATTCGACTACGAGGATGTCGCCAAGGATCTCCCGCTCCACTGCCATTGCGGTGTCTCCGCGCCCGGTGAGATCCTGGAGTATTACCGCCTCTGTCATGTCCTGGGGTGCATGAACTGCCGCGCCCCCCTGGCCGTGGTGGAGCATCCCGTGCCGGTTGCTCCCCGCCGAACCGCCTGTCAACCCAACAGGCGGGATGAACCCCAAGCCCTGGTGGCTTAGATGCTTACCACGGTCGAGAGTCGGGAAAGGGAACAGCTCCTCCGTGAAAACAGTGAATTGCGGAAGGAAAAGCTCATGCTCCTCATCAAATGCCGGGACGCCATGTTAGAAAGCATGAAGCTGACGGACAAAACCATGCGAATGGAGATTGAGATCCATCGTCTCCAAATCATCGTGGACTTCCTGGCGGAACGCGGAGCGAGAGGGGGGTAGTAACCAACGGGGTCATGAGTGGGTTATGTCCCGTACCCAAATTATATGATTGATGAAGTCTACTGCAATAATTGAAGAATTAGTGGATGCGTGGGGCCGGGTAGGCTGATGATTTTCGACTGAAGAGAGGGGAATAGCGTAATGGTGGAACACAGTCACATCAAAGATTTTTCAGCTGAGGTCTGCCGATACTTTCTTGAATTCCTCAAAACAGATTTCAAGCGTCAGCAAGCGCCTCGTCGGCGGGTCCAACTAAAGTCTGATACGGGGTTTCGAACGGGGATTCCTCTCCGCAAGTACGCCAAGCTCTATGCCGATGTGTGGGAACTGGCTGCCAAGCCTGCGGGGCAGGCATTTACCTTGCACATCGGTCCACGCCGCTATTCCGCGCCCGTGAGTTCGACTCTCCAGGATCTTATCCGGCAGCATGTTCGACAAATCCATCCCGATGAGTTTTCCAAAGTACGTCAGGACACCTTGGATTGGACCGCCCGCAATGCATCTCGGGCAGCACAGGATCCTGAGAAGTTTGTTGAGGAGGTTCAAACCGCCTTCGTTCAGTCTGTGGGTGAACGGATGGTTGCCCCTTTACTCTCTTTTCTGGATGGCCCCTTTCGAGCGCAAGCTTATTCTGCTATCGAATCTGTATACGACGTGGAAGTGGACCTAACGGACACACTGACCGAAGCGGCTCTCCCGCAAATCCCGATTGCAGTCAATTCCTTCATAATAAACAACGACCAAGAGCCCCTAAAGGCCGTTCTTGACCAATTTTTCTCGGTTGAGGATGTTACGGAAAGAATTCTGGGTTTCTTCGATGATTTTGCGACGTCGGACGCTTTTCAGGAACTTCGGGATGTTATGAATTATGCCCGAACAACGGACAACCTTCAGTTCTATCTCTACCTGTGTGACATTCATTTCGGGACAGCCACCTTCCCACTTTTTTACATCCCTGCTCAGGTCAAGTATGAAGAATCAAACACTGAGTATAAAATCGAATTCGATCCCCACCTATTCGTTAACAAATCCGCCATTGATTTCATCATTCAAGAGCTTCGTGCTGAAAATCAAAGACTGAATATCTCTCCCGTTGCAGATCGGATTCTCTATCTTGAAGAAAACGAAACCTTCCTTGAAAAAATGGAGAAAATCCTAAGGACTCTGGTCCCTGCATTAGACCTCACTGGTGGTCTGGACCTGCGGAGCGGCAGGATTCAAGTGAACTCCTCTGCTCAACTTAAAGTTTCCAACGCGGCATACTTTTCGGTTTTTGATAAATCCGACGAAGCGCTAATTAATGATTATGAAACCCTGCTGCATGCGGTTACGGATGATCAGGCCGGGGTGGACACGCTTTTCCTGGGAATTATCCGGGGTTTCCTTTTAGGGAATCCAAAGAGTTTTAGGGAAAAAGTGGCTGACGATTGGGATACTCTATCCGCATCCGATCGTTTGGTGGCCAACTCTCCTATCCCCGTAAACGAGGAACAAAGGAAAATTCTTCAGGCACTGAAGGAGCCTGATTGTAATTACCTCGCCATCCAAGGCCCTCCGGGAACCGGAAAGAGCCATACCATTACGGCCATTGCTTTTAACAGTATTATGGCCGACTCCAACGTTTTGATCCTGTCGGATAAACAGGAAGCCTTGGATGTGGTCCAATCAAAACTAGAAGAAACATTGAATAAGGTCCGACAAGGAGAAGATTTTCCAAACCCCATTCTGCGGTTGGGTCGGACAGGAGGAACCTATACTCGCCTGATCTCTCAATCCTCCCAAGAACGTATTCGCCAACAATATCGTGCGCATAGGTCACATGCCGAAACTTTGGAGCAGGAGACCGTCAAAACCCAAGGGGACCTAAAGCGGTTCATTGATACGACCTTGGACGCCTATGGGAAGATTAAGTTGTCGGAGATGGAAGAGCTTTTCCGATGGGAAGAAAAACTTGAAGCTAAATCTCCGGGCTGTACGGCTGTTATTCAAAAAGTAGACCCCGTGCAATTAGATGCGCTGATTAAGCTGGCGGAAAGGCTCAAGTCCCCGGAGGGAGAGGAAGCTGCCCGCATTCTTGTATCCCAGGTTCAAAGTGGTGATGTCAAAGACCTTGTCTTAGAATCCAGAATGCTGGAAGCAGTTAGAACGCTGGAACAGCTTAGGTCCGATCAAATCCCGTTGTCACTATTTACCGCCCTTCCTCTTTCCCTTCAGCCTACCCTCACGACCTATATAACCAACTGTGAAAATCTCCGCTGGCCTCTTGTCGGGTTTCTCTTTAATCGCTCTAAGGCTCGCGCTTTAACTGCAAAATTAGCTGCCGAGTTGCCTTGCGCCAATCCGGTGGATCTCCATCTTCGGTTAACTGATCTAAAAGCCGTGGTGGCTTCATTGGGCCGGATCAGGCAGGTTCTAAAAAATATGGAACTTCCCGAAGAAAAAGGAGCCGATCTCTATCAACGGCTGAATGGCGTTATCTCAGTTCCGTCTGCGATGGAGGCCATGAAAGATTTTCTCATTGGACTTTGGAAGCTCTTGGGAAACACTGGCCCCGTGTCGCGCATGAATTTCTCTTGTCCAGAGGCCGCCTTCCTAAACGGAGCCGAAGCGATTTCCCATTTATGGCTGCTCATTCGGTATGGTCATCGATGGACCCGAGTTCAGTTGGTGCTTACGCAGGCACCAGGTTTCGATTATGTTGGCTTAAAAACAAAACTTGAACAGCTTTACACTACAAGAATGAGTCATGAGATCGACAAGAGGTTTATCGATTTCGTGGATAATAATCGGACAACGGCAAAAACTCTGGGTTCCGTAATCAAGGCAAAACAGAAATTCCCCCAAGAAAGCTTCGAAAGCTTCAAAAAAGCCTTCCCATGTATCATCGCAGGAATCCGGGAATTTGCCGAGTATGTCCCACTTCATCAGGATTTATTCGATTTGGTCATTATTGACGAGGCCAGCCAGGTCTCCGTAGCCCAAGCTTTTCCCGCCCTTCTCCGCGCTAAAAAGGTGATTGTCTTTGGGGATCAAAAGCAATTCAGCAACGTGAAATCGGCGCAGGCCAGCAACATCCTAAATGCCGGCCACCTGACACACTTGGAATCCATCTTCAGGGAGAACATATCTGAGGCGTCTGACAAAATTCAACGGCTGAAGCAGTTCGATGTAAAGAAATCCGTATTAGAGTTTTTTGATTTGATCGCTTCCTATCACGACATGCTTCGGAAGCATTTCCGCGGATACCAGGAGTTGATCAGCTTTTCTTCAGAGTATTTCTATGATGGCCAACTCCAGGCGATAAAAGTGCGAGGAAAGCCCATTGAGGAAGTTCTCCGATTCTCAATATTGGCGCATGACGGGCTAGAGGAACGCACGCGGAATGTGAACAGTGTTGAGGGGGATTTCATCCTCACGGAATTGCGCCGAATGGTGGATGAGGATGATGGCCTCTCCGTTGGGATTATCACGCCATTCCGGGAACAGCAGAGGCATTTGACTAAGCTTTTATTTTCCGATTCTTACGCCGAGAGATTTGAAAAAGCCCTTAATTTGAAGGTTATGACTTTCGATACCTGCCAAGGCGAGGAGAGGGACCTGATTATTTACAGCATGGTGGCCACTAAGGGGCAGGACCTTCTGAACTATATTTTTCCTGTCACCATTGTGTCAGCGGCGGACACGGTAGAGGAAAAGCTCAAAATGCAAAGGCTTAACGTCGGATTCTCTCGCGCGAAAGAGGGGATGTTGTTTGTCCTTTCCAAACCGATTGAAGATTTTCGGGGATCTATCGGGCGAGCACTCATGCATTACAAGAATGCTCTTGATCGTCAGAACATCCCGGAGCCGGAGGATACTGATCCCGCTTCTCCTATGGAGAAGAAGGTTTTAGACTGGATTCGGAAAACCGCCTTCTTTCAAAAGAACACCGAACAATTGGAAATCATCGCGCAATTCCCCATCGGAGAATACCTTCGTCAGCTTGACCCCTCTTACCACCATCCAGCCTACCGATGCGACTTTCTGCTCAGGTATCGCGGTGGGAAGCGATCTGTAAACGTCGTCATCGAATATGATGGCTTTGCTGAGCATTTCATTGAGCATAAACGAATCCATGAGGGTAATTATGACCAGCTTTACAGGCCGGAAGATCTTGAACGGCAAATGGTTATTGAGTCCTATGGATATAAATTTCTACGGATCAATCGGTTCAATGTTGGAGAAGACCCGGTGCAAACCCTTTCGGAGCGCTTCTATGCACTCATCGAGAGCGCGGCAATAGACGAGGCCCATCCTGTAGTCGCTCAAATTATTGATCATGCGGAAGGCCTAGGGAACGGAAGTGCGCGGCACTGCCGAAAATGCGGAACGGTAAAAGTCCTGGAAGGTTTCTTCGACCCCTCTCTGAAGGGGGGGGAAGGTGGACATGGGCAAATCTGTATGGCATGTAAAGGGCAACATAAAAACACCGGAGTTAAATCCGGGCACCGTTTTCGTTGGTATGGTCGCCGTCGGTCACGGCGTTAGAGTCATTGGAAAATTAACGCAAAAATAAATGTCATATTCCCCAACTCTCCGGCACAATCTTCAAACTTCCATCGCATGGAGAGGTCCTCTCCCGATAAATCCTCTGTCAGCATTCGGCCAAAGCACTGGATCCCCAGAGAATATTCTTGACTGGCTCGAACAACAGCTTGGCCATAAAAGAAAACCGGCATCGAACGCCACTCGGGTTTTGCAGTATGCTGCCCGCCTAGGGAAGGCCCAACTCAAAGTATCCGCCGCAAGTTTTGCCCTCGACACATGGGGAACGGCGGCAAACCTGCTTCAACGACGAGATGACCTCTTAATGTGGGGATGGAACGGGAAATCCGATAAACGGCTTCCGGCCCTCGCCAGCGATTTGGCTGAAACGGAAGCAATCGACGGACCTCTTGCCCCTGGGACATCGGAGCGAATCAATTTAATTTTATGTGCATTGAACGATGGGCAGGTTCTCCCCTCCCATCAAATTATCATTCGGGACCATCCCTCGGCCTGGCCAAAAGCCTGGCACCCTCTCCTCGGTCGCCTGACAATTGCACAAAGCCAATTCTCTCTGACGCCGACGGCCGGAAAAAATACAGCCCTCCATTCAATCCAAGAAAGGCTTGGAGGGAAAGATATCAACACAAAACCAGATGAATCCCTTATGTGGTGGCGTGCCGCCAGCGATACCGCAGCCGCAGATGCGGTCGCTACTCTATTGGCTGCTAACGGCTCCCGCACGGCGACGACAGCGATTTTATGCGAGGACCCGGTTCTTGCCTCCTTACTAGACGACCGATTGCGCCAGCGTGGTGTCCCTGCTGTGGGAAGTTCGATCAAATCATCCTCCCATCCAATTCTACAGGTCCTTCCCCTTTCCATCGGTCTCATTTGGGATCCCGTTGATCCCGCAATCCTCCTCGACATGCTCACCCTTCCTAAATCCCCCTTTGGTTCGGCAGCCGATGGATTGGCCAAAGCCGTTGCTGAGCAACCGGGCATCGGGGGCGAGCTTTGGAACAAAGTTGTCAACGGCCTGAAAACGGATGGAAAGACAAAAGCACTTGACAAGATTGCTCAATGGCTGCCCGTGGCAGGCGCCACCCGTGAAAAGCCATTACCTCAAAAGGCCATTATCGAGCGGTGCGGACTGGTTTCTCGCTGGGCGATGGGAATGGCTGCGTTTCTTTCCAAATCCGATTTTCATGACCCCCTTGTCTCGGCCTTTGAACAACTCGCCAACCAATCGAGGGTCCTCTCTGCCCTTGCCGGGGCAACTCCCGCACTATTGACTGAAGCGCATCTTGAACGCCTCCTGACTGCCGCCCAAGAGGGAGGGGCCACCTTGGTTGAAAAGGTGCCGGAGGCGGGTGGGCCTACGCTTCTCCGCAATCTCGCAAATTTGCCAGACCATTGCGAGTGGCTAATATGGCTTGGAACCACCGGCGGCCAACATGCCCCCTCTTCTTGGAGCGTCTCCGAGCGCGAAGCCCTGCGTTCCTGTGGCATCGCCATTGAATCCGCAGAGTTAGCCCTCACTGCGGAGAGGCTCGCCGAGCGTGCCGCCCTTTGTCATCTTAAAGGGGGACTCCTTGCTATCGAACTGGAATCGCACTCTGACATGGACACCCATCCGCTTTGGGTCGAGGCCTCCGCCGGATTGCCGCACGATGCATGGCAGCCCCTAGAATTGGGGCTTGCCGGGCCTCCCAGAGATTGGCCTACCCCTTTAGCGGTCCATAAACTTAATCTCTTGGTTCAGCCCGACCCGATCTGGCACGTCAACCCAATGTCTCTCCATGACATCGAAACCAGTTCTTATTCCGAAATTGAAACCCGGCTCGGCTGTCCCCTGAAATGGACCTTCGATTACGCAGCACGCCTGAATCCAAGCCGAGTGGCGGGTATCCTTTCCGAATTCCGTCTCTTTGGAACTATCGCCCACAAGGTTCTTGAAATAACATTCGGGGGGCCAACGATCCCCGCCAACGCAGGAGAGGCGGAAGAGATGGCTATCACCGCATTCAGAGGTCTTTTACCGACAGAAGCCGCGCCTTTAGCCCTTCCAAGCGCAGCACGTGCCCGACAACGTCTAGAAGCCCAGTTTGGCCACGCAGCGCGCGAGTTTCACGATCTGTTGAGCAGGGGGGGCTACCGTGTGGTCGGTTTCGAGGTCGAACCCGGTGGAAAACTCGATGGTCGTGATTTTAATGGCCGGCCCGACTGCATCCTGGAAACCGGGCAGGGAGTTAAGGGAATCGTTGATTTGAAATACGCTGGGAAAAAATACCGGGAATGGATTGAAAATGGGACCGCTGTCCAACTCGCCGTGTACGCAGCTGCCGTCGCGGGGGATGGTAATGGTGGCGGTCTCACAAACACGGCTGCCGCATATTTCATCATCGATTCAGCCCGAATATTTACTCCCGCCAGTTCTCCCATCATTGGGTCCAATGACCAGATTCCTGGTCCATCGATAGCCGATACATGGTCCCGTATTGCAACAGCACTTTCGGTGACGACCACATGGCTAAAGACAGGTGAGGTTCCTGCCCGCCCACGCCAAGCTCCCTCAGACTGGCCTCGGGGCACCGAACTCGCTCTACGCCCCAACAAGCGTGAAAACGCCTATGAACTCTGTATCCATTGCGACCATTCCGTTCTTTGCGGAAAGAAGGCAATCGAATGAAGCTTGATGTTTTCTCCGCGGGCGCCGGAACAGGGAAAACCCACAATATTTGCGAGGAATTGGCCTTCCGCATTAAAAATGGTTTAGACCCAAGGCGTGTATTGGCTTGCACGTTTACAAAAGTGGCGGCAGCAGAGCTGAAACGTCGGGTTCAGAGTAAGCTGATTCAAAGCGGAATGGGGAAGGAAGCCGAAGCCCTTGAGGGCGCCCTGCTTGGAACATTCCATTCCGTTGGGCTCCAACTTCTGACGCGCTTCGCTTTTCATGCAGGCCTATCACCTGACCTTCGGGTTATGGTCGAAGGCGGTGAGGATAGGGTCCTCAAGGCTCTCGTAGGCCTCGGGGAAGAAAAGGTATGGAACGATTATTCCTCCTATGCCTCCAGGCTCGGGTTCAAGGACAAGCAATCGAATGATCTTCCCCTGCAATTGATCCAACAAAAGCGCCGGAATGCGATTCCCGATGAAAGCTTCTCCAATCAAATGCGCCATGGCGCCGAAGAGTTACTGGAAATATTCCATCCCGGTTTGAAGCCGGGAAAGAATATTGATGATTGTCACGCTGCTGCACGAATCGTTGCTGAAAGGATTTTAAAAACGCTCGACTCGATTCCTGCCGCCAAAGACGAGGCTTGCTACTCGGATATCAGTGATTTCACGCGGTCCAGCCCAAGAACCTGGAATGATATCGCCCGTCTTGCCAAACTCAAAGGCAATAAAAAACCTGGAACACATGCCGCGCTCGAACCTCTGCGCGAGGCGGGGAGGGATGTTCGGAAACACCCCGGCCTCGCCACCGACATTATTGGTTTCACCGAATCTTTAATATCGGTATGTATCGCCCTTCAAGGGCGGTACAGCCGATACAAGGACGAGCGCGGTCTCGTGGACTACACGGACCTTGAAGAACGATTTCTCCGCTTGACACAAGACCCCGAGATCGCAAAGGTGTTGAGTCAGGAGATTCAATTGGTCATTGTCGATGAATTTCAAGACACGAACCCGGTCCAATTGGCTGTTTTTCAGGAACTTTCCCACCTAACGGACTCTTCCCTCTGGGTGGGAGACCCTAAACAGGCCATCTATGGGTTTAATGGGACCGATCCTGCACTCATGAATACCGTCATGGAAAAGACAAAGGGACTGAATAAAAAGACCCTTTCTCAGAACAACCGCAGCAACGCGACCCTCGTGGACTTTTTCAACCAACTTTTTGTTCCCACTTTCGGTGAAGAAGCCCGCGTCACGGCCAAGCATCCTGCCAATGAAAATTCACTTGGGATTTGGCAGCTCGCAGCCACGAATTTGGCAGGGGAATATCAGGCTCTTGCCTTGGGAATTGCGGAACTTATCCGATCGGGGACCCCCCCTGGGGACATCGCCGTTCTTGCTCGCCGTAATGACTATGCGAAAAAAGTTGCCGCCGAACTTAGAAATCTTGGAATCCCTGCCTTGGTGGAAATGTCCGGGTTATTGTCAACACGCGAATGCGCACTAGCTATGGCCGCCTTACGCGTCGTGCGTGATCGCAACGACGCCGCAGCCGCAGCTCAGGTGCTTTACCTGCTTGGGCATACTGACTGGCTTGAAAAACGAATGAGCGATGATCAGAAAAGGAGCGTTCCTTTTTCAGATCAACCGGTATTGTCCACTCTTGGTCGTGTCGACGCCAAGGGGCTTTCCCCCTCACTGGCCGTCGCAGCCGTTTTCAACGCACTGGAATTGCCCACACTCATCGCCACCTGGGGCGACGCGGGGATTCGATCCACTCACCTCGATAGCCTCCTGGCTTTGGCTGGCCGCTTCGAAGAACAATTCTCCAAAGATGGTCGCGCCGTAACCCTTGGCGGTTTCCTGAGCTGGCTCGAAAAAATGGAAGAGGACGAAGATGATGTCCGACGACCTCAAAAGGGGCTAAATGCTGTTAACCTTTTCACCTACCACTCATCCAAAGGTCTCGAGTGGCCGATCGTCATTCTCGCGGACCTCGACAAAATTTTCTCTCCCCGTTATTGGGACGCCTCTGTGACAGGAGGCGAACCGGAGACGGGACAACCGCTCAAGGACCGCCACCTGCGTTTCTGGCCGTGGCCCTTTGGGCGCAGTGAGTTTTCCAACGATGTCAACGATCCCCTTGATATCGAAAATGAACTCAATCTTAATCCCATCGGAAAACCTATCAAAACTGCGGAGGAAGCTGAGGCTTTGCGGCTCCTCTACGTTGGTTTTACGAGAGCCAAAAATCGGGTAATTTTGGCCCCACGCCTTGATCCCAAGAAGGGTGAATACAAACAAAAGTGGCTGGATTGTCTTACCAGTTTTGGTGCGTTGGTTGGGGATATTAATAATCCAGGAAATTATCGACTGCCGGGCCAAATCGGTTTCGTTTCAGTCCAACGCTATGATTCGCCCAAGACGATAAATCTCACCACCACCCATATCGAAGAGCAATGGCTCCCCCTTCCAAATAAGGAAATGGCTTCGGTAGCGCCTCGTGCTTTGAGTCCTAGCGACGCTCCACCCATGGATTTGAAGTTCTTCGTTGAAAAACTCCCTGGGATATCGCCATTCACCGTCCCTCCAAAAAGCGCAGATACCGCGAATTTAGGCGAGGCCTGTCATGCTTATTTTTCCTCACTACCCTCAACCCAAGGGCTGAACACCCAGATGAAGGAGCGTGTGGCCAGTCGACTTCTGGATGGTTTTGGATTGCCAGAATCCATCACATCCAAGCAGCTTGTGGCCGCCGGAGAGCGTCTTCAAGCCTGGATCGAATCCCATTACCCGGGGGCTATCTGGCTCACTGAGTTCCCGATGCAAGCTTTGGAAGGACCTTCGGTTCTAGCGGGGATCGCTGATTTGGTTCTGGAAACAAAGGCAGGGTTGATAATAATTGACCATAAAGCGATAGGGACGGAAGCTAAATCTGCCGTTCAGGCTTACTCAGGTCAACTGTGTGCCTATGGGCGCATTATGAAATCTAGAGATCTCTGGTTCCATCTGCCGTTCACCGGAGAAATGGTCCAACTTAAACCAGAATAATTTAGGTCAAAAACCAAACCTGCAAATGACCTGATAAACAGGGGAGGGTCATCTCCCGGCAAGTGTGGGGTCGATAAAAATAAACTGAAATTATCCGCATTGACCAAAAAGAGGAACCCCAGTAGAATGTTCTGGTTGTTTTGCCTCTAAGGGGGCCCCGATGCGCCGAGAACCTCGTTTTGACACCCTGCTCGGCTTCCAAAGTCAAAAATGCATTGCTACCGCGCTAACCTTGGCGTTGGCGGTTTCGCCTTTGTCGCTGCTCGCTTATGACGACGAATTCAAGTCTTACAAGCCCCAGAGTTATCGAAACGAATTCAAGTCGAAAAATAATTTCTCCTCAAGCTTTCAGCTGGATCGCCAAGTTAGCAACATGAACGCGGCACTGCAGTTCCGCCAGACGGTGAACTACGCGTCGGTGATGGCAACTCCCAAAATCAACAATCCCGTTGTTCCTACGATTCAACCCAAAATCGCGTTCAACTTTTCTTCACAAAAGCCTCAAAACATGAAATTGGATATCAGAACCCCGATGGGGGTGGCGGCGCCCGTAAAAACGAACCTTATTCAGTCGCTTTTTAAAGCCATCGGCAGTGGAATACAAAAGATCGGTGGAGCCATCGGGAACCTGGTTCAACGGGTGTTTGTGGCTCCCCGACAACAACAAGCGGTGGCGAACCAACAAAAAGTGGTGGTGAGCCAAAACCCGAACTTGACCCCCACGGGGACGAACACCTACATGTCCAAGGGAGGCCAAACCTTCGCCCAAGGGAAGTTGTGGGAATCGGGATCGACGTTCCAGGCGGACAATAAAGGCCAAATCAATGTGATACAGGGCACCAGCATGGAACCCACCTTCGGGGGCATGAAGGACAAATCGGGGGCGCTTTTACCCGTGAAGATGACGAACATCAATGGTTCAATAACCCCCACGGGCCTGGATTTCGGCCGAATGAAGGCCAACACCGTGATCGCAGTGACGGCTCCGACGCCCATCGATGGTTTTGGCACGGTTCAACCGGGGGGAATGACGTTTCAAGGCCCTATAAAATCCCCCACAACAAACGAAGTGGTGGGGGGCCGATTTAACTTTTCCAACACCAATGTGGATTTAAACCCGTCGATGTCGAAAAACTTGGGGATGGACAATCCGGTAACAATGCGTCAGGCGACATTTTCTTTACAGGCCGGATTGATGAAAATGCAGTCCTTCACGATCGAGAAAGGCAATAAATCCCTTGTGGTGACAGAAAACAATAGCCCTAAGGAAACAACAGGTCTCAAAGCCGAAATAGATAAATTAAGCGCGGACCTCGCCGGCCTAACCGATCGGTCCCAAAAAGCGACAGAGAAGGGAACGCAGGCGACCAATTTCTTGGCCAACAGTCTGGGAACAGGGGTGATGAAATCGCCGGTGAAACAAACGGAGGGGCTGAGCAAAGATTTAACGCAACTCAACAATGCCGTTCGGAAAGAAGAATACGATGCTGTCGTTGGGAAGACAGCCGATCTGAATACGAGACTTCCGAGCATCGAACAAAACGTTGCCCAAAATGAAGCGGTGGCGAACACTTTGGCGAATCTAGCGGAAAATTATCGTGTCGCCGTATCCCCTCAAACAGACAATGCGGGGAAAGCAAACGCCATGGTTCAATCAGGGAAGGCATTGGAAGACCTGGCGCGGACAAAGGCCCTGCCCGATCAAACCATCCAAGCATGGCATCAAGCGATGGAGAAGAACTTCGAGCAAGTGTTGCTCGGGGGAGAGGTGGATGGGGGGGACGTCAAAAGTATTGTCGGTGGATTGGTTCGAGGGTTAATCAGTGCGGTAACGTGGCCGTTGCAAATTATCGGTCGAATAATGGATGGTTTGCTCCCGAAAATTGCTCGAGGGCTGGACAATACGTGGTTGGGCCAAAAATTAGGGACCGGGGCGTTGTTTAGTGTTTTGTCTGGAGATATGTTTCGAAAACGGACAACCATCGAATTCTCTGAAACCGGCCCAGCGGTTGTTACAATCAATGGGATTTGGAATTCACGCCGGGCGTCATTCGATATCAATAATTTTGTTAAAGGAGTGTTTGGAGTTGATAAGGCCACCCGGGTTGAAAATGGGACGACGGGAGTGGGGGATTTTCTTCAAATTTTGGGCCATGAGTATTTGGGAACAATAGACCGCCCCGCGATCGAAACGGCCAAGGCGATCCGAGCCGGGATAGCAATGAAAGGCGAGGTGTACGTTGTTGCCCACAGCCAGGGGACCGCAATTTTTAATGCCGCACTTAACTTGTTGTCGGTAGAGAATAGATCCAAAATCCACTACATCGGGGTGGGGGCGGAGTGGCACATCGATGCTAAGTCCAAGGGATTGGCGAGCGCAGAAAATATTTGGAACAAAGCCGATAAAATCCCTCTGGCAAACCGACGCCTGACTGGTTGGCTTATCCCAACGCTTGCTGACCGTCAACTGCATACAGAATGGACAAAAATCGATAGCTCCTTAAATATGACGAGAAAAGGGAATCATCATTCCTTTGTGTATTATCGTGAAGCCGTGGCGGATTGGGCAAAACGCATGAAAGATCAAATGGGGTCAAAATGAAGCGCAAAATTTCATTGGTGGCACTGGTTTTTCTTGCGGCATGCTCGATCATACCGAGACGCGTTGATCTTTCGGGGAGGGCCAGTGTGGCCCCCTTTATAGGAGCAGTGGTGCGTGCGGAGAAGGAATTAGTGGTTTTTCAATATCGGGGCTCGGGCGTGAAATTCCTTGGGGAAGCGGGGGTTAACGAAGTTCCGGCGTTGAACGAGGGGATGACGTTCCCTTTCAAAACACCTGATGTGATTGCCCTAGGGCGGGTGGCCGTGGGCACAGAACTTAAAATCTCGAAGGTATCTAGGAAAGACACGTTTGAAATGAATCTGATCGATATTGATTCAGTGGTCGTCGGGCCCTTGGGGTCCCCGTGGATGGGGGAACGACTAAATTTAGCGCCGCTAACGATCGATTCATCGGAACTTGAAGAAATGCCGGAATTTCGGAGTGGATTTCTGAAACGCTGAAAAATAGATCTCAATCGTTTGAGTTGCGGGCGGGTGCGTTGCGTGTCACCCGTTTTTTGTTTCTAAAGGGATTGCGATTGCTTTGCCCTGCTTGTCTAGGCCCCCCCATCCTGTGTCTGAATACTTCGATCAATGGTCGAATAGATCGCAAGAAGAATATCGAAATCTGATAGAAGCCTAATCTCTGCCGTTTGAGTCGCGGCCACCCTTTGAGATTGAGCGTGGTCCTACCCCACTTGCAGGGGCGTCTCGCGTGTGTTATGCTCACGAAAGATGAGAAAGTGGATTTTTCTGTTCATGCTTTTAGGTTTTGGCAATGATATGGCCTTGAACAGCGCGGCGGCGGACTGCCACGGCGCTGTTCCCGTCTGCCATACTTGCACGTGCGTCCATCTCGTCAACAACCCGGATTCCAGGCCTCACCAAGTCATCCCGTCCACTCCGCAGATCGTCCGCGTGGACGCGGACTTGCTGGACTTCCTGTCCGACAAGTCCATTTTTCACCCCCCTAAAGTCTCCTCTTAACCCGCTTCATCTCCACCATTAATATCCCCTGTCCGGCCATCCTCGAGCGCCAGACGGCATTCCGAATCCATAAAGGAACCTATGAAAAATTTATTCGTCGGGCTTCTGCCCTTGTTCATATTCCAGGTTGTCCGCGCGGACGAGCCCTCGTGTCCGTCCTTCGCCTCACCCCAGGACGTCCTGGCGTGCGTCCAGAAAAACCACCCGGACGTTCTCCGCGCCGAGGCCGAGGCCGCCAACCTCGATGCGCTCGATGCCTTCGCCCGTCAGCGTCCCAACCCCGCGCTCGACGCGGAGGCCGTGTCCAACAGCGAAGAGGATGAGGCCGCCCTTTCCGCCGAGGCCTCTTACCTCCATACCTTCGAAATGGGCGGAAAACGCCGACATCGTCTGGATCGCGCCAGGGCGCAAAAAGAAGCGGTGCTCGCGCGGGTGCAGAAGACGCGGGAGGAGGTGACCCTTTCCGCCGTCCTCAACCTCTATCGTCTCAGGCATCTCCAGGACGAGCTCCACGCCGTGGAGGAGGCCCAGAACACCTTCGGCACCATCATCGGCCAATACAAAAACCGCCGCCAGCTTTCGCCCGAACAGCAAGTTTCGCTCAACGTCTTCCTCCTTGCGCAGAGCGACTATACCTTGCGCAAATCCCGGCTCCTGCAGGAGCAGCGGGCCTTGAAGCGGTATTTCGATCTCGCCACCGGCGCTGACTTCCCAACGATCCTCAAGGCTCTCCCCGAGCCCAAGACCGCATGGCCCGGTCTTACTGCCGCACCGCCTATTGCCGGGGCGCTCCGCAAGGAGGCCCAGGCCGACCTCGCCCTCGCCCAAGCTGAACTGGCCCTGGCCGACAGCGACGCCCGGCCCGATCTCAAGCTCGGTCCCAAGGTGGGGATGGAATCCGGACGCGGCCGGAAGAATCGGTCCTTGGGCGGCGCGCTCTCCCTGGACCTTCCTCTTTATCAACAGAACCAGGGTGCCCGCGCCTTGGCGCGCACCGAGGCCCGTCGCGCCGAAGTCAACCTGGCCCAACGCGATCGCGAACTCTCCACGCAATGGCAAACCTGGTTTGAGGTCTATCAAGACGCTGTCGCTTCCCTGCGCGGCATGCCCTCTCTTGAGCAGATGGAAAAGAAGCACCAAGGCATGGAAAGCCTTTTCGAGCGGGGCCTTGTCCAAAGCGCCCTCGTCATCGAGGCCCACCGCCAAATGACCGACTTCGCCGAAAGCCTCAACGCTCAGGAGCTCCGCGCCCTGGAAGCTCTCTGGTCCATCTACGTTTTGGAAGGCAGTGCCCTTCAGGAGGGACTATGAAACTCTTTCTTTTGATCCTTTGCCTCGCTTTGCCTCTCGGAATTCGGGCCGAGAAACTCTCCCCCGTTCTTCAGGAATCCCCTGCGGAAGAAAGCCACAAGGACCATGAGAACGGGGGTGAGGGCCGACATGAGGAGGGCGAAGAACACGACGACCAAGGGAAAGAAGGTCACGAAGAGGGGGAAGAAGAAGCCTCTTCCGGTGTCGGTCCCGGCAACGCCGTGACGGCCACCGACGCCGAGAAAGGCCTTCAACTCTCCGATGAAGCCGTCAAGACCTTGGGGATCAAGACCCAAGCCGTGCCCGGAGAGTTTATTCTCCCCAAATCGGCCATTGTCACTTTTAAGGATGAGACCGGTGTCTATCGTCTGCGGGATGGTTGGTACAAGTTGATTGAGGGCGCGGCGCGGCGCCAGGGCATTCTTGTCCGGTTCATCCCGCATCGGAAGAAAGACCTTCGCCCCAGCGACCAAATCGTCGTTGAGGGCGTCCCGCTCCTCCGCGTTGCCGAGCTGGACGCTTTTTCCACCGGCGAAGCCGGGCACGGCCACTAGATTTTTAGGAGACCCTCATGATCGAAAAACTCGTCAGATTTTCCGTCAATAACCGGGGCCTTGTCTTCGCTTTGGCCCTCATCCTCGCGGGCCTGGGGTGGACCAGCTTCCAAGCTCTGCCCATCGACGCCGTGCCCGATATCACCAACAACCAAGTGCAAGTCAATACCGCCGTCGAGGGCCTCACTCCCGAGGAAATCGAGCGCTACATCACCGTCCCCATTGAGAACGGCATGGGCGGCCTGGCGGACCTCGTCCAGACCCGCTCCATTTCCCGGTTCGGCCTTTCTCAAGTCACCCTGGTTTTCGAGGACGGGGTGGACATCTATCGCGCTCGGCAAATGGTGTCGGAGCGACTCCAAGGCGTCGTTTCCGATCTCCCGGCAGGAATCCAGCCGGGCCTCGGCCCGGTCACCACGGGTTTGGGCGAGGTCTACTTCTACACCCTTCAGGCCTCCACGCCCGCCGTTGGCGCCGCCCGTGTCGCTCAGCTCATGGAGCTCAAGAGCATCCAAGATTGGTATGTGAAACCCCGCCTCCTCACGGTGCCCGGTGTTGCCGAAGTCAACAGCATCGGCGGCTTCGAGAAACAGTTTCACATCCAACCCAACATCCGCCAAATGGCTCGATACGGCCTCCACTTCAACGACCTCATCGGGGCCCTGGAGAACACCAACCGCAACGTGGGCGGCGGTTACATCCAGCAGACGGGTGAGCAGTTCCTTGTCCAAGCCACCGGCCTCCTTAAGGACGCGGAAGACATTCGCCATGCACCCATCAAGTCTCTGGAGTCCCTCAAGACGATCCGCATCGGCGATGTGGCCCAGGTCCAACTGGCCACGGAGCTCCGTACCGGCGCCGCTCTCGTGAACGGCCGGGAGGATATCGTCGGCACCGCGCTCATGCGCCTGGGCGAGAACAGTCGCGTCGTCGCCCACCGCGTGGCGGAGAAAGCGGCGGAGATCAAGAAGGGCCTCCCCGAAGGGGTCGTCCTTAACGTCCTCTACGACCGCTCTGTCCTGGTGGACGCCACGCTCGGCACCGTCGAGCACAATCTCGTCACCGGCGCCCTGCTGGTCATCGTCATCCTGGTCCTCCTCCTGGGCAATCTTCGGGCCGCGCTCATCACCGCCGTCACCATCCCGCTTACGCTTCTCATCACCTTCATCGTGATGAAGCGCATGGGAATGTCCGGCAATCTCATGAGCCTGGGTGCCCTGGACTTTGGCATTATCGTGGACGGTGTCGTCATCGTCATCGACAACTGCGTGCGCCGGGTCCACCACCGGAGCCTGGAATTGGGGCGGGCGCTCAAGAAGGACGAGCTGGCCCGCACCATCGAGGAGGCCACTCTCGAAATCCGGCAGTCCGCGGGGTTCGGCCAGATCATCATCGTGGTGGTCTTCCTGCCCATCTTCGCCTTCACCGGCGTGGAGGGCAAGATGTTCGTCCCGATGGTGGGGACCTTCTGCATCGCTCTCTTGGCCGCCTTCGTCCTCTCCTTCACCATCGCCCCGGCCCTCGCGAGCCTCTTCCTCAAGGGCGACGTGGGGGAGAAGGAACCCTGGCTCATGCTCAAGATCAGGCGCGCCTATGAGCCGACGCTCAAATTATTCCTTAAGCACCGTGCCTGGGTTCTGGCCTTGGGGGCCTTTTCCATCCTCCTGGGCGGATTTCTTTTCACGCGTCTGGGCGGCGAGTTCCTCCCGCAGTTGGACGAAGGGTCCCTCGCTATCCAATTCGTTCGCCCCGGCACCATCAGCATCGACCAAACCGTGGCCCTCCAGGAGAAGACCGAAGCCGTCATCCGGGAGTTCCCCCAGGTCAGCCACGTTTTCAGCCGCATCGGCACCGCTGAGGTCGCCACCGACCCCATGGGCGTTAACCTCTCGGACACCTTCATCCTCCTCAAGGACAAGGACGGCTGGGAACCCATCAACGGTCGGAAGCCCTCGAAGGCAGACCTCTCGGACGCGCTCGTCGAACGGCTCCGGCGAAAAGTGCCGGGCCAGCGTATGCTCCTCACCCAGCCCATCCAGATGCGCTTCAACGAGCTTTTGGAGGGAACCCGCGCCGACATCTCCGTCAAAATCTTCGGCGACGACATGGACCTCCTGTCGGACCTCTCCGGTAAGATCAAGTCCGTCATAGATAAGGTACCCGGTGCCGGCGACGTGGAGCTGGAGATCCAGGGCAAGTCGCCGCTCTTGCATGTCGAACCCAACCTCGAGCTGCTCCATTCCCTTGGCGTCTCCAACCGCGAGGTGCTGGAGACGGTCGGCACCGCCGTCGGCGGCCAGGAAGTCGGCGTCATCTACGAGGGGATGAAACGCTTCCCCATTGTCGTACGGCTGAACGAAAAGGACCGCTCCGACTTGGACGCCCTAAAGACCCTCCCCGTCGGCATCTCCGCCAACTCCACCGTCCCCCTGGCCGAGGCGGCGAGCCTCCGCTTCACGGACACCTTCGGCGCCTATTCCCGGGAGATGGGCAAGCGCCGGGTCGCCATCCTCGTCAACCCGCGCGGCCGGGACACGGAGAGTTTCGTGGCCGAGGCCCGGAGGAAAGTGGATGATGCCGTCAGGATGCCCTCGGGCTATTTCATCGAGTGGGGGGGCAACTTCAAGAACCTCCAGCAGGCCAAGGCCCGCTTGGCGGTCTTGACGCCCCTCGTCCTGGTTCTGGTGCTCGGCATGATCTACATCGCCTTCCGCAACGTCTACGAGACCTTCCTTATCTTCTCCTGCGTACCTTTGGCGCTGGTGGGGGGCGTCCTGGGCCTCATGCTGAACGGCCTGCCCTTCAGTATCTCCGCCGGGGTGGGGTTCGTGGCGCTTTCCGGCATTGCCGTATTGAACGGGGTGGTCCTCATCAACTGCTTCAACGACCTCCACCGTGAGGGCGTCAAGGGTCAAGACCTCATTCACCAGGGCACGGACTTGAGAATTCGTCCCGTCCTCATGACGGCCCTGGTTGAAATCTTCGGGTTCCTGCCCATGATGCTCTCTTCCGGCGTCGGCTCCGAGGTCCAGCGCCCGCTGGCCTCCGTCGTTATTGGCGGCGTCGTGTCTTCGACGCTCCTGACGCTGGTGGTCCTCCCGGTGCTGGTGTCCCTGCTTGAGAAAAAAATCTGGAGCGAAAAAGAGGTGGAACTATGAAAGAGATTAAGGCTGTTATCAAACCCCACAAGGCGGAAGAAGTGCTCCGAGCTCTTCACGCCATCGCCAACCTCCCCGGCTGTATCGTCTCCCAAGTCAAAGGCTACGGGCGCAGCCCCAAAAGTCCCAACGGCGATGTATTGGAGTCGGACGAATGGACCAAGCTGGAGCTCGTCGTCCCGGACCGAATGGTGGAGACCGTGCTCAAGACCATCCAATCCCGCGCCCATACCGGGAACAAGGGAGACGGCAAGGTCTTCGTGATCGAGGCCGTGGACGCCCTCGCCATCCGCACGGGCAAACGTGGAGACGAGGCCATCTAAAGATGGACCGCTTGAAACGGGTCTGGGGCGGCGTCACGCACGCCCTTAAAATCCTGGCCGACTCCACGCTTCGCAGGGAAACACGAGAGCAGTTCGAGCGGATGAAGCGGGAGGGTGTGGATACCTCCGACGCCGCCGCCCGCCAAGCCTGGATTCGTGCTCACAGGAAGGACCTCCGCCGCCTCCAGGGCAAGGAGCCCACGCCCCCGCTCGTCCGGCCGGAGCCCAAGATCGGCCGCAACGACCTCTACCCCTGCGGCAGCGGGAAGAAATATAAAAAGTGCTGCGGAGACTCCTCATGAGTTCATGCCACGACCACGACTGCCTTTCATCGCCCCTGCGGGAAGATCACATCCGCGTCCTTAAGATCGTCCTGGCCGTCAACCTCGCCATGTTCATCGTGGAGGCCGTGGGCGGCCTGTTTTTCCGTTCCGTGGCGCTCCTGGGTGACTCCATGGACATGCTTGAAGACGCGCTGGTTTATGCCGTCAGCCTGTACGTCATGGACCGAAGTTCCCGATGGAAGGCTGGGGCGGCCCTGGGAAAGGGACTCGTCATGCTGCTCCTGGGACTGGGCGTCCTGGGACAAACGGTTCACCATGCCTTCTCAGGTGTCGTCCCGTTCGCCGGGGGCATGGGTGCCGTGGGCGTCGCCGCCTTGGCTGCCAACGCTCTCTGTCTCCTCCTGCTTTACAAACACAAAGACGACGATATAAACATGCGCTCTACTTGGCTCTGCTCCCGCAACGACGTGCTTGCCAACCTGGGCGTCATGCTCGCCGCCGCCCTGGTTCTCTGGCTCGGTTCCCCCTGGCCGGACATCGTTATCGGGGGCGTCATCGCCGCCATGATCCTGATCTCCTCCATCGGCATCTTGAGGGAAGCCCTCCACGAGTTGAAGGAAAAGCAGGCCCGATGACTTATCACCTGACGGATATCATGTTGAATCATGTGGATGAAATGCCGGAAGGAATGGGTTGCTGAAACGCAGATCGGATAGATTTTATTTTTGTGAGTTGTGGGCGGGTGCGTTATTCAGCGCCCGCCTTTGTTTTTTGGGGGGCAGGTGATTGGCCCCTCGGGGGGTGTGGGGGGCACCAAGCCCGGCAGCCCCCATAATCCCGCCCAAGGCCGGCCCGGTTTTGGTGTATGGGCCGGGCTTGGGGGGAGGGGGGCGGGTGTTGCCGGGCAGCGCCGCCAGCGGTGACGTGCGGGCGGTGTGTGCCTGCACGGCGGCGCAATGGGGCGGCGCTTGCAGAGGCCATCGTCAATCACGGGACTTGTGTGACCTCTAAAAGCGGAACTCGATCAATGGACAATGGAGGTGCCGTGGGGGCGGGTGTTGTTGGTGGACCATATATACTCCCATGGGGAGTATATGGGCCACGGGCGCAGCCCGACAATCCGACGGTGTAACGGGTTGGGCGTTGGTGGAAACGCTGGCCCACATACGTTAAATAATCGTCCCTAGGGGCGACTTCTTAGCCCTGTGCCCCGCGAAGCGGGGCTTGCCTGGCCGCTCCCTACCTATTGCGCGCGACCGAGGGGAGGGGCGAGGCCAACGGCCTTGACCCCAGGCCAGGCAAGGCCGACGACGGGGCGTAGCCACGACGGCGGCTCACAGGGCGGATGGGGGTTCCAGCGCAGCGGGTAGCGTCCAACGGCCCAACTTGCCAAGCCCGGCGACCGCGCACGTTCCTCGTGCGGGCGCGGGGCGACCAGGGGTTCTCTGGTTTTCAAGCGTAGCGGGCAGCGTCCCAGTCCACCCACAAACCGAGCGGGCCGGGCGGCGGCGCGGGTTTCTCGGGCCGACGCGCGGGCCGCGACCCTGTTTTTCCGTCCAACCGCAGCGGGGCGCGTCCGGGTTTTTTCCAACAAACGAATCAACCGTAGTGTGCTCTTTCTTTTCCCCAACCAACCGCCGGGGTTTTCTCCGCCGTTGGCGGGGTTTTTTCTTTCCCGGCCGCCGCGCTCTCGCGCGGGGGTTTTCCACCCAACACCGCCGCCGATGGCGGAAGGTTCCGCGGCAAAGATCAACCCCTTGCCACTATCTTTTCAAAGGGGAAATGGATTGAATAATTCAGTAACGGAAAAGGGCCCGGTATAGCGGTCGAAAAAGTAACGCCCTCGGCGGCGGCACCACCGGCCGCAATGGTTGGTCGATCTCCGCACCCCCCCCTACACACGCGGCAGGTTGGGGGGCCCATCGGCCCCCCCCTCCATTCGCAACAGGTCGATACACCGATCCCTACAAGGTAGGCCGCAGGTTGTATTCGCCGGTCAGCTCGTAGTTTTCCCAGTAGCCATGTGATATATTGGGGATGTTCAGGTCGATGGTTTGCGGCCGACTGTTCTTGCTCCACATTTTGAACCATTCCAACCAATAAGGAAGGGCCTGACTCCGAAACGGAGTCGGGCCCTTCTGTTATTTGGGCAGAGGGCGCGGTGGGAGGTGGACCCCCGGCCAGCGTTTCGTTCTCCGGAAGCCACCTGGCCTCCGGCCCCGGCCGAGGTCCGACGGCTATGTCGGGGAAGGGCTTGATCGGCTTCGCAGGACCCTGACCGCGTTCAAAAAACCAAGCCCCCCACCTTGCCCCTGGTCAAAACCATCACCTTCAAAAGGCCGAAATAGACAATGTTGGTCAAGTTCGTTTTTTTCCGAGGCAGACAACATTAAGTCAACGAGCCAATCATGTCCCCTGGTGTGTTGTGCCCCCATGTCGTCGTTTCAAAAGAGAATCCATTGAAAAAAATCGGGAGGAGGATGTAGACTTTAAAGGGATAGGCTTATTTTGAATAGGAGGAGAAATGCGGCCTGGGCGCGGTCGACCTTGGGGGTTCACTTTGATCGAGCTCATGCTCGTGGTGGCGATCATAGGGCTTTTGGCGTCTATTGCCATTCCGAAGTTCGGGGGGCTCGTTATCCGATCCAAAGAGGCGGCGGTGAAAGGAAAGTTGGGGTCTCTTCGTAGCGCGATAAGCATTTACTACGCCGAAAATGAAGGTGAATTTCCAACGAACGCACATTGGTTAGTGCCTAAATACCTGGACGAAATTCCTTCCTGTTCGATTCCAACCGTGGCCGACCATGTTGAAGGAAATCGTATTCGGAATATCCTATCCCTTCCCGGCCCCCATGAAACGGGGGGGCCGCTTTGGGATTGGTTTGAACCGTTGATTCCACCCGGGACCCCCTATATTTTTTTAGTGCCGACAGGGAGGGTTTACATTAATTGCATCCACACGGATTCCCAAGGGGTCCTGTGGAGTGTTTTCTAAAGGTTAAATAGTTGGATGGAAGCGGCCGCGGCCGGTTGATCCTGGAAGGCGTTCGGGTCCAGACCGTCGAGTTCGCAACAATCGTTAGATAAAACGCGCCGGAGGTTCGGGTCTCCCCAAGCGTCAGGTTGCCGTTTTTATGGAAGCCCGCTTTCCTCCCAGGACCATGAGCGCTTTCAAAAAAAACAAGTCCCCCACCATGCCCGTGGTCAAAACCATCACATTCAAAAGGCCGAAATAGACGATGGGGGAAAAGTGGCTCAGCGTCAGGACGCCGAACCCCAAGGCGAGGATCGCAAAGGAGGAAATCGCCGCTTCCCCCTTCTCGTGGGTGACGTCTTCCAGCGCCACGGAATAGGCCCAGCCCTCGCGGCGCCGTTGGGCGAACCGGGTGAAGAAGTGCACCGTGTCGTCCACGATGATGCCGAAGGCCGTGGCCGCGATGAGGGCGGTCCCCGTATCGATGGCGATTCCGAAAGTGCCCATGATCCCGAAGTTGAGGACGATGGGGAAGAGGTTGGGGACCAAAAAGAGGGTGGCCATCCCCGCCGACCGCAGGACCGCCCACATCACAAGCCAGATGCCTCCCACCGCCTGGGCGATGTTCCGGATTTGATCGTTCACCAAAATCTCCGACATGCTCACGTGATCGACGGCCCCTCCGCAGAGGTCGACGCGGACGCCCGGGATCGGGTTGGCCGCCGTCAGACGCCGGATCGCGGCCAGCGTTTCCCGATTTTTTCGCGAGCTGGAATCCTGGAGGCGGATCAGGATTCGGGTGCGATCAAAACCGGGGGTGACGATCTCGTCCAAATCCCGGGCGCTGTAAAGCAATAGGTACTGCTCCAACAAGCGACGGGATTCCGGCAGGCGGTACTGGGCGGGGTTCTCGGCGTGGAACGCCCCGTTCATCTCTTTGAAGTAATCCGCCAGGGAAGCGACGTGGTCCACGCCGGGAAGCGCCCCAATTTGGCTCTCCAACCGTTCGACCACCGCGATTCGGGCCGGGTCCTGAAGGCGTTCCGGTCGGACTCCAATTCCACCATCATGGTTTGAAAACCGCCGATGTGGCGGCGAATGAATTCGCCGTCCTGCCGGACGGAGGTCCGGGGGCTGAACCAGAGGGTCAGATCCGTTTCCACCTGGACTTTCCTCATCTGCCAGCCGCCCCAGAGGAGGGCCCCGAGGCAGGCCGCGACAACCCCCGCGGGCCGCCGGGCCACCAAGCGGTGGATTCCCCCCACCAGGCGGGGAATTTCCTGGGCCCGGTGCTGGTTGGAGTCGCGATAGAGGCGCGCGGGATTGAAATACACAAGAAGGGGGGCGACCAAGCCGAAGGTAAACAGGAACTCAAACCCCATCCCCGCGGCCGCCAGGCCGCCGAAGCTCCGGATGGCCGGGACCCGGTTCGTGGTGAAAGTCAGGAATCCGATGGCGGTGTTGAGGCTGGTCAAAAGGCAGGGGAATAGGATCTGCTCCAAAACATGATTCAAGGCCTGCGTTCGATCCGGAAATCGGTCGAGAACGCTTCGGTCCAGATGGGAAAAAAGGTGCACCAAATCCGACAGCGCCAACGCCATGACGAGCGGGATCACCGCCACGGAGGCGATGTTTAAGGCAATGCCGAGATGCGCCGCCAACCCCAGCGTGGCGGCCACCGTCATGGAAACCCCCAGGCCGGCGAGCCCCAGGATCCGGGGATTTCGGAAAACGAACCAGATGGTTCCGAGAACCAGGAGCAGGGTGATGGGAAGAAAACGCGCGACATCCTGGTTCATGTACTCGACCAGCCGCAGGCTCGTCACGGGCCACCCGGCGAGGTGGAATCGGTACCCGCGGGCGGCGTAGGGCGCGAGGATTTTCTCAACCCCGGCGATCGCCCGGCGCCGGAGCGCCCCGTCCGTTTCGTCCGGGAGAAAGACGGCGAGGGCGGTGGCGGTGCCGTCCGGGGAAATCAAGAGGTTCCGGTAAAGAGGCTTGTCCACCGCGCGGCGCCGGAGCCGTTCGAGGTCGGCCGGGTCCTCGGGGATCGAGGAAAGGAAAGGTTCGACCCCGAAGGATTCTTTCGTCCCCCGCATGTCGCCGACGTTGGCGAGGCTCACCACTTCCTTGACTTCCGGCAGGGATTCGACGGCCTCCGTGAGATCGGCCAGGGCCTTCAGGCCCTTCGGCGTAAAAAGCGCCGGGTTCTGGAAGGCGATGGAAAAGAAATCGTTGCGCGGGTAAAATTTCTTGACGGCTTTGTGCCGGGCGACGTTGGGTTCCGTTGGGGCAAAAAAATCGTCCATGTCGGCCCGGGTTTGAACCCGGGGGAGATGGAATAGGAAGAAAGCTCCGACCAACAGGGTGAGGCCGATGGAGGCGCGGGGATGCCCGGTGATCCACCCGGCGGCGCGGCGAACCACGGCGTCTCTCAGCATGAGCTTAACGGAAGTCGGGGGACCCGGTTCAGGCCGGGGCCCCGGGCTCGTAGCGCCCCCGGGAAAGCACGCGGTTCGGGTCGAGGACCGAGGCCAACCGTTGGTGGAGCGAGGCCCAGGGACCCTCCGCCGGGCCCGTCTGGGCCATGTGGTCGATGTGGACCCGGTAGGGATGGGCGCCGATTCCCCGCAATCGTTCGAGCCATTCCTCCCCGACCTTCACCGTTCGTTGAACCCCCCCGGGATCCATTTTGTCGAAAGTCAAACTGACCACCGCCTCCAGGACCCGCCCGTCCAGCGCGTTGAGGGTGACCGCCGGGTCCTGCCCGGCGGCCTCGGCCAGGGCGGGCAGGGTTTCGAAAAACCGGCCGACGGACGCTCCGTCGGCGGGCATGAGCGGAACGAGGTAGACGAACCCCCGCGGGTGACTGTCCGGATCGGTGGGGGGGGAACCGGGAGATAAGTCGAAATCCAGAAATTGCAAAGGATCGGCGCTCGGGACTCCGAGGGGGAGGCCCTGAATCGACCTCGTGGCGGCCATCACCGCTCCCATCGCCGGCAGGGCCCATCCCACCGCGCGCTGAAGGAAACGCATGAACGGCGTCAGGATCCACACCCGGCCCAACGGAGAGAGCGCGCGTCGGACGAGCCGCCCTTTCGCGCGGACCAGGGCGCCCGGTCCGCGGAGCGACGCCAGCAGGGTCCATTCCTCCGGGAAAACTTTCCGCAACATGTCGTCGGCTTGGGCGCGGGTCAACGGTTTTCGGGACCGTTTTATCAGGAGCGGAACCAGGGTGGAATAAAATCGGGCCCGGTTCGCGATGTGGGGCACGCCTTCCAGGACCCCGTTTCGTCGAAGCTCCCGAAGCGCGTCGATCAGGCGGGGAAGGTCGGCGGCGGCCACGTTGAGGCCGACGGAGGCGTGGACTCCGGCGGAAGGCAGGAGGTCGATCGTCATCGCCGTCACGACCCCGAACCGGCTCTGAAAGAAAAGCCCCGTCGGATCGGGCCCCACGCCGTGGGCGTACAGGTTGTTCAACAAGGCCACCCGCGGGTCTTGAAATCCGGTGGCGAGGAGCGTTCCGTCCCCCGTCACCAATTCCAGGGCGCGGGTGGTTTGCGTTCGCTGGGAATGGTAGGCGATGCCGCGCTCAAGGGCGTTGCCGACCAAGCTGGTGTCGGGCCCCGCCCCCGTCACGTCCAGCGTCCACGGGGCGTTCCGGGCCCGGAGCGCTTCGGCCAAGTCCCCCTGGGTCACGCCGGGTTCCACCACGGCGAACCCGAAGGTCAAGTTGATTTCGCGGATTCGCCTCATTCGGCTCAAGTCCAGTAGGCACGCCCCCCCTTTGACCGGCCGGGCGGAGCCAAATCCCCAATTGTTCCCCGTGCTGATCGGATACAAATGGATCCGATGCCGGTTGGCCAAAAGGACCACCGCCTGGACCTCTTCCCGCGTTCCGGGTTCCACCACCCCCGCGACCGCCCGCGGCAAGGCGACCGCGCCCTTTTCTTCTTCTGCCGGGCGTACGCGGTCCGCGCCGAGGGCCTGGCGGCAAGCTTCCAGGAAAGCGGGGATCTCGTTCCCGGTCATTATTGGCCGGCCCGGTTCGACAGCCCCACTTGCTCCGCGGTCAGACCCAGTTTTCCGAGCACCTTTGAAATGATTTTATTCAGGAGAATCTTTCGTTTCGCGGCCAACTCCACCAATTCAAAAACGTTGCGCCAATACACCGGATCGTTTTCTTTAAACCGAATCATCTCGGCGAATTCGGGTTCAAAACTGCAGTAGCCAATGGTTTTGATGTCGATGGCGGTCATGACGCCCAGCACCTGGTTGTTGGTCAAGATGGGGGAGGAGTCTCGTTTGGGGAGAAGCCCCTGCCGTTCCAGCTCGATTTGAACGGCGCCCTTGTCCGGCCGCCAGGCCAGAAGGGGAAGAATGTATTCGGGGACGCGCTCTTTGTCTTTGCCGGTGCCGTCCCAGAAAAGCTTGCGGTCCTCCTCGGAGAAAATTGAGCTGATTTTAAACCCCGACCGGCGTTCCATGCGGTCCAGGAGCGTGCGGGAACACATGTCTTCGAAGGGCATCTTGTAATAGGAGTGAAACTGCATGATGAGCTCCTGGGCGAAATCAACGCCCGCCAGCACGAGCGGGATGTTCATCTGGTAGGCGAAATAGAAGCCCAGGAACTGGTTGAGGGTCCCGTCGAGGCGGTCCACCGTTTGGTAGCTCCCTTTCATTTCGACGTTCTGAAGAGTGTAGCGGTAAAGCGTTTTGTAGACGGTGGAGGACGGCTTGAAAACGATATGGTCCAGGTCGAGTTTGGCGGCGATTTCCCGGGACCGGTCCAACGCCACCTTGCTGTAAAAGCCGTTGTTCCACGTCATGAGCAGAAGGCGCAACCGGGGGTAATCTTTTCGGAGGCGGCTCAACATGTAAACGCTGTCTTTGCCCCCGCTGAACAGGACCAAGGCGTCCCAGCGGCCCTTCCCCTTGTCCTGGTGATTTTTGAGCAATTGGTCGAGCTCCCGGGCCTGGTGGGCGATGTATTTGTCATGCCAGGCCTGTTCCTCCCGATTTTGGCGCGCTTCGTGCGCTTGACAAAGATTGCACACGCCGTCCCGGAGGACCACGTCGGGAACTTTGGAGGAGATCGTGCATCGCCGGCACCGGGGCGTGATTAAAAACCCGAACAACCAGCGGACCCGGGGCCAAACGTTCTGAGCCACGAAATCAAAGAACCGGATGTCGTTCACTATTTGTTGGTCGATGTCAGCGGCCATGGCGGACCCCTTCGTGAACGCGAAGATAGGTGTTCCCGATCTTCTTCCCATCCATTCCCGCGATGGCTTCCCGGACGTTTTGGAGCTCCACCTCGGCGTGGGGCTCAAAGGTGGGGTGTTCCCAATCGGCTTTGACCGTCACCGAATAAACCGGCCCGTAGGGTTCGAACAGGGTTCGGATCGTGTCTTCCTTCGACCCGAACGGGATCGCGCCCACAAAGAGAAATCCTCTTTCTCCGGATCCGCCCCCGCCCTCGGTCTTGCGTGCTGTCGACATTCACTCCTCCCCCGGTTCCATCCCGCTGCGCTCCTCGGTGCTTTTTCTTCCCAAAAGGATGGATTCGGGGCGGGAAATTGTCAATGGGACCATCCCAAGGGGGTTCCGTCAGGAGAAGGCGTCGACCGGCCTGCCAAGCGGGGAAGGCCCATCGGCGCCGACGATTGGCCCGGGAGGGCGGCGATGAAAGCTTCCTCGACTCCCGTTCGCTCTCCCTTTGAAGGACCCCCGGCCTCCTGGGGTGGCTGTGGAGCGTTTTAAAAAATCATAGGATGGACAGCGACACGACCTCTACCAAAGGAGTTCCCATGGGCTTTCACCTCTATTGCATGGCTTACCCCATCGAAGCGTTGGTGGCTTCGACGCTGTCCCCCGAGGAGTTCGGCGTTTACATGGCGGTCGGCAGTAAAAAATCGTCCCGGGGAAAAGTGGCGTTTTTGGAAGTGGACGCGAATTTGAAGAGCGATGCCTTCAACGTGGACCGGGCCCGCCAAGCCTGCGCCCCCCAGCCCGACGGTCGGCCCAAGCCGTCGGTTTATCTGTCGATTTACCGCGTCCTGGAGCGCCTGCCCCTGGAGAGTTTCAAGAAATTGCACCTGATCACCAAAGACGGCCGGGCCCTGGGAATCGAACCTCAACGGGTCTCTTTTGAGGGCGCGCACCTCCGGCGCGGGCGTCTCTTCTTGTATCAGGAGCTGGCCCCGGTCCGGCCGCAGGTCGTTTCCGATTTGGACCCTTTGGATTTTGGACGGATGATGACGGACGTGAGCAACCCCATTCATCTGCCCAAGGTTCTTTTTGCCCGCATGAAAATCGGGTCGGACGCCGGCGTCATCGCCGCCTCCCCCGATCTTCCCTACGACAATTTGGCGCATCTTCAGAACTGCGCCGAGGAAGTCCTGGCCAAAGGGAAAACCAGCAAAACCGTCGAACGGGTCCACGACGAGTTTTTTTATTCGGCCATCATGGACGGATTGTATTTGGCTTCCCAAGGGGAGTGTCTCTATTTTCCGTTCCCTTCCGAAACCCAATTAAAGGACGCCCATTACCAGTGGTGGCGTTCCGCCGTTTAAGCCTCTTTTAACGATCCCCCCCGAGGAGAATCCCGTGCACAACCACATTCCGTCGTATTTCTGGATGGCCCCCCTTTCATCGGTGCTTTGCCTGATCTTCGCCTTCTATTTTTACTGGAAAATGATCCAGGCCGACGAGGGAACCCCCCGCATGCGGGAAATCGCCGGTTTTGTCCGGGAAGGCGCCCGGGCTTATTTGTTCAAGCAATACCGGGTGGTGGGGATCGTATTCCTGGCGTTGTTCCTTCTGTTCGCGACGCTGGCTTTTTTCGGCATTCAGAACCCGTTCGTCCCCATCGCTTTCGCCACGGGCGGCTTTTTCTCCGGACTGTGCGGATTTCTGGGGATGAAAACAGCCACGATGGCTTCGGCGCGGACGGCTTGGGGCGCCAAACAGTCGCTCAACCGGGGGCTTCAAATCGCCTTCCGTTCGGGAGCCGTGATGGGGTTGGTGGTGGTGGGGTTCGGCCTTTTCGACATCTCGCTTTGGTACGTGCTGTTGGATTTGATCTATGAAAACAATTGGTTCGGCTTCGGGCAGAAATTGTTGGACCACGCGGGCCTGGCGATCGCTTGGTCGCCGGAGCTGATGCGCCAACCGGAAATCCTCCAAGCCAAAATGGTTGAAATGACCACCACCATGATTACCTTCGGCATGGGGGCCAGCACCCAGGCCCTCTTCGCCCGGGTGGGGGGAGGCATTTTCACCAAAGCGGCGGACGTCGGCGCGGACCTGGTGGGGAAAGTCGAAGCGGGCATCCCCGAGGACGATCCGCGCAATCCCGCGGTCATCGCCGACAACGTGGGGGACAACGTGGGGGACGTGGCGGGGATGGGCGCGGATTTGTACGAGTCCTATTGCGGGGCGATTTTGGCCACCACCGCCCTCGGCGCGGCGTTGTCCGTCGGGTCCGAACAGCAGCTGTTCGCTTTCGTGATGGCGCCCCTGGTGATCGCGGGGATCGGGAACATTTTGTCGGTCCTGGGCATCTTTTTGGTGCGGACCGACGAGGGGGCCTCCCAAAAACAATTGCTGCGCTCCCTGGGCGTCGGGGTGTGGTCGTCCTCCCTTCTGATCGTTTTGATCTCGGCGCTGGTGATCCATTGGATGAAAATCCCCTGGGGATTTTTCGTCTCGATGTTGTCCGGTTTGGCCGCGGGGATTCTGATCGGCCACACGACGGAGTATTACACCTCGGATTCCTACAGCCCGACCGCCGGGGTGGCCAATCAGGCGCGCATGGGACCGGCGACCACCATCATCGACGGCATCGCCGTGGGGATGAATTCGACCGCCGCGCCGGTGTTGATCACCGTGGTCGCGATTTTGGCGGCCTACGGGTTCGCGGGGGGGTTCGGGAACGCCGCCCGCGGGCTCTACGGCATTTCCTTCGCCGCGGTGGGGATGTTGGCGACCCTGGGGGTGACCTTGGCGACCGACGCCTACGGTCCCATCGCCGACAACGCCGGCGGCAACGCGGAAATGTCCGAACTGGGCAAGGAGGTGCGGGAGCGGACCGACGCGCTGGATTCCCTGGGCAACACCACGGCGGCCACGGGAAAAGGGTTCGCCATCGCCTCCGCCGCGCTCACGGCGCTGGCCCTTTTGGCGGCGTTCATCGAGGAGCTTCGAATCTGGATCCATCGCTTCGCGCAAAAAACGGGCGGGGTTTTTTCATTGCCTTCGACCAAAATCGCTTTCGTGACCGACTCGACGATCGCGGTCCCGGACGGGTGGCGGTCCATCTCCATCGCCCGCGCCACCATGGCGGACTTCGTTCAGGCCTACGACCTGAGCTTGATGAATCCGGTTCTGTTGTGCGGCGTTTTCCTGGGCGTGATGGTGACCTTCTTGTTCTGTTCCATGACGCTCAAGGCGGTGGGGCGCGCCGCGGGGCGGATGGTCGAGGAAGTCCGCCGCCAGTTCGCCGAAATGCCGGGCATCATCGAGGGCAAACAAAAACCCGATTACGCCCGGTGCGTTTCCATCTCGACGGCGGGGGCGCAACGGGAAATGATCGTCCCGGCCCTTCTGGCCATGGTGGTCCCCGTGACCACCGGACTGATTTTGGGGGTGGCGGGAATCATGGGGTTATTGGCGGGGAGCATGGCCGGCGGGTTCATCGTGGCGATCATGCTCAACAACGCCGGCGGCGCCTGGGACAACGCGAAGAAATTCATCGAACGGGGCAATCACGGCGGCAAAGGGTCCTTCGCGCACAAGGCGGCCGTCGTGGGGGACACGGTGGGCGATCCGTTCAAAGACACCTCCGGCCCGTCTTTGAACATCTTGATCAAGTTGATGGCGATGGTGGCGATCGTCACCTCGGGCATCATTGTTGCCTACGGCAACCTGGTCGGCCGCCTCTTCCACTAACCCCCCGCGGAAGCGGCAAGGCGGCAAAAGCCCCGCGAACGTCGACGACGCCGCGGGGTTTTTAAACAGGCTCCTCGCGGTGGGAATCGGCAAGCTCCCAAAGAGCCTTCCGATTTGGCGGACGGGGGTCCTCCGGGGGAGGCGCTTCGTTTGAGGCGCCCCCACCTTCCGGGAAACCAAAAACGCTTTGGGCCCGGCCACCGGGGGGCTTTTTTTAGGCGAAGGTTTTTCTCCGTTGTGGGCGGGACGCCTAATCCAAATCCATGAAAACCTCGACAAGATCGTCGATCGGTTCTTGGTCCTCGAGACCCCCGACCGGGGATTTTTGAGCCGTTTTCCCAAGCCTCTCCCAGCGCAAAAACATTCGAAAAACCCGACCGAGGGGACAAAAAGGAAACGAAAGGGGGATCGCGTCGGCGAGGATTAATACAAGCTCCACACCGAACCGCGCGTGTCGGTGTGGGTGCAGTTGACGGTCACATGCCCGGATGAAAAACTCCAGGCCCACGTGTTTCCCAATACCCAATCGGCATTCAACGGAATTTGGCTCGCTCGCGTGGGCGGGTGGGAGGGGACGGTCGGAATGGAACCGATGGGGATTTCGTCAAGGTATTTGCCCCCGATCGTCAAATACCAGATGTATTGGCCCCCATGAACTCCCTCCATGTCGCAATAATAAATCGACAGAGCGCTCCGGAGCGAATTCAATTTCCCGCGCATGGAGGCTTCCTTGGATTTGGTGACCAAATCGGCAAATTTGGGAATGGCAATGGCGGCCAGCAAACCGATGATGGCCACGACCAGCATCAACTCAATGAGCGTGAATCCCACGAAGGATGATCGCGGGGATTTTTTCATACAGCGCCCCCCTTAGCTCAGTATAAGCCTAATTGAAGTTTGCGCATCGTGCCAGGTCGGGGGAGGACGGGAGGGCTTGGCATCGATTTTGACGAGTCCCGAAGCCATCGCGATTGAAATCGAACGCGGGATGGGGAAGGGCTTGAAACGCCCAAAGCCACCCACCACTCCGGAAACAGGGGGTCCGACTGAACGACCCCGTGAATATCTCGCCTTGACAAAGCACATCCCCCCCCCTAGACTTGAATGAAGGATTGGCGGCACATCCGGGGTGACTCACGGTGAGCGAAACGACGGACAACAACGCGGAATTCATCAAGGAATTCCTCCTCGAAAGCCATGAAAACCTCGACAAGATCGTCGATCAACTTCTGACCCTCGAGAAAAATCCCGCGGCCCCGGCCCCCCTGGCCGACATTTTCCGGGCCTTCCACACCATCAAAGGCACCGGCCGCTTTTTCAACCTCGCCAAAATAGAAACCCTGACTCACTTCGGCGAGGACCTTCTCAGCCGTCTGCGGGACGGTCGTCTGGCCTTCCATCGGGGATGCGCCGAAGCGTTGTTGTCCCTCTCCGACGGCGTTCGAACCGTTTTGAAAAGCTTGGAAGAAACCGGGAAAGAGGGTGTCCTGGACGTGGAACCCCTCTTGAAAACCCTGAGAGAGCGGGCCGAATTTGCGGGGGCCGGGGCTCCGTTGAAAGAGGAAACCCCGGTCGACGCCGTGCCCGCTCTCGCGGACACCACCTTGCGGGTGGAAGTGCATGTTTTGGACCGGCTCATGGGACAGATCGGGGAATTGGTGCTCGCCCGGAACCATCTTCTTCAACGGGCCGCCTTTTCCCGGGACCCCGCCGTGGCCCCCGCCGTCCAGCGCCTCAATTTCATCACGGCCGATCTGCAAAACCAGCTTATGAAAATGCGGCTTCAGCCCATCAGCGGCCTGTGGGGGAAACTGCCGCGCCTGGTGCGGGATTTGGCTTCCGCCCTGGGAAAAGAGGCCCATTTGTTTTTGGAGGGGGGCGAGACGGAACTGGACAAATCCGTGTTGGAATCGATCAAGGACCCTCTGACGCACCTGGTGCGCAACGCCGTTGACCACGGTTTGGAAAAACCCGAGGGTCGCCGCGCCGCGGGAAAACCCGCGGCGGGGGAAATCCGCCTGCGGGCCTTTCACGAGGGCGGGGTGGTCCACATGGAAATATCCGACGACGGCGCCGGACTCTCAACGGACGCCATTCGACGCAAGGCGCTGGAGAAAAACCTGATTTCCCCGGCCGCGGCGGAGCGCCTTTCGGACGCGGAAGTCGCCCGGCTGGTCTTTCTTCCGGGATTGTCCACGGCCCCGGCGGTGACCAATTTGTCCGGGCGGGGCGTCGGTTTGGACGTGGTGAAAACCAACGTGGAGAGGATCGGCGGCAGCGTCGAAGTGCGGTCCACCCCGGGCCGCGGGTGCTCCTTCCACTTAAAGATTCCGTTGACCCTGGCCATTTTGCCGGCGCTCGTGGTGGCGTCCCGGGGGCATCGATACGCGGTGCCCCAGTCGGGGCTTTTGGAGTTGGTCCGCCTTCGGCCGGGCGTTTCGGGGGACGACGTCGAATGGGTGCAGGGCGCGGCGGTTTTCCGTCGACGGGGACGCTTGTTGCCCGTGGTGTTCTTAAACAAGGTGCTGCACGGTCCCGAAAACGCCGACCCGGCGCTGGCCCTCCTGGTGCTCCAAATCGGTCCCCGGCGCTTCGGGCTTGCGGTGGAGCAAATCGTCGATACCGAAGAGATCGTGGTGAAACCCCTGGGACGCCATTTAAAGTCGCTCAATTTGTTTGAAGGCGCCACGGTCCTGGGCGACGGCGCGGTGGTGTTGATCCTCGACATCCCCGGTTTGGCCGATCACGGCGGGGTGGCCGCCAGCGAAGTCGACGCGCCGGCCTTCGGCGACACGGCCCCCGCGCCGAAACCCGCCGGCGAACCGCATCTCTTGTTGGCGGGCCCGGACGACGGCCGGTTGGCTCTTCCCCTGTCCCGGGTGATCCGCCTTGAAGAGGTTTCGCTGGACGCTTTGGAGCGGGTGGGGGTCCAGGAAATCCTTCCCTACCGGAACGGCCCCCTCCGGGTGGTCCGCTTGGCGCAACTGTTGCCGGAACGCCGAAAGGCGGCGCGACGGTCCCCGCCGGGGTCGGCCCATCGGACCCACGTGGTGGTCTGCGAGTGGGGGGGACAACCGGTAGGCGTGGCGGTCCACCGTATTTTGGACATCGTCGATGAGATCCCGGCCGACACGCGACCCGGGGGGCGCCCCGGCGTCCGGTCCACCGCGATCGTCCGGGGGCGCGTGACCGAGCTTCTCGATTTGGACGCCCTGTTGGCGAACCCGCCGGGAGAACCGTCGTGAAACGCCTGTGCACCTTTTTCATTTCTTCGACGCGCTACGCCCTGCCCGTCGAATCGGTGCAGGAAATCCTGCGGGCGCCGGTGATCACGGCGGTGCCCCTGGCCCCGCGTTTTGTGAAAGGGATCTTTAATCTGCGGGGGCACATCCTGACCTCCGTGGATTTGGCACGGGTGGTGGGCGCGGCGCCGGGCGCCGGCGATTCCAGCGGGCCCCACGTGGTGATCCGCCACGGCACCGAGACGGTCGGTTTGGCCGTCGAGAAGGTGGGGGACGTTGAAGCGGTGGACGAAAGCCGGGCGGAACCCCCGCCGGCCAATTTAGCGTCCGCGGCGCGGGCCGTGGTTCGGGAAGCCCACGCCCTGCCGGACGCGTTGTTGCTCGTTCTCGACATCGACAAAGTCTTGGACCTGGCCTGAGGAGGCCTTTATGAAACTCACGTTGGCGCAGAGGCTTTACGGCATCAGCCTGGGGGGCGTCTTGTTCACCCTCTTGGTCGGCGCCGTGGTTTATACGGGCTTTTCGGGGTTGGAGAGGGATTTGCGCGACATGGTGACCACCACCGCCTCCCTCCGGGACCACATGGAAGCCAACACCATGCACGAGACCGTCCGCGCCGACGTCTACGCCGCGTTCCAGGCGGACACCGACGAAGAACGCGCCGCCGTGGCCAAGGACATGAACGAATGTCTCAACCACCTTTACGAGCGGTTGGAGCAGAACAAATCTCACGGCTACAACGCGGTGGTGCGCGAAGTGGCCCAGGAAAGCGAACCCCAGGTGCGTCGCTACGGGCAAAAAGCCCAAAGCCTGCTGGCGTTGGTGAAAAGCCGGCCCGAGGAGGCCAAGCGGAAGCTCACCGAATTCGACGCCGTCTACGACGAGACCTCCATCGTCCTCTCCAACATGGGCGACAAGCTGGAAGAGGCCATCCGCACCACGGAGCGGCGGCGGGCGGCCATCGCGCAGTTCGGGCGGTCTTTTTCGGCCGCGTTGTGTTTCTCGGCGCCCCTGGCGCTCATCATCGTCGTGTTGTTGACGCTTAAATCCTTCCGGCGAACCCTGGCCTCGGCGGCGGGGTCCCTGCAGGAAATGGCCATGTCCGACGTGATCCACCGGCTGTCGGTCTCGGTGGACAACGCCCGGGAAACCATGTCCCAGGCGGCCAGCGTGTCGTCCTCGGCGGAACAGGTGTCCAAAAGCAATCAGACGGTGGCCACCGGGGTGGAGGAGCTCGCGGCCAGCATCCGGGAAGTGGCCAAAAGCGCCCACGAGGCGGCCCAGGTCGCCTCCATGGGGGTCAAAATCGCCGAGGCCACCAACGCCACCGTGGCCCGTCTCGGGGAATCCAGCGGCGAGATCGGCAAGGTGGTCCAGGTGATCAACAGCATCGCGGAGCAGACCAATTTGCTGGCGTTGAACGCCACCATCGAGGCCGCGCGGGCCGGCGACGCCGGCAAGGGCTTCGCCGTCGTGGCCAACGAGGTCAAGGAATTGGCCAAGGAAACCGCCAAGGCCACCGACGACATCCGCGACCGCATCTCCGCCATCCAAACGGAAACCCAAAGCGCCGTGCGGGCCATCGTCGAGATATCGAACATCATCAAGCGCATCAGCAGTTTCCAGGGAACCATCGCCGGGGCCGTGGAGGAGCAGTCGGCCACCACCAGCGAGATCGGCCATTCCGCGGCCGAGGCGGCCCGGGGGAGCGTGCAAATCGTTCAAAGCATCACCGCGGTGGCGGAGATGGCCCGGGGAACGGTGACCCAAGCGGAAACCCTCCGGGAATCCACGACGGATTTGAGAACCAAAATGGCCGCCGCCTTGGAGCGCATCGTGGGTCGCTGGCGTCGCGCCCGGGGCCCCGAGGCCTGACCCCGGCGAAAGGACATTGGGGTGACGCCGGAGGAATTTCAATGGGTTCAGCGGATCGCGAAGGAGGAGGCCGGGCTGGTTCTCGACGCCGGGCGGGCCTACCTCGCGGAAATCCGCTTGACCGATTTGGCCCGCCGCGAAGGCCCGACGACGGTGGCCGATTTGATCGGCCGGGCCCGTCGGGAGAGCGACGGGGTTCTTCGACGCCGGGTGGTGGAATCGTTGTTGGTGCACGAAACGCGGTTTTTCCGGGACGAGGCGTCTTTCGAACTTTTCCGGGATTGGGTCCTGCCCGAATTGTTGAAGCGGCCGGCCCAGCCGTCGGTGGCGGTGTGGTCGGCCGGGTGTTCCAGCGGGCAGGAACCCTACACCTTGGCGATGATTTTGGGCGAAAGCCTCCCCGCCGGAACCAAAAAGCGGGTGCTGGCCACGGATTTGTCCGAAGCGGCCCTGGGCCGGGCCCGGGCCGGGGTGTATCACGAATTGGAAATCCACCGGGGGCTCACGCCGGAGCGCCGTCGCCGGTATTTCTCCCCGGTGGGCCAAGGGGATTGGCGGATCAACGATTCCATGCGGGAGGCGGTGGAGTTTCGCCCCCTAAACCTCGTCAAGGATTGGCCCGCCGTGATGCCCATGGACGTCGTGTTTTTGCGCAACGTCATGATTTACTTCGATCAGGAAACCAAGAAGGCCTTGCTGGCGCGGGTGCGACGGGTGTTGCGTCCCGGCGGGTTTTTGTTTTTGGGGGGGACGGAAACGGCGCTTCTGACCGATCCCCACTATCGCCTCATTGAAAAAAATAAGTCCTGGTGTTACCAAACGCCGGGACCCACGTCCGAACCCGGAGGAATGGGATGAGTCTCAACGTGTTGATTGTCGACGACAGCGGGGTCATGCGGAAAATGATTCGCCAGGCCTTGGACCGTTCCGGTTTGGCCGTGGCGGGCATTCACGAAGCGGCCAACGGGTGGGAGGCGTTGGAGCTCTTGGAGCGGGAACGGGTGGACGTCGCGTTGCTGGACCTCCACATGCCGGTCATGAGCGGAGAGGAATTCTACGATGCCGTTCGTTCGTCGGCCCGTCACGCGGATCTTCCGGTCGTGTTCGTTTCCAGCGAGTCGAGCGCCGGGCGCATCGCGCACTTGATGGAAAAAGGCGCGGGGTTCGTTCACAAGCCCTGGTCGGCGGAAGACCTTCGGGCGCAAATTGAATCCGTCACCGAGCCCCGCCGTGGGTGAATGGGACGCCGCCCTCCAGCGGGTGGCGGCGGAAAGCCTGGAGGCCCTCTCGGGCGTGATACCGGCCCCCCGGGAAACGGCCGTCCAGTCTGCCGCCCCCTGGGAGGCGGCCTACCGCGTCGAATTCGAGGGCGCCGCCCGGGGAGAGATGCGCTTAACGTTTTTTGGAGGGGCGGCGGCCGCGGTCGCCGAAGGCATGATCGGTCGGGGGGAAGGCCCCGACGCGGCCGACGCCCTGGGCGAGCTCTCCAACATTGTTTGCGGGAATTTCCTTCCGTTCGTGTACGGGGCGACGGCGGAGTTCCATTTGACGAAACCGGCCTCCGCGGGGCGGGGGGAAGGTCCCGTCGGGGCTCCCAAAGCCGCGGCGCGACTGCCCTTCGGCGATGGGCGTTTGGAAGTTCACTTTCGGGAACGCGGGCGCCCCTGATGGGAAGCCGCCGGCCGTGAGCCGTTTTCGCGTGGTGGCGGTGGACGATTCCGCGGTGTTGAGACGGCTCCTGGTGGAAACACTGGAATCCGACCCGGAGGTCTCCGTCGTTGTGGCCCCCGATGGCGAAACCGGGTTGTCGTTGGTGGTGTCGCAAAAGCCCGACGTCGTGATTTTGGACATCGAGATGCCCCGGATGAACGGGTTGGAGTTGCTGAAGAATTTGCGCCGGTTGTTCCCGCGGTTGCCCATCGTCATGTATTCCCATTTGACGGAACGGGGCAGCCGATCGACCCTGGAGGCGTTGTGCTTGGGGGCCACGGACTACGTGCCGAAACCGCCGGAAGGAAACGGCCTGGACGACGCCCGGCGGCATATTCGGACGGTGTTGTTGCCACGGCTCAAGGCGCTGCACGAGGAGGAAAATCGGCGTTTGAGGGAGGCCATCGTTTCCCGCGCGCCCCGACCGGCGCGGCCCCGGGGCGTGGCACGGGCCTCTCCGCTGCTCCTGGCGATCGGCGCTTCCACGGGAGGCCCCAACGCGTTGGTGCGGTTGCTGTCGGGCCTCGGATCCGATTTCTTGCTTCCCGCGGTGATCGCCCAGCACATGCCGCCCCTGTTCACCGCGCTGTTGGCGGAACGGTTGACCCGGGAAACCCCGGTGGCGGTTCGGGAAGGCGAGTCGCGCGCGCCCCTCCGCCCGGGGCAGGCCTGGCTGGCGCCCGGCGACCGGCATTTGGTGGTTCAAAGAACGACGGAAGGGTTGCGGGTGGACCTGTCGGACGCCCCCCCGGTGAATTCCTGCCGACCCTCGGTGGATGTGTTGTTCAAGTCCGTGGCCGACGCCGCGGGGGAGCGCGCCATTGTCGTCGTGCTGACGGGCATGGGGCACGACGGGCTGGAAGGGGTGCGGGCCCTGCGCGAGCGCGGGGCGGTGATTTTGGTTCAAGACGAGCCCTCGTCGGTGGTGTGGGGCATGCCCGGCGCGGTGGCCCAATCGGGATTGGCGGACGCCGTGCTTTCCTTGGACGCTTTGGCGGCGGAAGTTCGGCGCCGGGCGGGGGGGCCGGCGTGACGGACGGCGACGCGGAATTGCTGGAGGCTTTTTTGACGGAGAGCGAATCCAACATGGGCCAATTCTGCCGGTGGCTGGACCGTCCGCTCGCGACCGAGGAAGCCTTGGCGGACGTTTTTCGGTGGATGCACACCCTCGCCGGTTCCTGCGGGTTCTTCGGTTTTTCCAATTTGCGGACGGTCGCGCGGGCGGCGGAAAATTGTCTGGGGATTTTGCGGGACCGCCGGGCCGTCCTCGATCCGGCGCTTTCCGCGATGCTGCGGGAAGCGGTCGACGACATTCGAGCGTCTTTGCGCGCGATCGCCGCCTCGGGCACGGAACCCCGCGCCGCTTCCCCGGTTCGGGACCGCTTGGACGCGTGGAAACGTTGTTCGGGGGCGCCGTCGTGAGAGCGCTCGTCATCGACGATTCCCGGGCGGTGCGGACCATTTTGAAGCGAATGTTGACCGAACTGGGTTTCGAGACGCGGGAAGCGGAGAACGGCAAGAACGCCCTGGAGGCCCTTGGCGGGGGCTATCGTCCCGACGTCGCCCTGGTGGATTGGAACATGCCGGAAATGGACGGGGTGTCGTTCATCAAAGCCGTCCGGTCGGAGCCGGCGTACGGCGGCGTCCGTCTGGTGGTCATCACCACCGAAATGGAAGTGGGGCGGGTGGCGGAGGCGTTGGACGCGGGGGCTCAGGAGTATGTCTTAAAGCCCCTAACGAAAGAAACGTTGCGGGACAAATTGGCGGCCCTGGGGCTCTGATTCCCCGGGGGCGCCGGGGCGATGGAACAACCCAATAGCGAGGAGGTCAACCGGTGCGAGCTTTGGTGGTGGACGACGAAACGGACGTGCGGAAACTGATCGGATTGATGTTGACCCGACTGGGTCACCAGGTGCGGGAAGTGGACAACGGCGAGAAGGCGCTGGAGTTGCTGCGCGGCGATCCTCCGCCGGACGTGGTTCTGCTGGACTGGAGCATGCCGGGCATGGACGGATTGAGCATCCTCAAAGCCATTCGAACGGAGGACGCTCTGTCCACCCTGCGGGTCATGATGGTGACGGGGATGAACAACATGGACGACGTGTCGGCGGCCTTGGACGCGGGGGCGGACGAGTATTTGATGAAGCCGATCTCCGCGCGGACGCTCAAAGAAAAACTGGCGATTCTCGGCCTTTAAAAGGCAGGAAAAATTCGGTGGCGAAAACAGCGGATGGAAACGACGACCTCGACGTATTGCTTTTAAGCGTCGACGGCCGCATCGAACGCGTCGGCTCCCGTCTGGCCGAACGTTTGGGCTACGGGCCCGGTGAATTGCCGGACCAGCCGCTGAAATTAATCCTGGGTCGTTGGTGCCCGGAAATCCCGACGTTTGAGGCCCTTCGGGCCACCTTCGAGTCCGGAACGCCCCGGCCGTTCCTGAATCTGACCGGCGCCGAAGTGTTGTTGCGGGTTCGCGTGGAAAGCCGGGGGTCTTCCGAGGGCGTTCGTCTTTGGGCGGAACTCCCGACGCCCAAGCCGTCGGCCGTCCCGGCGTCCCCGGCTTCCGCGATCGTTTCCGCGCCCGAAACGCCCCCGGCGCCGACCGCCGCCCCCGCGGTTCCCCGCCCCGGCCGGAGCGGATCCTTTGCCGACGGATTTCTGGAAAATCTCAGTCACGATTTTCGAACGCCCCTCAATGGCCTATTGGCCGCGGCCGCCCTGCTCGCCGATTCCCCGCTGGCCCCCCAACAACGCGAGTGGCTCGGCATCCTTCGCCACTCCGCCCAGGCCCTCAACGACACCGTGGAGATTTTGCTGGACCACGCCCGGTGGCAGGCCGGGGACATTTCCCTGCGGGACAAGGATTTTTGGCTCAAGGACCTGTTGACGGATTTGGTCGCGACCGTGAAGGCGTCGGCGGGGGAGAAAGCCTCGCCGTTGACGGTGGAGGCGCCCGCGGAAGCGATTCCCTGCCGGGGGGACGCCGAGCGCCTCCGCCAAGTCCTGCGCCTTCTGGCGTTGCGCCTCCTCCGGACCGCCCCGCCGGACGGGCGGTCGCTTCGGGTGGCGCGCGTCGACCGGCCGGGGGAGCTCGCCCTCCTTCGATTCGATTTTCCGGCGCCGGACGCCGGCGCGGGGGAGGCTCCCGCGGCCCCGCCGGAATCCCCCTCGCCGGGACCGGACAAACTGGGCCTGGCGTTGGCCCAAAACCTGATCCGCCAGATGGGCGGCACGTTGACGGCCCCCCCCGGCGGCGGGGCGGAGGCCTTCCGAGTCGAAATCCCCTGCGTGGCGCCCGCCGCGGCGCCCGCCGAGGAAGCCCCCGCCCGGGGCGTGGCCCCGTCCAAGACGGCGCGCCCCCCGCGGGCCCACTTCCGAATCCTCGTCGCCGAGGACAACCCGGTGAATTTGAAAGTCCTTCAACTGCAACTGGAAAAACTCGGCTATCGGGCGGACGCGGCCGCCGACGGGCGGGCGGCCGTCGAGCTGTTTAAAAAGAAACCCTACGATTTGGTCTTGATGGATTGCCAGATGCCCGCGATGGACGGCTATCTGGCCACCGGCGAAATCCGGCGGTGGGAGGACAAGAAACGGCGGACGCCGGTGGTCGCCGTGACGGCGAACGCCACCGAGGAGGACCGCGAGCGGTGCCGCGCCGCGGGCATGGACGATTATTTAACCAAACCCTTGACCACCGAAGCCCTTGCCGCGACGCTGGCCCGGTGGGACGTGTCGGTGGACCCGGAAACGCTCCAGGGCCTCCGGGATCTGGGGGAGACGGGCTTTCCGGCCCTGCGGGAGGATTTCCTCCGCCAGACCCACGAGCAAATCGCCGCCCTGCGCCAGGCGGCGGTGGGCGCCGACTGGAAAGAGGTCAAGTCCGCCGCCCACAAAATCAAAGGCACCTGCGGGACCTTCGGGGCTCTGCGCCTTCAGCGTCTGAGCCGCTGGGCCGAGGACGCCGCGGACCGGAAGGACGGGGCGGAAGCTGAGTTGTTGACGGATTCGATGGAGGAGGAGTGGGGGATGGTGGCCTGGCGCCTGGGCGCGGGGCGCTGAGGAAGGCCCGGGAGCCGCGTCAGTTTTTCAGGCGTCGAAAAAGGGCGTTGACGCGCTCGGCGATGGCCGGCGGCTTGATCGGCTTGAGAACGTAGTCGTCGGCCCCGAGGGTCATGGCCAGAGACTGGTTTTTTTCATCGTCGCTGGCGGTCAGCATGATCACGGGCAGGTTCACCATGCCCATGCGCCGCCGGAGCAGTTTCAGGACGCCGAAGCCGTCCATCTCCGGCATGTCCAAATCCAACAACACCAAGTCGGGGGCCCCTTCGGCCACCCGCGCCAGGGCCTGAATGCCGTCAACCGCTTCGTCCACCACGAACCCCTCTTTTTCCAACACCCGCCGGAGGACCGTCCGGATCACCGCGTCGTCGTCGGTCACCAGGACCCGCCGGTTTTTCTTTTCGGCGAGCGCGGGGGCCGGCGTTTTCTCCGCCGGGGGCGCGGAGGGGGCGGCCAAAACGTCGGCCAAAAACGGCGCGGCTTCCCCCGGGGTCGTGTCCCCGGCGCCGACGTGCCAGAGGGCGTCGGCGGCCAAGGTTTCCCAATTTTTCGATTCCGCCGCGGCCCCCGCGAGGTCGGGGTCGGACGCGGCCCGGGCGAGGGCCTCCCGCACCGGACCGGCCACGGTGACCAGTTCCATCAGGGCGAAACGTCCCCGGAAGCCGGTGAAGTTGCAATCGTGGCACCCCACCGCTTCGTACACGTTCAGGGGCCCGCCCGCCCCTTGAATGGCCGCCGTCAAGGCGGGGCCGATGCGCTCGGGGGGCAGGGGTTTCCGGCAGTGTTCGCACAGACGCCGCAAAAGCCGCTGGGACACGGCGGCCACCGCGGCGCCGGCGATTTTTTCCGGGGACAAGCCCATGTCGACCAGCCGCGCCAGCGCCTCCAGCGCGCGGTCGGTGTGCACCCCGGCCAGCAGGAGTTTGGCCGTCGACGCTTGAAGGGCCACGCCCGCCGTTTCCGCGTCGGCCAGGTGGCCCACCAGGACCGCCCCGGGATTCCCCCGGAGCGCCGAGCGCAGAGCCGTGGCCCAGTGAAGGCCCTGGGATTCGTTGACCTGGATTTGTGGGACGCCGGCCAGCTTGAATTCGATGGGGTTCTCGACGGTGGCCAGGACCCGGCCCTCCCCCCGGGCCTCTTTCAGCAGGGTGTAGAGCAGGGCGGTTTTGCCGGAACCCGTGGGGCCCGCGACCAAAAGGAGCCCCCGGGGTTCGGCCAGCAAAGCGTCGATTTTGGCCGCGAGGGCGGGGCGAAGGCCCATCGCGTTCAACGACAGCGAAGCGACGCGCTCGTCCATCACCCGAAGGGCCAGCCGTTCGCCCGCGGACGTTCCGCGGGAAAACACGCGAAGGCCCAGTTCGCGTCCGGCCAGGCGCAGGGTGGCCCGGCCCTGTTGGCCGCGCACGCGTTCCGCCGGGTCCAGGCCGGCCAGGGCCTTCACCCGCGCCGCCAGGGGTCCCGTGGCCAGAGCCTTGGGCAAGGTCAAGATGGCGCGGAGGCGGCCGTCCAGCAGAAACCGAACGTCGCTGGTCGCCTCCCCGGGATCGATGCGGATTTCCGTCGCTTCCATGCGCACGGCTTTGGCGATCAAATCGTTCACGAACCGCTCCACGGGTCCCGTGGCGTTCAGCGTCGTGTTGGGCGCCCCGGAGGAATCGAGCACTTCCAGCCGCTCGTCGACGTCCAGTTTTTCGATCAAATCCACGACCATCATGTCGTCCGAATAGCATTCGGCCACCAGGGCGTCGATCTTCTCCGGCAGGGCGTAAACGGCTTCCACCTCCCGGGCGGCCAAAAGGCGCGTCTCCCGAAGGGCGTCGGCGTCCAGGGGGTTGGCCATGGCCACGGTGATGGTGGTGTTGGTCAGGCGGAGGGGAAGAAGGCGGAGCTTTTCGCAGACCGGCTGGGTGAGGAGGGTCAGGGCGCTTTTTTCAACGTGGGTCGCGTTTAGATCCAGGGGGGGGACGGAATAGGCGCGGGCGACCGCGTCGGCGAGGCGGGGCCAATCGACAATGCCGCGGCGCAGAAGCGCCGAAGCCAAAGACGGCTCGCGGTCCTGGCGCAGCCCCGGCACCACGTCCGGCGGCAGGCCGAGGGGTTCCGCGATTTTAACGATCCACTCGTCTTGAAATGAATGCTCCGTTGCCAAAATCGAATTCCTCCCCGGGGAGCGGTGCCCTGAACCTCTTCTGTATACCCCCGATCGACGATCCTTTCAAGAGCTTCCGGGCGAAAAGAAAGGGTCAGCGGGGGAGGAGGGCGAGGAGGGCGGAGGCGGTGTAGGGTTTGGCGTGAACGCCCGCCGCGCCGGCCGCCCGGAAGGCGGCGGCCGTGGGGCCGTCGATGTCGTGCCCGGTGTAGATGTGGATCGGGATGGCGGACGTCGCCGGTTCGGCTTTGAGGGTCCGGCAGGTTTCCAGGCCGGTCATCACCGGCATTTCGGCGTCCAAAACGATCAGGTCGGGGCGGACCGCCCGGGCGCGCTCGAGGGCGATCCGGCCGTCGGCCGCGGTCTCGACCGCGTGACCCGCCTTTTCAAAAACGAGACGGGCGATCTTGAGCAAAACCGCCGAATCGTCCGCCACCAGGACCTTGGCCATGGGGTAAAGATACGCCGTGGAAGGCCTCGCCGCAAGGGCCGATCGCGGTCGGCGGCTTCCGTTGATTTCCCCGGGTTTGTGTGGTATATACATGAAAGTCGCTTTCACTCGTTATTTCTTCCAGGAGGAAACATGAAAAAGTTGTTGGCACTCGGATTCGTTGCGGCAATGATCCCCTCTCTCGCGCTCGCCAAGGGCGGCAATCATCCCATGGGCGGTTGCGGGTTGGGTTACGTTCTCTTCGGCAACAGCGACAACACGCCGGTCATGCAGATTTTGGCCGCCACAACCAACGGCTCCTCGGCCAACCAGACCTTCGGCATGACCTCCGGGACCTCGGGCTGCACCGAAGACGGCGCGGTCAAGTTCGTGAAGGAAGTCGAAGTCTACGCGGAAATCAACATGAAGGACCTCTCCCGCGACATGGTGAACGGCCAGGGCGAATACCTCTCGGCCTTCGCGCGCCTCCTGGGCGTCAAAGCGGAGAAGCAGGCCGATTTCGGCGCCTTCGTGCGTTCGAACTACGGCGCGCTGGTTCCCTCGGCGGCCACGACCTCGGTTGAAATGCTGAACGCCCTGGCGGACAAGCTCGCCGGGCGCACGGACCTCCTCGGCTAAGGCGACTCCTTAAGGTTTCCAAGCGGCCTCCGCGGGACCCGCGGGGGCCGCTTTTTTTCCATGCGACGATCCCTGATGTTTTTCCTGTTCCTGGCGCCCCTCGCCCTTCGGGCGGCGGACACCGCCTATTTGGACGCCCTGCGGGAGCGCGCCCGGGCCAACGCCCTGGCCGACGATCCCCGCTGGCGGGCCCTCCTCCACATGAAAAAAAATTGGCGGGGCCGATGGGGAAGTTCGGTGGACGGGAAGGACTTTTTCCTCTCCCCCCGGGGAACGGCCGACGCGGCCGCAGAGCTGGACGCCACGTTGGTGGCGTTCTTCGACCCGCCGCCCGCCGACACGGACACCCTCCACCCCCAAGGGCTCTTCCCGGCCCGCTACGATTACTTAAAAGAAGCCCTCGGGTTCGACGGGACCCGCCTGCCCGAAATTTCGTCGCCCCGCCTCGAAAAGTGGCGGCAAAACCTGGACGTGAACGGGGTTTCCCTGGTGTTCGCCACGGCCTATTTGAACAACCCGGCCTCCATGTTCGGCCACACGTTCCTTCGGCTCCATCGCCGGGGCGCCGGCGGGGCCGACCCGCTCCTGGATTACACGGCCAATTTCGCGGCCGTGACCGGCGAGACCAACGGCCTGGCCTTCGCCGTCAAAGGTCTCCTGGGCGGCTACCCGGGGAAATTCTCCACCCACCCCTACTACATGAAGATCCAGCAGTACAACAACATGGAGAACCGCGACCTCTGGGAATTCGACTTGGCCCTCTCCACCGCCCAGATCCGCCGCCTCATGGACCATCTGTGGGAGATGGGGCCCACCTATTTCGATTACTTTTTTCTGACGGAAAATTGCTCCTACCAACTGCTGCCCCTGCTGGAGGTGGCGATCCCGGAGCTCTCCCTGAGCGGCGGGTTTTCCTGGAAGGCGATTCCCGTGGATACCCTGCGGCGGGTGCTCGCCGCGCCGGGATTGGCGACCGCGCGACGGGGGCGGCCCGCCCAACTGAAATTTATTTTGGCCCGGCGGGCCCTTCTATCTCCAACGGAGCGGCGATGGGTGGAGCGGGCCTCCCGGCCGGGGCCGCTTCCGAGCGCCGAGGCCTTTCCCCCGGAGCGACGGGCGCTCCTGTGGGAATCCGCTTACGATTATTACCGCCTGCGCCACAAATTCCGCCGCTACGGTTCCCCGGCCGAGGAAGCGATGGAGCGGCAATTGTTGCTGGAGCGGAGCCGCGTCCCCGCGCCCGCGCCGGACGTTTCCTCGGCGGCCCTGGCCGCCCTGGAGCCCCCCGAGGTCAGCCACCCCACGGGTCGGTTGGGCCTGGGAACGGGTCGTGGGGCCGGACAGGGCTTCGAAGAACTGGAGCTTCGCACCTCGCTCCACGATTTAACCGACCCGTCGCCGGGGTTTCCCCGGGGGAGCCGACTCAGTATGTTCACCGTGAAGCTTCGTTATTTGAACGAAACGAACCGGGCGTCTCTGGAGCGGGGCACCTTGGTGGATATTTTTTCCCTGACGCCCTGGGACCCCTGGGCGCGCTCGCCGTCCTGGCGGTTTTTCATGGGGTGGGACCGGGCCCGGGATCGTTTTAAAAAGCCGAGCGGGGGTTCGCATTTCACGCTCAACGGCGGGTCGGGCCTTTCGGCGAAAACACCGGGGAATTGGCCCGCGATCCTCTACGCGCGGATCGACGCCGACGCGGGCCTGGGCGGGGTCTTTCGGGAGAACGCCCGGGTGGGGTGGGGGGGGACGGGGGGCGTTCTGTGGGCGTCTTTTTCGCCGATAAAAATTTCGGCGGAGGGGGGCGTGATTCACTACGCCTGGGGGCAAGTCGACACGGTCACGCGCTGGACCGCCACCGCGGGTTGGTCACTGACGCCCCGCTGGCTTCTACGGACGGAGTTTTCACGGACCGGGATTTACCAAGAAGCCGCGGCTTCCCTCAATTATTTTCTGTAAGCCCCAGGGCCCGGCGGTAAAAGCCGATCACTTTTTCTTCGTAGGCCGCCCCCGCCACGCGGTGGCATTGCAAATGACCGGCCCCGGGGATCAGCCAGAGTTTCTTGGGCTCCCGGGCCCGGGCGAAGAGCCGCTCCGAAAGGACCGCCGGCACCACCCGGTCCGCGGTGCCGTGTATCACCAGGAGAGGACGCGGGGAAATTTCGGCGACGATTTTTTCCGGGTCCCAAGTCTTTCGGACCAGGATCGGGGGCAAGATCGCCGAAACGGGCCATAAAATCCAACTGCGTCGAAGAACCGTCCGGGTGATCACTCGGTAGGAATTGAATCCCCCCTCCAACACCAACGCTTTAACCGCGGGTTCCCGAACCGCCGCGCCCACGGCCACCGCCACGCCCAGGGACTGGCCGAAGAGCACGACGCCCTGGGCTCCGGGCGCCAGGCGGGAGGACGCGTAATGAACGCTCGCCACCGCGTCTTCAATGGTCCCCTCCGGCGAAGGCCGGCCTTCCGAGGCGCCGAATCCCTGGTAGTCGAAAGACAAAACATCGAAACCGCCCTTGCGAAGAAACAAGGCCAGGGGGAAGTGGTCCGACACGTTGTGGGCGTTCCCGTGGCAATGGACCACGGTGCCGACGGCCGGTCCCTCCGCTTTAAAATACACGCCGACCAATTGTTTCCCATTGAGGCTGGGGTAGGTCACCACCTCGTAGGGCAGGCCCAATTTGTCCGGGTCCACGTAAAGCTTTGAATCGGGGAAATAGAATATTCGGTGGGCGGTGCAACCCGCCAGCAGAAAAAACGACAGAATTCCCGAGGCCCATTTTTTCATTAAAAGAATGGTAACAAAATTAACGGGAGGGGTCGGAGGGCGTTTGAAAAACGTGTTGAGAAGGCGCATCGTTTATTGATGGCCGCCGGCGGTGAGCCGGTTAGAGAACGATGAGATTGTCCCGGTGGACGACTTCGGCGGGGGCGGGATGGCCCAGGACCGACTCGATTTCGGAGGAGCGGCGACCTTTGATTTTCTGCAGGTCGCCGGAGCCGTGGGCCGCCAGGCCCCGGGCGATTTCCCGGCCGGCCGCGTTCAGGATTTTGACGGTGTCCCCCGCGGAGAAGGCGCCTTCCACCCGGGCGATGCCCGCGGGCAGGAGGCTGCGCTTGCCGTCCACCAGGGCCTGGGCGGCGCCCGCGTCCACATGGAGGGCGCCCTTCACCCGGCGGCCGAAGGCGATCCAGCGTTTTCGAGCGCTCAAGGCCTCTTCCTGGGGAGCGAACCGGGTGCCCCGGCCGTGCCCTTCCAATATGTCCCGAACGATGCCGGGTTTTCGGCCCGAGGCGATCCAGACTTCCACGCCCGAGGCCATGGCCAGTCGCGCGGCCGAAAGTTTGGAGGCCATGCCGCCCACGCTTTTGGCGGAGCCCGCCCCGGCCCGGACCAGGGCTTCGATGTCGGGGGTGATTTGAAAGACTTCGGGCAGAAGTTGGCCTTCGGCCCCGGTGCTGGTCAAGAGGCCGTCCACGTCGGTCAGGATAAAGAGATGCCCCGCGTCCATCTTGGCCGCCACCAGGGCCGAGAGGGAGTCGTTGTCGCCGAACTTGATTTCGTCGGTGGCCACGGTGTCGTTTTCGTTCAGGACGGGGAGAACGCCCCGTTCCAAAAGGGCGGTGAGAGTGTGGCGGATGTTGAGGTAGCGTTCCCGGTCTTCCAGGTCCGAGCGGGTGAGGAGGATTTGGGCGACGGTGACGCCGAATTCCCCGAAGGCCGCCTTGTAGGCTTCCATCAAGGCCACTTGGCCCACGGCGGCCGCGGCCTGTTTGTCCCGCAGAGCGGTGGGGCGCACGCGCCAACCGAAGGCGTCCATGCCGGCGCCGATGGCGCCGGAGGACACGACGAGGGGGGCGAAATTTTTCTTTTGAAGGCCGGAAAGTTCCTCGGCCAATTGGCGGAGACGGGCGCGGTTTAAGCCGCCTTCGGCGCGGCTTAAGATCGCCGTGCCGACTTTAACCACCAGGCGTTGACGGGAGGTGAGGGACATGGGTGCCCCTTTATTTTTTCATTTTTCCCGAGTTCCGGGAACGGCGCCGGGTGCCCCCGATGCGCTCGGCCCGCCGGTAATCCTTGGGATCGCCGAAGGGCACCCGGGGCGGGGCGGTCCGCCCGCGGCTCTTGGATTCGCTGAAGGAACGGCTGGGCACGTCCTTGGTTCGTTCCGACGGTCGGCGGGGGGCCGAGCGGCCGGCGGCCACGGGGCGGTCGCCCATGTCGGGCCGGTAGGTGAATTCATACTCGCCGACGGTCACAACGTCGCCCGACACGGCGCCCCGGCGGCGCAGTTCGTCTTCGACGCCCATTTTTTTAAGAATCTTTTGAAAACGGGCCACGGCTTCGTCCTGATCGAAATGGGTGACGACCATGAGGCGCTCCACCTCGCGGCCCCAGACGCGGAAGCGGTGGTCGGCGGTTTTCTCGGCGCGGTAATCCGGCTCCAGCACCACGTCCAGGCGCTCCGGCTGAAAGACGGGGGCTTCGGGGGCTTCGGCCAGGGTTTTCTGCACGGCGGAAAGAAGCTCTTTGACCCCTTTGCCCGTGGCCGAGGAGATGGGGAAAACGGGAACGCCCTTGAGGCCTTTGCGAAAGGCCGTCAGGGCCTTGTCCGAATCGGTCAGGTCCATTTTTGTGGCGGCGACGATTTGGGGCTTCTCCGCCAGTTTGGGGGAATAGGAGGAGAGTTCCTCGTTTAAAGCGCGGAAGGTTTTGAGCGGCGTTTTGTCTTCGTAGCCCGAGAGGTCCACCAAGTGGATCAGGACCCGCGTCCGCTCCACGTGCCGCAAAAACTCGTCGCCCAGGCCCTTGCCCGTGTGGGCTCCTTCGATCAAGCCGGGGATGTCGGCCAAAACGAAAGTGGCTCCGTGGACGGCGCAGACGCCGAGGTTGGGGGTGAGAGTCGTGAAGGGGTAGTTGGCGATCTTGGGCCGCGCCTGGGTGACCACCGAGAGGAAGGTGCTTTTCCCCGCGTTGGGGAAACCCACCAGACCCACGTCGGCCAGAAGTTTGAGTTCCAAATCAACTTTGACGTCTTGACCGGGCTCGCCCTTTTCCGACAGGTGGGGGGCGGTGTTGGCCGAAGTTTTGAAGCTGGCGTTTCCGCGCCCGCCCCGGCCGCCCCGGGCGGCCAAAAATTTGTCCCCGGCGACTTTGAGGTCCGCCAGAAGGCGGCCGTCCCGGAACACCAGGGTGCCGGGAGGCACGCGGATGGTCAGGTCTTCGCCCTCGGCACCGGTTTGATCCCGGCCGCGGCCATTGACGCCGTCCTCGGCCCGGTACTGGGGCCGGTAGGTGAAATCGTAGAGGGTGTTTTTTTGGGGGTCGGCCAGGAGCCAGACGTCCCCGCCCTTGCCGCCGGTGGCGCCGTCGGGGCCGCCCATTTCGATGTACTTTTCCCGTCGGAAAGAGAGGCAGCCGTCGCCCCCCTTGCCGCCCAGGAGATGGAGGGTGGCGCGGTCAACAAAGTTCATAAAGGGTTCCTAGAAAAAAATCAGCCCGAGAGGCGGGGCCCCTCGGGCTGTGGAGATGGTTTGGCCGGGGCGTTTTAAGCGTTGGCCGCGATGGGGTAAACGGAGACGCGCCGACGACCACCGGAACGGCCCAGGGTGCCCCGTCGAAATTCGAATTTCACGACGCCGGTGGCGGTGGCGAAAATGGTGTCGTCTTTGCCCACGGCGGTGTTGGTTCCCGCCGCAATGGGGGTGCCGCGCTGGCGGACGATGACGGAGCCGGCCGTCACTTTTTCGCCGCCGAACGCCTTGATGCCGAGCCGCTGGCCGTGGGAATCGCGGCCGTTGGAGGTGGAGCCTTGGGATTTTACGGATGCCATGTCAGTTCCCCGTTTGAATCGATTCGATCAGCACTTCGGTCAGGTCCTGCCGGTGGCCCTGGAGTTTTTTGTAGCCTTTTTTCCGGCGTTTCTTGAAAACGAGAACTTTCTTGTCGCGGAATTGGCGCAACACCTGGCCCTTGACGGCCGCGCCGGCCACGGTGGGGCGGCCGGTCTTGAGCGCGTCCCCGTCTTTGACGAGAAGCACTTCGGAAAAAGTCACGGCGTCGCCGGCCGCTTCGGGAAGCTTCTGGATCTTGAGCTTTTCGCCCGCGGTCACACGGTATTGTTTGCCGCCCGTGCGGATAACGGCGTAGGTCGTTTGTTCGGTCATAATTCGCCTATTCTAGCAATTTAAAGGAATTTGTCAAAGGGGGAGTACAAAAAAAAGAACCCTCCCCGCCAACGGTGAACCTTCGGCGGGCCTGGGAGAAGCGCTCCGTATACCAAAGACATAAGTGATATACTATTTAAGATGCGATCGCGCAAGCTCCTGTTTTCCTTCTTTCTCCTGACGTTGGCCGGGCCGGGGGCGCTTCGGGCGGAAGAACTGACCGCCACGGAGCAGAACCTCGTGGCCCGCTACATGCAAATGCACAAAGGCCCGCGGGATTTGGCCGTGGGCATTTGGTTCCCGGAACCCATCTGGGACAGCCTCGCCTCCGCGGCCGCCGGCGCCTCCCCGGGCGCCGCCCTCTCCGCCCAGGAGGTCCTCCTTCTCCAGAAATTTTTGCGGCCCTACACCCTGGTGGGCCTGATTTACGCCCGCCAAAAAGGCGGCGAAGTCCGCCCCCGGCCCGAGGCCTGGGTCCGAAAAAAGGTCCGGCTCGTGGGCCCCGACGGCCGGTCCTACAAAGCCCTGACGCCGGATCGTCTGCCGGCCGAACTGCACCAGACCCTGCAGGGCTTTCGCTTCGGTTTGGCCTCCACCCAGCCGGGGTTGGCCGACTACACGTACTTTCTGGCCTTCCCCAATGTCGACAGGCAGGGGCGCCTTTTGGTCGACTCCCGACGGGAAGGGGCCTTCACCATTAAAATCGGCGACGCCAACCTGCTCTGGACCACGCCCCTGGACCCGGAGCCCCGGCCCGCCTTGCCCGCCGGCGCCGTTCCCCAACCCCTGTGACCACCGCCACGGCCGTGTCCCTGGTGTATGAGTATGACGGCGGCTTGTACGTTAATTTGACCAGCCGCTGCCCCACGGCCTGCGCTTTTTGCATCAAGTTTTCCTGGGACTACAAGTATCGGGGCCACGATTTGAAATTGCCGGCGGAGCCCACCGTGGAGGACATTTTGAACGCGGCTCCCCCGGACCTTTCCAAATACCGCGAGGTGGTTTTCTGCGGCTACGGGGAATCCACCTATCGGTTGCCGGAAATGAAAACCCTCGCGGCGGCCTTCCGCGCCCGGGGCGCCCGGCGGGTCCGCCTCAACACCGTGGGCCTCGGCAACCTGATCAACGGGCGGAACATCGCCCCGGAGCTGACCTTCTTGGACGCGGTGTCCATCAGCCTCAACACCGTCGATCCCGACACCTACCTTAAAATCATGCGACCCCGGCCGGAGTTTCGGGACCGGGCCCTGGACAGCGTCAAGGAATTCATCGCCGAATGCGCCCGGGCCGTGCCGAACACCACGGTGACCGCCGTGGCTCTCCCCGGGGTGGACCCCGCGGGCGTGGAAGCCGTCGCCCACGCCGCGGGCGCCAAATACCGCCTGCGGCCCCACCTGGACGCCTACGAAGAAGACTGAGGTTTTCCGTCGATTCCCGGGGCGGCGTTTCCGACTGGGGGTCCTCGCCGACGATTTGACCGGCGCGGGCGACGCCGCCCTGGCCCTGGCCGAGCGGGGCTGGCCCGTGGAATTTCACGCCTGGCCCGGCGGCCGCCCCGGTTTCCGGTCCCGGGCCTGGGTGATCAACACCGATTCCCGCCACGACGGGCCCGCCCGGGCCGCGGCCAAGGTCCGTTCCGCCGTCCGATCCCTCCGACGGTGGGGCGCCGACGTCCTTTTCAAAAAAATCGATTCCACCCTGCGGGGCCCCGTCGGCCCCGAAACCGACGCTTTTCTCCGGGCGGCGCACGTGAAGGCCCCGGTTTTCTTTGTCCCCGCTTTTCCCCGGGCGGGGCGAACGGTGGTGGCCGGCCGGTTGTTGGTGGAGGGGATTCCCCTGGACCGCACGCCCTTCGGCCGGGACCCCCGGAGTCCCCGTCGGAGCGCCCGGGTCGCGACCCTCCTCGATCGGCCCCGCGGGTTGGGTCGGCGATTGACGATTCCCGACGTGCCGGACAACGCGGCATTGCGCCAGGCGGCCCGCCGCGCGGCCAAGGATTCGGTGGCCGTGGGCTCCTCGGCTTTCCTGGGCGTTTTCGCCGGTCCGGGGGAAAGGCGCGGGGCCCTTTCGGCCGTTTCCCGGGTCCGGTCCGCGGTGGTGGTGTCCGGCTCGGCCCACCCCCGGACGGGGGCGCAGTTGGACTTCATTGAGCGACGGCTCCGGCGGGGGAACTTTCCGGCCCAATGGAACGTCCATATTATTCGATCGCCCCGACGGCGGTCCTCCTCGGAGACGGTGCTTCGCGGATTGGTGGTGGAGGCCCGGGGGATCCCGAAGGCGAACCGATCCCCCCGTTGGGTCCTCACGGGCGGAGAAACGGCTTTGAGATTGGTAAAATGCTGGGGTCAAAACCGGTGGCGGGTGGTCGGGAAAGTCGCCCCGGGAATTCCCCTCTGTCGATCCCTGGAGGGGCCCGCGCGGGAGTTGGTTTTAAAACCGGGCGGTTTTGGCCGGACGGATGTGTTGTGGAAATCCTTGAACGGAGCGACGGCATGACCGATTTGACGGTGGATTCAACGGCGGCGACCCGGAGGTCCCGGGGGGCGGCGCTCTTCGCCCTGACGGCCCTGGGCCTTATGGCGCCGGCCACCCTGCGAGTGGGGCGCGACTTGGCCGCGCTGGACCGCGCCCGGGGCGCCACGCCCCGCTCCCTGGCGGCCTCGGTTCCCGTTTTTCGGGCGCCTTCGCCCGTCGTTCTTCGAGCGCCCGAGGACGGCCTTCGGCCCGTGGCGTTCCGCCTCTTGGCCCCGGCGGCCCAATCCGTGTGGGTCGGGGGTTCCTTCAACGATTTTAACGCGGCCGACCATCCGCTGACGCGCACCGCGGACGGCGTGTGGGAAACCACCGTGCCCTTGGCCCCCGGCCGCTACGAATACAAATTCAAAGTCGACGGCCGGTGGGAGCTGGACCCCGCCAACCCCGAACGCACCCCGGCGCCCCGGGAATGTTCCTTGCTGGAGATCGGCTCGTGAGCCGCGGCCGCGCACTTTGGGCCGGGGCTTTCCTCCTGGTCGCCGGGTGTCTGGGCCCTTTGCCCCCCCGGGGTCGGGTGCGGCCCATGGGGATTCCGCCGGTCGAGCCGACGACCCCCGCGGTTCCGACGCTCCCCGGCGAGACGATTCCCGTTCCATCGACGGTTCCCGCGGAAGGCTTTCCGCCGGTGGAAATTCTTCCCTCCACGGGCCCCGCCGTGGGGCTATTGCCCGTTCTTTGGACCCCGGCCCCCAAATCCGATCCCTTGGCCGCCGCCCGGTATTTGGCCGCCCGTCCGGGTCTTCGAGTGACGGCCCTCTTCCCCGAGGCCTATTTTTCCGATGACGCCAACGGTCGTCAGGCCCGGGCACTGTTCCTCTCCCTGATTTCCTCCGGCGCTCTCGAAGTCGCCCTGACGCTGCCGGGCCGGCCGGTGCTGCCTCTTCTGATGGACACGGACAACGCCAAAGCATCAACGGCGCCCGTGACCGCCCTGCCCCCCCGTTTCGCCTGGCCCCAGGACGTGACGGAACAAATCGCCCTGGCCCGGGCGGCCCATCGCCGCCGCTGGCGGTCCGATCCGGCCGTGGTGATGATGCCCTGGGACGCGGTTCAAGGCCCCGAATTGGCCGAATTGGCGAAATTTAAACTTCGCTGGGGGCTGCTCGCCTCCACCCCCGGGTCGCCCCTGTTGCTGGAGGACGATCGCCTCTCCTTGGCGCGACCGGCCCTTCCGCCGATCGGCGCGGCGGCCCGGCGCGACTGGTGGAAGCGCGGCCCCGGGCCCGCTTTGTCCGCCGGAGAGACCTGGGGCCCCGTCCACGTCGCGACCCTCGACGAATTGACGTTGTGGGAATCCTGGCTTTCGACGGAAGCTTTCCACTGGGCCAAAGTGTCCGACACCGTCCGGGAATCCGTTTCCACGTCGGTGGTCCGTTCGCCCCTGCCCACGCCGGATTTCACCCCCTGGATCGGCGACAACGAGGAGAACCGCGCCTGGGAATTGCTGGGCATCGCCCGCCGTTCCGTGGAAGACGTGACCAACGCCGGGCAAGCCGATGTGCGAAGCCTGAACCTGGCGGTCCGGGCGGTCTACGCCGCCGAGAGCGGGACGTACCTCCATTCGTTCGGGCAGGAGGCCGACGGCGCCCGGGACGCCGATTTAAAACGGGAATTCCTCGCCTCGCTCAACCAGGTGTTTCAATTGATGGGAAAGCCCGTGCCCCCCGAAATTCGCAACGGGTTCGCCCGGGGGGGCGTCCCGACGACGGCGGAGGGCGAGGGGTCCTTTGAACGGGTCGGCGCGACGCTTCGCTGGCGGGACCCCCTGCACGACGATCGGGGCCCGGGCAATTACTATTATCCGATGGGCAGCCAGTACGAGACGGGGACCTGGGATCTGCGCGTTTTTGACGTAAGCCCCACGACCGACGCCGTGGTTCTTGGATTCGAATTCGCGGCGCTGCCCAATCCGTTCAAAGCGCCGTTGGGGTTCTCCTTCCCCTTGGTGGACGTCTACATCGACATCAATCATTCCCCCGGGGCCGGCGCTCAAGAGTTGCTGCCCGGTCGGCCGGGCCTGGTGGAATCCCAGGACGCCTGGGAATACGCGATGAGCATCGACGGATGGGGCGCGCGACTGTTTCAATTTGTTCCGGGCGGTGCTCCCCGCACGGTGGCGACTTTGGCCGGCCAGAAAACCGGGCCCGCGCGCTTCACGGCCACCCTTCCGCGCCGTTATCTTCGGGGCGATCCCGACGGTTGGGGATTCGGCGTGGCCGTGATGGGCCGGGCGCCCCAAGGCGGTCCCATGGCCGTGGGGACGGACCCGGGTGCCGCGCAGTTCGGCGGCGCCGACGCGGCGGACCGTCCGGCCCCCCCTTACATCGATTTGTTGACCCCCGAGGGGGTCAGCCAGCGCCGCGCCCTCGGCGTCTACCGTCAAGGGCAGGACCCGACCTTGCCCTTCGTGCGCGCGGAATAACCCCAAGGAGCCATCCATGAGTTTACCTTCCAAGCACGATCGTTTCCTTTTCGGCGTTCTCGCGACGACCCTCGCCCTGGGTTTGGTATGGATGTCCGAGCGGCAGAGCGAAGGTCGCATTTCCTCCTTTCTTCCCACGGCCTGGGGCCCCAAAAAAGACAAGGGCCTTTCCCTGGACCCCGTGCCCGTGGACGGGTCCGTTTTGAATCTCCAGAACTCCTTCGCCAAGGTGGCCGCCCAGGTCAAGCCCGCCGTGGTCAGTATCACCGCCACCCACATCGAAACCGTTCAGGCCCCCCAGTTTTATTTCGGCGACCCCTTTGAGGATTTCTTCCGCGAATTCCAGGGCATGCCCCGTCGGGCGCCGGGCGCGGCCCCCGCGCCGCGTTCCTTTGAGCGGCGGCAGCAGGGGCTGGGGTCGGGCGTGATCGTTGACCCCCGGGGTTACATTTTGACGAACGAGCACGTGGTCCGGGGCGCCGACGAATTGACCGTGACCCTTCAATGTCCCGAGGAGAAAAAGTTTCCGGGCAAAGTGGTGGGGGCCGACCCTCGCACGGATTTGGCGGTGGTCAAAATCACTCCCAAAGAACCGTTGACCTACGCCACGCTCGGGGATTCGGACCGTGTTCGGGTGGGGGATTGGGCCATCGCCATCGGCAGCCCCTTCGGGTTGGAACAAACCCTCACGGTGGGCGTGATTTCGGCGGTGCGGCAAACCCTGAACATTGAAGGCGTCAACTACTCGAATTTGCTTCAAACCGACGCCGCCATCAACCGGGGAAATTCCGGCGGGCCGCTCCTCAACATCCGGGGGGAAGTCATCGGCATCAACTCGGCCATCTACGCCCCCACCGGCGTTTTCGCGGGCATCGGTTTCGCCATTCCGGTGAACCGCGTGAAGGACATCATGGAGCAATTAATTGAAAAGGGCCGCGTGGTCCGGGGTTGGATGGGCGTGGAAATTTTGTCGGTCAACGACGTGATGGCGCGGCAGTTCGGCCTGAAATCGACCGAAGGCGTGATGATCAACAACGTGCTCCCGGGGTCCCCCGCCGACAAGGCCGGCTTGAAACGCGGCGACGTGGTCGTGTCCTTCGACGGCCGAAGGACCCCCACCCAGGAAGCCTTGGTGGAGTTGGTGGGAAAAACGCCACCCAAGAAAACCGTGGCCATGAAAATCGTGCGCGACGGGAAGGAGCGCGATCTATCCTTGGTGACCGCGGAAATGCCCTCCGAAGCGGCGGCGCCCGCCGCCGGCGGCGACGGCCGCTCACCGGCCCCCGGCGAGCCCGTGGAATGGGAAGGCGCGCGCCTCGTCCCCGCCTCGACCGAATTGGCCCAGCGTTACGGTTTTTCCCCGGGCGCCCCGGGCGTGGTGGTGGTGGAAGTCCAGCCCGGGGGGTTGGCCGAACGGCTGGGGTTGGAAGAGGGCGATTTGGTGGCGTCGGTGAACCGGCAGAAAACGCCCGACCTCGCGGCTTTCCTCAAGACCGCCAAAGCCGCCGACGCCCAGGACGGGTTGCTGTTGGACGTGAACCGCCAGGGCCGATGGGTGTATTTGAGTTTCCGGGAAGGGCAATGAGCTCTTCCACCGCCCGGCTCCTGCTCGTCGAAGACGACCAAACTCTTTCGGAGATCGTCTCGACCCTTCTCAAGCAGGAAGCCTATCGCGTCACGTTGACTCGGAACGGCGAAGACGCGCTCCGGCTCGCCCGGGAAGAACGCCCCGACCTTATTTTGCTCGATGTCCTGCTCCCCAAAATGAGCGGCTTTGAGGTGTGCCAGCGCCTTCGATCGGACCCGGCCACCTGCCTGATTCCCATCATCCTCGTGACGGCCCTGGGCGCCACCAAGGACAAAGTCACGGGGTTCAAGCTGGGGGCCGACGAATACTTGTCAAAACCCTTCGATTCTTTGGAGCTGTTGGCCCGGGTGGAACGGGTGCTTCAACGGAGCCGCGAGGAGCTGGCCGCCAACCCGCTCACGGGCCTTCCGGGGGGCGTGGCGTTGGAAAGGGAAATTCAACGGCGGTTGATGGACCAGGAGGCTTTCACCGTGGCCCGGGTGGATGTTTCGGGGTTGGCCGCCTTTAACCGGTCGTACGGCTATGAAAAGGGCGATCACATCGTTCGCCTGATCGGCATGATTTTACGCAGCGCGGTTCAAGAACTGGGAAACAGCAACGATTTGGTGGCCCACTTCGGCGGAGACGATTTCGGTTTTGTGAGCACGGCGGTGCGGGCGGAAGTGGTGGCGGCCCGGGCCTTGGAAAACGCGGAAATGTTGCTTTTGATGCAATACGAGGAAAAAGACCGGACGCCCCCGGCCCGGGGCGCGGCCCCGGCGCTCATGACGCTTTCCATCGGCATTGTCGATGTGGCCCCCGGGCGCTTTCACCACCACGTGCCCATTCTGGACGAGGCCGCCGCGGCCCTGGCCGAGGCCAAAAAAATCAACGGACATCACTTGGTCCGTCGGGACGCCGTGCCGGTTTAGCCGTACCGCCGGGCGCGCCGGGCGGCGCCGGCCCCCAGGACCATCAGGCTTCCGATTCCCAGCCCCAATCCCCACCGAAAGAGCGCCGGCCGGTACACCCAGGCCCCCCGCCAATCCCCCGACGGCAACGCCACCGATTGAAAGGCGTGGTTGGCCCGCCGATTTTTTTCCAAGGCGCCGTTCAAATAAACGTCCCATCCCGGGTACCAGGGCGCGCTCCGAACGGCCCAACCGGCGCCCCGCCCTTGAAAGTCAACCCGTCCCGGTCCTTCGGTCCAGCGGATTTCCGGGGAAGCGTCGGACGGGGGGTTCACCGTCGGCTCCTCCAACACCACTTCACGGCGGGGATCCCAGGCGCTTCCCAAATAGGCCAGGCGCGCCGAGGCGTCCGCAATGGCCGTGGACCGGGCGACGGCGGTGACCCGTTCCAGGGCTCCGGGGTTGCGGTAGAAAAGGGCGTTGGCGGCCCGGGCCGTGGGAACCCGGGGCGCCGAAAGGCCCCGGTGGGCGACCAGGCCGTCGACGCCCAGAAAATCAAGCACGGGCCCCCCGGGATCTTCTCGATTAAGAAGTCGACGGAAAGCCGCGAATTCTGACAGGCCGAAGACTTCGTAGGACCAGGCGTTGGGGGCGCGGTAGGGCAGCATGACCGTTGGGAAACCCGCCTGGCGCAGGCTGCGGTAACCCTCGACCAAATTGTCCCCCGTCATGACGCGGTTGTCCAGGGCCGCCGGAACCAGGGCGAACCGGCGCGGTTGATTCTGAAACACCGCGGCCAAGGCGATGCGTTCCCGAAAAAAGTCGACGGGGGCCAGGGGATGAAGGCCGCCGGCGTTCCAGGCGAGTTCGAGGAGCGTGAGCAACAAAAGTCCGGCGGTTCCGCGACGTCCCCGGGGCGCCAGCAGGCCCACGGCCGCGGCCGCGACGCCCGTTTGAATAAACCCCCACCGCACGAAGCGGTCCTGGGCGGCGGTGAGATCCGCCAGGCCCAGCATGGCGCCGATCAGCCGGTGACGCGGGGCGGACCACAGGGCGCCCAGGAGGCAGAGGGCGCCCAGGCCCCAGGCGAATCGGGTCGCTTTTTTTCTTGCCGATTCGTCCGATCCGCCGAGTGCCGCCAGAAAGCCCACGGTCAGAACCGTCACCACGGCGGCGTTGGAAAAATGGGTCATATAACGAAATCCTGGGACGAGGACACGGGCCCCGGAAAACAGCGGTTCGCACCCCAGGGCCAGGAGGAGAAACAGGGCGCCGCTCCCGATCCAAAACCCCTTTTTGCGGGTCCGCGTGAAAACGGCCCCCAGGGCCAGGAGAAGAGGGGCGGTGCCCACGTAAAAAGTCGACAACCAATTTCGCTGCACGGGCCAAAATTCCGCCCCGAAAGCCGAAGGAGCGAACGGAGAGGCTATTTTGTCGATCAGGTTGGGAATCAGGATTTTAAAAAGCAAGGCGGGGGTGAGAAGATAACGGGCCGCGTCGGAGTCCGTGATGGCGGAGCGGAGCGATCGCCCGGCCAGCTCCCAGGAGGGCAAAATTTGCGGCAACGCCGCCAGGATTCCGAAGCCCACCCCGAGGGCCCAAAAACCGACAGAAGACCAGCGCCGTTCCCGGGCCCCCCGCCAAAGCACCGCCGCCCCGGCCCAGAGGAGGCCGTATTCGGTGAGGGGCGTGTAGCCGCCGAAAAACAAAAGAGCCGTGGCCCAGGGCACCCATCGGTGTCGGCCGGTCCAGGAAAACAAAACGAGGAACGGAAGAAAAGGCAGCGTGGCCCCCACGGCGGGGAATTCCCAGTTGACCACCGCGAAACCGCCCAAGGCGACGGCCAGCGCCGCGAGGAGGGAGGAAGACCGGTCGGCGCGTGGCCGCAGGACCCGCGCGGTGAGAAGCGTTCCCAAAAACAACAGGCCGGCGTTAAGTCCGATCCCCAATCGCCAAGCCGTCGCAAAGGGGAAGACCCAGTAAAGAAGGGCCGGGGGGTGAAAAAGCATGATTTGGGGGTTGGCCAGAAAAGGTTCCCCGCAAGAGGAAAAACCATTCCAAAGCGGCAGGCGCCCGGCCTGGACCTCCTGGGCGGCGTACGTCAACCAAGGGTGAAAGGAAAAGGTGATGTCCCCGGAGAAGGGGATTTTTCCGTTGAAAAAGCCCGGAACAAACAAAAGGGCCGCGGCGACGATAATTCCACCGATCCACGCGATGTCCCGACGGGTCATGGCGACAGTGTAGGACAGTGGGCGCGGGACCCGCAAGAAGAAACGCCCTTTTCATTCGCCGGCAACTTTGGGACAATGGCGTCGTGAAATTATTCGTGTCGTTGGCGCCGCCCCGGGAGCTTCACGCCACCTTGACCCGGTCTTTTTTCCCCCTGCGGGAGGGCGTGGCCGGGGCCCGGTGGACCAAGCCCGATCAATCCCATTTCACTCTCCGTTTCATCGGCCCGTCCGACAACGTTCCGGCCCTGGAATCCGCCTGCCGGGCGGCGGCGCGCAGCGTCGCCCCCTTTGAATTGGAATTGCGGGGCCTCGGCGTTTTTCCGACGGAGGGAATCCCGCAGATCCTGTGGGCCGGGGTCGGCGCGGGGGGCGACGTCTTGACCCGGTTGACCGCGGGGTTGGAAAGCGGGCTGGCCCGGGCCGGTTTCCCGCCCCCGGACCATCCGTTTAGACCCCACCTCACCCTGGCGCGCTTTACGGGCGCGCCGCGCCTCCCCGAAGGCTTTCTCGCGGCCCACGCCGATCGTCCTTGGTTTTCCTTTCGGGCCGATAAAATCGCGGTGATGGAGAGTCAACCCACCGCCTTCGGCGTCAAGCATTACACGCGAAGCGCGTATTCCCTCGGCGGCCCCGCGTGACGGTTTATCTCGGGGTGGATTGGGGGCGGGCTCGGGTGGGCGTGGCGGTGTCCGATGAGTCCGGGGTCATGGCCCATCCCCTGGAGACCCTGCACGGCGGGTCCCCCGCGGACGTGGCCGCGGCGTTGATGAAATTGGCGGTGGATCGGGGGGCCGGGGCGGTGGTTCTGGGCCTCCCGCTCAACATGGACGGTTCCGAAGGCGACAGCGCCCGGGCGGCCCGGGCCCTGGCCGCGGCCCTGGAATCCCAGGGCCTGCGGACGATTCTGCGCGACGAACGATTGTCCACCTGGCGGGCCGAGGCGATGCTGACGGAGCGGGGCGCCCACGGGCGGGCCAAAAAAGAGCGCCGGGACCGGGCCGCGGCGGCGGTGATTCTCCAGGGGTATCTGGACGAGCAGCGTGGGGGCGGGGCGTGATGGGTTTCTCCCGGCGGGGGTTTGGGACGGTCGCGGCGGTCGCTGTCCTGGGTTTCGGGGCGACCCTGGCGTGGATCAACAGCGCGCCCGCGGGCGGCGGCGACGGGGTTCTGGAAATTCCCCAGGGGGCGGGGGCCGTCCGAGTGGCCCGGGAGCTGAAAGCGGCGGGACGTCTGCGCTCCGTGGCCTGGTTTCGCCTGCTGTCCCGCCTCTTTCGAGCCGACGGAAAATTAAAAGCGGGAGCCTATCGCTTGGCGTCCGGCCGGTCCGCCGCTGGCCTTCTGAAGGATTTGGTCGCGGGACGGGGCGAGGCCCTCCGGCTCACCTGGCCGGAAGGGTGGGCCCTCTGGCAGATGGCGGATCGGACGGCGGCCGCCGGGGTCTGCGGGCGGGACGCGTTTCTCGCGGCCGCCCAGGGGGCCGAAGGCTTTTTGTTCCCGGAGACGTATCTGTTTGAGCCCGGCACGCCCGCCCCCGCGGTGATCCGGGCGGGGCGGGATCGTTTTGCCGCCGTGTGGGAGGAAGTTTTCCGGGCGGCCCAGGCCGCGGGGGCGGTGCCGCCGGGCCCGATTCCCCGGGACCCCGACGAAGAATTCCGTCTGGCCGACGGCCGCCGTTGGACCCAACGCCGAACGGTGACCCTGGCCTCCCTGGTGGAGCGGGAGGCCCGCCGTCCCAGCGACCGACCCCTCGTGTCCGCCGTTTATCAAAATCGACTTAAAAAGGGGATGCGTTTGGAATGCGATCCGACGGTCCAATACGCCCTGGGCGAGTGGAAAAACCCGCTGTGGAGAAAAGACCTGGCGATGGAACACCCCTACAACACGTACCGGCGGTTCGGCCTTCCCCCGGGACCGATCTGCAGTCCAGGCCGTGAATCCCTGGCGGCGGCGTTGGCCCCGGCCGCCGTGGATTTTCTTTATTTTGTCGCCGACGACACCGGCGGCCATTCCTTTTCGTCCAATTACGAAGACCACCAACGGGCGGTGCGCGCCCGGCGGCGGGCCATGCGGGCCGTCAAAAAATCATAAACTTAACAAAACAATTTCGGGAGATCCCATGAGAAAACCGTTGCTCCTCTTGCTCTTAAGCCTCGTTGCTCCCGTTTTGCGGGCCGACTACAACGAAGACCCGCCCGTGGGCGGCGCCACGACGCCCACACGCAATAAAAGCGGCGAGGGGGGGGGCGATAAGGCGGAGCGATCCGGCGATCAACGCAGGGAGCGGGGAGATCGCGAGGAGCGGCGCGGAGAGCGCCGGGAAAAACGCGGGGAAAAAATCGAAAAGCAGGGCGAGGCCCTTCAAAACAAGGCCGACGATCTTCGGTCCGCCGGGAACGGCCCGGCCGCCGACCGGGTGGAGAAAAAAGGCGAACGACGAGAAAAGCGGGGCGAGCGGATGCAGCGCCAGGGCAACCGCGCGCAACGCCGCGGCTCCCGCCGAACCCTCGGGAATTGATTTGACCGACGTTTCCCGCGGCCTCCCCGGGAACGGACATCCTTTCGACCATGGGCCTGCTGGACGTTAAAGACCTTTCCTTCAATTTCGTGGAAACCCCCGCGCGGCGGGAGGCGATTTACCGCCTACGCTACGATGTGTGGGTGACGGAATTGTCCCACGCCCAACCGCTCCACTTCCCCAAGGGCTTGGTCACCGACGAGTTGGACGCGGTGTCGCTTCACGCGGCAGCCCTGCGGGGCCCCGACCCTGTGGCCGCGATCCGTTTGATTCCACCCACCGCCAAGGGCCTGCCCATCCACGGGGTGATCAACGTCCGTTTCAGCGGGCGGCCGGAGCCGACCGCCGAAATTTCCCACTTGGTGATCAGTCAAATATACCGTCGACGAAAAGAGGACGGTCCCTTCGGCGCGGAGCCGTACCTGCGCCAAAGCGAGGGCGGTTCCCTGCCGGATCAGGGCCCTCTGGGCATGACCCTGCGGGGTCGAAAAGGCCCCCGGTTGATTCTCGGGTTGTTTCGGCTTCTTTACCTCGCTTCCAAGCAGCGCGGATTGACGCGTTGGTTTTTCCTGGCGGACGTGAGGCTTTTCACCCTGTTGACCCGCTACGGCATGCCCTTCCGGCAGATGGCCGACCGTCCGGCGGATTTTCCGGATCGCATACCGGCGTCGATGTTGATTTCGGAATTCGAAGACCGCCTCCGGCGACTGGACCCGGGGCTGTTCGAAGAATTTACACATTAAACCGGGCGGCGTCGGCCGGCCGATTTTTTCAGGGAGGTGGGTGTGAGCGTTTTGGTGGTGGGATCGGTGGCGTTGGATTCGGTGAAAACCCCCTTCGGCCAGCGGGCCGACGCGTTGGGGGGGTCGGCCGTTTATTTTTCCTATTCGGCGAGTTTTTCCACGGATGTCCGGTTGGTGGGAGTGGTCGGTCGTGATTTTCCAACGAAACACCTGGACCTCTTGCGCCGACGGCGGATCGATCTGTCCGGCCTCCAAATCGCCGACGGAGAGACGTTCCGGTGGTCGGGGTTCTACGAATACGATTTGAACGAAGCCAAAACCCTGGACACGCGGCTGAACGTCTTTGAGAAATTCGTCCCCATCCTGCCCGAATCTTTCCGCGCCACCGACGCCGTGTTTCTGGCCAACATCGACCCGGACCTGCAAATGCGGGTTCTCCGCCAGGTTCACCGGCCGAAGGTCGTTGCCGCGGACACCATGAATTTGTGGATTTCGACCAAGCCCGACCGCCTGAAGGCTCTCTGCAAAGAAATCGATATTTTGATTTTGAACGACGGGGAGGCCCGCCAGTTGTCGGGGAAACCCAGTCTTATTCAAGCGGGAAAATTGATCCGGTCCTGGGGCCCCCGCTACGTGGTGGTGAAAAAGGGGGAGCACGGCGCCCTGCTTTTCTCGGAACGGCGCGTGTCCTCGGCGCCGGCCTATCCGTTGGAAGAGGTCTTTGACCCCACGGGCGCCGGCGACACCTTCGCCGGAGGATTCATGGGCTACATCAACCGGAACGGCAACCGGCTGGACGAAACCACCCTTCACAACGCCTTGTTCCACGGCACGGTCATGGCGAGCTTCACCGTCGAGAAATTTTCCCTGGACCGGCTGCTCACCGTGACCCCGGCCCAAATCCGCGCCCGCCTCGCGCTCCTCCACCGCATGTCCCGCCCCCCTCGTTCTTAATGCTCTCGAATTCTTTGCAATTCCGAGGCCGATCCTTCCTCCCCAACGAACCCTTCCAAAGCGGAATCCTGATTTCCAGCCTCTATTTCACCCTCGGGCTAATCGGTGTTTTGCGGCATGAGATGTGGAGGGATGAGCTCCAGGCTTGGCTATTGGCGCGCGACAGTCGATCGTTGGGCGAACTTTTCCGAAACCTCCGGTACGAGGGACATCCCGGGTTGTGGCACACGGTGCTCTATTTTTTGACAAGGGTCACGTCCAACCCGCATTCCATGCAGTTGGTTCATCTTGGGGCAGCAACGCTCGGGGTGTTTTTATTCGCTCGTTTTTCCCCCTTTTCGAATCTCCATAAAGTTTTGTTTTCATTTGGCTACTTTGTTTTTTATGAATTCGCCGTCGTTTCCCGTGGATACGTTCTGGAATTGCCGATCGTTTTCGGAGTGTGTTTTATGTTGCTCCGTTCTGCACGGCGGCTCTGGCCGATTGGATTTCTATTGGCGCTCCTGGCGAACACGAGCGTTTTCGGAGCGATCATCGCGCTCGCTTTTACCGGAACCGTGTTTGCCAATCGATTTCCCCGCTTCGGAATTTCGGGAGGAAAGCTGGCCCGGATAGCGGACGAAGGGTTGTTCTTGCTGATCGTTGGGTTGGGAATGATTTTGTTTTTCGTGCAAATCCGACCCCCGGCGGACGCGGGGGCGCACATGAAATTAATTTATTCCGAACACATCAATTGGGGCGCTCCCCTGATATGCCTAAAGTTGTTGGCGACCGGTCTCCTCCCCCTTCCAAATATAATCATCGTTCAAGGGTGGTCGTCGAATTTTTTTATTCAATTTGACCCTACTGGCGGCTGGTTGGCTGGCGCCTCCGTTTTGGCGATCCTCGTCTGTTTGGTGTCGGAATGGCGAGACCCCTCCGCGATCGTCTTTTTCCTCCTCGGGATCGGGGGAATTCTAGTGTTTCAGTTGATGGTGTTTTCTTACCTCGGAGTAACCGTCCGGCATTGCGGCCACCTCTTCGTGGTGCTGGTCGCTGCCCTTTGGTTGTCTTTCGGGTCCGGCGCCCGGCCGCGGGGGAGGGTGCTGACGGTGTTGCTTTCTTTGCACGTCATTGGGGGGGCGTTTGCCTACGCCCGTGACTTGTTCTTTCCATTTTCAAGGAGCGCCGAAGCGGCTGAATTCATTCTGCGCGGGGAGTGGAGGAATTGGCCCATTGCGGGAAGCCGAGATTATCTTGTGTCCCCGTTGTCCGCGTATCTGGGCCGGAAAATTTATTATCTAAATACCGATACGATCGGAAGTTTCATTCATTGGAACGAATACCGGGAAAAACCGCAGAGCCCGGCGGTCGCGGTGCGTGTGCTTGAGAAAATGAGCGAGGCAACGGGGTATCCAATTTTGCTTGTTCTGAGTTATCCCCTGGATTCGCCAAAGGTTGAATGGCTAAGTTCGTCCTTCAATATCAGGAAATTAGCCGAATTCAACGGCGCCATCGTGGCCGACGAGTCGTATTATTTGTATCGCCTCACTCGAAAATAATCGCCTTTCGGTTGATCGTCGGGGGAGGGTGGGGATTTGTTAGGCGGATTCGGGTTGATTTTCCGTTCGTGCCATGGATCTTTCGGAGTCGGGATTTTCTCTCGAATCGCGGCCGGACCGATCATTCGACAGCCCCCGGCCGACTTTTCCGGCTGGAAATAAAACCTCCGGCTATTGGCTCTGAGAAAGGCAACGACGCGCCTCATTCCAAAGGAGGCCGCGCCGATCTTTTTTGGATAATAGGAGGCCCTCGGGCGGCAGGCGGGGCCCTTAGACGGCCAAGTGCCGGATGGCCTCGGCCCAGGGGAGACCGCCGGCGTCTTTTTCGGATAGGATCGGGGGCGCCGCGGTGGGCCATTGAACATTCACCGTCGGGTCGTCCCACCTCAAGGTTGCCTCGGCGCCGGGCCGATAGAGGGTCGTTACTTTGTAATGAAAAAGGGTCCGCTCGGCGGCGGCCAGAAACCCGTGGGCGAAGCCCGGAGGAAGGTAGAGGGCCCGGCCGTTTTCGTCAGACAACTCCAACCCGAACCATTTTCCAAACGTGGCCGAAGACGGCCGCATGTCCACGGCCACGTCGAAGACGGATCCCGACAGGACCCGAACCAGTTTCCCCTGGGCGTGGGGCGCCCGCTGAAAATGAAGTCCCCGAAGGGTTCCCTTGACCGAAACGCTCACGTTGTCTTGAACGAAATCGGTCGGTAGCCCCGCTTCTCTAAAATCCCTTTCGTTGTACGCCTCGAAAAAATACCCCCGGGGGTCCCGGTGCACGCGGGGTTCCAGGATTAAAAGTCCTTCCAGCGGGGTGGGGGTCCTGGCGATCATGGGGTGGCTCGTATTTTACCTTTTGGGGCCTTCCCATTGACGGCTTCGAAAGCCTCCGCCAGCAATTTAACAGCCGGACTTTCCGGGAACCCCTTTCGAAGGTCGTTCCAGAGTCGGCGGGCGGAGGGGCGGTCCCGGCGAGCCAAGTAAGCGCCGACGGCAAGCGCCAGGGATTCCGCCGATGGAGGAGCGGTGCGTTCGGACAGGAACGTCAGCGCCGCGGTGGGGTTGTGGAGCCTCAGTTGGGCGTAGGCGGATTCGAGCAAATAGGCGTCGCGATCCCGGTGGGCGATGGTCCGGCCGTACCCGGAAAGGGAGGCGGAATCTTCGGGGGGCAGGGCCCGCAGGGGAGCCAGAAATCGCTCCGCCTCGGCGGGGTCGCCGATCCGGGTCAACGCCCGGGCGATCATCCATTGAGCATCGGCGTATTCCGGTTCCAGTCGCAGGGCGTTTTGCGCCGATTCCAAGGCGTCGGGCCAGCGGCCCAGGGTCGCCTGGGCCCCGGACAACTCCATCCACCAAGTCGCCCGGGTGGGTTGGAGAATTGACGCCCGGGTCAGCCAGGGGAGGCCTTCTTCAAGCTTCGGGGGAGCGCGGTGTTCAATCAACAAATGGCCCAGGGCGTGACCCGCCTCGGGATGGTCGGGCCAACGCCGGAGCACCTCCCGGAGAAGGGCCTCCGCTTCGGCGGGGTCCGATGTCCCGCCGACCGGCGGGTGCACCAAGGCATCCGCCCGGTTCAGCCGGTTCTCCAATTGCGCTTTGGTGAAAACGAAACCCCCACGGTCCGACCGGGCGGCGATAAACGCGCCGAGGGCGATCCCGCCGAGAACGGCGAAGGCGGCGCGCCAAAGCGCCCGATCGCGCCCGACCGGTGGGGAAAACCGATCCGGTTCCGGGGAAAGTCCAAAGAATACGCCGGCGGCCAACAGGAGGTTAACCGGGGAATAAAAAGGAAAATTGAACACGCAAAACACCGCGGCGGACAACAGCAGGGCCCAGCGAGTCGGATCCGCCGCTCGTCGGGCCCTCGTCAGCGCCGGCCCGAAAGCCGCCCCCGCCAGAAGGAGCGCCGGAAGGCCGTATTCCGCGGCCAATTGAAGGAAATCGTTGTGGGCGAAGGAATGGTCGTGATCGAAGCGAATCCATTGATGGGGAAAAGGGCCTCGGTGGGCGCCGTAAAGGCGGGCGAAGAGGCCGGGCCCCCAGCCGAATAGCGGACGGTCCAGGACGCCCGCCGCCGCCGCTTTCCAAATGGCCAGGCGGGACCAACCGAAGGGGTCCATGGTTTTCAAGACCGCCGCCGTCCGGGAGACCGGCGCCAAGACCGCCGCGGCCGCCAAAGAAAGGACAAACCAGAGAAGACCGCGGGCGCCCCACCGACGGTGGATCAAGGCGCCGGCGCCGACGGACACCGCGATGAGGCCGCTCCGGGAACGAAACAACAAAAGTCCGAGGAGAAAAAAGGCCGGAAGAATCCATCCCGCCGCGCGACGCGCAACGCCGGAAGCCTTTTGGGGCTTGGCCCCGGAAAGACCGAGGGCGTCGGGCAGAACCATTAAGGTTCCGGCGACCAACCAGAAGGATTTGTATTGGGGGTTGCGGGGAAGGCCGGCATCGGTGAGCGAAGGAAAAAATGTTCCCAATACCGCTCCGGCGCTGTAAGCCAGGGCGCCCGCCAAGACCAAAATCTTGAAGAACCGCCGGTGATCGTCGTTCCAGCGTGAAGCGAGCCAGCCGAAGGCGAGAAAAATTCCGACTTTCAGAACGCTCTCGGTTCCCGCCGGAGGGCAGAGGGAAACCCCCCAGGCCAGCACGGTCCAGAGAAAAAAGGCGGCGACCCGGCGGTTTCTTCCGTCGGTGCGCGTCCCCGGGTTCGGCGCGCTGTCGACGAAGGCGGCGAGAAAGAAAAGACCGGCGGCGATGAGCGGCCAATACGCCGCCCGGGCCCCGGAAAGGAAAACGGCCACGCCGGCCAAGGTCAGAAGCCCCAAGGGACGGTCCAGCCCGGCGATCGGGCCGCGCCGGGACGGGGCGGTGGAATGCGAGAGATTCACGTTCTTCTCCGTCGGAAAAGTCCCGCTTTGGGCGCTCGCGGATCCGACACTTCCCATTGTGAAAAATAAATTGAAAAAAGTGTTGACAATTTTTTTTCGTTTGGTATACTTGAGCCCTGAACAGCGGTGAAGTTCCACCGCGCCGAGTTTTGACATGAAGAGATCCGGTTCACCCGCGAACCGGTGCCAGAGGATACAAAGGATGTATTCTTTGAAGGGGGCCATTTGCGCCCCGCGTACTTTTTTTTGTACAATGCGGACCCAATTTGAAATGTTCTTTGACATAGAGCCAAAAAACGCAGGCGGATGAGCGCCCCAAGCGGACCCGTGTCGCACCATCGATACGGTGAAGCGGGGCATCCTCCGATGCTTATTGGTAAACGACGTTCAGGTGTAATAAAGCTTGTGTTTTACAACTCAAGCAATTCCATCAATGAAGAGCCGTAAACCAAACCTCATAAGTTTCGATTCCTAAGCCCGCAAGGGTTTGGGAACAACGATCTTACGGAGAGTTTGATCCTGGCTCAGAGTGAACGCTGGCGGCATGCCTAACACATGCAAGTCGAACGGACTTTGGCAGTGTATCGTCAAGGTTAGTGGCAAACGGGTGAGTAATACGTGAATAACCTCCCTTCGAGTGGGGGATAACTCCGGGAAACCGGAGCTAATACCGCGTGAGACCACGTCCTGGCATCAGGATGAGGTTAAAGTCCCGCAAGGGACTCTTGAAGAGGGATTCACGGCCTATCAGCTAGTTGGCGGGGTAACGGCCCACCAAGGCTACGACGGGTAAGCGGTCTGAAAGGACGACCGCTCACAATGGCACTGAGACACGGGCCATACTCCTACGGGAGGCAGCAGTGGGGAATTTTGCGCAATGGGGGAAACCCTGACGCAGCAATGCCGCGTGGAGGACGAAGGTCTTCGGATTGTAAACTCCTTTTGCGGGGGACAAATAGCGGCGTGAATAACGCCGACTGATGGTACTCCGTGAATAAGCCACGGCTAACTTCGTGCCAGCAGCCGCGGTAAGACGAAGGTGGCGAGCGTTACTCGGAATTACTAGGCGTAAAGCGTGGGCAGGCGGTTTGGTAAGTCTGCTGTGAAAGCCCCGGGCTCAACCCGGGGAGGTCAGTGGATACTGCCGGACTTGGATGTGGGAGAGGTGACTGGAATTCCTGGTGTAGCGGTGAAATGCGTAGATATCAGGAGGAACACCGATGGCGAAAGCAGGTCACTGGACCACTATCGACGCTCATCCACGAAAGCTGGGGGATCAAACAGGATTAGATACCCTGGTAGTCCCAGCCGTAAACGATGCACATTAGATATGGGGGGTATCGACCCCTCCCGTGTCGACGCTAACGCATTAAATGTGCCGCCTGGGGAGTACGGCCGCAAGGTTGAAACTCAAAGGAATTGACGGGGGCCCGCACAAGCGGTGGATCATGTGGTTTAATTCGACGCAACGCGAAGAACCTTACCTGGGCTCGAACGGCTAGTAGTAGCTCCTGTGAAAGCGGGAGCGAACCGTCAAGTCGGTTGCTAGTCGAGGTGCTGCATGGCTGTCGTCAGCTCGTGTCGTGAGATGTTGGGTTAAGTCCCGCAACGAGCGCAACCCCTATCCTATGTTGCCACCCGCGCAAGCGGCGCACTCTTAGGAGACTGCCTCGGATAACGGGGAGGAAGGTGGGGACGACGTCAAGTCCTCATGGCCCTTATGTCCAGGGCTACACACGTGATACAATGGCGACTACAGAGGGATGCGAGGCCGCAAGGCGGAGCCAACCCCACAAAAGTCGCCCCAGTTCAGATTGTGGGCTGCAACCCGCCCACATGAAGGCGGAATCGCTAGTAATCGCAGATCAGCAGGCTGCGGTGAATACGTTCCCGGGCCTTGTACACACCGCCCGTCACACCACGAAAGCCCGTTGCAACAGAAGTCCGGTCTTTGGCCGGCCCAAGTTGTGACTGGTGATTGGGGTGAAGTCGTAACAAGGTAGCCGTACGGGAACGTGCGGCTGGATCACCTCCTTTCTAAGGAGAATTCTAGAGCGCTTCGGCGCAGCTAGAAGAGGTCGATCATCGATGTGCCCCACGGGGCGCTCATCGGCCTGCGAATGGCTCAATGTCAATCTTGGCTCTTTCAAACGAAGTGGGACTCGCTTTAGGGCGGATAGCTCAGCTGGTTAGAGCACACCCCTGATAAGGGTGAGGCCGGTGGTTCGAGTCCACTTCCGCCCAGATTTCTGGAACCCCGACGAGCAAGAAGCCGCACGGGGCTGGCCCTGCCTGATTCGCATGGGCTCCCCGGTCAATCAAGGTGATCCGATTTGTCGGGCCGGGGCTGTAGCTCAGCTGGGAGAGCGCCTGCTTTGCAAGCAGGAGGCCGCCGGTTCAATCCCGGCCAGCTCCATTTGAAACAAGATTCGAAGTTCCTGCCGGTGTTCCGCGGTGGCGGTCCGGAAGCAACGTTCCTTCATAAAATTTTGCAGTAAGCCGTCCTCTGGACGCTGGTTGAGGTCCACGGGAGCGACGGTTCTTTGACACACGAATAGGAAAGTCAAGCGTCTAATTATGTAGTTGTACCGAGCTTTACGACGCTGGGGTGACGTATGCCCCGGCGGAGAGAAGCGTGGTGCGACTGAGGATTCAAAGATGCGGCTAAGCTACAAAGAGCGCATGGTGGATGCCTTGGCGCCAGAAGTCGATGAAAGACGTGGCCAGCGACGATACGCCCCGGGGAGGTGCAAGCAACCTTTGATCCGGGGATCTCTGAATGGGGAAACCCTCATCGGTGACAAACCGATGAACGTTCAAGGAAAGGCCGGCGGGAAACCGCCGGAGATACCTTGATCGAGACAACCCAGGGAAGTGAAACATCTCAGTACCTGGAGGAAGAGAAATCAAACGAGATTCCCCTAGTAGTGGCGAGCGAACGGGGAACAGCCTAAACCTGCCTTACGGCAGGGGTTGCAGGGCTCATCCGGTTTAGAGCCGGTAAGTAAAAAATCGTTGAGTTAGCGGAACGTGCCTGGAAAGGCCGACCAAAGAGGGTGAGAGTCCCGTACGCGAAAATTCAACGACTTACGATGAGTTCCTAAGTAACGCCGAGCACGTGAAATTCGGCGTGAATCTGGGGAGACCACTCTCCAAGGCTAAATACTCTCTGGCGACCGATAGTGAACCAGTACCGCGAGGGAAAGGTGAAAAGGACCCCTGACGGGGAGTGAAAAGAACCTGAAACCGTGCGTTTACAAGCAGACGAAGAGCTATGCCCCGCAAGGGGAATGCTCGACGTCGTGCCTGTTGAAGAATGATCCGGCGAGTTACTGTTGCATGCAAGGTTAAGGGCCCAAGGGCCCGGAGCCGTAGCGAAAGCGAGTCTTAACGGGCGAATAGTATGCAATAGTAGACCCGAAGCCAGTCGATCTAACCCAGGACAGGGTGAAGTCACCTTAACCGGTGATGGAGGCCCGAAGCGTTGAGTGTTGAAAAACTCCTGCATGAGCTTGGGTTAGGGGTGAAAGGCCAATCGAGGCTGGTGATAGCTGGTTCTCCCCGAAATAGCTTTAGGGCTAGCGTGGAGCGATGACCGTGTGAGGTAGAGCACTGGATAGTGTAGGGCCGAATACCTCGGTTCCGAATCTAACCAAACTCCGAATACATACGGGAAAACTCCGCAGTCAGTTCACGAGGGCTAAGCTTCGTGCGCAAGAGGGGAACAACCCAGACCGTCGACCTAGGTCCCAAAATTCAGGTTAAGTGGTAAAGGATGTGATTTGACTCAGACAGCGAGGAGGTTGGCTTAGAAGCAGCCATCCTTTAAAGAGTGCGTAACAGCTCACTCGTCAAGTTAAGTCGCGCCGAAAAAGTCCGGGGCTAAAACCTGATACCGCAGTCACGGCTGTGAGGTGGATTCGTCCATCTCACGGGGTAGGGGAGCGTTCCGTTGTAGGATGAAGGCATACCGATAGGAGTGCTGGACGAAACGGAAGTGAGGATGTCGGAATAAGTAGCGATAAGGTCTGTGAGAATCAGACCCGCCGTAAGCCTAAGGTTTCCTTGTTTAAAGTTCGTCTGAACAGGGTCAGTCGGTCCTAAGTCGAGGCCGAAAGGCGTAGATGATGGGCATCAGGTTAATATTCCTGAACCACGTCTTGTGGGTCATGTTGAGGGGGGACGCAGAAAGGTAAGCCGGCCAATAGAAGGTCATTGGTCCAAGGTCGTAGGGAGGTTCTCCAGGCAAATCCGGAGGGCCGTTAATCCCGAGAGCCGAGCGCGAGTCCGTCGCAAGACGGGCGAAGTGGCCCAACTCCGCTGCCAAGAAAAGCCCCGCAAATACTGCAAGGCGTGTCCGTACCGCAAACCGACACAGGTAGGCAAGGAGAATATCCTCAGGCGCGCGAGCGAACTCTCGCTTAGGAACTAGGCAAACTGGCCCCGTAACTTCGGAAGAAGGGGTGCCCGTTGACTTAACTCCGTACAGGGGAAGGGTCTGACGGGCCGCAGTGAATGGGGAGCCGCGACTGTTTAACAAAAACACAGGACTCTGCTGAAATCGCAAGATGACGTATAGGGTCTGATGCCTGCCCGGTACTGGAAGGTCATGGTAAGATGTCAGCCGCAAGGCGAAGCTTCGAACTTAAGCCCCAGTAAACGGCGGCCGTAACTATAACGGTCCTAAGGTAGCGAAATTCCTTGTCGGGTAAGTTCCGACCTGCACGAATGGCATAACGAAGGCTCCGCTGTCTTGGCGAGAGGCTCGGCGAAATTGTGGTATCCGTGAAGACGCGGATTACCTGCGGTTAGACGAAAAGACCCCGTGGAGCTTTACTGTAACTTGTTATTGCGTTTTGGGATTGGATACGTAGGATAGGTGGGAGCCTTTGAAGCGCTGGTTTTGGCCGGCGTGGAGGCGTCCTTGAAATACCACCTTTTCGGTTCTGAGACGCTAACCCTGTGCCGTTTATCCGGCCGGGGAACAGTAGCAGGCGGGCAGTTTAACTGGGGCGGTTGCCTCCTAAAGAGTAACGGAGGCGTTCCAAGGTTCTCTCAGGGCGTATAGAAATCGCCTGTCGAGTGCAAGAGCAGAAGAGAGCTTAACTGCGAGGCCTACAAGCCAAGCAGATCGGAAACGAGGATCTAGTGATCCGGTGGTTGATTGTGGGATTGCCATCGCTCAACGGATAAAAGCTACCCCGGGGATAACAGGCTTAACCAACAAATAGGCCCCTTCGCGAGCAATTGCGGAGGATAAAAAATCAGGCTTACAACGGTGAAACCCAAAAGTCCTTAGTTGAAACACACACGCGCAATGGGCGCGCGGCGACACACGTCGCCGAAGGAAAAGGGCAATACCGTGTGTTTGGTCGGTGATTGACGCCGATCCGACATGTAACGACTGTGCCACGCTCGAAGAGCGTCGCGACGATCTCCTCGTACAAGGGTTTCGTACGGCACGACTTTGGTTAGGAAGGGACCGAGCCGGTCCTTTCACTTTACGACCAAGGTAACACGCCTGACTCCTGTCTTTGACAGGATGATGATATAGTCTGCACCCCATGGAAATGGGGAATATTGTGTATCGGATCCAAGAGCCCATATCGACGATCCGGTTTGGCACCTCGATGTCGGCTCATCGCATCCTCCCGCTGGAGTCGGTGGGAAGGGTTTGGCTGTTCGCCAATTAAAGCGGTACGTGAGCTGGGTTCAGTACGTCGTGAGACAGTACGGTCTCTATCTACCGTAGGCGCAGGACATTTGAGGGTGAGTCGTCTCTAGTACGAGAGGACCGAGATGAACGCGCCTCTGGCGTACCGGTTGGCCCGCCCGGGCCATGGCCGGATAACTATTGCGCGGAACGGATAAACGCTGAAAGCATCTAAGCGTGAAGCCAGCCCCAAGATGAGATGTCCCGTCCCCTTGTGGGACCTAAAGACCAGGAGAAGACTACTCCGTTGATCGGCGGGATGTGGAAGTGCGGCAACGCACGTAGCTAACCCGTACGAATCGGTCGTGAGGCTTAGTCGCATCTGTGAATCCAACATGAGAAGCGCTTGACTTTCCTATCCGTGAGTTGAGGACCGTCGGTCCGGCTCTTTCCAATCCAAACGCACGTCGTACGGGGGCAGAATTCCCGGTGCTTGTCGCGATGGGGTCACACCCGTTCCCATTCCGAACACGGCCGTTAAGCCCATCCGCGCTGATGGTACTTGGACCGCAAGGTCCCGGGAGAGTAAGTCAGTGCCGGGAGTTGTGCTCCTGACGCTTGCGTTTTGGACGCACTTTTCATACAATGTGTTGCCCTTTCCGGGCGATCCATTTCCATAGCCATGCGGCAATGACCGTAGGGGTCGCAACTCACCGCGACTGAATTGGCTCGAGTGAGCCTCCCTACCGAGGCGCCCTTTTTTTTGTTCGGAGGGCGGCCCGACCTCCTAAGGCTTACGAGGACCGGGACGCGTTGAAGAAAACACTCTTCACCGTCGGTGGGAGTGTTTTTTTGTTTTTACGGGGAAAAATACGATGCCCAGCTTACGCAAAGAACGAGAAGAATCGGTTCAAACCCTCACCCAGGATTTTGACGGCCTGGAGGGGTTGGTCGTCGCCGGCTACGTCGGCGTCAAGACCCCGGAGCTCAACGAGCTCCGCGGCAAGCTTCGCCCGATCAAGGCGAAATGCCAAATCGTCAAAAACCGCCTGGCGAAGATCGCCCTGAAGAACAAGGGGATCGACGGGGCGTTTTCGGATTTCTTCACCGGCCAATCGGCCCTGGTGATTCAAAAAGGCGACGCGATCGCCGGCCTCAAAGTTCTGGTGGAGTTCGAAAAAGCCCACGAGAACTGGAAGATCCGCGCGGGCTACATCAACGGCAAAATCCTCAAGCCCGCCGAGATCAAGGCCATGGCGTCTCTGCCGTCGCGCAACGTTTTGTTGGCGCAGTTGTTGGGTCGTTTGCAGGGGCCCCTCCAGGGGTTCCACGGCGTGCTCAACGCGCATCTTCAAAATCTGGCCGGCGCGCTCGACCAGATCGCCAAGCAAAAAGAAAAGCAGTCCCACTAATCGTTTTCAGGGCAAACGCCCTCTCGGAGGAGGAAGACCATGGCAAAGTGCACAGCAGACGACGTCCTCGAATCCATCGACGCATGGACCGTTTTGGACGTACACAAGCTCGTCAAGGGCTTGGAAGATAAATACGGAATCACCGCGGCTCCCGCGGCGGTCGCGGTGGCGGCCGGTGGCGGAGCGGCGGGCGCGGCCCCGGCGGCCGAAGAGAAGACGAGTTTCTCCGTCGTTCTCATGGGCGCGGGCGCGGCGAAGATCAACGTCATTAAAGTCGTCCGCGAGCTCACGGGCCTCGGCTTGAAAGAAGCCAAGGATCTCGTCGAAGCGGCGCCGAAGCCGGTGAAGGAAGGTTTGGACAAAGCCGCCGCCGAAGACATGAAGAAGAAGTTGGTGGACGTCGGCGCCACGGTTGAAGTGAAATAAGAGAATTCGGACTCGAATCAACGGAATTCATTTCCCCTTGATCGACCCCCAAGGTCAGACAGGACTCGAATGAAAAAAGTCTCGTTCGCCCGTATTCACCCGGCCATTGAACTGCCCCAGCTTCTGGAGATGCAGACGCGGTCCTATGAAGAATTTCTTCAGAAGGACGCGTCGCCCTCCGAGCGGAAAATCCAGGGGCTGCAAGCGGCGTTCATGGACGTGTTCCCGATCACCAGCACGGACGAAGTCCTTTCGCTCGAGTTCATGCACTACACCCTGGGCGAGCCCCGCTACACCGTCGAAGAGGCCCTGGCGAAAGACGCCAATTACTCCTCGCAGTTGCGCGCGTGGCTCCGTTTGGTCCAAAAGCAGCCGGGCGGCAAACCCAAAGTCCTGACCGAACAGGAAGTCTATTTCTGCGACCTGCCGCTCATGACCACGCCGGCCACCTTCGTCATCAACGGGGTGGAGCGCGTCGTGGTCAGCCAGCTGCACCGGTCCCCGGGCGTGATCTTCGAGGAAGACGAAGAAAAGAAGATCTCCTCCTACGGCAAGAAGCTCTACTTCGCGCGCCTCATTCCCTACCGCGGCGCCTGGGTGGAGTTCGAGTTCGACCTCAACAACGCCATTTTCGTCCGCATCGACAAGAAGCGCAAATTGCCGGCGACCACCCTCCTTCGCGCCATGGGCGTGGAGACGGACGCCGAAATTTTGTCGCTCTTCTACGACGTGGAAACCCTGAACCTGTCCAGCGCGCAATCCGAAGACGTGGTCGGCAAGATCGTCGCCAAGGACGTGGTGGACACCAGCTCCGGGGAAATCGTCCTCGAAGCCAACAAGGAAATCACCCGGGAAGTCTTCCTCCGCCTCCAGGACAAGAAAGTCCGCTCGGTGGACGTGCTCAAGTCGGACCCCCAAGTCAACGACGTGGCGATCCGAAACACGCTCCTCAAGGACAACATCAAGACCCGCAAAGAAGCCATCCAGGCCATTTACCGCGTGGTCCGCGCCCAGGAATTCATCGTTCCCGAGCAGGCCGAATCCTATTTGGAAAACATGCTGTTCAAGTCCATCCGCAAATACGACCTGACGAAGGTGGGCCGGTTCAAAATCAACCGCAAGCTCATGCCCTTCCTCGAGTCCCTCGCGGAGCGGAAAGACTTCAAGTTCGAAGTGCCCAACGACCGGCGCCGCACCCTGTGCCGGGAAGACGTCATCGCGACGCTCCAATATTTGATCCTGCTCAACAACGAAGCCACGACCCACACCTTCGGCAAAACGACCGTGAAGGTGGAGATCGACGACATCGACCATTTGGGCAACCGCCGCATCCGTTCCGTCGGCGAGCTCATGGAAAACCAGATCCGCGCCGCCATCGCCCAGATGGCCCGCCTGGTCCGGGAGCGCATGAACGTTCAAGAGAACGTCCAGATCACGCCCCGCACCCTGGTGAACGCCTCCGCCGTCGTGGCGGCCGTCCGCCGCTTCTTCGGCTCCAGTCAGCTTTCGCAGTTCATGGACCAGACGAACCCCCTGGCCGAAATGACCCACAAACGCCGTCTCTCGGCCCTCGGCCCCGGCGGGTTGAACCGGAAACGGGCGGGCTTCGAAGTCCGCGACGTTCACCACACCCACTACGGACGCCTCTGCCCCATCGAAACGCCGGAAGGCCCGAACATCGGCTTGATCACGTCGTTGGCCTGCTACGCCCGCATCAACCAGTACGGGTTGATCGAAACCCCCTACCGCAAGGTGGAAAAGGGCCGCGTGACCAGCGAAATTGACTATTTGACGGCGGACAAAGAGGACAATTTTGTGATTGCCCAGGCCAACGCGCCCGTTGATAAGAGCGGGAAGTTCACCTCGGACATCATCGCCTGCCGCTTCAAAGGCGACTTCCCGCAGAAGGCCCCCGACGACATCGACTACATGGACATTTCGCCCGTGCAGGTCGTTTCGACCTCGGCGGCCCTGATTCCCTTTTTGGAACACGACGACGCGAACCGCGCCCTCATGGGTTCCAACATGCAACGGCAGGCCGTTCCCCTGCTGTTCCCCGAACGCCCCCTGGTGGGCACGGGCATCGAAGGACGCGTGGCCCGGGATTCCGCGGCCGTGGAAGTGGCGCGCCGGGGCGGCGTGGTGGTGTCGGCCGCCAGCGACCACGTGGCCGTCTGGAGCGACGAGGGGAAACCCGGCGTCGACCTCTACAATTTGCGCAAATACGCGCGCTCCAACCAGGACACCTGCCTCAACCAGCTGCCCTGCGTGAAGCAATTTGAAAAAGTGGCCAAAGGCGACGTGCTGGCCGACGGCCCCTCCACCCAGGAAGGCGAGTTGGCCCTGGGGCGCAACCTGCTCGTGGCGTTCATGCCCTGGGAAGGGTACAACTACGAAGACGCGATCATCCTCTCCGAGCGCCTGGTGCGCGACGACGTCTTCACCTCCATCCACATTTCGGAGTTCCAGGTGGAAGCCCGGGACACCAAGATGGGCGCCGAGGAAATCACCAAGGACATTCCCAACGTGGGCGCCGAATCCCTGGCCCATTTGGACGACACGGGCATCATCCGCGTCGGCGCCGAAGTGGCCCCCGGCGACATCCTCGTCGGCAAAGTCGCCCCCAAGGGCGACCAGCAGACGACGCCCGAAGAGCGGCTCCTGAAAGTCATTTTCGGCAAAAAAGCCGAAGACGTGATGGACGCCTCCCTGCGGGTGCCCCCCGGCGTCACGGGCAAGATTTTGTCGACCAAAGTTTTCGTCCGCAAAGAAAAGATGGCCAAAAAAGACGAAAACAAGAAAATGAAGGAAATCGATCTGGCGCTGGAAGAAAAGCTGGAGCTCCTCCGCGCCGACCGCAAGGCCCACTACGCCGACATCGACGACCGTCTGGCCGGCGGCAAGATTTCCAAGGCCCAGGCCAAGGAAATGAAGGAAATGTTCGAGTCCCTGGCCGACCGCCGGATCGACGAAGCCAAGCGGATGGCCGCCCGGGAAAAAGAAAATTTCAAAATGGGCGACGAATTGCCCGTCACGGTCAACCGCATCGTGAAGGTCTACATCGCCTCCAAGCGCAAAATCCAGGTCGGCGACAAGCTGGCCGGCCGCCACGGCAACAAAGGCGTCGTGGCCAAGATCGTTCCGCCCGAGGACATGCCCTACATGCCGGACGGGACGCCCATCGACGTGGTGCTCTCGCCCCTCGGCGTGCCCTCCCGGATGAACGTCGGGCAGTTGCTCGAGTGCATGCTCGGCTGGGCCGCCCACGTGCTGAACGTCGAAACCGTCACCCCGGTGTTCGACGGCGCCAAGGAAGAGCAGATCCACGATTTGATGCGCCAGGCCAAGGACAAGCTGCGCGAAAAAGGCTACCCCGAAAAGTATCTGCCCTCCGACGACGGCCGCATCCAGCTGTTCGACGGCCGCACCGGCGACGCCTTCGCGAGCAAAGTCACCGTGGGCTTCATGTACATCCTGAAGCTCGCCCACCTGGTGGAAGACAAGATCCACGCGCGCTCGACGGGCCCGTACTCGCTCATCACGCGCCAGCCGCTCGGCGGCAAGGCGCAGTTCGGCGGCCAGCGCTTCGGCGAAATGGAAGTCTGGGCCATCGAAGGCTACGGCGCCTCCCACACGCTGCAGGAATTTTTGACGGTCAAGTCCGACGACGTTCAGGGCCGGACCAAGATGTACGAAGCGATCATCCGGGGCGAAGTCTCCACGGAGCCGGGCGTGCCGGAAAGCTTCCGCGTGCTCGTGCGCGAACTGCAGTCGCTCGGCATGAACGTGGAGTTGGTGAAGACCGATGGGGCCAAAGACGGCGGCGAATCCGCCAAAAAGTCGGCGGCCAAAGAAGCCGTGGCGAAGGAGTAACCGTGACGACCCTTTTTGCCGAACGTAAAAAAGAATCCACCAAGAAGAAGGCCCCCACCGGGTTGAATTTCACCAACTTCGACGCGGTGCGCCTCACCATCGCCTCCGCGGACCAGATTTCGTCCTGGAGCCACGGCGAAGTGCGGAAACCCGAAACCATCAACTACCGCACCTTCAAGCCCGAGCGCGACGGCCTGTTCTGCGAGCGCATTTTCGGCCCCGTGCGGGACTGGGAGTGCAACTGCGGCAAGTACAAATTCATCAAGTACAAAGGCGTCGTGTGCGATCGTTGCGGCGTCGAAGTCACCGAATCCAAAGTTCGGCGCGAGCGGATGGGCCACATCGAGTTGGCCGTCCCCGTGGCGCACGTGTGGTTCCTGCGCAAGTCGCCCTCCCGCATGGGCACGCTGCTCAATTTGAAGCTGTCCGACCTGGAAAAGGTCGTTTATTACGCCCGGCACATCGTGCTCGAGGACTGGAAAGACGCCGACGGCAAAGCCAAGTACAAGGCGCGCCAGCTCCTGACCGACGAGGAACACCACAAAGCCTACGACGACACCAAAGGCAAGATCAAGGTGGGCATCGGCGCCGGCGCCATCCGCCAATTGCTGGAAGAAATCGACGTCAAGAAAGAAGCCGTCGAAGTCCGCGCCAATTTGAAGGAAGCCACCTCGGAAGCCGAAAAAACCCGGCTGGTCAAACGCCTCCGAATTCTCGAAGGCTTCGTCCGCTCCGCCACCCGCCCCGAGAACATGGTGCTGACGGTCCTGCCGGTCATCCCGCCGGACCTCCGCCCCTTGGTGCCCCTGGAAGGCGGCCGCTTCGCCACCTCGGACCTCAACGATTTGTACCGCCGCATCATCAACCGAAACAACCGGTTGAAGCACATCGAGGGCCTGCGCGCCCCCGAAGTCATGGTGCACAACGAGAAGCGGCTCCTCCAGGAAGCCGTCGACGCGCTGTTGGAAAACGGCGTCCACGGCAAAGTGGTCGTGGGCGCGGGCAACCGCCCCTTGAAGTCCCTCTCGGACATTTTGAAGGGCAAACAGGGCCGCTTCCGCCAGAACCTCCTCGGCAAACGCGTGGACTATTCCGGCCGCTCCGTCATCGTCGTGGGCCCGAACCTGAAGCTCCACCAGTGCGGTCTCCCCAAAGAGATGGCCCTGGAACTCTTCAAGCCCTTCATCATCCACGAATTGATGAAACGCGAAAACTGCACCCTCCGGGCCGCCAAGCGCATGCTGGAACGCGTGAAGCCCGAAGTGTGGGACATTTTGGAACAGGTGACGAAAAGCCACCCCGTGCTCCTGAACCGCGCCCCGACGCTGCACCGCCTGGGCATCCAGGCCTTTATGCCGGTGCTCATCGAAGGCAAGGCCATTCAGCTGCACCCGCTGACCTGCGCCGCCTTCAACGCGGACTTCGACGGCGACCAGATGGCGGTCCACGTGCCGCTCTCGCTTGAAGCCCAGTTGGAAGCCCGCATTCTCATGATGGCCACCAACAACATTTTGTCGCCCGCCTCGGGCCGCCCCATCGCCGTGCCCAGCCAGGACATGGTCTTGGGTTGCGCCTACCTGACCAAGGAAAAGCTCGGCGTCCCCGGCGAAGGCAAGATTTTCGGCACCCGGGAAGAAGTGATTTCCGTCCAGCAGACCGGCGAGATCGACCTGCACGCCCGCATCAAAGTCGACGGGGTCAACCCGCTGACGGAAGAGGGCCTGGGCGAAAAAGACATCCACAACGCCGCCAAGTGGAAACATTACACGACCGTCGGCCGCGTCCTTTTCAACGAAGTCGTCCCCCCGGAGCTGGGCTACCTCAACCAGCCGATTTCCAAAAAAGAATTGGTGGGCTTGGTGGACCGCTGCTACCGCGAGCTGGGCGTCTCCCGCACCGTCGTGTTTCTGGACGAGGTCAAACGGCTGGGCTACCGCCACGCCACCCGCGCCGGCCTGTCGATTTCCATTTCCGAAATGCACATTCCGAAACTCAAGGAAGAGCTGGTTCGGAAAGCCAAAGTCGAAATCAAAGACATCGAGAAGCAGTCCAAAGCCGGCGTGATCACCGATTCCGAACGCTACAACAAGATCATCGACTTGTGGACCCACGTGACCGACCAAATCGCCGACGTCATGTTCGACGACATGAAGAAGACCGAATTGGCCGTCTTCAACCCCAAGGAAGCCAAATTCAACTCGGTGTTCATGATGGCCGACTCCGGCGCCCGGGGCAGCCGCCAGCAGATCCGGCAATTGGCCGGCATGCGCGGTTTGATGCAAAAACCCCAGAAAAAGATCACCGGCGCCGTCGGTGAAATCATCGAGTCCCCCATTATTTCGAACTTCCGCGAAGGCCTGACCGTGTTGGAATACTTCATCTCCACCCACGGCGGACGAAAAGGCTTGGCCGACACCGCGCTCAAAACCGCGGACGCCGGCTACCTCACCCGCCGCCTGGTGGACGTGGCCCACGACATCGTGGTCTCCGCGGACGACTGCGGCACCATCAACGGCATCCGCATCGGCACCATCCGCTCGGGCGAAGACATCATCGAACCTTTGGAAGAGCGCCTGGTCGGCCGGTTCACCCTGGACAACGTGGTGAACCCCATGACCGACGAGCTCCTGGTCAAGCCGGGCCACATGATCACCGCGGCCCAGGCCAAACAGGTCGCGGCCTCGGGCATCGACCGCATCCGGATCCGCTCGGTGCTCACCTGCGAAGCGGAGCACGGCGTCTGCGCCAAGTGCTACGGGCTGAACCTGGCCAACGGCCGCTTGGTCGAGATCGGCGAAGCCGTGGGCGTCATCGCGGCCCAGTCCATCGGCGAACCCGGCACCCAGCTGACCCTCCGCACCTTCCACATCGGCGGCACGGCGAGCCGCGTCATTCAGCGCTCGCAGGTCGTCACCGAAAAGGGCGGCACGGTCAAGTTCATCAATTTCCGCACCATCAAAAACCGGAACGGGGAGCTCATCTGCGTCTCCCGCAACGGCGTCCTCTCCATCCGCGAAACCGGCGGCGGGCAGGAGCGGGAACACTACGACATCCCCTACGGCGCGCGCCTCAAAATCGCCGACGGCAAAAAGGCGGAGTCCGGCGAGATCCTGGCCGAGTGGGACCCCTACTCCCTCCCCATTATTTCCGAGTACGAAGGCGCCGTGAAGCTCCAGGACGTGGTGGACGGCATCACCATGCACGAAGAGCGCAACCGCATCACGGGCCTGATCGAACGCGTGATCATCGAGCACCGCGCCGAGCAGCTGCACCCCTCGGTCCTGGTCATGAAGGGCAACAAGAAAGAAGCCAGCTACCCCCTCCCGGTGGACACGAACATCGTGGTCCAGGACGGCGACAAGGTGGAGCCGGGCGACGTGGTGGCCAAGATTCCCCAGGAAGTGTCCAAGACCAAGGACATCACGGGCGGTCTCCCCCGCGTGGCGGAACTTTTTGAAGCGCGCAAGCCGCGCAACTCGGCGGTCGTCTCCGAAATCGACGGCGTCGTGAAGCTGGGCCAGACGGCCCGCGGCACGATGAAAGTCACCGTGACCAACGAGGAAACCGGCCTGGCCCGGGACTACAGCATCCCCCAGGGCAAGCACTTGGTGGTCTACGAAGGCGACCGCGTCGGCGTGGGCGAACCCCTGACGGACGGCTCGGTCAACCCGCACGACATTCTGCGCGTGCGCGGCGCCAAGGAAGTCCAGGAATTTTTGGTCAACGAAATCCAGGAAGTGTACCGCCTGCAGGGCGTGGGCATGAACGACAAGCACATCGAAATCATCGTTCGGCAGATGCTGTCCAACGTGCTCATCACGAAGTCGGGCGACACGGATTTCCTGGCCGGCGAAGTGGTCTCCAAAGTCCGCTTCAACCGGGAGAACAAGCGCGTCGGGGACGCCAAAAACGATCCGGCCGACGCCCAGCCCATTCTGCTCGGCATCACGAAGGCCTCGCTGTCGTCGGATTCCTTCATCTCGGCGGCGTCCTTCCAGGAAACGACCCGCGTCCTCACGGACGCCTCCGCCACGGGGCAGTTGGACCCCCTGCGGGGCTTGAAAGAGAACGTCATCATCGGGCACCTCATTCCAACGGGATCCGGATTTTACGACCGCGCGCGGGCCGACAAGGCCAAAGCGGCCGCTTCGGGGAGATAATCAATGACGACAACGAATCAATTGGTGCGCGCCGGCCGGGAGCCTCTCGGCTACAAGACCAAGGCGCCCGCCCTCAAATCCTCGCCGCAGCGCCGCGGGGTGTGCACGCGCGTTTACACGACGACGCCCAAAAAGCCCAACTCGGCCCTCCGCAAGGTCGCCCGCGTGAAGCTCTCGACGGGCATGGAAGTCACGGCCTACATCCCCGGCGTCGGCCACAATTTGCAGGAACACTCGATCGTGTTGGTGCGCGGCGGCCGCGTGAAGGACTTGCCCGGCGTGCGCTACCACATCATCCGCGGTCCCCTGGACGCCACGGGCGTTACGGACCGACGGCAGGGGCGCTCGAAGTACGGCGCCAAACGGCCCAAGGCCGCTGAGAAGAAATAACCGGGAAGGATAAACCATGCCCCGCAAACCACTCAAACCCCGCGAACGCCGCGGCATTCCGGACCCGGATTTCAAATTCGGTTCCACGCTGGCCTCGCGTTTCATCGGCCGCATCAATTTCGAAGGCAAGAAGATCACCGCCGAGAAGATTTTCTACGGCGCCCTCGACCAGATTCAGAAGAAGTTGAACGAAGACCCCATGGCGGTGTTCACCCGGGCCATTGAAAACGCCCGCCCGCACCTGGAAGTCCGCCCCCGCCGCGTCGGCGGCGCGACCTACCAGGTCCCCATGGAAGTGCGCCCGGAGCGCGGCGCCACCATCGCGTTCAAATGGATTTTGCAGATCGCCCGGGGCAAGACCGGCAAGCCCATGGCGGACCGCCTCGCGGAAGAGATCCTTCTCTGCAGCAAAAAAGAAGGCGCCGTGATGAAAAAGCGCGAAGACACGCACAAAATGGCCGAAGCCAACCAGGCCTTCGCCCACTACCGCTGGTAAGAATTTAAAAAAAAGGAAACCGAGACCGTCATGGCCCGTCAGTATCCCCTCAACAAAGTCCGGAACATCGGCATCACCGCGCACATCGACGCGGGGAAAACCACCACGACCGAGCGCGTGTTGTACTACACCGGCCGCATCCACAAGATCGGCGAGGTGCACGAAGGCACGACGACCATGGACTGGATGGAGCAGGAGCGCGAGCGCGGCATCACCATCACCTCGGCCGCGACCTACTGCCGCTGGCGGGACTGCCAAATCAACATCATCGACACCCCGGGCCACATCGATTTCACCGCCGAAGTGAACCGCTCCCTGCGCGTCCTGGACGGCGCGGTGGTGCTGTTGGACGGTTCCCAGGGCGTCGAGCCCCAGTCGGAAACCAACTGGCGCCTGGCGGACCAGTACCACGTCCCCCGCTTGATTTTCGCGAACAAAATGGACAAAGTCGGCGCGGACTTCTACGACTGCGAAAAGTCGGTCGCCGAAAAGCTGGGCGTCAAGGGCGTGCCCATCCAGCTCCCCATCGGGGCGGAAGGGTCCTTCAAAGGCATCGTCGATTTGGTGGAGATGAACGCCCACGTGTGGTCGGGCGAGGAACTGGGCGCCGCCTTCGAGATCGTCGAGATCCCGGCGGACCTGAAGGAAAAGGCCAAGGCCTACCGCGAGCATTTGATCGAATCCCTGGCGGATTACGACGACGAATTCGCGACCAACTTTTTGGAAGGCAAGGAAATCACCAAGGACGAGATCAAGCGCGTTCTGCGGAAGGCCACGATCACCGGCAAATTCTTCCCCATGCTTTGCGGCTCCTCCTTCAAGAACAAGGGCGTGCAGCCGATGTTGGACGCCGTGTGCGACTACCTGCCGGCCCCGACGGACCTGCCGGCCAAGGTCGGCCACGAGCCCGGCACCGAGAAGGAACTGCTGCGGGAAGCCACCGACGACGGCCCGTTCTCGGCCCTCGCCTTCAAGATTCAAAGCGACCCCCACGTCGGCAAAGTGACCTATTTCCGCGTCTACACGGGCGTGATCAAATCCGGCTCCTACGTGTTCAACGCGAACACCGGCAACCGCGAGCGCCTGGGCCGCATCCTCCGCATGCACGCCAACAAACGCGAGGAAATCGAGCAGGTCAACGCCGGCGAAATCGCCGCGGGCGTCGGCCTCAAGGCCGTCAAAACCGGCCACACGCTTTGCGACGAAGAAACGCCGATCATTTTGGAATCCATGAAGTTTCCCGAGCCGGTCATTTCGGTCGCCATCGAACCCAAGTCCAAGGCGGACGAGGAAAAGATGGGCGTGGCCCTGGCCCGCTTGGAAGACGAAGACCCGACCTTCCGCGTCCGCACCGACACGGAAACGAACCAGACCATCATCGCCGGCATGGGCGAACTGCACCTGGACATTCTGGTGGACCGCATGAAACGCGAGTTCAACGTCCAGGCCAACGTCGGCCAGCCCCAGGTGGCCTACCGGGAAACCTTCCGCAAGAAGGTGGAGTCGGAAGGCAAATACATCAAGCAGACGGGCGGCCGCGGCCAATACGGCCACGTGTGGCTCGAGCTGGAACCCCTGGCCCCGGGCAGCGGCTTCGAATTTGTCGACAAGATCAAAAGCGGCCGCGTGCCCCGGGAATACATCCCCGCCGTGGAAAAAGGCCTTCGCGAGTCGATGGAATCGGGCCCCATGGCCGGCTACCCCATGGTGGACTTCCGCGCCACGCTCTTCGACGGCAGCTTCCACGAAGTCGACTCCAACGAAATGGCCTTTAAGATCGCGGCCTCCCTCGCTTTGAAAGACGGCGTCCGCCGCGCGGGCGCGGTCCTGCTCGAGCCCATCATGCGCATCGACGTGACCACGCCCAAGGATTACCTGGGCGACGTCATGGGCGACTTGATGCGCCGCCGCGGCAAGATCGAAAGCCAGGACAACAAGGGCAACGTGACGATCATCCACGGCACCGTCCCTTTGAAGGAAATGTTCGGTTACGCGACGACGTTGCGGTCGCTCTCCCAGGGCCGGGCGAACTACAGCATGACGCCCAGCCACTACGAGGACGCGCCGACCAACGTGCAAAAAGAGATCGTCGAAAAATATCAAGGTGCGGTGAGCGCCGGCACGCTGGCGCGCTAGTTTTCAATCGAATCCAACGAACGCTGAACGCAAGGAGCAACGACCATGGCGAAACCCAAATTTGAGCGCACGAAACCGCACGTGAACGTGGGGACGATCGGACACGTGGACCACGGGAAAACGACCTTGACGGCGTCGATTCTCCAGGTGTTGTCGAAGCAGGGCAAAGCGCAGATCAAGTCGTACCAAGACATCGCCAAGGGCGGCACGGTGCGGGACGATTCAAAGATCGTGACGATCGCGGTGTCGCACGTGGAGTACGAGTCGGACAAGCGGCACTACGCGCACATCGACTGCCCGGGCCACGCGGACTACATCAAGAACATGATCACGGGCGCGGCGCAGATGGACGGAGCGATTTTGGTGGTGTCGGCGGCGGACGGGCCGATGCCGCAAACGCGGGAACACGTGCTGTTGGCGCGTCAGGTGAACGTGCCGAACCTGGTGGTGTTCCTGAACAAAGTGGATTTGGTGGACGACCCGGAACTGTTGGACTTGGTGGAGATCGAAGTCCGGGACTTGTTGAAGAAATACGAATTTCCCGGGGACAAAGTGCCCGTGATCCGCGGCAGCAGCATGAAGGCGATGCAGGGGGACCAGAGCGAGATCGGCGAGAAGTCGATCCTGAAGCTGATGGAAGCCCTGGACAGCGCGATTCCGGACCCGAAACGGGAACTGGACAAGCCGTGCCTGATGTCGGTGGAAGACGTGTTTACGATCACGGGGCGCGGAACGGTGGCGACGGGACGGATCGAGCGGGGTCGCATGAAAGTGGGCGACAACGTGGAGATCGTTGGGATCCAGGACACGAAGAAGACGGTCGTGACGGGATCGAAATGTTCCGGAAGTTGATGGACGAGGCGCAGGCCGGGGACAACGTGGGCGTGCTGTTGCGGGGGATTGAAAAGGACCAGATCGAGCGCGGGCAGGTGATTTGCGCGCCGGGGTCGATCCAGCCGCACAAGAAGTTCAAGGGGCAGGTTTATATTTTGACGAAGGAAGAAGGCGGGCGGCACACGCCGTTCTTCAACGGGTACCGGCCGCAGTTCTACGTGCGGACGACGGACGTGACGGGGAGTTTGAAGTTGAAGCCCGGGGTGGAGATGGTGATGCCGGGGGACAACGTGGAAGTGGAAGTGGAGTTGATGGTGCCGGTGGCGCTGGAGAAGAACGTGCGGTTCGCGATCCGCGAAGGCGGCCACACCGTGGGCGCCGGCGTCGTCACCGAAATTTTGGCGTAAGGACGAGGGATATGACGACAGCGACGGTGGAAGTGGAAATGTTCGACGGGCGTCACGAAGTGACGCTCCATGTGCGGGACGCCCGGGCCGAAGGGTCCGTCGATTGCGTCTTCTCGGTGAACTGACGTGAGCGCTCCCACCCCCGCCGCCCAGCAGAAGATCCGCATCCGCCTCCGGGCCTACGACCACCGGATGCTGGACGACTCGCTCGCGAAGATCGTCGAGACGGCCCAACGGACCGGCGCGGCCCTGGCCGGCCCGGTGCTCCTGCCGACGCAGATCAAGAAGTACACCGTGAACCGGTCGGTGCACACGGACAAAAAGTCGCGCGAACAATTTGAAATGCGCATTCATAAGCGGTTGGTGGACATTCTTGAGCCCACGGCCAAAACCGTCGAGGAAATGATGAAGCTCGATCTGCCGGCGGGTGTGGACGTGGAGATTAAACTTTAGGTTGACCCCATGACGGAACAAGCGACCGAACCAAAAGCCATTGACGCCACGGCCCAGCCCGGGAAAGCCCCGGCGCTGAAAGCCATCCTGGCGAAGAAAATCGGGATGACCCGGGTGTACAACCCCAAAGGGGAATTCATTCCCGTCACCGTTCTGGAATCGGCCGCCTGCCGCGTGGTGCGCGTCGTGACCCAGGCCAAGAACGGCTACGAAGCCGTCCAGCTCGGGTTGGGCGACGTGAAGGCGAAGAACATCAACAAGCCGGAATCCGGCCACTTCGCCGCGACCCAGGTGCCGCCCTCGCGCTGGCTGCGGGAATTCCGCGTGCCCAAGACCGAAGGCTTCACCGCCGGCCAAACCGTGCGGGTGGACCAGTTCGCCGCGGGCGACGCCGTCGACGTGACGGGCGTCATCAAAGGCAAGGGCTTCGCCGGTGCCGTCAAGCGCCACCGCTTTAAAGGCGGTCCCAAGACCCACGGTCAATCGGACCGCTGGCGCGCGCCCGGCTCCTCGGGCCGCGAACGCGTGTGGCCCGGCAAACGCGGCCCCGGCCACATGGGCGCCGAGTGGAAGACCGTCCAACGCCTCGAAGTGGTGAGCGTGGACCTCGATCAGAATTTGTTGCTGCTCCGCGGCTCCGTGCCCGGTCCGGACGGAACGTGCGTGTCGGTGTATCAAACCACGCGGCCCCGCCGCGCCAAGAAAGTCGTCGCGACCGCCGCGGCGAAAAAAGCCGCCAAGGCTCCGGCCAAGGCCGCGAAGCCCGAGAAGAAATAAGAGGAATTTATGTCTTTGACCGTTGACGTCATCAACAACAAAGGGTCCAAGGTCGGCAGCGCCGACCTGTCCGAGCAGGTGTTCGGCGTGAAGGCCCCGCGCGCGCTGATCCACGAAGTGGTCACCGCGTATCTGGCCAACGTGCGGCGCGGCACCCATTCCACGAAAACCCGCGGCGAAGTGTCCGGCGGGGGACTCAAGCCGTGGAAGCAAAAACACACCGGCCGCGCCCGGGCCGGCTCCATCCGCTCGCCCCTGTGGCGCGGCGGCGGAATCACCTTTGGTCCCAAGCCCCGCAGCTACTACCAGGCGGTTCCCCCGGCGAAGCGCCGGCTGGCCTTGAAGGCCGTGCTGTCGGATTTCTTCACCGCCGGCAAGCTCCGGGTCATCGAGGATTTCGACGTGAAAGAGGCGAAGACGAAAGCCGCCGCGGAATTGGCCCGGGGCCTCAAGCTCGCGCCCAAGTCCGTCGTCGTGGTCACGGCCCTGAGCGCGACGCTGCTCCGCGCCGCGCGCAACCTGGCGGACCTCCGCGTCTGCCGCGCCCAGGACCTCAACAGCTACAACGCGATTTTGGCCGACGAGCTGGTCTTTACCCGCGCGGCCCTCGAACAAATCACCCAGCGCCTCGTCGGCGCGGCGGAGGCGAACTGACATGAGGCCCTTGGCGGACGTTCTTCGTCGGCCGCTCGTCACCGAGCGCACGACCCAGTTGCGGGAGCAGAACAAATTCGTTTTCGAAGTCGACCCCGGGGCCACCAAAGGCCAGATCCGGGAAGCCGTGCAGTCCGCCTTCAAGGTGGACGTGCTGGACGTCAACACCATGAACGTGCCGGGCAAGCTCCGCCGTCGCGGCGCCCACGCCGGCTACCAAACCTCTTGGAAAAAGGCCATCGTGAAGCTCAAGGCCGGCCAAGAAATCAAATACGCGGAACCCGCGAAATAATCGGGGAAAGAAAACGCCATGCCGATGAAATCCTTTAAAGCCTACACCCCGTCGCGACGGTTCATTACCGTCGAAGACTTCTCGGAGATCACCAAGACGACGCCCGAGAAGGCCCTCCTGCGCCCGCTCACCAAAAAAGGCGGCCGCAACAACACCGGCCAAGTGATGGTCCGTTTCCGCGGCGGCGGGCACAAGCGGATGTATCGCGTCATCGATTTCAAGCGCGAAAAGTTCGGCGTGCCGGCCAAAGTCGCCGCCATCGAGTACGACCCGAACCGCTCCGCCCGCCTGGCCCTGCTCCACTACCGGGACGGCGAGAAGCGCTACATTCTGCAACCGGTCGGCATCAAGCCCGGCGACGTGCTGATGTCCGGCCCGACCGCCGAAATCAAAAACGGCAACGCCCTGCCCCTGGCCAACATCCCCGTCGGCACCATCGTGCACGCGGTGGAAATGGTGCCCGGCAACGGCGCCCAGTTCGCGCGCTCGGCCGGCGCCTCGGTCCAGATCATGGCCCGCGAAGGCGGCTACGTGACGATCAAGATGCCCTCGGGCGAAATCCGCCTGGTGCCGGACGGCGGCATGGCCACCATCGGCCAGGTGGGCAACACCGAGCACGAAAATTTGACGATCGGCAACGCGGGGCGCAATCGCCACCGCGGGTTCAAGTCCCACGTTCGCGGCACGGCCATGAACGCGGTGGACCACCCGCACGGCGGCGGCCGCGGCCGATCCAAAGGCAACAACCAGCCCCGGTCGCCGTGGAACCAGCCGGCCAAAGGCTACAAGACCCGGTCGGACAAGCAGCACCACTGGATGATCATCCGCCGCCGCACCGACGGCGCCGAGCAAGCGTAAGGAGCCCCCATGAGCCGTTCTCAGAAAAAGGGCCCGTTCGTCGACCCGAACCTGCAGGAAAAGGTTCAAGCCGCCCGCGCGGCCGGCGACAAAAAGCCCATCAAAACCTGGGCCCGGGCCAGCATGATCAGCCCCGAGTTCGTGGGCTTGACGATCGCGATCCACAACGGCAAAAAGCACCAGCCGATTTTTGTCACCGAGCAGATGGTGGGCCACCGCCTGGGCGAGTTCGCCCCCACCCGCTATTTCCGAGGCCACGGCGAAGCGCACACCAAAGAAGCCGCGGCGAAAACGTAAGGACGACCTATGCAAGCCATTGCGCACGCGCGTTTCGCACGATATTCCTACCGCAAGGTGGGCCAGGTGTTGGGGCTCATCCGCGGGAAGTCCGTCATCGACGCCATGGGGATGCTCCCGTGGGTCCCCCGGGCCTGCCGGGTGTTGGTCGGCAAGACGCTCAAGAGCGCCGTCGCCAACGCGGGGAAAAGCGCGGATCCCGCCCGCCTCAAAGTCGCTCAAGCGTGGGTGAACCACGGTCCGGCTCTCAAACGCGTGATGCCCAAAGCGATGGGCGCCCGCGCGATGTTCAAACGCAAAACCAGTCACCTCACGATCACCGTGAGCGACAATTAGCGAAGGGATAACACTTTCTCATGGGTCACAAAACACACCCCAAAGGCATCCGGCTCGGCTACATCCGCGACTGGGATTCGAAATGGCTGAACCTCAAGGAGATGCCCTCCTTGATCGAAGAGGATCAGAAGATCCGGAAATTTTTGAAAGGCCGCCTGAAGCTGGCCGCGGTCTCCAAAATCGGCATCGAGCGCACGGGCAAGTACCTGCGCGTCAACATTTACACCGCGCGCCCGGGCCTGGTCATCGGTAAAAAAGGCGCCGACATCGAAGGCCTGCGGTCCGTCATCGAAGACATGACGAGCCTGAAGACCCGCATCGAGATCATCGAGATCAAGAAACCCGAAATCGACGCCCAGCTGGTGGCCGAAGGCGTGGCCATGCAGTTGGAAAAGCAGGTCGGTTTCCGCCGGGCCATGAAGCGCTCCATCGAGCGCGCCATGCAGGCCGGGGCCCTCGGGATCAAGATCCAGGTGGCCGGCCGTCTGGGCGGCGCCGAAATCGCCCGCACCGAATGGCTCAAGGAAGGCCGCGTGCCGCTCCAGACCTTCCGCGCCGACATCGACTACGGCTTCACGGAAGCGCACATCAACATGGGCACCATCGGGGTCAAAACCTGGGTGTTCCGCAAAGAGCTTTTCAAGAAGACCGACGCGGACCTGATGGAAGAAGTGCGCGTCATCGAAGAGAAGGAAAAAGAAGAATTGGCCAAGAAGGCCGAGCAGGGGCTGGACACGGCGGAACCCGTGCTGGCGCTCGAGCCCGCCGCCGACGCCGAAGTGATCGAGGAAGAGGTCATGAAGGCCGTCGAGCAGGAAGAAACGGAAGCGCGCAAGCGCACCGAGCTGGAAGGGAAGAAATAACATGTTGATGCCGACCCGGGTCAAATACCGTAAATCCCAACGCGGCCGCCTGAAAGGGTGCACCAAGGCCGGCGCCTTCGTGTCCTTCGGCGAGTTCGGCCTCCAGGCCCTGGAAGCCCATTGGATCACCGCCCGGCAGATCGAAGCCGTCCGCGTGACCCTGGCGCGATTTTTGAAAAAAGGCGGAAAAGTCTGGATCCGCATTTTCCCCGACAAACCCGTTTCCAAGAAGCCGGCCGAAACCCGGATGGGAAAAGGAAAAGGCAACCCCGAGTTCTGGGTGGCCGTCGTGAAGCCGGGCCGCGTCCTGTTTGAAATCGAAGGCGTGACCGCCGAGGTGGCGAAGCAGGCCATGATCCTGGCCGGCCACAAGCTGCCCATCAAAACGCGCTTTGTCCAGCGCGATCATTTCTAAGAGAGCGCGCCATGGCGAAAAAGAAAGAAGACACGAATTTCGGGGAATTGTCGAAAGACGAGCTCCGGGGGAAATTGCAGGAATCGCGGGACAAGCTGTTTCAGCTTCGCTTTCAAAACGCGACGGCCCCGTTGAAAAACCATCGGGAAATCCGCGCCACCCGGCGAAACATCGCCCGGGCGATGACGTTTTTAAAGCAGAAAGGGGAGAACGCGTGACGACCAAAGTGGAACGCGCCGATCGCAAGACGTTGGAAGGGGTGGTCCTTTCCGACAAAATGAACAAGACCCGCGTGGTGGAAGTGGAGCGCCGGCTGCGGCACGCCCGGTACGGCAAAGTGCTCATCCGCTCCTCTAAATTGTACGCCCACGACGAGAACAACGAAAGCAAAGCCGGCGACCGGATTTCGGTGATGGCCACGCGCGCCCTGTCGAAGCAGAAACGCTGGCGCCTGGTGAAGATCCTGGAACGCGCCGGCGTCGCGCAAGGCGTCGACACGTCCCTGGGAGGGAAGTCGTGATTCAAGAACGAAGCATTTTAAAAGTCGCCGACAACTCGGGCGCCCGCCTGGTGCGGGTGTTCCGCATGCACGGCGGGTCGCGCCGCCGCTACGCCTATCTGGGCGACGTGGTGACCGCCTCGGTGCAAAACGCCCTGGCCGATTCCAGCATCAAAAAAGGCGAAGTGGTGAAGTGCGTGGTCGTCCGCACCCGCAAGGAAAAGCGCCGTCCGGACGGCAGCTACGTCCGCTTCGACGACAACGCCGGCGTCCTGATCGACGAGAACGGCGAACCGCGGGGCACGCGTATTTTCGGCCCCATCGCCCGGGAACTGCGCGAAAAGAACTATTTGAAGATCATCTCCCTCGCTCCGGAGGTCGTGTAATGGCTCTGGCCACCGTACGCAAAAAAGACAAAGTCCGCATTCTGGCCGGGAAAGACCGGGGCAAAGAAGGGGAAGTGTTGGACGTCGACCTCGCGGGGCGCCGCGTGCTGGTCGCGAAACTCAATATGGTCAAACGGCACACCAAAGGCACGCCCCAGAACCCCGGCGGCGTCAAGGAGCAGGAAGCGTTCCTGCCCATGTCCAAGGTGATGTTGCTTTGCCCCAAGTGCAAACGGACCGCGCGGCCCAAGGCCGGCGCCTTGTCCGACGGCACCAAAGCCCGCGTCTGCCGCAACTGCGGCGAGATGGTCGGGTAGGTTCGAGGACCCCATGACCACCGCCACCCCCAGCACCGCCCCCACGCCCCGGCTCAAGACCGCCTTCAACAAGCAGGTGGTTCCGGAGATGATGAAGAAATTTTCCTGGGAGAACCCCTTCCGGGTGCCGCGCCTCAAAAAGATCGTCCTCAACATCGGCGTCAGCGAAGCGCGCGAAAACGCCAAAGTGATGGACCTGGCCGCCGACGAGCTGTCGGCCATCGCCGGCCAGAAGGCCGAAGTGCGCCGGTCCAAAAAATCGATCTCGAACTTTAAGCTTCGGGAAGGCATGCCCATCGGCCTGCGCGTGACGTTGCGCGGCGCGCGCATGTGGGAATTCCTGGACCGGCTGGTGAACGTGGCCATGCCCCGCATCCGGGACTTCCAGGGCCTCGACCCGCGGCGCGGGTTCGACGGCCGGGGCAATTTCAACCTGGGGCTCACGGAACAGTACGTGTTCCCCGAGGTCAGTTTGGACAAATCGGACAAGGCGCGCGGCATGAACATCACCATCGTGACCGACGCCGAGCGGGACGACACCGCCCGGGAGCTCTTGATTCTCCTCGGCATGCCGTTCAAGCGCGACCGCAAAGCGGCTTTGAACTAAGGAGACACCGATGGCGACGAAGGCGTGGGTAGCGAAGACGCGGAAACCGCAGAAATTCGCGGTCCGACACCGAAGCCGGTGCCGGCTGTGCGGACGGCCCCGGGGTTTCTATCGGGACTTTGGGTTGTGCCGGATTTGCTTGAGAACCTTGGCGTTGCGCGGGGAACTGCCCGGCGTCACGAAATCCAGTTGGTAGTTACTTCACACAAAGAGAGACGATGAGTTATGAGTTTTGATCCCGTCAGCGACATGTTTGCCATGATCACCAACGCGAACCATAAATTTATGGAACGCATCGACCTTCCGTCGTCGAGCCTGAAGAAGGAAGTGGCCCATATCTTGAAGGAAGAAGGGTACATCGCCGACTACAAGGTGCTCCCGGACCGCAAGCAGGGCGTCCTTCGCCTTTTCATGAAGTACCTCCCGAACAAGACCCGCGTCATCCGCGGGGTCAAGCGCATTTCCCGTCCCGGCCTCCGCCAGTACAAAGGCTACGAGAAGCTGGGCAAACTGCGCGGCGGGCTGGGCATTTCCATCGTGTCGACGTCCAAGGGCCTGATGACCGACCGCCAATCGCGCAAAGCGAAGCTGGGCGGCGAAGTCCTCGCCCAGGTGTGGTGATCCCGTGAGCCGCCTCGGTCGCAAACCCATCGCCATTCCGGAGAAGGTCAAAGTCTCCGTCGACGGAACGAACGTCAGCGTGGCCGGCCCCCTGGGCACGCTCACGCGGGCGCTCCCCCAGGGCATTTCCGCCAAGGTGGACGGCGCCGTCCTGACGGTGGCCCGGGCCAACGACAGCACCACCCAGCGGGCGCTGCACGGCACGCTCCGCAAGCTTCTGCTCAACATGGTGGAAGGCACGGCCAAAGGATTTCAGAAGGAGCTCCGCATCGGCGGCGTCGGTTTCCGCGCCACGTTGACGGGCAGCCATTTGCACATGACGCTGGGGTATTCCCACCCCATCGAGTACACCGTGCCCGCCGGCATCAAGCTGACGGTCGACGCGAAACAGACGACGATCCTCGTGCAGGGGGCCGACAAGGAGCTGGTCGGCCAAGTGGCCGCCGAGATCCGCGAATTTCGAAAGCCCGGCGTCTACTGGGCCAACAACGAACCCGTGGGCATCCGCTACGCCAACGAAGTGGTGCGGCGCAAAGCCGGCAAAGCCGCCGCCGGCGCGGCGGGCGGAGCGGGAGGAGCCAAGAAATGAGCCTCAAGACCCCCCAAGCGCGCTACGCGTTCCGCAAGGCGCGCACCCGCGCGAAAGTGTTCGGCACCGCGGCGCGACCGCGCCTGTCGGTGTTCCGTTCGCAGAAGCACATTTACGCCCAAATCATCGACGACGTGGCCGGCAAGACGCTGGCCGCGGCCTCGTCGGTCATGCCGGGCGACAAGAAAGTCCTCGGGGCCACGGTGTCGGCCGCCGAGAAAATCGGGCGTTCCATCGGGGAACGCGCCAAGGGCCTCAACATCTCCCAGGTTGTTTTCGACCGGGGCGGCCGGCCCTACCACGGACGGATCAAAGCGGTCGCCGACGGCGCCCGCGCCGCCGGACTGCAGTTTTAAGGAGATCACGCGTGGCGCGAATCGATGCAAACAGCTTGAATCTGAAAGAGACCGTCGTGGCCATCAACCGGGTGGCCAAAGTCGTGAAGGGCGGCAAACGATTTTCCTTCAACGCGTTGGTGGTGGTCGGCGACCAGGCCGGCCACGTCGGGGCCGCCATGGGCAAGGCCAAGGAAGTCCAGGCCGCGATCCAAAAGGCGGTTACGCACGCGAAGAAAGCCATCATCCGCGCCCCTTTGAACGGCGCGACGATTCCCCACGAAGTGACCGGCATTTTCGGCGCCGGCACGGTGTTGATCAAGCCCGCCGCCCCGGGCACCGGCGTCATCGCGGGCGGCAGCGTCCGCGCGGTGCTGGAAGCCGTCGGCGTCCGGGACGTGCTCACCAAGTCCCTGCGGAGCGCCAACCCGTTCAACGTGGTGTACGCCACCATCGAAGCGCTCAAGAATCTCCAAACGAAAGAAGACGTGGCCCGTCTGCGGGGCAAAACGCTCCCGACGTCGACCGCCGCTCCCGCTCCGGCGGGCGTCTAACGAGGCCGATTATGATTCGCATCACCAGCATCAAACCCGCGCCGGGGTCCCGGCACCGCCGCAAAATCGTGGGTCGGGGCGAAGGCTCCGGCCACGGGGGCAAAGGCTCCACCCGGGGGTTCAAAGGCCAGACCGCGCGCTCCGGCGATTCGTCCATGCGCCCGGGCTTCGAAGGCGGCCAGATCCCGCTCATCCGCCGCATCCCGAAACGCGGCTTCAACAACACGGCGTTCCGCAAAAGCTACGAGCTGGTCAACGTCGGCGACTTGATGACCTTTTTCGCCAAAGCCGGCGACGTGACGCCCGAGTCCCTGCGGGCCGTCGGGCTGGTCCGCTCCCGCGGGCCGATTAAAATTTTGGGGGACGGCGATCTGTCCCGGGCCTACCACGTGAAGGCCAACGCCTTCTCGGCGGGCGCCAAGAAAAAGATCGAATCGGCCGGCGGCAAAGCGGAACTCGTTCCCGCTTCGAAATAACCCGGCCGATCCATGCAAACCTTCGCGGACGTTTTCAAAATTCCCGACCTGCGCAAGCGGGTCTTCTTCACCCTGGGGATTTTGGCGATTTACCGCGTCGGCGTCGCCATCCCCATTCCGGGGATCGAGGCGGCGGCCCTTCAACAGCTCTTTAAATCCCAGTCCAACGCGTTCCTGGGTTTCCTCGACATGTTCTCGGGCGGCGCCCTGGGCCGCATGTCGATTCTGGCCATGGGGGTGGTGCCCTACATCAACTCCTCCATCATCATGAGCCTGCTGCAGGGCGCCCACGTCATTCCCTATTTGGACCGCCTGGCCAAGGAAGGCGAGACGGGGCGGAAAAAACTCAACCAGATCACGCGGTACTTCACCCTCTTTTTGGCGTTGATCCAGTCCTTCGGGTTGACGACGCTGATCACCAAGATCCAACTGCCGGGCGACATTCCCGTGGTGCGGGACCCGGGCGCTCTTTTCATGTTCACCACGGTCGTCACCCTGGCCACCGGGACGATCTTCATGATGTGGCTGGGCGAGCAGATCACCGAGCGCGGCATCGGCAACGGCACCTCCCTCATGATTTTCACCGGCATCGTCGACCGCCTGCCCGGCGCCGTCCGCAATTTGGTGACCGACGTGTTCCAGCTCCAACAGCGCTCCCTGGTGGGCGCGGTGGCCATCGGCGCCTTCATCGTCGTCGTCATGGGCCTGGTGGTCTGGGTGGAAACGGCCCAGCGCAAGATCCCCGTCCAGCACGCCCGCCGCATGGTGGGCCGCCGGATGTTCGGCGGGGCCAGCACGTTTTTGCCGCTCAAGGTGGACCAGTCCGGCGTGATCGCGGTGATCTTCGCCATTTCGCTCCTGAGCGTCCCGGTGACCGTGGCGTCTTTCAACCACGACGGCGCCTGGGCCAAGAAAGTCCTCGAATTTTGGAACCACCGGGCCTGGTGGTACGAAGTGCTCTACGCGGGCCTGATCATTTTCTTTTGCTATTTTTACAACTCGGTCTCGATCAACCCCATCGACATGGCCGACAACCTGAAGAAGGCGGGCGCCTTCATCCCGGGCATCCGGCCGGGCGAACCGACGGCGGCCCACATCAGCACGGTCCTGGCCCGGGTGACCTTGGGCGGCGCGGTCTTCGTGGCCGCCCTGGCGATCCTGCCGGACCTGCTGCAGCGATTTTTCAACACGCCGTTCAGCTTCGGCGGCACGTCGATTTTGATCGTCGTGGGCGTGGCGCTCGACACCGTGGGTCAACTGGAATCCCATTTGATCATGCGGCACTACGAGGGCTTTTCAAAGGCCGGGCGGGTCAAGGGGCGCTGGTTCAACGTGGGCGCCGCTTCCCAGTGATTTTTTCCTCTGGAGGGAAACAATGAACATCGTCCTGTTGGGCGCCCCCGGTTCGGGAAAAGGCACCCAGGCCAAACCGCTTTCCGCCCGCTACGGCGTGCCGCACATTTCCACGGGGGACATTTTCCGCCACGAGATGGCGACCTCCTCGGACCTGGGCCTCAAGGTGCAGCAGTACGTGAGCTCCGGCCGCCTGGTGCCCGACGAGCTGGTGCTGGAGATCGTCACGGCCCGTCTGGCCGCGGCGGATTGCGCGCCCGGCTTCATCCTGGACGGCTTTCCCCGAACGGTGTCCCAGGCCGAAGGGTTGGACGCTTTCCTGAACGGCGCCCACCGCACCCTGGACAAGGTTCTTTACATGGATTTGTCGGAAAAAGAAGTGGTCCAGCGCCTCTCCAGCCGCCGCTCCTGCCCGAAATGCGGGAAGGTCTACAACCTGCTCACCCAGGCGCCCCGTCGGGGCGACGTCTGCGACGTGGAAGGCGAAAAGATCCTCCAGCGGGAGGACGACCGCCCCGACACCGTCGAGAAGCGCCTGGTGGTGTACAACAATTTGACCGAGCCCCTGATTTCCTATTACCGGGGCCTCGGGGTGTTGGAGAAGATTTCGGCCGCCCAGTCGGTGGCGGACGTTCAGCGGTCCATTTTCGCCCTGTTGGACGCTCTGCCCAAGGCGTGAGCGGTGGCGGACGCCGCACGACGGATTGAACTGAAGTCGGCGTCCGACCTCGCCCGCATGCGGCGGGCGGGCGCCTTGGCGGGAAAAGCCCTGGCGGAAGCGGGGCGCGCGGTGGCCCCCGGCGTCACGACGAAAGAGTTGGACCGGATCGCCGAAAAGGCGATCCGCGCGGAAGGCGGGATCCCGACCTTTGTGGGCTACCGGGGCTACCCCGCCAGCATCTGCGCCTCGATCAACGAGGAAGTGGTGCACGGCATCCCGAGCGCCCAGCGCGTCCTGAAAGAGGGCGACATCGTCGGGATCGACGTGGGCGCCACCCTGGACGGATTTGTGGGGGACACGGCCGCCACCTTCGCGGTGGGGCGGGTGGACCCCGCGTGGACGGATCTTTTGAACGCGACGGCGGAGTCCCTGGAACGGGGCATCGCCCAGGCCCGGGTCGGCAATCGGTTGGGGGACATCTCCCACGCGATTCAGGCCGTGGCCGACGCCCGGGGCTACGGCGTGGTGCGGGATTTTGTGGGCCACGGCATCGGGCGGCAAATGCACGAGGAGCCCGCGGTGCCCAATTACGGAACGGCCGGCACCGGCCTGCGGCTGGAAGCGGGGCTGGTCCTGGCGCTGGAGCCCATGTTCAACCTGGGCACGCACAAAGTGCGCGTCTTGAGCGACGGCTGGACGGTGATCACCGACGACCGGCGGCCCTCGGCCCATTTCGAGCACACGGTGGCGATCACCGCGGACGGGCCGGAAGTGCTGACGCGGACCGCGAGTCCGGCGGCGAAACGGTAGGTCGGCGCGGGGCCCCGCCCAACGGCGGGGACCGGACGGAGCGTAAAACCCTTTATGGCCAAAGAAGAAAAAATCGAAGTGGAAGGTCGCGTTCTCGAAGCGTTGCCGAACGCCATGTTCCGTCTGGAAATCGAAGGCGGGCACAAGGTGTTGGCGCACATTTCGGGAAAAATGCGCATGCATTACATCAAAATTTTGCCCGGCGACAAGGTCAAGGTGGAATTGTCCCCCTACGACCTGACCCGGGGCCGCATCACCTACAGGGAGAAATAAAATGAAAGTTCGTGCGTCCGTGAAACCGATTTGCGACAAGTGCCGCGTTCAGCGTCGGCACCGGAAGCTTTACATTCTTTGTTCCAACCCGCGCCACAAGCAGCGGCAAGGTTAAGGAGGACTCACATGGCTCGCGTCGCGGGAATCGATCTTCCCAAACAAAAGCGCGTTGATGTCGCGCTGCGGTATCTCTACGGCATCGGGGCCCACCGCTCCCTTCTCATCTGCGGGGAGACCGGGGTCAATCCGTCGACCCGGGTCAAAGATTTGACCGAGGCGGAAGTCAACAAGATCAACACCGAGTTGACCAAGAACTACAAAGTGGAAGGCGATTTGCGCCGGGAAATCAACGGCACCATCCGCCGCCTCATCGAAATCGGTTCCTACCGCGGCTCGCGGCACCGGCGCAACCTGCCGGCCCGGGGCCAACGAACGAAATCGAACGCGCGCACCCGGCGCGGGCGACGGCGCACCGTCGGCTCCGCGAAGCCCGGCACCACCGCCGCCCCGGCCACCGCCGCGGCGAAATAGGTTTACCGAGGAGAACCCATGGCTGATCAACCCGAAGCGAAGAAAGACGCCGCCAAAGCCGCGGCCAAACCGGCCGCCAAAGCCCCGGCGACCGCCCCCAAAGGCAAGAAAAAGATTTGGCGGGACATCGTCAACGCGCGCGTGTACATTCAATCGTCCTTCAACAACACGATCGTCAACATCACCGACGAGCGCGGCAACGCCATTGTCTGGGCCACGGCGGGCAGCGCCGGGTTCAAGGGCACCAAGAAGGGAACGCCTTTCGCGGCGCAGGTCACCGCGGACGCCGCCGCCAAAAAAGCGGTCGCGCTCGGCGTGAAAAGCGTTTCCGTGTTCGTCAAAGGTCCGGGGTCGGGTCGGGAAACCGCCATCCGGGCGCTTCAAGCCGCGGGCTTGGTGGTGACTTCCATCAAAGACGTGACTCCCATTCCCCACGACGGTTGCCGGCCTCCCAAGGCCCGCCGCGTCTAACCCCCCAAGGAGAACGTTGTGGCTCGATACACTGGACCCGTTTGCAAGCTCTGCCGCCGAGAAGGCGTGAAGCTTTTTTTGAAAGGCGATCGGTGCTTTTCGAAGTGCCCGATCGATAAGGAAGGCGCCGCCGTACCGCCGGGGCAGCACGCCCGCCGCCGGGGGACCAAACCCACCGAATACGCCAAGCGTCTGCGCGAGAAGCAGAAAGCGCGCCGGATGACCGGCGTGTTGGAACGTCAATTTCGCCGTCTGTTCGACGCGGCGTCCCACCAGAAGGGCAACACCGGGGAAAACCTCCTCCGGTTGTTGGAAACCCGCCTGGACAACGTGATCCGCCGCCTGGGCTTTTCCACCTCGCCCGCCGGCGCGCGCCAGCTCGTGTTCCACGGCCACGTCAAGGTGAACGGCCAGCGGGTCACCATCCCGTCGTATCAGGTGGAACCCGGCGACGCCATCGCCCTGGACGACGCCCTGCGCGCCAACCTGTTCGTGAAGCGCTCCCTGGCCACGGCGGCCCAAAAGGGCCTGCCCGGCTGGCTGGAATGGGACGGCTCCATCGGCGGCGCCGTGAAGGGCCACGCCGACAACGTGAGCCTGGACGGCGTCACCCTCGCGGGCAAAGTGAAAAACTGGCCCGCGCGCGCGGAGATGTCGTTCCCCGTCAACGAGCAGTTCATCGTCGAACTTTACAGCAAATAACCCCGGACGCTTTTTCAAGAAGGAGAGAATTCCCATGACGAGTCTTGGCTTGGTGTTGCCCCAGAAGCTGGATACGGACGCGGCTTCCTCGGACAACTACGGTAAATTTGTCGCGGAAGCGTTTGAAAAAGGCTACGGCCACACGGTCGGCCATTCCCTGAAGCGCATTTTGATGTCGTCGTTGGAGGGCGCCGCGGTCACGGGCGTCCGCATCAAGGGCGCGCCCCACGAATTCTCGAGCCTCAAAGGCGTTCAAGAAGACGTGATCAAACTGATCTTGAACCTCCGCCAGCTGCGCTTCAAACTGCACGTGGCGGGCCCCGAAGTGCTCTCGCTCAAGAAAAAGGGCGGCGAAGTCAAAGCCAAGCACATCGAGCTCACCAGCAACGTCGAATTGCTCAACCCCGAACTCGTCCTGGCCCATCTGGACGCGGGCGGCGAGCTGGAGATGGAAATCGAAGTCTCCCGCGGGCGGGGCTACTCCTCCGCCGACCGGCTGCGCCGCGAAGGCCAGCCCGTCAACACCATTCCCGTGGACGCGCTCTTCTCCCCGGTGACCAAAGTCCACTACGAAATCGAGAACGCCCGCGTCGGCCAGATGACCGACTACGACAAGCTGATCCTCGAAGTGTGGACCGACGGCTCGATCACCCCGACGGCCGCCGTGGCCCAGTCGGCCAAGATTCTCAAGAGCGCCTTCGGCGTCTTCGCCCCGGCCGAACCGGAACCGGCGACCGAACCGGCGACCGCCGCCGCCGGCCTCGCGGCCGACGGCCAAGGGCGCCTCAAGGACATGATGGACCAATCCGTCGACATGATCGAGCTCACGGTGCGCGCCTCCAATTGCCTGAAGGCCGCCAAGATCCGCACGATCGGCGATTTGGTTTCCAAGACCGAAGAGGAATTGCTGGGCTTTAAGAACTTCGGCCGCAAATCCCTGGAGGAAATCCGGGACCGGCTGAAGGAATTGAACCTGGAGCTGGGCATGCTGACCGCCGGCGGGGAGCCCAAATGAAGACCCACGCCGGACGAAAGCTCTCGCGCCCCACGGGCGCCCGGGTCGCTTTGCTCCGCGGCCTGGCCACCAGCCTCCTCCAGCACGAGGAGATCCGCACGACCCACGCCAAAGCCAAGGAAGCCGCGCGTTTCGCGGAAGGGATTTTGGCGTTGGCCAAACAGAAATCCTTGCCGGCGCGCCGCGAACTCGCCGCCGCCATCAACGACAAGGACGTGCGTAAAAAGATATATGATGTTTTGGTGCCGCGTTACCAGTCGCGTGCGGGCGGATGCACCCGCGTGTACCGACTGGGCAACCGGTCCGGCGACAACGCCGAAATGGCGATCCTCAAGCTGGTTCAATAAAGGGTCCGCCACCGAGGGAAAACGTGTTCGACTACATCTTCAGCCTCTTTTCGAACGACATGGGGATTGACCTGGGAACGGCCAATACCCTCGTTTACGTCAAAGGGCAGGGGATTGTCCTCAAGGAACCTTCGGTCGTGGCGATCAACCGCGACACCCGGGAGCCGGTGGCCTTCGGCCTCGAAGCCAAGCGCATGCTCGGCAAAACCCCGGCGAACATTTACGCGGTGCGTCCCCTGCGCAACGGGGTGATCGCCGATTTCGACGTGACGCAGGAAATGATCAAGTATTTTATCCGAAAAGTGCACAACCGCCGAAGCCTGCTCCATCCGCGCGTGGTGATCGGAATCCCCTCGGGGATCACCGAGGTGGAGCGGCGGGCCGTCAAAGAGGCGGCCGACCAGGCGGGCGCGCGGTACGTGGAGTTGATCGAGGAACCCAAGGCGGCCGCCATCGGCGCCGAAATGCCCATCTCTGAGCCTTCGGGCAACATGATCGTGGACATCGGCGGCGGCACCACCGAAGTGGCCGTGATTTCCTTGGGCGGAATGGTGGTCTCGAAGTCCCTGGACGTGGCGGGGGACGAGATGGACGAGTCCATCGTTCAGTACTTCAGACGGAAATACAATTTGCTCATCGGCGAAACCACGGCGGAAGACGTGAAGATCAAGATTGGCAGCGCCTTCCCCCAAGCCGAGGAACAAACGCTCGAAGTGAAGGGGCGGGACCAAGTGACGGGGTTGCCGAAGACGATCACCATTACGTCCGAGGAAGTCCGCCAGGCCCTCTCCGAACCTTTGAAGCTCATCGTGGACGTCGTCAAGTCGACCTTGGAAGAAACGCCGGCGGAACTGTCGGCCGACTTGGTGGACCGCGGCATCGTGCTGGCCGGGGGCGGAAGCCTCCTGCGCGGGATGCCGGAGCTGTTGTCCCAGGAGACCGAACTGCCCGTGACCCGCGCGGCCGATCCCCTGACGTGCGTCGTGATGGGCTGCGGCCGCTATCTGGAAGAGCTTGACAACATCAAGCGCTCCCGCGGCCGCGCCTCCGTCTAAACGACCCCCTCCTTCTTCGCCGCTTTCCCTTTTCGGATCCCCCGCACGCGGGCGCGCTTTCGCCGCGCCAAAACGCGTCGGGACCCTCCTCGGAGGGTCGGGAGACCGATTTGTTTCAGCGGCATCGTCCAGCGGTTGTCTTTTCCTGTTACGCCGTCCTCGGCCTGGCGCTCCTGTCCTGGTCCGGCGACCGGATCGTCCAGAGCCTCAAGTACGCCTTCTTCTACCTGCTCGCCCCCACCAGCGCCCCCGCCGTCGGCCCCCTGTCCCAGTGGGGCCAATTCGGCCACAACCTTTCGCTCTTGATCCGCGCCGACCAGCGGGCCCGGGCCGCCGAGGCCCGTTGGCTCTCCGAGCGACTGGACGAGAAGCGCTCCCAGACCATCGAAGAGGAAAACAAACGGCTCACGGAATCCGCCGGGTTGGCCCGGTGGCCGCAATTTTCCGCCACGGCGGCCCGGGTGTGGGCCCGGAACGCCAACGATTGGTTTCACAGCGTGCTGGTCCGCCCCGCGGTGGGCGCGCCCGTCCGCGTGGGGGACGCCGCCGTGACCGTGCGGGACGGCCGCGTGGTCATTTTGGGCCAGGTGGCGGAAATCCTGCCCCGGGGGTTCGCCCGGGTGCTCCTGGTCACGGACCCCTCGTCCTCCCTGTCGGCCCACGCGGCCCGCACCGCCGAGCAGGGCCTGGTCGAGGGCCGGGGCGCCAACGTCCTGCTCTTCAACTATTTGTTTTCGGATTCGCCCATCCAGCCGGGGGACGAAGTGATCACCTCGGGCCTGGGCGACGTGTTCCCCGAGGGCGTCTTGATCGGCCGGGTGCTGACCGTCCAGGAAGCCACCCACGAAAGTTTCAAGCGCGCCGTCCTTTCGCCGGCCGCCAAGCTCAACGACGTCCGGGACATGTTGCTTCTCTCCCGGCGGCCGGAGGGGGAGGCCCCGTGATCCGCCGCGCGGTTTTCGTCCTCGTGACGTTCTTTCTGGGGTGGATCGCCCAGGCGGTGTTCCTCCACCTGGCGCCGGTGTCTTTGCCCGCGCCCCACTGGTTGTTGGTGGCGGTCCTGGCCATCGGCGCTTCGGGCCGCGTGAACCTGGCCCAGGGATTGGGGTTTTTCTGGGGGTTGGCGTTGGACCTCTACGGCCAGACGCCCTTCGGCGCCCAGGGACTCCTGCTGGCCTTTTGCGGGTTCGCCTCGGGCTCCCTTTCCAAAAATTTGAACGCGGAAAAAATGGTCACCCAGGAAGCCCTGACCCTGGTCGGCAGCGTGGTCTTCATCGTCGGTTCCCTCCAGCTCGGGGAATGGTTTGTGCCGGCCACGGGGCCCCACCGGTGGGGGCTCGGCTTGTGCCTGGCCGGCGCCGTCATGAACGCCCTGGCCGCTCCGGCGGTGTTTTGGGCCGTGCGGGTCTGGCTGGAGCTCGGCGACGCCTGGCGGGTCGGACCGCGCGGCCGTGATTAACACCGACGGTTCGGGCTTTTCCCGGGCGGACGACCACCGGGTCGCTTTTCTCTCGGGCCTGGCCACGGCGGTCTTCGCCCTGATCGTCCTGCGACTCTTTCATTTGCAGATCGTTCGCGGCCCCGACATGGTGCGCCAGGCGGAGCAGAACCGGACGCAGATCGTCCCCCTCTTGGCGCCCCGGGGGCTCATCGAAGACCGGAACGGCGACGTGCTGGTGGACAACGCGCCCCGCTTCTCCCTGTTTTACGATTTCAACGCCAAGGCCCCCGTGGCCATGGACCAACTGGCGGAGGACCTGACCCGCTGGCTCCCCGAGCAGCGCGCCTGGGTCCACCGGAAAATGGCCGAGGCGCGCCGGAGCGGCAAGATGACGCGGATTTTGGCGGACGTGCCCCGGGGCGCGGCCCTGGCCCTCATGGAGCGGCGGATGCTGCTCCCCGGCGTGAACGTGGTGGTGGAACCCCAGCGCCGCCCGCGCTACGGCGAACTGGCCAGCCACCTGCTGGGCTACGTGGACGAAGTGGACCCCGGGGAGTTCGAGCGCCTGCGGAACCGGGGCTTTCGCCTGGGGCAATTGATCGGCAAATCCGGCGTGGAAAAGTTTTACGACGACCTTCTGCGGGGGGAGGACGGCGGCCTGCAGTTCGAAACGGACGCCGCCGGCCGCCACGTGCAGATCATCCGGCGGATTCCCTCCAACCCCGGCAACGACGTGCGGCTGACCCTCGACCGGCGGATTCAAACCGTGGCCGAGGACGCCCTCTCGCGCTCGCCCACGGGGCGGGGCGCGGCCGTCGTGCTGGACCCGCGCAACGGCGCGGTGCTGGCCCTGGCCAGCCGGCCGGGTTTCGATTTTTCCAAGGGGCTGGCGGCGTATCTGGGCGACCCGGCCCTGCCGCTTTTCAACCGCGCGCTCCAGGGCACCTACCCGCCGGGGTCGGTGTTTAAAATCGTCACCGCGGCGGCGGCCCTGACCCAGCTTCACTGGGACACGAAGACCGCCTACGTCTGCACCGGCGTCTACCGCCTCGGCCGGCAGGAATTCGCCTGTTGGTCGGTGCACAAGCGCCAGGACTTCTTCGGCGCGGTGGCCTGGTCCTGCAATTTTTATTTCTACAACCTGGGCTTGAAGCTCGGCGCGGACCCGCTGGAATCCATGGCCCGGGCCTTCGGCCTGGGGGAAAAGTCCGGCATCGACATGCCGACGGAGTCCTCGGGCCTCATCCCCGGCCGCGCCTGGAAAAAGCGCGTGATGCGGGACGGCTGGTTCGACGGCGACAGTTTGAATTTCTGCATCGGCCAAGGTTTCGTCACGGCGACGCCGCTCCAGGCGGCCGGGGTCATCGCCGCGGTGGCCAACGGCGGCACCGTGTGGCGGCCCTTCGTGGTCGACCGGGTGTCCGACGCCCAGGGGCAGGTGGTCTATCAACCGGTGCCCGCGGCCCGGGGGCGCGTTCAATTGACTGACGAGGTGTGGGCCGTTTTGCACCGGGCGCTGGAAGGCGTGGTGACGACCGGCTCCGGCCGGGGCGTTCAGCGGCCCGACCTGGTGATCGGCGCCAAGACGGGCACGGCCCAGAACCCCCACGGGGAAGACCATTCCTGGTTCACCGCCTACGCGGGCAGGCCGGGGGAGCCGGCCTCCCTGGCCCTGGCCGTGTTCGTCGAGAACGGCGGCCGGGGTTCCGTGGCCGCCGGTCCCGTGGCCCGGGAAATCATCAACGCCGCTTTCCCGAGGGGACCGAAGTGACGCGGAGGGACCGCCGGGATATGAAGTCCCTCCCGTATTCGCGCGGGTTGAAGTGCCGTGCGAATGGTGGGCGAGCCCGACAGGGCGAGGCCATCCCTTGACGGTCGAGATCACGCCGCGCTTTTTCCGAACGGCGCCCCAGTCCACCCTGGGCCACGTGGCTTCCCGGTTGGATTGGAGTTTGCTGGTCGCCGCCGTGGCCCTGGCGGTCCTGGGCGTTCTTTTCATTTTCTCCGCGACCTTCCACGGGGGCCACGCGGCGGGCTACCTGACGCGGCAAATTTCCGCCCTGGCCGTGGGCCTCGTGGCCATGATTTTTCTGGCGCTTTTGCCCTACCCGGTGTTTCAGACCTACGCCAAGGGGTTGTTCCTTTTTAGCCTGATGCTTTTGGCGGCGACGCTGGTTTTCGGCACGCGGCTCCGGGGCAGCAAGTCCTGGATCAACTTTCACTGGTTCTATTTTCAACCGGTGGAAATCACGCGGCTCCTTTTGGCCGTGGGGCTGGCCGCCATCGCCGAGGCCCGCTCCCGGGAAATCCGCCATTGGACGGGCCTCATCCCCCCGGTTTTTCTGGCGGGGTCCCATTTCGGCATGATTCTGCTCCAGCCGGATTTGTCGAGCGCCCTGGCCATCGGCCCCATGACTTTGGCGGTGCTCTTCGCGGCGGGGGCGCCCACGGGGGCCCTGGCGGCGCTGTTGGCCACGGGCGGTTTGGCCCTGGGCCTGCCCCTGGCGTCGACGTATTTTTCCATCGTGGGCGACCGCTACGCGACGGGGACGACCATGGCCTGGGTGGCCCGGGCCTTTCAGGAAACGGGGCCGCTCCTGGCCCTGGCCGGCGGGGCCGCGGTGTTGCTGGTGTTCGGTTATTGGTTTTTGCGACGGTGGCGGGTGTCGGTGCCGCTCTTCGCGCTCTTCGTGTCGCTGGCCGTTTTGGTGGCGGGGGTCGCGGGGTCTTTTGTCGTCGACAAGGCGCTCAAGACCTACCAGCGCAAGCGGCTCATCGCCTTCATCGACCCGGCGGTGGACCCCCTGGGCGCGGGGTACAACATTTTGCAGTCCAAAATCGCCATCGGGTCCGGGCGGCTGTTCGGAAAGGGGTTTCTGTCGGGAAGTCAAAGTCAGCTGGGCTTTTTGCCCGAGAAGCACACGGACTTCATTTTTTCCCTCATCGGGGAGGAAACGGGGTTTCTGGGGGCGGTGCTGGTCCTGGCGGTTTATTTTTGGATCGCCTGGCGCGCCTTCGACATCGCCTTCACCGCGCGGGACCGGTTCGGCCGTTATTTGGCCTCGGCTCTCGGCGCGTATTTCGCTTTTTCAGGTCTTATCAACATCGGCATGGTGATGGGCTTGATGCCCGTCACCGGCGTGCCCCTGCCTTTTTTGTCCTACGGCGGGTCGGGGCTGGTGGGATCGTTCATGGCCGTGGGGTTGCTGTTGTCCATACACTTGCGCCGCTACTTATTGTAGATCGGCCGTTTTTCGGAGGAAAAACAAAATGAAGAGAGAAATCATCGCCAACGTGTTGCCGGAAGAAACCCGCATCGCCGTCCTGGAAGACGGCGTGCTGGCCGAGTTCATGATCGAGCGTCCGGCCCTCGGCATGGCCAAGCTGGTCGGCAACATCTACAAGGGGAAAATCGAAAACGTGCTCCCCGGCATTTCCAGCGCTTTCGTCAATACCGGGTTCGAGAAGAACGCCTATTTGTACGTCACCGACGTCGTCTCCCCCTCCAAGGACCGCCACATCGAAAAAATGGTCCGCCGCGGGGAGGACATCATGGTCCAGGTGGCCAAGGAGGCCATCGGCACCAAGGGGATGAAGGTGACCATGGACATCTCGCTGCCCGGCCGCTACCTGATCTACATGCCCAAAAGCGAGCACGTGGGCGTCTCCAAAAACATCGAGGAGCCCGAGGAGCGGGAGCGCCTGCGGCGCATCGTCGAAGAGGAGAACCTGCCCGGCGGCGTGATCGTCCGCACCGAGGCCGAAGGCGCCGAGGAGGACGAACTGCGGCGCGAAATGAAATACCTGGCGCGCCTCTGGGAGGGCGTCCAGCGCAAATTCGAATCCTCCGCCACCGGCACGCTGGTCCACCGGGAGCTGGGCCTGACCTTCCAGGTCGCCCGGGATTTGCTCACCGACGACGCCCAGATCTTTTTGATCGACGACCGGGAGGAGTACCGGGACGTCCGCGGCTTCGTGGAAATGCTCGCGCCGGAGCTGGCCGAGCGCGTCCAGCACTACACGGGCAAGACCCCCATCTTCCAGGCCTTCGGCGTGGACCGGGACCTGGCCCACATCCGCCAACAGCGCATCGATCTGCCCTCGGGCGGCTACATCATCATCCAGGAGGCCGAGTCCCTCTGCGCCATCGACGTCAACACGGGCAAGTTCATCGGCCACAAGTCCCAGGAAGAGACCGTGACCGCGACCAACCTGGAAGCCGCCGACGAGGTGGCCAAACAATTGCGCCTGCGGAACATCGGCGGCATCATCGTCATCGACTTCATCGACATGCGTCGGAAGCGCAACCAGCACAAGGTGGTCGAGTCCCTCCACCACGCCACGCGGAACGACCGGGCGAAAATCAAGATCCTGCCCATCACCCGCCTGGGCCTCGTGGAAATGACGAGGGAACGCCGACGGGAATCCCTGCTGTCCCTTTTGTCCGAGCCCTGCGCGGACTGCGCCGGGTCGGGCAACGTTCTTTCCCGGGAGTCCATGTACCTCAAGATCCAAAAGGAAATTCTGGAGCTCACCCAGGGCCGGGCCGACGGCAACCTCAAGATCACCCTGGCCCCCGGCGTGGGGGATTTCGTGCGCGAGCGCCTGGAACGGCTGGAGAAGATCATCCACCGCTCCGCCGAGATCGCCATCGACCCCACGCTCTCCTGGGAAGATTACCGCATCGTCATCGACTGACGACATGGTCCGTAAGGTTCGGGCTCCCGTCCTACCGCAAAGCTCTAGGACGGCGGGCGGTCGCAGAGCGACCGAAACCCCCGCCGCCCGCTTGATTCAGTCGGGCGGGATCGTCGGCGGGCGGCGGGTCTGGACCCTGCGCCCGGGGGACCTGGGCGCTACCGCCCAAAGGCACTTGCAAAAGGCCCCGCCCAAAAAGTTGAGTGGGGCCTCTCCGGTAAGGGACCGCCTGGTCTATTCCTTCGTTCTTAAAGGAAGCCGCCGCCCCTACGCAGAGCTACGGGACGGCGGGCTCGTCCAGAGGACTCGAAACCCCCGCCGCGTGACGTTTGAGGAAACCGCCTTGCCCCCGGCCCTTCGGAGGTTGGTGGCCCGCGTCACCCGCCGCCCCCCGGGCCCGGAGGACAAAACCGCCTGGGTTTAATTGAGAAAATGGAGACATTCCGCAAAAGTTATTTCAGCGTTTTGAAATAATTAAAGGAGGTCGGGAATGAATTTGAAATCTATTCGCACAGTGTTTTATTTGTTCGGAACACTCTTTTTGTTGGGCTGTGCCACGAGCCGTTATCACCTTGGATACAATTACAGCGAAGGCCGGACGGAAGCCAGAATGCGGGTGGCCAAAATCGTTGATGGGGAGACGCTCGCGCTGGAAGGCCGGTGCGTGAAGGCTTTTTTAAATTTCGATCTTTCGCCAATAATTCCGATGTTCGCTCCCAAGCTGAAAGCTAAGATGACGCCCGCGGAAATAAATTCTCTGATTGCTAAACTGAAAACCCGATACGAGTTTTCAGGGTCCGTCTTGCAAATCGACCTCACTCAAGACGCGCCCCGAACGATTCCCTACTCCGGCGATAATTTTGATCGTTTTGATTACATCGAATCGGTTTATATTCTCAAAGGCAGACCCGGCGCCGCGTTAAAGCTTCAGCTGACAAAAATCGGCGGCGAACTGAAACTTTGTGGTTTTGTGGTCATCAGCGAAACCAACGACCCCAACCCCGACAAAAAAGCGTTAAATTATTTCTTCTCCGAAACCGACGACAAAGACGGCGCATTCCAAGATCCCTCCACGTCTTATAACTAGCGTGGGCAATGGGAAAGAGTTTTACCCGTTATCTGATGTTGGGCGGGGAGGAGGATGAATCTTGATTGCCACGGCCAGATGACTTTTCGGAACAAGTTCTGAAAATGCGAACGCGCGCACTGGTGTTGCTGGCGGGATTTTTCGCTCTTGGGTGTGTCCATCGTGCCCCGGAGGTTCTCGGTTTTTTCCTTTTCGACACTTTGGCTTCGGGACGAACGGACCTCCCCGATCCCGCCAAGACTGTTTCAAAAGACGCCGTTTTGGGCGCGCTGAAGGCGGACAAATCCCACCCGGACCTTCAAGCCTACGATTTTGATTCTCTGCGCCCAATGTTTGATTTGAATCTGATGTGCAATGAGAAACAGTTTCGATTTGTCGGGATTGAATTATCGGGGAAACTCAAAGGCGACGGGAAAGCGATTCTGTGGCTCTACGAAACGAAGGACCTACCGCTTCAAACCAATCCGGCCGCTTCGGCCCTCCAAAAGCAGGGATTTGCTCTCAAATCGTTAATGGCGCTGTTCCAAGAAGGATCGTTTTGGAGCGATGTCTGTGGAGGAGCATCGGACACGTACACGATCAAGATGGCGCCTACGGAAGGAAACGGCAAGGGAACTCAATAGACTTTCATCGCGATGGGTTGGCCACACCACCCGGGTTTCGATTATTCAGGAAATGAAAACCGGCATTTGGTTTGAAGTTAATTCGTACTTCCTTTGGGGAAATCATGGAAAAGGATTCACACAGGAGTTATTGACATGTATTTTATGGACAATCCAAATTGACCCAAAAATTCTGGGGAAAGTTCTTTTATTGGACCCTGTGCACCATCCTGGTTTTTGCGCTTTTCATAATCTTCTTTGGAATCGTCCCCCTTTTTTTCCTCAACAGCAACGCGCACGACTTTGTGAAAATCTTTTCGACGTTTTTTGCCTTCATCGGGCTTTTCATTATGGTGCTGGCCGTTCATAAACCGGGTCTTGCCTGGAAAACATTCCTCAGAAAACAGACCAAACCCGCTGCGGAAATATCCGGCAGGGGGACCCAACTCTTCGCATTGGGGATAAGTTTAGTGATTGGAAGTCTCTTATACGCCTACACCGGGGATGCCTCCGCTGTCGCCGGGTTGTTTTTTATTTTTGTCGTGGTTCGGCCGTTTTTGTCCTAATTAAAAGAATAGGACCGCGGAATAATAAAGAATCAAACGGCGCCACCGGAAAAAATGACAGGAAGACTCAATAACATTCCATCGCGAGTGTCGAGCGCCACAACTGGGGGGCGTTATTGGTTCTGCGTTTGAATGCCGGGTCCTGACTATAAGCAATTTAGTATGAAATGTACACTTTAAATCACCTGCCCCCCCCACTTTTATATTGCGGATTCTATATTTGGAGGCGAGTGCTAAAAAATGGTCGGTATGGCGAAGGGTACTTAAGGGGACGTAGCATACTAATTTACTTATTTTCGGGTTTGTAATAATCTTTGCCCATGCCCCGGACCGCCCGCATCGACACCCCCGGACTTCTTCACCACGTGATCGGCCGCGGAATCGAACAACGCGATATTTTCCCCACCAAAACAGACTACGCCGATTTCATCCAGCGGATAGAGACCTGCCTCGAGAAATCTCCCAACGAGATTCTGGCCTGGGCGCTCATGCCCAATCACTTCCATTTGTTGATCCGGTCGGGACCGCAGGGGATGGTTTCATTCATGCGGCGACTCATGACCGGTTACGCGGGGGGATTCAACGCGCGCCATAAGCGCTCCGGGCACCTTTTTCAGAACCGCTACAAATCCATCGTTTGCGACGAAGCGGCCTATCTTTTGGAGCTGGTCCGGTACATTCATTTGAACCCTCTCCGGGGAGGGCTGGTAAAGACTATGACGGAGTTGGGGAATTTTCCCTACACGGGGCACCGCGCGCTTCTGGGTTACGGGAAAACCCCATGGCAGTCGTTGGAGGCGGTGTTGAATCATTTTTCATCAACCGAAAAGACAGCGCGCCAGCGATATCTGGAATTTGTGACGGAAGGGGTTTCCCAGGGGAGGCGCGAGGATTTAATGGGCGGCGGTCTGGGGCGAAGCGGCGGTGGGCGCCCTCGGGAAGTCTGCCTGGATCATCGGGGGGCGGGGCAATTGTTTGACGCGCGGGTGCTGGGTTCGGGTGAATTTGTGGAAAAAGTTCTGGAGAAAGTCGAGAAAACAGAATCGTTGCAACGAGACATCGCACGCCAGAACATCACAATGGATGACATCGCGGCAAAAGTCGCGGGTGCCATGAAGATCGATGTTCAGTGGCTCTACTTAAGAAATCGGACGAGAAAAGTTTCGGAAGCCAAATCCCTTTTGACGTTCTTGGCGACGGAATATTTGGGAAAAAATAACGCGGAAATGGCTCGGACGATCAAAATGTCGCCCGCCGCGGCGGGTAGAGCGCGGCAACGAGGGATGGTATTGGCGCAGGGATTAAATGTCGGGGCTTGGTTTAAAGTAAATTAGTATGCTACGTCCCCTTATTATTGGAGCGTTATACGCGTTTTTTACTCCCTTCCTATATAGTGGGGAGGCGGCGCTCATTCCGGCGGGGGGGTATTCGGCCGTGGCGGAGCGGGAGATTGAGGGGGCGCGGGAAACGGTTTCCCTCGCCCTCTACCTATTTAATGTCCCGCCGGAACGGGCGTCGGAGCCGGGGCGGCTTTTGGAGGCTTTAATTCGCGCCCGGCGGCGGGGGGTGGGGGTGGAGGTGCTCTTGGACGGGGGGGAATCGCCCTTTGATCCCCTGGACCGGAACCGGAGCGCGGCGGAGAGGCTGGCCCAGGGCGGCGTGGACGCGGCCTATGTGGACGGGAAAATTTTGCACGCCAAGGTCTTGGTGGTGGATCGGAAAACCCTTTTGCTGGGCTCCAGCAACTGGACGACGGCGGCTTTCCGGTCGAACGTGGAGGCCGACGTGTTGATCCGCTCCACGACCGCGGCGCGCGCTTTTTTGGACCGCCTGGCCGCCCTGCCCCGTCGCGTTCCACCGGCGGTCAACGCCGGAAAGCCGCTGGCCGTGCCGGCGGGCTTTTTGTTTCCCCCGGGCAAGATGGGGGAAATGGAGCGGCGGAAAGATGCGGGGGCCTTCGACCTTTACCTGCACTTCCTTAAGCAAGGCGTCTCGACCTCGACCTTCTCCCCGGTGGACGTGCCGGGGGCCGTGGCCGCCCTGGGCGAAAAGGACGAAGGCCCCGTGGCCAACCGGCGGCGGCTCCACCGGATATTCCGTCGGTTGAATTCGTTCTACGGCCTGGCGGAGTTCCAGGAAGTCTATGGGAAAGACCCCGCCGTGCGGCTTTCGCCGCTCTCTTCCTCGGAAACGGTGCGCCTGCCTCTGGACTATTTCGCCGGGGGGTGGGACCGGCGGCTCTCCCTGCCGGGCAAGGTCTTTTTGCTCTTGAACCTCTATTACGCCGACCGGTCCCCCGCCGCGCCCCGGTGGTCCCTCTCCCGGGAAACCCTGGCGGACCGCCACGGGCTCACCCGGTGGACGGTGGGCCTGGGCTCGGTGGACCTTCGCCGCCACAATTTATTGGAAGTGGATTACGACGACCAGCCCACCCCCGACCGCCCCCAGCGCCGCCCCAACGCCTACCGGCCCGCGCCCTTCTACGACCCCGCCGCCCTGGAAGCCCGGCTCCGGGCCCTGGGGGAAAAGCACGGCCCGGAGGCCCTGGCCCGGGCCCGGCGGCGGGCGCGGTTTCTCTACGAAGACGCCGACGCCCGCACGGTGGAAAGGCTGATCCTCTTGGAAAACCGCTACGGGCGGGAGGTTTTGGAACGTGCCGCGGCCCTCCTGGGGCGCCAACAGCCGGACAACCCCAAGCGGAATGTCTCCTATTTGGCGGGGGTGGCCCGGGGGCTGGCGGGGCGGCCCGCTTCCGACGATCCCGCGCCTTGACAAACGGGGGTTTGCGATGTATGTTTAGAACGGACTAAACGTTGAAAACATACATGGCTACCACCACCCCCCTCGATACGGAATTCGCCCGCCTGGCCGGCGACATGGCGGAGGAGTTCAATTTCAACCGCTCCCTGGGCCAGATCTACGGCCTCCTCTACATGCAGGACGCGCCCATGGCCCTGGAAGACATCGGCCGCCGACTGTCCATGAGCAAGGGCAACGTCAGCATCAACATCCGCCAGTTGGAAGCCTGGGGGGCCGTCCGGCCCCTCTCCGTCGTGGGAAGCCGGAAGGATTATTACGAAGCCAACCGGGACATTAAAGCCGTGGCCCTTCGCCGGTTGAACGAGGGCCTCACCAAACGCCTGGACCACGCGGAGCGGCGCATGGCGGCCCTTCTGGAAGCCCCCGTCGATCCCGCCCATCGCAAGCGCATACAAGAACTGGAAACCCTGCTCTCCCGGGGACGCCGCGCCCTCAAGTTCGCCGCCCAATGGTTCGCGTGACCGGTCCCTGCGCCCACGGCATTTTGCCGCCGTTCCTTTTGGAGCGGATGGCGGAGTCCCCCGACCCCGTCACCCGACGGTGGGCGCTCAAATCCTTGGCGGCCTCGGCGGCGGCCCGGGCCTATCGGCGCGCGCTCTCCACCCAGCCCGCCATGGCGGCCATTCCCTCCCCCGAGGGGAAAAAGCACCGGCTCGTCTACGACGCCAAAAATAAGGAAACCCTGCCGGGAAAATTAATCCGCGCGGAAGGGCAAAAGGGGTCGAAGAACCCCGCGGTGAACGAAGCCTACGACTTTTCCGGCGCGACCTACGATTTTTACGAAAAGCTTTTTTCCCGGAACTCCCTGGACGACCGGGGCATGTCCCTGATCTCCAGCGTCCACGTGGGGCGGAGCTACGCCAACGCCTTTTGGAACGGCGAGCAGATGGCCTACGGCGACGGCGACGGGCGGACGTTCGTCCGCTTTACCAAAGCGCTGGATGTCGTCGGGCACGAGTTGACCCACGGATTGATTGCCCACACGGCCAACTTGGATTACGAGGACGAGCCCGGCGCCTTGAACGAACATTTCGCCGACGTCTTCGGCTTGTTGGTCAAGCAGTGGCGGCGGAAGCAAACCGTGACCCGGGCCGATTGGCTCATCGGCGGCGACCTGTTGGTCCAAAAGCCCACCCGCCGGGCCCTCCGCAGTTTCGCCGCCCCCGGCACCGCCTATCAAAACGATCCCGACCTCGGCACCGACCCCCAGCCCGCCCACCTAAAAAACAAATACACCGGCGAAGACGACAACGGCGGCGTGCACATCAACTCCGGGATTCCCAACCACGCCTTTTACCTGGCCGCCCGAAAAATCGGCGGCCGGGCCTGGGAGAAAACGGGAAAAATTTGGTACGGGGCCCTTCGGGCCCTCTCTCCCAAAAGCGGTTTCCGCGAGGCGGCCATGGCCACGACGGAAAAAGCCGCCGCGCTCTACGGCCGCGCCGAAGCCGCCGCCGTCAAAGCCGCCTGGTCCGCCGTGGGAGTCTCCCGATGAGGGACTTCGTCCCGGCTCCTCCTTTCCTCTTCGCCAAAGGCGGTCGGGGGGGATTGTCCTTGGCGATCCTCGGCGCCCTCCTTCCCGCCTGCGCGACGCTCCAGCCCGAGGCCTTCAAAAGTTTTCAATCCGCCGTCGCGGCCGAACAAAAGGGCCTCGAAACCGAAATGGCCCGGGACGTCAACTGGACCCGGGAAGCCGACGTCCAGGACCTGGCCAACCGGAAGGACGCCCCCTTGAGCGCCTATTTGGTGAAGGAGGCCAAGGGCTATGAATGGACCATGGACACCCTCCCGCCCCACTGGGCCGCCCGGCGCACGCTCAAGACCCTGGAAGATTTGAACGCCGCCTTCGGACGTTACGCCGCCCTCCTGGCCGACATCGCCGCCGGGCAGGTGAAAGACCCGGCGGAGTTCGACGGCGCGGCGGCGACTTTGAACGACGCCCTTCGGGAGGTTCGGGAAAAACCCGCCGGGCTTCCCTCGGTGGAAAAGGGTCCCATCGCCGGGGCGGCGGCCCTCGTCACCGAAAGCCTGCGCGCTTTTGTTCAAAATCGCCGGGCCCGGGACCTGGCCCGGGCCATCCGGGACAACCAGCCCCTGGTGGAGTCCCACGCCGAGCAAAGCCTCGCGCTCATCGGTTTGATCCGGGCGGATTTGAAGGCCGCCTACGCCGACCAGATCCAGGCGATCCACGACCGTTGGGACGACAAACGCTCCCCGGGCCGGGTGACCCTCACGCGATCCCTGTTTAATTTGAACGAGGAATACGCCGACGCCATGGAAGCCCTTAAGGCCCTGGAGGTTTCCTACAATACCCTTCCGGCGGCGCACCGGGAACTGGCCGACGGAGTGGAGAAAAGCCGGAAACCCCGGGCGGCTCTGGCGGCCTTCGCCCGCTCCGCCGAGCGCGTGGCCCGGCGCACCCTGGAATTGGAGAAGGCCCGATGAGCGCCGCCGACGCGCAAAACGCTTTGGAAGCCCTGGCCGACCTTCGGCTGTCGCTCGTGGCCGCCGCCCGGGCCGCCCGCGAAGCCAAGAACGCGCCCCTGGCCAAAGAGTTGACCGCCCGGGCCGAGGCCGTCAAAGAAACCCTGGCCGGCCTGCGCCGCCAAGGCCACGCGGCCTGGACCGTCGACGCCCGCCGCCTTCAAACCCGGCTGGCCGCGCTCGCCACCGATTTGAAAGGGATCGCCGCGGCCCCGGCCGCCGCCAAAACCGGCGCCCGCCGCGCCGCCCGTTTCCTCGGGAACGCCGCCCGGTTCCTTCGTTGGATCAACGGGGCCCGTTCATGACGGACGAAACGGATTTTCTGATCGCGGGGGCCGGCATCGTGGGCCTGGCGGTGGCGGCGGAGTTGCGTTCCCGCCATCCCGACGCGCGCATCGTGGTCCTGGAAAAGGAATCCGGCGTGGGCCTCCACGCCAGCGGGCGGAACAGCGGGGTCCTGCACTCCGGCGTTTACTACGCGCCCGGAACCCTGAAGGCTCGCCTGTGCGCCGAGGGCGCGCGGCGGATGCTGGCCTTCGCCCGGGACAACGGCGTGGCCCACCGGGTAGCCGGGAAAGTAATTTTGGCGGTGGGCCCCGAGGACCTTTCGGGCCTCGAGCGATTGGAACAAAACGCCCGGGCCAACGGGATTCGCGCCGTCCGCCTCGCCCCCGGGGACGTGTTAAAGATCGAGCCGAACGCCGCGCCGGGGGAGGGCCTCCATTGCCCCGACACGGCGGTCGTGGATTCCTTGGCCCTGGTGCGGGCGCTGGCCCGTCGGGTGGAGACGGCGGGCGTACAGATCGCTTACGGCGAAGAGGTGGCGGCCGCGGAGGACTCCGGGGTTCAAACCGCCTCGGGACGTCGTTTCCGGTTTCACCGGTTCGTCAATTGCGCGGGCGCCCACGCCGACCGCGTGGCGCGGCTGTTCGGGCTGGCGGCGGATCACGTGCTGGTGCCCTTCAAAGGCCTGTATTGGAAAATCCGGCCGGAGCGGAACGGCCTGGTGAAGGAGAGCCTCTACCCCGTGCCGGACTTGGCGTTCCCCTTTCTGGGCGTCCATTTGACCCGCGGCGCCGCGGGGGACGTGTACGCGGGCCCCACCGCCGTCCCGGCCCTCGGGCGGGAAAATTACGGGCTCCTCCAGGGCCTGCGGCCGGTGGAAACGACCCAATCCCTCTGGCGCCTGGCGCGGCTCTACGCCGGGCGGGACCGCTCCTTTCGGGCCTTGGTCCATCGGGAACTGCTCCATTACACGCGCCGCGGGTTTCTGGCGGCCGCCCGGCGGTTGGTCCCCGCGTTGAGGGAGGACGATTTGGTCCCCGCCCACAAGGTGGGGATACGGCCCCAACTGGTCCGGCGGTCCGACGATCGACTGGAGATGGATTTTCACGTGGAGAAAAACGAGCGTTCCCTGCACGTGCTGAACGCCATATCCCCGGCCTTCACCTGCGCGTTTTCGTTCGCGGCCCATGTGCTGGATTCGTGGGAAAAAAAGGAGTCGTCGCATGCCCTCGCGGTCTCTTAAGGAAAAACTGCAGGACCGCCAGGCCCGGGTGGGGGTCATGGGGCTGGGCTACGTCGGGTTGCCGCTGGCCATCGCCTTCGCGGAGGCGGGCCTGCGGGTGTTCGGTTTCGACGTGGACGAGGAGAAATGCCGCGCCCTTCGGGCGGGGCGCTCCTACGTGGGGGACGTGCCGGCCCGGGCCGTCCGGAAAGCCCTCGACGCCGGGCGCCTTCGGGTGTCGTCGCGGTCCGCGGATTTGAAGGGGCTGGACGCTGTCGTCATCTGCGTTCCCACCCCGCTTCGAAAAACCAAGGACCCCGACATCAGCTACATCGTCGCCGCGGCGGAACTGCTCGCGCCCCGGGTGTCCCCGGGGCAGCTGATCGTCTTGGAGAGCACCACCTACCCGGGCACGACCCGCGAAGTCATCCTTCCCAAGTTGGAGGAGCGGGGCCTGGCGGCCGGCAAGGATTTCTTCCTCGCGTTTTCGCCCGAGCGGATCGACCCCGGCAATCCCCGGTTTGGCCTTCGGAACACCCCCAAAATCGTGTCCGGCTTGACCCCCCGGTGCCTCGAACTGGCCCAGGCGTTGTACGGCACCGTGACCGATTCGCTGGTCCCGGTGTCCTCCCTGGAAACCGCCGAAATGTCCAAGCTGTTGGAAAACACCTTCCGCGCCGTGAACATCGCCCTCGTCAACGAAGTGGCGCAGATGTGCGAACGCCTAAAATTGAGCGCCTGGGAAGTCATCGACGCCGCCGCCACCAAGCCCTTCGGCTACATGAAGTTCTACCCCGGCCCGGGCATCGGCGGCCATTGCATCCCCCTGGACCCCCATTACCTGTCCTGGAAAATGAAAACACTGGATTTTCATTCGCGGTTCATCGACCTGGCCGAGGACATCAACTCCCACATGCCCCAGTACGTCGTACAGCGGGTGGCCGAAGCCTTGAACGCCCGGAAAAAGCCCCTGCGCCTCTCCCGGGTGCTGGTGCTGGGCGCCGCCTACAAGCGGGACATCGCCGACGTGCGGGAATCGCCGGCGCTTCAAATCATCGAATCCCTGGCGCGGCAGGGGGCCCGGGTGTCCTACGCGGACCCCCACGTCCCCGCGTTGACGACGGGGGGCCGGACCTACCGGGCGGTCCGCTTAACCGACGCCGCGGTCGCCCGGACCGACGCCGTCGTTTTGGTGACCGACCACAGCGCCTTCGACATCAGGCGAATCCTGTCGCGGGCCCGGCTGTTCATGGACACGCGGAACGCCACCCGGGGCCTCGCCCGGGGAAACATCGTCCGGCTTTGACATGGCGACCCTCCGGGTGGAAGCGTTGATCCAGGCCCGCACGAGTTCCCGGCGTTTGCCGGGGAAGGTGCTCCGCCCGCTGGCCGGCCGGCCGCTGATTTTCCGCGTGGTGGACCGCGCGCGGCGCGCCGCGGGGATCGACGGCGCGGTCGTGGTCACCTCGACGGACCCCACCGACGACGCCCTGGCCGCGGTCTGCGCGGAAAACGGCGTGCCCCTGGAGCGGGGGGACCTCCGACACGTGGCCCGGCGGCTGGCGGAGGCGGCGGCCCGCCGCGGCCTGGACGCCTTCGTGCGGGTGAACGGCGACAGCCCCTTTTTGGATCCGCTCCTGATCGCGGAAGCCGTCCGCGTTTTTCGCGACGGGGCCTGGGACGTGGTGACCAACGTGTTCCCCCGGTCCTATCCGCCCGGTCAATCGGTGGAGGTGGTCCGCTCCTCGGCCCTGGAGAAGGCGGTGGGCCAAATGACCGACCCGGAGGACGCGGAGCACGTGACGCGCTTTTTTTACGCCCACCCCGGGGGGTTCCGCCTTCGGAATCTGACCTGCCCGGATCCGGCGCCGGGGATTTCCCTGTGCGTGGACACGCCGGAGGATTGGCCCCGGGCCGAGTGGATCGCCGCCCGGTTGGACGCGGGCGGGGGGTGGCGGGAGGCCGTGGCGCTCGCCCGGTCCTGGAAGGCGGCCGTCGCGTGAGCGGGTCGCTCGGGGTCGGCGTCGTCGGTTTGGGCGTGGGCCAAGCCCACGCGGAAGCCCTGCGCCGGATTCCCGGTGTGCGCGTGGTTCATTTGTGCGACACGGCGGCGGACAAGCGCGCCTGGGCGCGGCGGCGGTTCCCGAAGGCCGCGGTCGGCTCCCGGGCCGACGCGGTGTGGGGGGACCCGGCGGTCCAGGCCGTCGTGATCAGCACCTACGACGACGCCCACGCGGGGCAGGTGCTCGCGGCGCTGGCCCGCGGGAAGCACGTGTTCGTGGAAAAACCCCTCTGCCGCACGGCGGCGGAATTGGCGGCCATTCATCGGGCCTGGCGCCGGCACCGGGGACGGGTGGCGCTCTTTTCCAATTTGGTGCTGCGGGCCGCCCCTCTGTATGAATGGCTTCGCGCCCGGATCCGGGCCGGGGCCTTCGGCCGGGTGTACGCGTTTGACGGGGACTACCTATACGGACGGCTGTGGAAAATCACCGACGGCTGGCGCGGCCGGGCGAAGGATTATTCGGTGATGGAGGGCGGGGGCATCCATTTGATCGATTTGCTTTTGTGGACGACGGGGGAGCGCCCCCGGTCCGTCTGGGCCACGGGCAACCGGATCGCCACGGCCGGGACGGCCTTTCGTTACAAGGATTTCGCGGCCGCGACGCTGACCTTCCCCTCGGGGATGGTGGCGCGAATCACCGCCAACTTTGGGTGCGTGCACCCGCACCAGCACGTCGTGCGGGTGTTCGGAACGCGGCGGACGTTTCTCTACGACGACGCCGGCCCGCGCGAACAGGTCCACCGGGATCCCGGTCCGCCGGCCCGGCCGGTGCCGCGGGCGCCGTTGCCGTCCCACAAGGGCGCCTTGTTGGGCGGGTTCGTCCGGGCCCTTCGCCGCGGGACGGACACGGCGGAACAAACCCGATTGTTTTTCGACGGCCTCAGCGTGGCGCTGGCGGCCGACCGGTCTCTGAGAACCGGAAAACCCGAGGAGGTTCATTACCTGTGAAAGAAGCGCCCATTCCGTTCGGACGGCCGTACGTGACCGACGAGGACCGCGCGGCGGTCCTGGAGGTGTTGAAGGGGGACGTGCTGGCCCACGGTCCCCAGGGAAAAGCCTTTGAATCGGAATTCGCCGCGTTCCTGGGCGGCGGCCATTGTTTGGCCGTGAGCTCGGGCATGGCGGCGCTGCACCTGGCCTATTTGGAAATGGGCATCGGTCCGGGCGACGAGGTGGTCGTGCCGGCCCTGACCCACACGGCCACCGCCCACGCGGTGGAAATGGTCGGCGCCCGGCCCGTGTTCGCCGACTGTTCGCCCGTCTCGGGGAACCTGAGCGCGTCCACGATCGAGCCGTTGATCACCCCGCGCACCAAAGCCATCGGCTTGGTCCATTTCATCGGTTTCCCCTGCGACCTGGGGCCGATCCTGGCCCTGGCCGCCCGCCGCGGCCTCAAAGTCGTGGAGGATTGCGCCATCGCCCTGGGGACCCGCTACGACGGGACCCACGTGGGGCTTTTGGGCGACGCGGGCGCTTTTTCCTTTTACCCGGTCAAACACATCACGACCGGGGAAGGCGGCATGTTCGTGACGCGCCACGCGGAGGTGGCCAAGCGGGTCCACCACTGGCGGGCCTTCGGCGTGGATCGTTCCTTCGACGAGCGGACCGTGCCCGGCCTCTACGAAATCACGACCCTGGGGTTGAATTACCGCATGAGCGACATCAACGCCTCCCTGGGCCGCGTGCAACTCCGCCACTTGCCGGGGCTGATCGAAACCCGCCGGCGAAATTACGCCCGGCTCCGGGAGCGTCTGCGCGCCGCCACGGGCCTTCGAATTCTGGACGGGTCCGGGCCCCGGGCGGAACACAGCCCCTATTGCCTGTCGGTCGTCCTGGAAGGGGCGCTCGCCGCCCGGCGGAACGCCGTGCTGCTTCGAATGAAGGAGCGGGGCGTGGGGACGAGCGTTTATTACCCCCACCCCCTGCCGCGCGCGGCGTATTACCAAAAAAAATACGGGACGAGCGCCGCGTCGGTTCCCGCCGCGACGGAGATCAGCGATCACTCGGTGGCGCTGCCGGTCGGTCCGCACCTGTCGGAAGCGGACGTGGACCGGGTGGCGCGCGAATTTATCGAAACCGTGAACGAGGTGAAACCATGACGAACGAGATCAAAGGCCGCCGGATTCTTCTGTTGGGCGGCGCCGGATTTATCGGACACAATTTGGCCCTCAGCCTCAAATCCCAGGGGGCCGACGTCCACGTGGTGGACGGGCTGCAGGTGAACAACCTGCTCTATTACTCGTCCCGGGACCACGAAGGGCCCAACCGGGACCTGTACGTGGGCTTCATCAACGAGCGCCTGCGCCTGTTGCAGGACGCCGGCGTGCCGCTGTGGGTGGAAGACCTCCGCGACTACCACGCCCTGGCCCGCACCTTCGAGAAGATCAAGCCGCAAACGGTGGTCCATTTGGCGGCGGTGGCCCACGCGGGAAAATCCAACAAGGACCCCTTCAGCACCTTCGACCACAGCCTGCGGACCCTGGAGAACGCCCTGGACTGCAGCCGCGGCCGCATCGAACACTTCGTGTATTTTTCCTCCAGCATGGTCTACGGGAACTTCCGCACCCCGGAAGTGACGGAGGACCACCCCCTCGATTCCATCGGCATTTACGGGGCCTTGAAAGTGGCGGGCGAAAAAATGGTGACGGCCTACCACCAAGTGTTCAACCTGCCGTACACCATCGTCCGCCCTTCGGCGTTGTACGGCGAGCGTTGCGTCAGCCGGCGGGTGGGGCAGGTTTTTATTGAAAGCGCTCTGGCGGGAACGCCCCTCCGGGTCGACGGGGACGGGAGCGAGCGGCTGGATTTCACCTACATCGGCGATTTGGTTCGCGGGGTGGAGCTCGCCATGGTGAAAGACGCCGCGCGGAACGAAACCTTCAACATCACCCACGGCCAATCGCGCTCCGTTCAGGAATTGATCGAGGTCGTTCGCTCCGAGTTCCCGAACATCAAGGTCGAGCGCGTCGAGCGGGACAAACTCATGCCCTTCCGGGGCACGCTGGACGTCGAAAAAGCGCGCCGCCTGTTGGGCTACGCCCCGGCCTACCCCATCGAGAAAGGTTTTCGGGATTACATCGCGTGGTACAAAAATCGATCCAAGGTCCCGGCGCCGAATGTCGTTTGAGCCCGATCCCTGGCTGTCCCGGGTTCTGGGGCGACCGGCCTACCGCGGCGCGGGACGCCGTTTCCGGCCCCCGCCGCTTCGGCGCTTCGGTTTCTATCACGCCCGGATCGCCGCCGACCGATTGGCGGATCTCAAAATCGCCATCAACGCCGGTTTCCATCTGGTCGACGTGACGATGTCGTTGGAGCGTGCGCCCGCTCGGGAAAGCCAGCCCGGCTTCCCGATCGTTCGGCTTTTGTCGAACCGGGAGGCTCCCGCCCTTCGTTCCTGGGGAGGAAACGCGTTCCTGTTTTCCCGGTTCCATTTGGACCCGCTTTTTTCAAAAGCCGAGGCCGCGGCCGTAAAACGGGCGTGGCTCGAAGAGTATTTGGCGGGGCGTCGCGCCGACCGCGTTTGGGTGGCCATGGAAAAGGGGCGCCCCGTGGGTTTCTTGGGCCGTCGACGGATTCAGGAAAAAAACCAGCGCGTGGGGGTTCTGGACTTGATGGCGGTGCGGCCGTCCCACCGCGGTCGGGGGGTCGGCCGGGCGCTGGTGCGCCGGTTCATCAACGACGGCGCGGAGGACTGTGACCTTTTGCGCGTGGGGACGCAGGCGGCGAACGTTCCATCTCTTCGGCTCTATTTGCAGTGTGGGTTTTCGGTCCGCGCCGCCCACTACGTTGTTCACGCCCACCGCGGAGGCCGCGGGTGAAGATCGGCTCGTTCGACACGGCGAAACGCGTCATGGTGGTTGCCGAAATCGGCAACAACCACGAAGGAAGCTACGAACGGGCGAAAGAGTTGGTGCGCGCCGCGGCGGCGGCCGGTGTTGACGGGGTCAAATTTCAAACCTACAAAACCGAATTGTTTGTGAGTGGCGCCGATAAAGAGCGGTTCGCTCGATTGAAATCCTTTGAATTGTCACCGGCGCGGTTTGAGGCGTTGGCCTCTTTGGCGAAACGCGAGGGGATGGCATTCCTATCGACCCCCCTCGATTTGGAGAGCGCACGGTTTTTAAGGCCCTTGGTGGACGCTTATAAAATAGCTTCCGGCGATAATAATTTCCTCCCCTTGATCGATTGGGTTGCCGGAACCGGGAAACCCCTTATTCTGTCCGGCGGCATGGCCACCGCGGACGACTTGAAGAAAGTGGTGGCGCGAACAATGGGGCTCCAGCGCCGACGCGGGGGAAAAGCGCGGACGATGGCGTTGCATTGCGTGACGTCCTATCCGGTTCCGCCCGGACAAGAAAACGTTGGAGCCGTCGCCCATTTGCGTCGGATCTTGGACTGCCCCGTGGGCTACTCGGACCACACCCTGGGGATCGAAGCCCCGATCCTGGCCGTGTCGTTGGGCGCGCGCCTGATTGAAAAGCATTTCACGCTGGACAAGAACACCTCGGCCTTCCGCGATCATAAAATGTCGGCCGAGCCCGCCGAAATGGCCGAGCTCGTTCGGCGAATTCGCGCGGCCGAATCCCTCTTGGGATCGGGCCAAAAGAACGTGCAGCCCTGCGAGAAACCCTTTATGGTGGTGGCGCGCCGGCGGATCGTTAGCGCACGGGCCCTGTCGGCCGGGACGCGCATCGCGTGGGCCGATTTGATGTGGACGCGACCGTCCGGGGGAATGCGCCCCGGCGAGGAAAACCGATTGGTGGGTCGTCGGTTAAAAAGGGACATGGCGTTTGGTGAGCCCTTCGGGAGGAAGCATGTCGAATAAACGGAAGACGACGTCCGGTCACGGTCAACGGGGCCAGGGGGCCGGGAACGCGGTGGAGCGTTATTACAACGCGATTGCCGGCGGGTATTCCGCCCAGTACGCCCCGGGCGCCCTCGAGATGAAAGACAAGTACCCGCAAAATTATTTCAGGCTCCAGATATTGGTCGAACGCCTGCGCGCCCTGGGGGCGCGTTCGGTTTACGAAGTCGGTGTCGGCGAAGGAACCCCGCTGGCCCTTCTGGCCGGAGCGGGCTTGTCGGTGTCGGGATGCGACATTTCGCTCAACATGGTGAAACAAACCCGGCAACGCCTCCGCCGAGCGGGGGTCAACCCCCGCGTCGTGCAGTGGGGGGATATTGAGGACAATCTGTCCATTGCAAATCAAATGGCGGGGGGCGAGAGAGACGCCGTCATCGCGCTTGGGGTCATGCCCCATGTCAAAAACGATCGGCTGGCCTTAACCCACATGCGCCTGCTGGTTCGCTCGGGCGGGAGGGTTTTTGTGGAGTTTCGCAACAAGTTGTTTTCGCTGTTTACGTTCAATCGTTTGACCAAGGAGTTCGTGTTGAACGATCTGTTGGCGGGCGTCGCCGACGACGTCAAGGCGCTGGTGGCCGATGATTTGGACCGACGGCTCGCCCTGGACGAGCCCCGGCGCCGTGTTCCGAATCAAAGGACGGAGAGCTACGACGACATCCCGGCAAAATTTCACAATCCCCTTGCGATCCAAGAACTTTTTGCCGAGGCGGGTTTCGGCGCTTGCCGATTGCATTGGTACCATCACCACGCCGCGCCCCCGTTGCTGGAATCGAAGATGCGGGATCGGGTTTGGCAGGAGTCGAGCCGGTTGGAGCACCGCCCCGGCGCCTGGCAGAGTCCCTTCCTGTGCTCCGCGTTCATTGTGGAAGCGGAAAAATCCTGATGGGGGAGGACGATTTTGTTTGAAAAACAAATGCCCGAGAAACCCACCCGGGCGCTCATTCAAAGCCTGTTGTCGGACCTTTTTCCGATCTGCCGAAGTCTGACGGGCGATGGGGTTCGCGCGACCTTGCGGCGTTTGTCCAAACACGTCCCACTGGACGTTATGGAAATTCCCTCGGGGACCCGTGTGTTTGACTGGGTTGTGCCATGGGAGTGGAACATCCGTGACGCCCACGTGAAGGGGCCTTCCGGTCGGAAGGTGATTGATTTTAAGAAGTCCAATCTGCACGTCGTTGGTTACAGCGTCCCGATTCAAAAAACGATGTCGTTGGAGCAATTGCAATCAAAGCTGCATTCCCTCCCCGATCAGCCATCCGCCATCCCGTACGTCACCAGTTATTACGCGAAGGACTGGGGCTTCTGTCTTTCCCACCAGGAACGGAAAAAGCTAAGGAAGGGGCTCTATCGGGTTTGGATTGACAGTCGTCTTGCGCCCGGGTCCATGACAATCGGCGAATCGGTTCTCCGGGGCGACTCCGATCGCGAAATTCTTTTTTCGACTTATTGTTGCCATCCTTCGATGGCCAACAACGAATTGTCCGGGCCGATCGTCACGTTGCTGATGTATCGGTATTTGGCCGGACTTCCTCGGCGGCATTTCACGTATCGATTTTATTTCGGTCCCGAAACAATCGGGGCCCTGGCCTATTTGTCCCGTCGGGGGGCCCACCTCAAAAAAAAGATGGACGCCGGGTTTGTGGTCACGTGCTGCGGGGATCGAGCGCCGTTTACGTACAAAAAGGTCCGGCGTCCGGACAACGTGCTGGACCGTGCCGTGCTCCACGTCTTGAAACACCGGGGGAAGCCCTTTCGGGTTCTCGACTTCTTTCCCACGGGGAGCGACGATCGGCAATACGCCTCCCCCGGTTTTAATTTGCCCGTGGGCACGCTGATGCGATCCATGTACGGCACGTACCCCGAATACCACACGTCCCTGGACGATTGCCGGTTCGTGACGCCCGAATCCCTCTACGAAACGGCCCTGGTCTATTCCCGCGTGGTCGACGCGTTGGAATCCGATCGGGCGTACCTGAACCTCAAACCCTACGGCGAGCCGCGGTTGGGGAAATACGGATTGTACGCGTCCTTGGGCGCAAGCCGGGTGCAAAGCCGCCGCGGGCGCGCGTTGCGGTATGTGTTGAATTGGTCGGATGGAGAGCACGGGCTCATCGAGATCGCGGAAAAACTGGGGGTCCCGGTGTGGGATCTTCAGCCCGCTGTCCAGGATTTGATCCGCGCCAAACTCTTGCGTCGAATTCGCTGAATCACGGGGGCTTCCCATGTGCGGCATTGCGGGCTATTTTGGTTTACAGAAACCGGACAACCAACGGATCGAGACGGCGCTGAAATTAATGGTCAATCGCGGGCCCGATCATCAGGCCCACGTCGTCCTTCCCGCGGGACCGGCGACGTGCGTGTTGTTGCACTCCCGGCTTTCGATCGTGGACCTCAATCCCCGTTCCCATCAGCCCTTCGCGAGGGGGGGATGCACGTTGGTCTACAACGGGGAAATATACAACCACCGCGAGTTGCGGAAAGATCTCGAAAAGAAAGGCGCGGCGTTCACCACCGAATCGGACACCGAAGTGGTTCTGCAGGCCTACTTGGCCTACGGGGACGCCGCCGTTGAGCGCTTCGAAGGCATGTGGGCGTTTGCCCTGTACGACGACGTCCGCCGGCGATTGCTTCTCTCAAGAGACCGCTTCGGCGAAAAGCCGCTGTGTGTGCACACCGACGACCGGGGAGGGGTGTACTTCGGATCGGAGATTAAATTCATCGCCGCGCTGCGTGGCCGTGCGTTTGCCCCGAACATGGATCATTTAAAGCGGTATTTGGTGAACGGGTACAAGGCCATTCACAAAACGGATCAAACTTTCTTCGAGGACGTCGTGCACTTTCCCGCGGCCACCAACGCCGTCATCGAACCGGAGGGTGCCTTGTCCATGGGCCGGTATTGGCGACCCCGCCTGGCCCCGGACCCTTCGTTGACGTTTGAGGACGCGGTGGAACGGGCCCGGGCGAAATTGTTCCGCGCGGTGGAGCTTCGCTTGCGGGCCGACGTTAAATTGGCGTTTTGCATGAGCGGAGGGGTGGATTCGAACGCGTTGATTGGCATCGCACGGAAGATCCACGGGAACGATCTGCATGGCTTCACCATCGCCAACCTGGACCCGCGTTACGAGGAAAAGGGCATGGTGGACGCCGCCGTGGCCGCCTATCAAATCCGCCACACAAACGTATCGGTCACCACCGAGAATTTTCTCCCCCAACTGAGAGCGCTGGTCCGATACCACGACGCGCCCGTCTACACCATCACGTACTACGCCCACTGGCTTCTGATGAAACGAATCGCCGAGGCGGGCTACCGGGTGTCGGTCAGCGGAACCGGCGCCGACGAGCTGTTTTCCGGGTACTACGACCACCATTTGGCCTATTTGTTCGAAATGCGCGGGGACGCAACCCTCCACGCGGCGGCCAAGGCGGCATGGGCCCGGGAAGTGCGCCCGTACGTACGAAACCCCCACTTAAGCAACCCGGATCTATTTATACAGGCCCCCGCCTTTCGCGACCACATTTTCTTGAACTCCCGTGTCTTTTCGGATTTTCTCACACGGCCCTGGTTTGAGCCTTTTGCCGAGGCGACGTACGCGGACGATTTGCTTCGCAATCGAATGATGAATGAGATGTTCCACGAGGCGGTTCCGGCGCTTCTTCACGAGGACGACTTGAACGCGATGCACCAATCGATCGAAAACCGGTCCCCGTACCTGGATCGGGATTTGTTTGAGACCTGCGCCGGGATTCCCACTCGTCTCCTCGTTCGAAACGGAAAAACCAAATCGGTGTTGCGCGAAGCCGTGCGGGGCATTGTCCCCGATGAGATATTGGACAATCCACGCAAGGTCGGCTTCAATGCCCCCATTTTCTCGTTTTTGGACACCCGCGACCCCGCCGTGCGGTCGGCGGTGTTGGATCCCCAAAGCCCCGCGTTTGAGATTGTCCGTCGGGAATCCATCGAGGCGCTGCTGGCCAAGCCCGCCCTTCCCAACAGCGAAAGCAAGTTTCTTTTCAACTTCATCAACGTTAAATTCTTCCTGGAGGAATTCGCCGCATGATTTACTGCGCGAAGTGCGTGACGCCATCGACGCGTCCAAACGTGGTCGTCGGACGGGACGGGGTGTGCAACGCGTGCGCCAACGCCGCTGAAAAACGGGACATCGATTGGCGTCGCCGCGAGGCCGCGTTCCGAAAAGTGGTGGCGCACGCCAAATCCAAAAGCCGCGGCTACGACGCGTTGGTTCCGGTGAGCGGAGGGAAAGACAGCACCTGGCAGGTGGCGAAGTGCCTCGAGCACGGGCTCAACGTGTTGGCGGTGACGTGGAAAACGCCGGCCCGAACGGCGTTGGGGCAGCGCAATCTTGAAAACCTGATCCGCCTGGGGGTGGACCACATCGATTACCAGGTCAACCCGAACGTCGAACGGAAATTCCTGTTGGAGTCGTTCAAGAAATACGGATCCACCGCGATCCCCATGCACATGGCGCTGATCGCCATCCCGCTGACAATCGCGGCGCGGTTTAGCATCCCGCTGGTCGTCTGGGGCGAAAACGCCGCGTTTGAATACGGCGGATCGAACGAGGAGAAGCGGGGATTTCAAATGGACAAGGCGTGGATTGCCCGTTTTGGGGTTACCCACGGGACGACCGCGGCCGACTGGGTGGGGCGCACTCTGTCGGCCAAGGAAATGACGCCGTACTTCGCGCCCACCGAGAACGAGCTCCGGCGCGCGGGGGTGCTGGCCGTTTTTCTCGGATACTATTTTCCCTGGGATCCGGAGGAAAGCCTTCGCGTGGCCCGGCGGCTTGGATTTCAAGCGCGGAAGGAGGGGCCAAAAACCGGTTACTATAATTTCGCCGACATCGATGACGATTTCATTTCCATCCACCATTATCTGAAGTGGCATAAATTCGGTTTCACGCGGCTGTTTGACAATCTGTGCATCGAAATTCGAAACGGCCGCATGACCCGGGCCCGCGCGGTGGGGATTATCGCGTCGTCGGGCGACCAAACCCCGCGCGAAGACATCGCCGCGTTTTGCCGTTTTGTGGGCTTGACGCCCAACGCCTTCCATCGGATCGCCGATCGATTTCGAAACAAGGCCATATGGACCTCGTCCGGAGGAATTTGGAGGATGAAGGACTTCCTGATTAAGGACTGGAGGTGGAATGAAATTCATCGCAAATAATCCGCCGCGTCGATTTCGGACGGGCGCGGACCGAGACATTGAAATCGTTGATTGCGGCCGGGTGCGTCTGGATCCCGATGAGCTCGTCTCGTTTGAGACCGCTTCCGGCCGGCTCCACGATTTTGCTGCCAAATCGTGGGGTTTCTACGCAACGCCATCGGTGAACGGGCGTTTGGTGGACCAGGGATTCAAAACGGCGTTGGTGAAAAACGCGGCGGGTCGTTACTACATTATGGTGGTTGAGCCCGAACGCATGGGGGATTTTGAAAACTATCTGCGAAAAGAAAAAAACCGAGTCGTGGAATGGCTCGATGAGCGCCGGGATTGATCCATGAAACTACTGGCGTTTGTCTTTGGGGAATGGGTGTATCGCCCCTACAGTTTGGGCATACGTCTCGTTTTGCGTTGGCGGGGCGTGCGGGTGGGAAGGAATTTTCTTGTCCAGGGGGTCCCGCGTTTTCTCATTCGGGGAAAAGCGGAGAACATTTCCATCGGCGATAACGTGACCTTCCTTGGGGACGTCGATATCCGCAACCGGGAGGACGGGGCCATCCAAATCGGCGACGGGTGTCGCATCGACCACGGGGTTCGGCTCGTCGCCGCCCGAAAAGCGGTCCTGCGATTGGGCGAGAAAACGGAAATAGGCGCTTACAGCCTGTTCAATTGCGGCGCGAGCGTGACGTTGGGTCGGAAATGCATGGTGTCGGGGTTCGTCCATTTTCAAAGTTCAAACCACGGGACGCGCCGAGGCATCGATATAAAAGACCAACCCCACACCTACGCGCCCATTGATGTCGGGGACGACGTTTGGGTCGGGGCCAACGTGACCGTGCTGCCGGGGGTCTCCATCGGGAACGGGGCCATATTGGGCGCCAAAGCCGTGGTGACGGAAAACGTTGCGTCGAACACCATCGTTGTCGGTATCCCGGCCAAACCCCGGGGCGAACGGGTCTAACGTGTGCGGCGTTGGGGGCATCGTCGGACTGAACGGGCGGACCCGGGCGGTGGCGCGGGACCTCTCGGCCATGTCCCACTCCCTCGCTCATCGGGGGCCCGACGACGCCGGTCTGGTTTTGTTGGATCCGGGACCCGGCGGCGCGCGCGCCTTTCCCCCGGGTGTTCCCTCGCCGGATTGGTCGGCCCGCGCCGGGCTGGTGCACCGCCGGCTGAGCATCCTCGATCTTTCCCCCCTCGGGCATCAGCCGTGCGCCGACCCGAGCGGACGGTATTGGATGTCCTACAACGGCGAGGTTTATAATTACCTTGAGCTGCGGGAGGACCTGAAAGCCCACGGACACGTCTTTCATTCCGGGACGGACACGGAAGTGCTCCTCAAAGGATTCTTGCAGTGGGGGTCGGATTGCTTTCGACGGTTCAACGGCATGTGGGCTCTGGCCATTTACGATCGGGAAACGGGCGTTTTGGTGTTGTCGCGGGATCGGTTCGGGAAAAAACCTCTCTACTTCACGCGCGCCAACGGAGCGTTGGTGTTCGCATCGGAAATAAAAGCGCTGTTGGCCTGCCCGGCGGTTGAGGCCCGTCCAAACCTCCGTAAAATCGCCGCGTATGCGGGGGGGCATTACCGCCTGGTGGACGGGGCCCCGGACTCGTTTTTTGAAGGCATTTCCCAGGTTCCTCCCGCGACGGTGCTCACCATCGACCAACAAGGGGACATCCGCTCGGAACGTTACTGGTCCCTTCCCGTGGGCGCGACGAGGTCGGATTCCGAGGCGACCCTCATCGAAGAATACCGGGGCCTGTTGGAAGACGCCGTGCGTCTGCGGTTGCGAAGCGATGTCCCCGTCGGTCTTTTAATGAGTGGGGGGTTGGACTCCACCGCCATCGCCGCGATGGCTTTGCGGATCCAGCCCGCGATCCGGGCTTTTTCGGGGGTGACCGGCGAGGGGTACTTCGATGAATCCGACCACGTTCGCGCCATGATGGCCCACACGGGGATTTCCGTGGATTTTGTGCGACCTCCCGCGGAAGACGTGTGGCGGACATTGAAGGAAATGATGTCGTTTCACGACGAGCCGATTTGTACGGTCGCCTGGTACAGCCTCTACCTGCTGACGCGTGAAATCGCCCGAACGGGACTGAAGGTGGTTCTGACCGGCCACGGCGGGGACGAGCTGTTGGCGGGTTATTGGGACCATTACCACTACCGCTTTTTTGATCTACGCCGGCAGGGGCTGGACGACGGCCCCGAGGTCGCCGCCTGGCGGGCGCAACACGGACGCGACCCGGTGGAACTGGAGCGCGAACGCGATCGCATCGAGGCGGCCCATCACCGCCCCGACGTTGAACGTGCCCGATTTTTTCCACACCGCGACGCTCTGGCCCCGGCCCTGGCGGCGGCCATCGCTCCGACCGGACCCGAATGGCAAGCGGAGGAGGAATTGACGCGACGCCTGGCGCGGGAGCTTTTGTTCGAAACGGTGCCCGCCAGTTTGCGGGCCGAGGACCGGAACATGATGGCGTTCTCCTTGGAAAACCGGGTCCCGTTCCTGGATTACCGACTCGTGGAATTTTGCTTTTCGCTCCCGTCGTCCCTCAAAATTCGCGGGGGGCTCGGAAAATGGATCCACCGAAAAGCGCTGGCCGGACTGCTTCCCGAATCGATCCTTTGGCGGAAGGACAAAACAGGCCACAACGCCCCCTTGGACGTTTGGTTGCGCACCTCCCTTCGGGCGCGAATGGAAGGGCTGCTCGCGGACGACCACGCCGTGAATCGCGGCGTTTACCGCCCCGGCGTTTTAACGTCGTTGTTCCGCGCGCACCTGGCGGGTGAAAACCACGCGATGTTTTTTTGGCAGTATATGAACTTGCGCTTGTGGGCCGACCGGTTTGAACCGGTGGCCAGCGCCCTGGCGGCCATGGCCACGTGACCCGCGCCGGCCGTGCGCCGTTTTGGTGGACCATACGTCAACTTGCGCCTTGGGACAGAACCATTCGAACCGTCCCGGGCGCCCGTGGAGGAAAAGCCTAAATGGAAAAAACCGTGTATCTGAAGCCCCTTGATTGTTTGACGGAGGAGATGGAGGGCGTGCCCAACACCTGGATGGGGATGACGTTTAAAGTCCTGACCCTGGCCATTTTGAACATGCGGTATGAGCGGATCGCTTTGGATCACGCCTCTCAACGCCATCCCTACGAACGCGTCCGCGATCTGGTGGAGGAACAGCGGGTGTTTTTCCGCGCGGCCGTCGACGCGTTGTTCATCGAAAACACCGGCGGGGCCCCGGCGCGGACGGGAAAACGCGCGGGCCTGGAAGGCCTGCACCAGGATCTCTTCAACGCCATCTGGGACCAATACGACGCCCCCGCCTACGACGCCTACGTGGACCGCTACACCCGCCGCCTGCGGGTCAACCGGCTGGAGGAGTTGGTCGTCGGCAAAAAGTGCCTGGACCTCGGGTGCGGAAACGGCAATTTTTGTTTCGCGTTGGCCGCCCTCGGGGGTCGGAAATCGTCGGCCTCTCGCCGCGCGCGACCGCCGGTTCGGCGGGTCCCGGGAGCGGGTTTCGTGACCGCCCGCGCGGGGAGACCGCCGTGCGTTTAAACATCGTCTCCCGGCCCATCGCGCCGGGACCGGATTTTCCGGGCGCCGCCGATTTGAACATGCCGGGCTCCGTGGAGGGGTGGCGGTTTTTGCTCGAGAGCGGCCTCCCCTCGGTTCCCGCGTCGACCCTGTTGGAACCGCGGGACTATCAATCGGCCTGGGAGGAGGGCGCCCGCGCGGTCTGGTCGATTTCGGAGGGCCCGCCGGCGGATCCGCCCGGCGGGAATCGCCCCGGCGCGGCGATCGACCCCTACCCCCTTTTTCTGCTTTTGTCCCAAACGCGCGTTCTCTGGCGCGCCTTCGAGGAGTTGGGCCGGCGTTTTTCCGTCACGGAGGTGTCGGTGGGGCCCCCCGAGGACGACGATCGCGAGCCCTATTTGTTTTATTTCACGCCCCGAAGCGCGTATTTTCACGACGTGGCCCGAGCCTGGGCCGCCCACCGCGGCCTGCCCGTCCGGGTCCAACCCCGGTCGGCCGGACCCGCGAACGGAGGCGACGGACGGCCCAAACGTTCCTGGAGGAGCCGAGGGGTGGAACTCCGGTGTCTCTGGCGATCCAAAACGATTCGCCTCCTCCGGGAAAATATTTTGACACGGTGGATCGCCCGCGCCCAGCACGCGGCGTATCGGTGGGCCGGCGGCCGCGACGTCCTTTTCTTCCTTCCCCAAAATGAAACAGGCCTTCACTGGCCTTGGCCGTCGTTTGTGCGCGACGCGCGGCCGTTGGTGGAAACCGAAGCGCCGGGCGCCCCCCCCGCGCCGCCCGCGCCGCCGCCGTCTCTGGGGCCGGGTTTTGAGATTTTGCGGCCGTTGATTGAGCGCCGATGGCGGGAGCACTCCCGTGTCTTCGACGATCGGGGCGAATCGGTTCGGCGCAAGACGCAAGGCGTCCTGGACGCGCTCCTCGCGAGCGGGCGACGCGCCGCCTTTGTGGCCGTTGGCGTCTCGACGCACGACCAAGGGGCCGGACACGTGGCGGCGGTTTTTAAACGGGCCGGGTGCCCCGCCGCGGGGCTTCAGCACGGCGGGAATCAGGGCACGGTCGTGCGGGGGGCGGTGCCGCTCCCGTTCATGGAGGGGGGGGCGGACGGGATCTTTTTCTCCTGGGGGAAAGGCCGTTGCGATGAACTGGTGTCCTACGGAATCGAATCGCGCCTGCGGTTTATTCAAACGGGGTCGCCGCGGATGCAAACGCTTTGGGCCCGGTCCCGCGGACGTCCCGGGCCGCGGACGGGGCGCGTCCTCTACGCGCCGACGTTGGTGAACGTGGCGACGACCTTGGGCGTTCAACCCCCGTGGGACACCTACGTCCCCTTGGTCCTGGAGGTGTGCCGGCGATTGAACGAGATGAAAACGCCGGCCTGGGTGAAAATTCTGGACCGGCCGGAAATGGACGCCCTCGGGTTGGATCGGTTTGAAAACCTGGTCCTTCTTCGACGCGGAAGCTTCGCCGATTACATGTCGGAGGCGGACGTCCTCCTGGTCGATTCCCTGGGGGGGTCCCCCGTCTACGAAGCCATGGCCACCGACCGCCCCATCCTTCTCTACGCGGGGATGGAAAACCAACAATGGGACCCGGCCATGATGGCCGCGCTGGAGCGGCGCGCCCGCGTCGCCCGCGACCGCGCCGACTATCTGCGCGCGGTGGACGCGTTGGTTCGGAACCCGGCGGCCGTCGGCGGGGACGTCCCGCCCGACGGGGAGTTCCGGGAGCGCTTCCTGACCCCCGCGGCCCCCGGCGCGTTTTGGGAAACGGTTCGTCGGACCTTGTTCGACCGTCCCGCCGGCGAGGCGCCGTGACGTCCCCCGCGGGCGGGGCCTCCCCCCGGTCGGCTTCGACGGAAGCGTCGTTCGGCGCGCGCTACGCGTCCAAGGTGACGGCGGGCGGGGTCGGCCTGGTGGTTTCGCTCGTCAGCCAGGTGTTGATCATCCGGTCCCTGGGCCCCGCCCACTTTGGGAATTTCAGTTTCCTCGCCGCGTTTTTCGGCCAGTGGATCGATTTTTTTGACTCCGGCGCGTCCCTGTGTTTTTACAACCGCTTGTCCCAGCGGCGCGAAAATCCCCTGATACGCTTCAATTGGGAATTCATCGGCCTGATCGGCGTCGCGGTGGCGGTCGGGGTGGGCGCGGTGGGCCTGTTCGGGGGTCGCGCGCGGGTTTGGCCCGACCAGGACTGGTCCTGGATTTGGTCGGCGCTTCTGCTGGCGTTCCTTCTGAAAGTCGTCCAGACCGCCGGCCAAATCATCGACGCCTTCGGGCACACGGTGGAGGGGGAGCGGGCGCGCACCGTCCAGCGCGCCGTCGCCCTGCTCCTGCTGGCGGCGCTCTGCGGGGGGGGCGCGATCCGGTTGCCGACGTTCTTCGGATACAACGCGGTGGTCGCGACGCTCCTTCTCGCCGCCTGGTGGGAAGTCCTTCGGAAAAAAAACCTCCGACTGTTCCCGGCGGACCCCCTGACCGCGGCGGCCCGCCGCGGCTACGCCCGGGAGTACTGGACCTACTCCCACCCCTTGATTTTGTACTGCCTGGCGGGTTTTGCCGCGAACGTGATGGACCGGTGGCTGCTTCAAACGTTTGCGGGGTCCTTGGATCAGGGGTTCTTCGGTTTCTCCTTCCAGTGGAGTTCCGTGTGTTTTTTGTTTTCGGGGGCCATGGTCCCGCTCATCATGCGGGAGTTCGCGTTGGCGTTTCAGCGGAACGACACGGACGACATCCGACGGCGCTTTGAACGCTACGTGCCCCTGCTGTATTCCGTGACGGGTTTTCTGGCGGCCTTTGTCGCGGTGGAGGCCCGTACGCTGGCCGGTCTGGCGGGGGGGGCGCGCTTTCGCGACGCGGCGGCCCCCCTGGCGGTCATGGCGTTTTACCCCCTCCATCAAATGCTGGGGCAAGTCTGCGGTTCGTATTTCTACGCGACGGACCGCACGAAAGCCTACCGGAACGTCGGGATCGTCGGCTCGCTGCTCGGGCTGGCCGGGTCCTATTTCCTCCTCGCTCCGCCCGCCCGGGGCGGCCTGGGGGCCGGCGCCCTGGGCTTGGCCGTGAAGACGGTCCTTTTCAACGCGGCGACGACGAACGTCCTTTTGTGGGTCATCGCGCGGTCCCTCAAAATGCGCTTTTCGTACTACCTCCGCCACCAGGTGGTGACGTTGCTTTTTTGGACCGCGCTGGCGGCCCTGAGCGGCGGATTGTCCGCCCGCTGGATCCCGGGCGCGGTGGGGTCTCTCGCCGCGGCGGCGACGCTCTACGGGGCGCTGGCGACGGTGGCGATGGCGGTTCGGCCCGCCTGGATCGGCGTTTCGCCCGAGGACGCGCGCCGGCTGTTTGCCTGGGCGGGCGAAGCGCTCCGTCTCCGGCCGCGGGCCGTTTAATCTCAAAGGAGAAAATTCATGAAGGCCGAAGCGTTGACGATCAAGGAACGGGTCCTTCGGGGGTGCTTGCGGCTCGCCCAGCGGGAGCAGGGGCTGTCGGATTTGGTCCGCCGGCTGCGGGAGATCGTTCCCGACATCGCCGGGCAGGAATCGTCGGAAGAGCGACGGTTCAACCCGTATTGGGAGCTCAAACGGCGCGGTTTGCAGGCTTTCCAGTGCCGTGAAATGCTCGCCGCCGTGGAATCTCTGGGCGCCGGATCCCCCCGGGGGATCACCGTCGTGGACATCGGCGATTCCGCGGGAACCCACCTCCTCTACCTCAAGGCCCTCCTGGGGCCGGACCGTCCGGTGGAGACCGTCAGCGTGAATTTGGATCCTCGGGCCATCGCCAAGATTCGGGCCCGGGGGCTGAAGGCCCTGCTGTGCCGCGCGGAGGACCTGCGGCTGGAGAACCCCGTCGATCTTTTCGTCTCCTTCGAAATGCTCGAGCACCTTCACAACCCCGCCCTTTTTCTGCGGCGGCTGGCCTGCCGCGACGACGCCAGCCGGTTGTTGCTCACCGTCCCCTATCGACGGCAAAGTCAGGTGGGCCTCCATCACGTGCGGCGCAACGAGGCCAAAACCGTCCACGCCGAGGAGGAGCACATCTTTGAACTCAGTCCCCGGGATTGGACCCTCCTGTTCAAACACGCGGGGTGGCGGGCGGTGCGTTCCTCCACCTACGTTCAATACCCCCGGCGCTGGAATCCGTTTTGGCCTTTGTTGGCCTGGTGGTGGAACCGGCGGGATTTTGAGGGTTTCTGGTCGGTCCAGCTGGAGCGGGACCGGTCGCTCTCCGATGGTTACGTGGACTGGGAAAGCCCGGGGGAGACTCCCCGTGGATGATCGCGCCGGGACCCGCCGGCCGCGGGCCGGGGCCGCGCCCGGGCGCCCATGAGCGATCTCGGAATTCGGATCGATTTGGAATCGACGACCCTTCCGACGAAGGCCTGTGGGAACAATTCGGCGGAGGAGGCGTCCAAGGCATTCGACGTTCGGGACGGAAACACCCTCAAACGTCGCCGTTTTCTCGACGACGAATCCTCGTTGTCCCGGCAGTTTGAGGCGCTGACCGGCTTCGCGCGCCCCCCGGGGCGGCCGCTCCGGGGGCCCGGCGTCGACCGGCGGGCCGGGGTCGGGTGGACGACGGCGATGCTCTCCCGATTTCCGGAGGAACGCGCGCTTCCCGCCGTGGAGTTTTTACGGCATCGAATCGCCGAAATCGCGCCCTTGGTTTTCCGGGCCCCGGCGGCCGAGGAGGGGAAAATCGTGCGGGCCGTGGGCCGTTTTTACGACGTCCGGCCCAAGGACTACCGCCGGCTGTTTGCGAAACACGGTTTTTGGCTTCGGCACCGCTGGGTGGGGGGCGACGCCGTGTTCGTCGGCGGCCGCGCGCGGGAAGGGGACGGGAATCGTGCCTTCCGCGACTGACCTGCCGGTCCGCTGGATTCTCGTCTGCGACGTCCCGACGGACGCCTTGTCCGGGGAGCGGGACGACGTCGCCGCTGTTTTCCCCCTCACCGACGACCCGCGCATTCTCGGCGCGCTGGCCGAAGAACACGGCGACCGCCTGGTGCCGGCCGGCGAACGGGTCCAGCGGGCCATGGTGGCGCTGCGGGACGATTTGGTCCAATGGTGCGGGGCCATCGCGCGCGCGGCGGGCCCCGGGGGACGCACGCTGTTTGACCGCCTGGGGACGGGGCCCGGGTCGGTGAATGGGTGGTGGTTCACCTTGCTGGGGGAACGGAACCCGGGAAAAACCGACGCCTTCCTGAAATTGGCCCAATGCGCGGCGGTTCAAACCCTTTCGGAGGAATTGAAATCGACGGGTCTTTGGGTCTCGCTGCGGGATCCCCGCCTGGCCGACGCCTTGGCCGCCCTGGCCCGCCGACGGGGATTGGCGGTTCGGGGGGGCCGGGCGGCGCGTCGATCGCCCGCTCGAAGTCGGCTCCGGGCCGTCGCCCGCGCCGTCAAATGGGGGGCCCGGGTCCTGATGAAATTTGTCGCGGCGCGGTGGGTCTTGGGCCCCCCGCCGCGAACGGGCGCGGTGGACGCCACCGTGGTCACCTATTTTCCCCACGTGGACGGCCCGGCCGCCGATCGGGGGATCTTCCAAAACACGTACGCCCCCGAGTTGCAAAAATTGTTCGAGGATCGCGGCCAAACCCTGGGCTGGTTGTTGATCGCGGTGCCCCACGCGGGGCAATCCTTCGGCGACGCCCTTCGGCTCGTGCGCCGCTTTCGGCGCGTGGGCGTTCGGCTGGCGTTGTGGGAGGAGTTCGCGACGCCCGGGTCGTTGGCGCGCGCCTTTGGCGAGTGGTGGCGGGCGGCGCGGGCGGCGACGGCGGTCGAGGTCCGCGCCGCGGCCGACCGCGCGACCGCGAACGGCCCCATGCCCGAAGCCGCCGCGTACCTGGCCGAGATCTACGATCAATCGGTCTGGGGGGTGGACGGTTTGTCGGGGAGGGTTTATGACCGGGCCTTTCGCGATTTTTTCTCCACCCGGGCCACCGGCAACGTGTTTTATTTCGCCGAAATGCACGGGTGGGAGCGCGCGTTGGCGGCCGCCCGGGGGGCGCCCGGCGACGGAAAACTGTTCGCCTACCAGCACGCGGCGGTGGGAACAAATGAGTTAAACTATTACACCGCGCCGTGGGAAAACACGCTTCCCGCGCCCGGCCCCGACGTCTGGGTGGCCAACGGCGCGGTCACCGAGGCGATTTTCCGGCGCGGCGGACACCCCCGCGTTGTTCGCGCGGAGGCCCTGCGTCATTTGTCCTTGGGGCCCAAAATGCGCCGACCGGTGAACGCCCGTCGGGAAGCCTTCGCCCTGGCGCTCTCGGGCATCGATTGGCGCGAAAGCCGTTCCCTGTTGGCGTGGGTGTTGTGGGGAGTGGCGAAGGGATTTCCGCTTCGCTGGCGCGTTCGGCTTCATCCCTCCGCCGACCGCGACCGGGTGTTGCGCGGCTGGCCGGCCGGCGCGCTGGCGCGGCTGGAGTGGGAAGCGTCCCCGTCGTCGGCGCACGACGCGCTGGAGCGGGCGGCGGTGGCCGTCACCGGGTCGACGAGCATGGCCTTGGACGCCCTGGCCCTCGGGTGCCGCGTGGTCGTGCCGTTGTTTTCCGGCGGCCTGTCGCTCAATCCCCTTCTGGAAGAAACGTCGATCCGGGACGCCGTCGACACCCCCGCCGCGCTTCATCGGACGGCGGCCGAACGCGCCAACGCCCCCTTCGATCCGACCGCCGCCGCCCGGGGCCGCGCTTTTGTCGAAAAATATTGGGAGTTGGACGAGCGGCTCCCGCGATGGAAATCATTGCTTTTTGGAGGAACGCCCCATGGTTGAATCCCCCGTTTCGACGGCGGCCCCGCGGCCGGCCGGCGTGCCGGCGCCCGGCGCTTGTTCCCTGTGCGGCAACAACGACCCGGCGAAATTCACCTTCCTCACCGACCGGTTCCGCTACGAAGGAAAAAAATACGCCTTCCGGTGCGGGGCCTGCCAGCTGGTGTTCGTCGTCCCCCTGATGAGCCCCGAGGAGGAGCGCGAGTTCTACGAGCGGGAATACGGCGTGATTTACAGCCGCGAGAAAGGCGCCACGCCCCTGGACCTCTTTGAGAAGCGCCTGCCCGACGCCCGCCGGGACGCGCGCCTGTGCGAAAAACATTTGAAAAAAACCGACGACTGCCTGGAAGTCGGCTGCGCCTCGGGCTATTTCCTGCACACGATCCGGGACCGCGTGCGTTCGGTGACCGGCTTCGAAACCCACACGGAACTGCGCGCCTACTGCGAAACCATCGGCATCCCCATGCTGAAGGACCTGGGCGCGGCCAAGCCCGCGTCCTTCGACAAGATCTTCATCTTCTTCGTCCTGGAACACATCGGGGACCCCATGGGCTTTCTGGGCGCGCTCCAGCGCCTGCTCAAACCCGGGGGCCAACTGCTGGTGGAAGTGCCGAACGTCGACGACGCGCTCCTGGCGCTCTACGACATTCCGGCGCTCCGGGATTTTTATTTCACCCCGGCGCACCAGTTCTACTATTCCAAATCCACCCTCGACCGGGTGCTGAAGAAAGCCGGGTTCGCCTCGGTGGCGATCGAGCCCGAGCAACGCTACGACCTGTCGAACCACATGCACTGGATGCTGGCGGGCAAGCCGGGCGGCCAGGGGAAATACAACCACGCCTTCTCGCCGGAACTGCTCGCGGCCTATTCCCAGAACCTCAAGGACCGCTATTTGTGCGACACGCTCTTCGCCGTGGCCCGGGTGTGAGGACGACCGTTCGAATCGGGGGACGTCCGTGACCGGGGCCCGGGCCGCCATCGTTGGTTTCGGGGGCATGGGCCAGCGGCACTTCAAGGCCTACCGCGCGGCGGGGGTCGAGGTGGCCGCCCTCTGCGACGTGAACCCCGAGGCCGTGCGCCTCGCCGCGCCGGATTTTCCCGCCGACCGCGTATTCACCGATCCGGAAAAGATGTGGACCGCCGTCCGGCCCGACGTGTTGAGCGTCGTCTCCAACGGCCCCACCCACGCCGCCCTCTCGACGGCGGCGGTCCGGGCGGGCGTGCCCCGGGTGCTCTGCGAAAAACCCATGGCCACCAACCTGCGGGACGCCAAGGCGCTGTTGGCCGCCGCGCGGGAGCGCGGCGCGCGCCTGGCCGTCAACCACATCCGCCGCTGGAGCCCCTCCTACGACGCCGTGCGGAAAGCCATCGGGGAGGGCGCTATCGGCCGCCTGCGCCACATCTATTTCCATTCCGGAAGCACGGGGCTCGGCAACTTCGCGGTCCACGCCTTCGACACCATGCGCCTTCTTTTCCAATGCGACCCCGACTGGGTGCAGGGAACCCTGGACCGTACCGGCACCCCCAACCCCCGGGGCGCCCAATTCAAAGACCCCGCCGGCTACGGGATTCTCCACTTTCAAAACGGGGCCCGGGGTTTCGTCGACACGAGCGAGGATACCGGGGTTCAATACCAGTACACCTTGGTGGGAGAATACGGGCGAATTTTTATCGACGAGTTGAACGACGTCTGGACTCTCCGGGCCCGAAGCGCCGCGGACCGCGCCCTGCCCTTGACCCGCTACGGGACCGCCATGCCGCCGGTCCCCTTCACGAACCCCGTGCCCTTCGATATCGTGGACCTGACCGGCCGGGCGATTCGAAACCTCCTTTCCGAGGACCCCGTCCGGTCGCCCGGGGAAGACGGCCTTCGTTCCCTGGAAATGGTCCTGGCTTTTCATGTGTCCGACCGCGGCGAGGGCGTGCGCGTTCCTCTCCCCCTGGACCCCCGCCACGACGCCTGGGACGTTTCCATCGCCTGACATGATCCGCCCGCGCGCGCCCCTTCGCCTGCTCACCCGAACGCCGTTGACGGAATACGCCCGGAGGGGCAAAATGCGGCTGGACAAAAACGAACGGCTCGTTCCCGACGCCGCGTTGGCGCGGGACGTCCTTCGCGCCGTGCCCCTCCGGGTTTTGACCGAATATCCCGATTACGGACCCTTCCGGGCGTTTTTGGCGCGGCGGCTCCGGTGCCGGCCGGACAACCTGCTTCTCACGGCGGGGTCCGACGGGGCCATCAAACTTGCCTTCGAAGCGTACGTCGACCGGGGGGACGAGGTGGTGCTGCCCTCGCCGTCCTTCGCCATGTTCGGCGTCTACGCCGCCCTGGCCGGGGCCCGGGTGCGGGCCGTGCCCTTCGCCGACGATTTGAGTTTTCCGACGGAGAAGGTCCTGGCCGCCATCGGGCGCCGCACGAAGCTCGTGCCCATCGCGACCCCCAACAACCCCACCGGCACCGAGATCGACGACGGGGATTTGGACCGGATCGTCCGACGGGCCGCTCGGTTCGGCGCCCTGGTGCTTGTGGACGAAGCGTATTATTACTTCACGCGCCGAACCCACCGAGCGTTGGCGCTCCGACACGACAACGTGGTGCTGACACGGACCTTTTCGAAAGCCCTTGGGTTGGCCGGGTTGCGCATCGGCTTCGCGTGCGGGCGCCCCGGGGTCATCAAGAATATGCGGAAGTGCCAGCCCATTTTCGAGGTGAACGGTCTGGCCTTGCGTTTCGCGGAATACGTCCTGCGCCACGAACCCCGGGCCTGGGCCTACGCCGCCCAGGTGGAGGAGGGGAAAGCTTATCTGGGGCGGGCTCTGGGGGCTTTGGGTTTCCCGGTGCGCCGGGCCGCGGGCAATTTTATCTTGGTGGAAGCGGGGTCCGGCGCCGCGGGGTTGGCGCGGCGATTGGCGGACCGGGGCGTCACGGTGGGCTCCGGCTACACCCACCCGTCTCTGCGCCAAAAGTTGAAGGTCACGGTGGGACCGGTGGCCGTCATGCGACGGTTCGTTTCTATTTTTAGGCGGGTCGTGGGAAGCCGATGAGCGCCGCGGGGCGTTACCTCGTCACGGGAGGGGCCGGTTTTATCGGCGCCCATCTGGCCCGTGTCCTGCGGGAGCGGGGCGACCGGGTGTGGGTGTTGGACAATCTTTCGACGGGGAAGGAATCGAACATCCCCGCCGGGTGCGAATTTCTGCGTTTGGACCTGGCCGCGCCCGGTTTTGTGGACCGGTTGCCGGCGGAACGGTTCGACGCGGTGCTTCACTTGGCCGCCCAATCCTCGGGGGAAATTTCCCACGCGGACCCCGCGAAGGACTTTCAGACCAACCTGGCCGGCACCGTGGCCCTGCTCCAATGGGCCTCCGCCCATACGCCGCGTTTCCTCTACGCGTCCTCCATGGCGGCGTATGGCCAGCCGGGGACAACAATGGTCGACGAGGACACGCCCCTCCGTCCCTTGTCCTATTACGGACTGGCCAAGGGCACGGCGGAAGAATACGTCCGACGGTTTAACCGTCCCGATTTCGGGACCACCTCCTTTCGGTTGTTCAGCGTCTACGGCCCGGGCCAAAATCTGGGGAATCTGAAGCAGGGCATGATCAGCATTTACCTGGCCTACGCGCTCAAGGGCGAACCCATCGTGGTCAAAGGGTCGGGAGACCGCTTCCGCGATTTTGTCTACATCGACGACGCGGTGGCCGCCTGGACGGCGGCCCTGACCGCGCCCGCTTCCCACGGCGCCGTGCTGAACATCGGCACCGGCGTGGGCACCCGGGTGAAGGACCTTCTGGCCCAACTGCTCCGGGTCCTGGGAAAACCGGCGGACCATCCAATTCGCTGGGAAGGCCCGACCCCCAACGACCAGTTCGGCCTCACGGCCAAGATCGACAAGGCCCGGCGGCTCCTGGGCTGGACTCCGCGCGTGGCCTTGGCCGAGGGGCTGGAGCGCATGGCGCGCTGGGCCCAAGGGACGAAAACCCCGTGACGGCCCCGACGGCGAAAACCCCCGCCGCCATCCGGCGGGAACAGCGGGCCTGGGCGGCGGCGTCCATTCAACGCTATTACCGCACCCACCGCCGGAAACCCTCGGAACTTTATCCCTCGGAACGGTTTTTTCTGCCGGAGGTTCTGCCCCGGGTGGACTCCTGCCTGGACGTGGGGTGCGCGGCCGGGGGGTTCTACCCCATCATGAAGTCCTACAACCCCCGGGTCCGCTACACGGGGGTCGACATCAATCCCGATTTCGTCCGGGCCGCGCGCCGCCGCTACCCCGCCGCGCGGTTCGTCCAAGGCGACGGCGTGCGCTTCGACACCCCGGCGAACTCCCACGACCTGGTCCACCTGAGCGGGGTTTTGCATCTCAACACCGGGTACGCCAAAATGTTGAAAGCCGCCTATCGCCAGGCGCGCCGGTTCGTCCTGACGGATTTCCGACTCACCCGGGGCCCGGCGGTTCGCGGGACCTTTCCCCTGGACCCGGCCCGGCCGGCCTTGCCCTATTTGGTGCTCAACCTGAAACGGTGGCTCGCGGAACTGCGGGCCCTGCGCCCGGCGCCGGCGCGCCTCGTCGTTCGCGGCTACCCCCACGCGCCGGCCGACGGCGCGGAGGTTCCGCTGGCCTCCGTGATCGTTGCTTTTGTTTTAATCGAAAAGGGATCGCGTGGGTCGCCGACGCGGGTGGACATGGATTTGGACGCCGCGCCGCCGGCCGGTCGTCGAAGGAGGTCGTCGTGACGGTGTGCGCGTTGATGTTGGGGCGGGAGGGCAGCCAGGGCTTTCCGGGGAAGAACACGACCCCGGTGCTCGGGCGCCCCCTGATGGCGTATCCGCTCTTGGCGGCGCGGGCCGCCCAATCCATTTCGCGGGCCTATGTTTCCACGGATTCCGAGAAAATCAAAACCATCGCCCGGGAGTACGGCGCCGAAATCATCGATCGGCCAGCGGAATTGGCCACCCCGTCGGCGCTGGGCGAGGACGCCTTTCGCCACGGGTTCGATACCATTCGCCGCCGATTGGCCGAACGCGGGGAGGCCCTGGAATTGTTGGCGTTGCTTTTCTGCAACGCGCCCACGGTCCTCGGCAAAACCATCGACGCCGGCGTGGAGGCCCTCCGGGCCCATCCCAACTACGATTCAGCGGTCACCGTTTCCCGTTACAACATGTGGAGCCCCCTCCGGGCCCGGCGCATCGGCCCCGACGGCTTGTTGCACCCCTTTGTTCCCTTTGAAACCTTCGGCGATCCGGCCACTCTCAACTGCGACCGGGATTCCCAGGGCAACGTCTGGTTTGCCGACATGGGCCTGTCGATCGTTCGGCCTCGTTGTTTCGAAAACATGAAGGACGGATTGCTCCCCCAACGGTGGATGGAAAAACATATTTCCGCTCGAACAATGGGGCGGTTTGGACGTGGATTACGAATGGCAAATGCCCCAGGCGGAGCATTGGCTTCGTGCCCACGGGGTGCTTCCGGCGTGATTGCCGCCCTTGTTTGCGGCCGAAAGGAACGGCTTCCCTTCCCAGGGAGGAACACCTTTCCCCTTCTGGGCCGGCCCCTGATGGCGTACCCCCTGTTGGCCGCGCTCAACGCGGCGGAAAAGCCCCGCACGTACCTATCCACCGATGACGAGGCCATGGCGGGGATCGCCCGGCATCTGGGCGCCGGGGTCATTGAACGGCCGGCGGTGCTTCGGGCGGGGGACGGCACCTTGGAAGACGTGATCGCCCACGGGTATCGGGAGATCGCGCGGCGAGAGGGCCGGGCCCCGGAATTCCTCGTGGTGCTCCTGGCCAACGCGCCCACGGTCACCTCCGGCATGATCGACCAAGGCCTTGAACAATTGCGGCGCGACCCGACCTTGGACGGAGTGGCGTCGGTGACCCTGCGGAACGATTTTGCCCCGCGGTACGCCCTTCGGCTGGAAGAGGGGGGGGTTCTGAAGCCCTTTCTGGACGCACCGGCCTCCGCGACCGGGGCGGCTTATTTTTCCGACTCCCTGATGTGGGTTCTTCGGGCCCGCTTGTTGGAGGGCGAATCGCTTCCATCGACTCGCCCCAACGAAATCGTCAATCCGGCCCGCCAACGCGTGGCCCCGCTCGTGCACGAGGGTTACGGCGACATCGACCACGTTTGGCAAATTCCCGCGGTGGAGGAGTGGCTTCGTCGCCGTGGGTTCAGCGACGTGAAAACGCCTTACCTCGGGCCCGCGGGAACAATTTCCGCGATTGACGGGATTGGGTCCACGGAGGCCGTTCGAAGAGTCCCGCCGGAACGGCGGGTTCTGGTCACCACGGTCCCCTTCTGCGACGTGGACCGTCGCCCGTTGGAGGACCTTGAAAAAGCCGGCGCCGCCGTTTTCGTGAACCCCCTGGGGCGACGGCTTCAGGAGGAGGATTTGATCCGGCTCATCCCGGACTTCGGATTGCTCGTGGCCGGGACGGAGCCAATCACCGATCGTGTCCTGGCCGCGGCGCCGCACCTCCGGCTCATCGCCCGAGTGGGGATCGGGTTGGACAACGTGGATCTGGCGGCCGCCCGGCGAAGAAACATTCGGGTCACCTACACCCCCGACGCCCCCGCGCCGGCGGTGGCGGAGCTAACCGTGGGACTGATGCTCACGGTGCTCCGCCACATCGCCCTGGCCGACCGCCAGATGCGCAACGGCGTGTGGAACCGAGTCATGGGGCGGCGGCTGGCCGAACTCACGGTGGGGGTGGTGGGGGTGGGGCGCGTGGGGCGGCGGGTGATACGGCATTTAACCGGAGGATTTCCCGGCGTTCGCGTGTTGGCCCAGGACCTGTCACCCACGACGGAGACGCTGCCCGGCCCCGTGGAATGGGCCGACCTGCCGACGCTCCTGTCGCGAAGCGACGTGTTGAGCCTTCACGTGCCCCTGACGCCGGCCACCCGGAACCTGATCGACCGCCGGGCCCTGGCGCGAATGAAGGCTTCGGCCGTGATAATCAACACCGCGCGCGGCGAGGTGGTGAACGAGAACGATCTGGCAGAGGCTCTGCGGAGCGGCGCGCTGTCCGGCGCCGCCGTTGACGTGTTCGACCGGGAACCCTATTCCGGCGTCCTGGCCACTCTCCCACGGTGCGTCTTGACGAGCCACATGGGATCCATGTCCCAAGACTGCCGTGTGCGCATGGAGCGCGAAGCGGTCGACGAAGTGTTACGATTTTGCCGCGGAGAGGCGCTGTCCTCCGTCGTGCCCGAAAACGAATACCCCTCGGCCGCGACCGCGGCGCGAAAGGACGTTTCATGAAAATCACGCTCTTCGGCGGGTCCGGTTTTGTCGGTGGCCACGTGGCGGACGCGTTGATCGAGGCCGGCCACCGGGTCAGAATCTTCGATTTAAAAACGTCGCCCCGCCTCCGGCCGGGGCAGGAAATGGTGCTTGGGGACATCACGGACGAGAAAGCCGTGGCCCGGGCCGTGGCGGGACAGGACGCCGTCTTTAATTTCGCCGGGTTCGCGGACATCGAGGCCGCCCAGAGGCATCCCTTGGAAACCATCCGCCTTAACGTGCTTGGGAACGGCGTGTTGTTGGAGGCCTGTCGCCGAGCCCGGGTCAAGCGGTACCTTTTTGCCAGCACGATGTACGTGTACAGCGGGATGGCCTCCTTCTACCGGGCCAGCAAATTGTCTTGCGAAGCCTATATCGAAGCCTACCAGAGGATTTACGGACTCCCGTACACGATCCTGCGATTCGGTTCTCTTTACGGACCTCGGGCGGACGAGCGAAACGGCATTTTCGGATTTCTTCATCAGGCCCTAACGAGGAAATCCATCACCTATTGGGGCGACGGCGAGGAGATTCGGGAATACATCCACGTGCGTGACGCCGCGGAATCCTGCGTCGACGCCTTGGCCAAAAAACACGAGAATGCTTGCTTGATCATCACGGGTCATCAAACGATGAAGATACGTGATTTGCTGGCGATGATTCGCGAAATCCTGGGGAATAAAATCAAACTGATTTACAAGCCCCGGTCGCGGCCGGAACTTCGAGAATTGCACTACCGCACGACCCCCTACGCCTATTTGCCCCAGGAAGCGCGAAAACTCGTGCGCTCCCACTACGTCGACCTCGGACAGGGGTTGCTGGGGGCCATCGATGATGTCCGCCGGGGGCTTGGCCGCGTGGAAAAAGAAGGATGACGCGCGGTCGCCCGCCGCTCCGAGCGGTGATTCTCGATTTTGACGGGGTCGTGCTGGAGTCCGCGGACATCAAAACGGAAGCGTTTGGCTGGGTTTTTCGGAGGCGCCCGGCCCACCTCCAGCGCATAGTCGATTACCATAGACGGAACGCCGGCGTTTCCCGGTTTTCAAAATTTGAGCACATTCAACGCGTGATTTTGGGCAGCTCTTACGGCCCGTCGGAGCGCCGGCGTCTGGGCGCGGCCTTTGCCCGGTATGTGCGACGGAAAGTGATGGCCGCGCCGTTGGTTCCCGGGGCGCTTGGATTTTTGAAAACCTACCATGGGAAGGTCAAGCTCTTCGTGGTGTCGGGCACTCCCGCTCGGGAATTGCGCGAGATTGTCCGTGGCCGAGGTTTGCGGTCGTATTTTACCTCCGTGATCGGGACTCCGCCCGAAAAGACCGCGGCGTTGGGGCGTTTGTTGCGCCGCCACCGCTTGCGGCCCGCCGAGGCTCTCTACGTGGGCGACGCCGTCGGCGATTGGCGCGCCGCCGCCCATTGCCGGGTGCCCTTTGTGGCCCGGATTCCGGCCCGACGGCGGTCCGTTTTTCCCAAGGGGACGCCCCGCGCCTCGGATCTGAGAGGGGTGGGGCGTTGGATCGAGCGGTTTCGCAGCATTTCGTTGAACGAGGAGGCCCAATGAAAGTGGTGATCTTGTGTGGTGGACGGGGCACGCGGCTGGGCGATGTGGCCGAGAACAAACCCAAACCCATGGTGCCCATCGGGCCGCGGCCGCTTTTGTGGCACCTCATGAGGTATTACGCCCATTGGGGCCACAACGAATTCGTCCTTTGCTTGGGGCACAAGGGAGAGATCATCAAAGATTATTTCGTGAATTATAAAATGCGAACCACGGACCTGACGGTGACCCTGGGCCGCGAATCCAAAATCGACTACCACGGTCCCGACGCGGACACTCCCTGGCGCGTGACGCTGGCGGACACAGGGGACAACGCGATGACGGGTGCCCGGATCAAACGGATTCAGAAATACGTGGCCGGCGAAAAGAATTTTTTCTTGACCTACGGCGACGGGCTGAGCGACGTCAATTTGAAGGCGCTTCTGGCCGCCCACGAATCCCACGGAAAAATCATGACCCTGTGCGGCGTTCATCCCACGGGTCGGTTTGGGGAGATTCTCAGCGACAACCGGGGGCGGGTGATCGAATTTCACGAAAAACCAAAATCGGGCGGCGGTCGAGTCTCGGGTGGCTTCTTCGTGTGCCGACAAGAGTTGTTCAATTACCTCGAGGACCGCGACGATTTGGTTTTTGAGTTGGGCCCGATGAGCCGTCTGGCCCGGGATGGCCAGCTGATGGTTTTTGAGCACGACGGGTTTTGGCAACCGATGGACACTCCGCGCGAATTTGCCGCGTTGAACGCGCTGCTCGACGAAGGGAAAGCCCCATGGATGATATGGCGCTGACCACGCGGGATTTGGCCGTTTTTTCGGGGGCGCGCGTTTTTATCACCGGGGACACCGGGTTCAAAGGGTCGTGGTTGGCCTATTGGTTGTGGTCGATGGGAGCCCGGGTGATGGGCTACGCGCTTCCGGTCGACTCGCCGCGCCACCTCTTCGCGCGACTGGGCCTTGCTCGGAAAATCATCCACCTGAACGGCGACGTTCGAGATTCCCCCGCGCTCTTTGCCGCCGTGCGGCGGCACAAGCCCGAGTTCGTGTTTCATCTGGCCGCTCAGTCTCTGGTGGCCGCTTCGCTGACCGATCCCCAAAAGACCTTTGACGTCAACGTGGGGGGGACGGTGAACGTGCTCGACGCCGTCCGGCGCCAGGGAACGGTGCGGTCCCTCATTGTCGTCACCTCGGACAAGTGCTACAGGAACAACGAGTGGCCCTGGGGGTATCGCGAGAACGACACGCTGGGGGGGCGCGACCCCTACAGCGGGTCAAAAGCCGCCGCGGAAATGGTTTTTTCCTCCTACGATCACTCCTACTTTGCCGACCGCCGGAGTTTGGGCGCCGCCACGGTGCGGGCCGGGAACGTGCTGGGGGGCGGCGATTGGGCCAAAAATCGAATTGTCCCGGACTGCGTCCGCGCCTTGATCGCGGGGCGACCGATTGTCGTCCGGCATCCGGGAGCGACGCGTCCCTGGCAACACGTTCTGGAGCCCTTGTCCGGCTATTTGACCCTTGCTTTGAGATTGCGCCGTTCCCCGAAGGCGTTCGGCGGATCCTGGAATTTCGGTCCCAGCGGAAACGCGAGCCAACCGGTGATGGACGTTGTGCGCCGGGTCGTGGCCGGTTGGGGCGGGAAAAATCCCCCCGTGGTCCGGGGGAAAACCGTCGGACACGAGAGCACGCTTTTGGCCCTCAACAGCGACAAAGCCCGCCGTTTGCTGAACTGGCAAACCCGATGGGGTTTCGAACGCACCGTGGACGAAACCGTCCGCTGGTACAAAACCGCCGCCCTGGGCGGTTCCGTGGATTCTCTAACCGGGGCTCAAATAAACGAATATCTGGAGACGCGCGTTGATTCATGACGTCCGCATTACCCCCCTGAAACAAATTTTGGATGAGCGGGGCCGCATCATGCACATGCTTCGAAGCGATGGGGCGGGCTTTTTTGGGTTCGGTGAAATTTATTTTTCCTGTGTCCTCCCGAACGTGGTCAAGGGGTGGCACGTGCACGAACGGATGGTTCTCAATTACGCCGTTCCCTACGGGAAGATTCGGTTGGTGTTGTACGACGATCGACCGGAGAGTCCCTCGCGGGGGGGGATTCAGGAAATCGAAATGGGGCCCGACCACTACGTGCGGGTGACCATCCCGCCGTTGGTTTGGAACGGGTTCATCGGGCTGGGCCGGGAAACGTCCATCGTGGCCAATTGCGCTTCGATCCCTCACGACCCGCTGGAGATCCGCCGGTTGGACCCTTTCGACAACGCCATCCCCTACCGTTGGCCGAAGGTCGGGGAATGACGTTCTCCGGCCGCGGCGCGTTCCGCCGCCGTTGTCGTTCGGAAGGCCGCCCATGAAATTGGCGCTTCTGGGAGGCATCGGCTACATCGGCGGCCGCCTAACGGAACATTTAAAAAGCGCGGGCCACCGGGTCCGCGTGACCACCCGCCGCGCCGCCCACGAGCGACCACGCTGGACCGTGGCCGACGAGGTCGTGCGCAACGATTTGACCCGGCCCGATCGGATTGCCCCCTTGTTGGCCGACCGCGACGTCGTGATCCACCTGGCGGCGCCGGACGAGATTGCGGCGGTTCGCGACCCGCGGGCGGCGATCCGCGCCGGCGGCGAAACCGTGTGGAACGTCTTGGAAGCCATTTCGCGCTTGCCTCGCCGTCCGGCCTTTCTTTACCTCTCCACCTTCCACGTTTACGGGCAACGGGGGCGTGGCCGGGTCACCGAGCAAACGGTTCCCGTCCCGTGTCACCCCTACGGCCTCGGCCGCTACCTGGGCGAGAACGTCACCCAGGTTTTCCGTCACCGGGCGGGATTGCGCGCGCTTTGCGTGCGCCTCTCGAACGTGTTTGGCGCCCCCGCGGACATTTCGGTTCCGCGGTGGACGCTGATCGTGGGCGATTTGTGCCTGCAGGCGGTGTTGAACGGCCGCCTCGTGTTGCGCAATCCGCTATCGGACCGACGCAATTTTCTTCCGATGGAGGACGCCGTCCGGGGGTTGGCTTTTTTGGCCCGGCGAACCGCCTCCTGGCCGACCGACGGGGTGATCCATCTGGGGTCCCCCTGGAATTTAACGTTGGGCGATTTGGCCCGCCGGGTGGCACGCCGGGCCGAGCGTCTATTGGGGGTCCGACCGCCCATCGGTGGACCGGCACCCGAGGCCCGGCCGACGCCGGTCTCGCCGCTGCGTTTTTCCATTGACCGCGTTGCGACCATGGGGTTTTCCTGGCGCAACGGCATCGACCGCGAAATCGACCGGACGCTGCGTTTGTGCGTTGAAGGTTATCGCCGTTGGGGGGCCCGACTGCCCGCGATTTGCGGTCTTGATCCCGGGACGGCGACCGGCGACCGCCGTCCCCAGTGATCCAGCCCCCCCCGTTCCTCCGGGCGCCGGGATCGGCGTCGCCTCCCCGTGACCGACGCCCTCGTCAGTGTGATCGTCGCCACGTACAATCGGCCCACGCTTCTCCTGGAGACGGTCCGGACCTTGCTGGATCAAACCCACCGGCGCACGGAAATAATCGTGATCGACAATCATTCCTTGGCCGATGTGGGCGGAATGCTTCAACGGTTGGGGGACGAACGTCTTCGATTTTTCAAAAACCCCAATCGCGGCATCATCGCGGTCAATCGGAACGAAGGTTTGCGCCACGCCCGGGGACAATTTGTGGCTTTTTGTGACGACGACGATTTGTGGGTTCCCGAAAAACTCGAGACGCAGTTGCGGTTTTTTGACCCGGCGCGCCACTTCGGCGTGGGCTCCTCCGCGGTGCTGATCGGGGACGTTGCAATCCACCGACGCCGGCCCGCGTTGCCCCAAGAAGACCGCGACCTCGCCGGCTTGTTGACGCACGGGGCGCCGCCTTTGTCGTCGCTTCTCGTGGCTCGAACAGACGCTTTTTTTTCCGAAGACCCGCGCTACCGGAACGTGGAGGACTTCGAGTTTCAGGTCCGGATGGCGGCGCGAACGGGCAAATCGATCGGCCTCCTGGCCAAGCCGCTGATCCGCTACCGGGTGCACGCCGCCAACACCAACCGCGAGCGCGCTCACCGGCTGAACGCCACGCACGTGGTGTGGAGCTTGAAACCGCGTATCGCCCCGCCGTTGTTTCGAACGGCGTTGAGCCGTCAATACTTCTTGGCCGGAATGGCCGCGTTGCGGGCCGGCGATCCAGTGGCCCGGCGCTTTTTTCGCCGGACCATCGCGCTGGGAGGGCCCATGGCGGGAAAAGCGCGTTGGGGCCGGGTCTTGACGTTCGCCCCCGCCCGTTTGTGGCCCATCGCCTTTCGTGGGTATTACGGTGCGGTGAACGCCGGGACTCGAGCGGATTGAGGGCGACGGGCCGGGTTCGGCCGGATCGTGGGCGGGCGCGGTCGATTTCACTATAATACCGTGACCGATTGCGCGCCGCGGAATCGGGCCACCGCGAAGATCCCGACTTTGGGAAAAGGGGGAAATTAAATTGTCCCGGGAAAAACGATTGGGCGTTGGTCAAGGCGGAAGTGGCCGCGTGTTGGTGACGGGCGCCGGTGGGTTTATCGGGAGCCATGTGGTCGAAGCCCTGTTGCGCCGCGGGGCCCGGGTGCGAGCGTTGATCCACTACAACGGGGCGGGGCGGCGCGGGCATTTGGACGACCTGCGCGTCGTCCGGCGTTCCCATCTCGAAATCGTGGGGGGGGACGTTCGGGACGCCCACCTGATGAACGAGGTGGTCCGGGGCTGCTCCACCGTCGCCCACCTGGCGGCCTTGATCGCCATTCCTTATTCCTATCGCGCCGCCGATTCTTACGTGGCCACCAACGTTCAGGGCACGTTGAACCTGCTTGAAGCCTGTCGCCAAAACGACGTCCGGCGATTGGTGGTGACTTCCACCAGCGAAGTGTACGGCAACGCGCAATCCGCGCCCATGGACGAGACCCATCGGTTAAACGCCCAATCCCCCTACGCCGCGAGTAAAATCGCCGCGGACCAAATGGCCCTGGCCTATCACCGGAGCCACGGCCTTCCTGTCGTTGTCCTCCGTCCCTTCAACACCTACGGCCCGCGCCAATCGGCCCGGGCCGTTTTGCCGACGATTCTCGCCCAAATTCTCTCCGGGTCGAAAACACTCGCTCTCGGTCGCGTGGCCCCCCGGCGGGATTTAACCTTTGTCACGGACACGGCGGCGGCCTTTGTGGCCGCCCTGGAACGCGGGGGCATTGAAGGAGAGGTGATTCACTTCGGCCAAGGAAACGCGGTGAGTGTGGGCGAACTTGCGGAGAAATGCATGGGATTTCTTCGTCGCCGCCCCCGCCTTAAAATCGAGGGGGTTCGGACGCGGCCGGTGGCCAGCGAGGTGAATCTGCTCCTCTGCGACGCGACCAAAGCACGGCGCCTGTTGGGATGGGCGCCGCGGGTGGGGCTGGAGGAGGGAATTCGCCGCACGGCCGACTACGTTCGGCGTCGTTTGGCCGCCTACCGCCCCGAGGAATACGCCCTGTGACAGGCCCCGTTAAACCCGCCGAGGGTTTGCGCGCGGTGATTTTGGCCGGCGGTCGAGGGGCCCGGTTGCAGCCCTTCACCATCAATTTTCCCAAGCCGCTCATGCCCCTGGGGGACAAACCGGTTCTCGAAGTCCTGATGGAACGGCTGGTGGCCCACGGCGTCAAGGACATGACCCTGGCGCTCGGCCATCTGGCGGAACTTATCAAAGCCTATTTCGACCAAAAATCCGAATGGAAGAAAAGAATCAACCTTCGATTCGTGCACGAGGACACGCCCCTTGGAACCGCCGGGGCCTTAGCGCTGGTGCCGGATTTGACCGAGACCTTTTTGGTGTTGAACGGAGATTTGTTGACGGATTTGGACATTGGCGCCCTGGTGGCCTTTCACCGAGAGCGGGGAGCGGCCCTCACCATTGCCGCCCACCGCCGCGAAGTCAAAATCGACCTGGGCGTCCTGGACATCGACGCCGACCGCCGGGTGACCGGTTACCGGGAAAAACCCGTGTCCACCTTGGAAGTCAGCATGGGCATCTACGTCTACGAACCGCGCGTTTTAAAATGGATTAAACCCGGTGTTCTTTTGGATTTTCCGGATCTGGTGCTGGCGCTCTTGCGGGCGGGCGAGCGGGTGGTCGCCTTCCCCGGCCGGTGCCAGTGGTTGGACATCGGCCGCCCCGACGATTACCGCCAGGCCCAGGAACTGTTCACGAAAACCCCGGGCCCGTCGGTGACTTCCGTTTAACTCCGTGCGTTTTTGGGTCACGGGGAGCGGCGGCTACGTCGGCTCCCGGTTGTTGAAGAGCCTTCGCCGCCGTTTTCCCCGGGCGGTCGTTCAAGGCGACCGAACGGGCCCGGGCCCGGCCCCCCGGTTTAAATCCATCGACGACGTCGGCGCGCGGTTGGCCCGCCTTCGCCCCACCCACGTGATTCACTGCCTGGGCCGGACCCGGCCCGGCTCCCTCAAAAAATTGACCGACGCCCACGTAACGCCCACCTTTTTTCTCCTGGAAGCCCTTCGTCGGCTTCCCGCTCCGCGTCCCCGGGTTCTCCTACTGGGTTCCGCCGCCGAATACGGCGCCTCCCGCCGGCGACTGACCGAAGGCTCCCCCGCCCGTCCCCAAACCGACTACGGTGTTTCCAAACTTCTTCAAACCCGGTTGGGTTTGGCCTACAACGTTTTGGGCGTGCCGGTGGTCGTGGCCCGCCTCTTTAATTTGTACGCGCCCGACGCTCCCGACACCTTCGCCGTGCCCCGGGTGTGGAACCTTCTCCGACGGAAATCCAAGGGGCCCCGGACCCTTCAAACGGGTCCTCAAAACGCCGTGCGGGATTTCCTGGCCCTGCCGGACGCCCTGGAAGCCCTGGCGCTTTTGGCGACCCGTGGAAAACCCGGCGAAATTTACAACGTCTGTTCGGGGCGCGGCCTTCGAATGCGGG